>NZ_JACLQX010000024.1:0-30440 GCF_016648925.1 Streptococcus parasanguinis | reverse complement strand
CTCCGCACAGTTGAGTAGGGCTGTAAAAGCTGATGAAATCAGCGTAGTAGAGCCCACTCAACCACTGCGTCTTGATCAACAATCCAAAAACAATTGAGAGGCTAGGACTTTTGTCCCACTCTCTTTTTTTTTTCCTCCAGATTTTTGCTAAAAAATATGATATAATGATGAAAAAATAAGAAAAGAGAAAACCATGACCATTCCAAGTTTTGGTGAAAAGAAACAAGATGTTGCGTATGTGAACCGCTACGGTGTCTACGCTGTTATTTCCAATAAGGACCAGGATCAGATCATCCTCGTTCAAGCTCCTAATGGGGCTTGGTTCTTACCTGGCGGGGAAATCGAGGCGGGTGAAGATCACTTGCAAGCTCTGAAACGGGAACTAATCGAAGAATTAGGCTTTACCGCTATTTTAGGGCAATACTATGGCCAAGCAGACGAGTATTTTTATTCTAGCCACCGGGATACCTACTTCTACAATCCTGCCTATATTTATGAAGTCGTCGACTATACAGAAACTCAAAAACCACTGGAAGATTTTAACAATCTCTCTTGGTTTCCAGTAGAGGAAGCGATTGAAAAACTCAAACGTGGCAGCCATAAATGGGGCATTGAACAGTGGAAAATTGCCCATAAAAACTAAAGGACTTCTTTCACAAAATAAAAAAAAGTGCTATAATAAATGAAGATAGAGGTCAGGAGGAACTCATATGAAGCTCATTAATACCACCAATAGTCATGCTGCACTGGTCAAGAGCCAACTTGCCAGCACTGACGCCTTGCTTGTCGAGGTTTATTCCGCGGGCAATACTGATGTTGTTTTTACACAAGCCCCAACCCACTATGAATTATTGATCAGTAACAAACACCGTGCTATTCGTGAAACTGAAGTAGAATTAATTCGTGAGTTCTTTTTAAAACGTAAGATTGATCTTCAAAACATTGATCAATCCGCTATTAAAACCCTCTACTCCGATAAACTAATTGAAATTTCCTTTCCAATTACTAAGTAAGGCCAATTTGCCTTACTTTTTTCTTTGCTATCTTTTTCCAAAAAAATCCCTTCACCTCGATTATGAGATGAAAGGATTCTTTATTTCTGAAAGATCATTTTTACGTGAGGGGTAGAAGCCAAGATAAAGGGCTTGCTCACCGTTTAAAAACCTAATTTTTCATACAAGCCGACCACCTGTTCTTGAGCCTCAATTTCAATGGCCCGTCCAGGAAATCTCTGTTCACACAGGTCCAAAATTTGCTCTACCATAGCCTTTCCTAGTCCTTGACCACGGCTACCTTTGGAAACAGCCACTCTGCCAAAATGAATCGTCAGTCCCGTTGCGAATATGCGAGCATAAGCATCCACACGTCCTTCCCTATTTTGATGAAAAAGATGGATAGATCGATAATCAATATCATCGAGATCATTGTAGATCCTAGTTTGTTCCACGACAAAGGTCTCTAATCGCAGCTGAACGATCTCGTAAAACTCTTTCAGTTCTAGTTCCTTAAATTCTTTCTGGTACCACATAACTTCCTCTTTATTGAAAAGTCGCAAGGAGACTCTCTCCCTGCGATTTTTCACTTCTTATTATTTTGCTTCAAATCCTTCTGCGACTGCGTCCGCAAAGTTCTCTTCGACAATGCTTGCACAGTGATCACAGATGGTTGCGTGGTAGTGGCGTTCTGCAGTTGTTGGATCGATACGACGGCAACGGTCACAAACTTCACCAGCTGCACGTTCAACAGTGAAGGCAACATCTTCAAAGCTAACTGCTCCTTCTGGAGCTGCTCCTTCTGCGATGGTTAATTCAGAGACAATCAAGAGTTGGGCGACATTGCTATCAACAGCTCCAAGAAGAGTTTTCACCACTTCATTTGGATAAACTGTCAAGTGAGCTTCTAGTGATTTACCGATCACTTTTTCATTACGTGCTTCTTCCAAGGCTTTTTGAGCTTGACCACGGAAGTCCATGAAGGCTGACCAAGTATCCAAGATTTCTTCTTGGTTGGCAAACGTTTCTGCTTCTGGCAATTCTGATAATTGAACAAAATCCTCTGCTTCAAACTCAAGGTATGACCAGATTTCTTCAGCAGTGTGAGGAAGAATTGGCGTCAAGAGTTTAGTGATCTTCACAAGGATGTCATAGAAGACTGTTTGCATCTGACGGCGTTCAAGAGATTTCGCACCTTCGATGTAGACAACATCTTTGGCAAAATCAAGGTAGAAGGCTGACAGATCAACATTGATAAAGTTAACCAAAGCCTTATAAATCGTCAAGAATTCGAAGTTTGCATAAGCGTCACGAATAGTCTTAACAAGTTGGTTAAAGCGGATGGTCATGTACTTATCAACAGAACGAAGTTCTTCATAAGCGACTGCATCCTCAGCTGGATTAAAGTCAGATGTGTTAGCAATCAAGAAACGAAGGGTATTACGGATCTTACGGTAAGTTTCTGAGACTTGGCTCAAGATATCCATAGAGATACGTACGTCGTTGCTTGAATCAACACTTGTTACCCAGAGACGCAAGATTTCCGCACCAAATTGTTTTTCAACATCGCTTGGAGCAATGGTATTCCCAAGAGATTTAGACATCTTCTCACCTTTACCATCCAAGGCGAAACCTTGTGACAAGATTTGTTTATAAGGCGCTACGCCATGGTTTGCCACAGATGTGATGAGTGATGAGTTGAACCAACCACGGTATTGGTCTGAACCTTCTAGGTAAAGATCTGCTGGGTATTTGAGTTCTGGACGGTTAACCACGACCCCATTCCATGATGAACCTGAGTCGAACCAGACGTCCATGATATCTGTTTCTTTTTTGAACTCACCATTTGGTGAACCTGGATGGGTAAATCCTTCTGGCAAGAGGTCTTTGGCATCACGTTGCCACCAGACGATTGATCCGTGCTCTTCAAAGAGTTGAGCTACATGTTCGATGGTTTCAGCTGTCATGATTGGTGTACCATCTTCAGCGTAGAAGATTGGAAGTGGAACTCCCCATGCACGTTGACGAGAGATGACCCAGTCACCACGGTCACGAATCATGTTGTAAAGACGGACTTTCCCCCATTCTGAGTGGAATTTTACTTTTTCAATTTCATCCAAGATTTCTTGGCGGAATTTTGAAACAGAAGCAAACCATTGTGGCACGGCACGCCAGATGATTGGTTTTTTCGTACGCCAGTCAAATGGGTAGGAGTGAGAGATTTCTTCTTGAGCAAGAAGTAAATCGCCAAGTTTCTCAATAACAGTTGGTACAACCTTGTCGTAGAATTGACCTGCAAAATCAGGACCAGCATTCTCCATCATAATACCGCGTTCGTTAACCGTAACGGCTACTTCGAGGCCATTTGCAATTCCTACATTGTAGTCATCCTCACCAAAACCAGGAGCCGTATGGACGATACCGGTACCTGAATCAAGGGTTACATGCTCACCAAGGATCACCAATTCATCAACTTCCGTATCCCATGGGTGCTCTGTGATAATATGGTTCAATTCTTTCCCTTGGTAAGTAGCAAGGACTTCAACATTTTCCCAACCGAATTTTTCAGAAAGACTTGACAAAAGCTCAGATGCTACGACATACTTGCGGTCAGATCCAGCAGGTTTCACTACGACATAATCAAACTCTGCACCCACCGTCAATCCACGAGAAGCTGTAACAGTAAATGGAGTTGTTGTCCAGACAACGATGTAAGTGTCTGTATCTAGGACACCCTTACCATCTTTAACTTTGTTCGCATAGTAAAGAGACGTTGATACCAAATCATGGTATTCAATTTCCGCTTCAGCAAGAGCTGACTCAGAAGACCAAGACCAGTAAACTGGCTTAGCCCCACGGTAGATATAGCCTTTATTGGCCATTTCACCAAAGACGCGGATTTGCGCTGCTTCATAGTCAGGCGTCAAGGTTACATACGGATGATCCCAATCACCTGAAACACCTAAGCGTTTAAAGTCTTCGCGTTGTTTATCTACTTGAGAAAGAGCGTATTCACGGCAGAGTTTCAGGTACTCAACCAAGTCCATTTCTTTACGTTTCACACCTTGTTTAGCCAAGACTTGCTCAATTGGCAAACCATGGGTATCCCAACCTGGGATGTACGGTGCATAAAAACCTGACATAGACTTAGAACGAACAATGATATCTTTTGAGATCTTGTTCATGGCATGCCCTACGTGAATATTTCCGTTAGCATAGGGAGGGCCATCATGAAGCGTAAAATGCGGTTTTCCTTCATTCAACTCTTGACGGCGTTGATACAATTTTGCATCTTCCCATTCTTTTTGCCAAACTGGTTCTTTCGTTGGAAGCCCAGCCCGCATTGGAAAAGCTGTTTTCCCAAGATTCAATGTTTCTTTGAGTTTCATTGTGTCTCCTTATTGATTTAAAAGCTATAAAAAAAAACACGAGCATCCTAAAAAGGACGATTGCTCGTGGTACCACCTTTGTTCGAGAAGTCGCAAGCGACCTTCTCCTCTCATCCCGTAACGAGGGAAACGTCCGTTCTTACTCAAGGGTTCAGAACGAATACTGTAAAAGGATCATCCATTAAGAGGGAGTGCAGATCTTCCACCATCATCTGCTCGCTAGACCTATCATTAATGGACCTGTTTTTACAAAATTATAAAATATTGACAGATTCACGATTTGCATCATCTTCTGGTTGAACAGTTTCCTCAACCTCAAAGACTTCCTCATTTTCATGACGAGCGTGCTCTGCTTCTTCTAAAGCGGATTGAACTTTTTCATTCAAACCTTCAAACGCTTGTGTTGCACCCAATTCTAAATTAGCAGCTTCGATGCGTTTTTGCAATTCTTCGATTTCAGCTGGAGAGAATTGACGAGTCAAATCAATGTTATCATCTTCTGCATGATGATGGTGAACTGATTCACCCAAAGCTTTTTCCACAATTTCACGGAAAGCTTCATCACTTGTTTGAATGTACATAGCTGTTGGACGAAGAATTTCATCCCATTCAGGTGTATCGATAATGCTCAATTGGCTTTCGATGGTTGATTTCAAACGTTGATGGAAGACGCGTGTCTTGTTCTTCAATTCCTCTGTTTCAACGGCAACCTTCTTGGCATTATCCGTTGCATGACGAAGGATTTCATTTGCTTTTTGTTTTGCTTCATCCACTAAGTGCTGTGCATCTTGTTCAGCTTGACGAACAATATTTTCAGAACGTTCGTTAGCGGCTTGTTTGACACGTTCCGCAGTATCTTGTGCAATCAAAACAGATTGACTCAATGAATCTTTCATTTCATCAAAATAGTTTAAGCGTTCTTCAAGAGCTTGAATTTTTGCTTCTTGATCATGATTTAAACGAACAAGATCTTCATAATCGCGAACAACGATATCTAGAAATTCTTCTACTTCGTTCGCATCATACCCTCTAAATTTAACGCCAAAAGTTTTATCTTTAATTTCTAAAGCAGTAAGAGCCATAACTCCTCCTCATTTTTTACTTAAGAGTACTTCAACAGTTACTTTATATTTTCCACTCTTTGAAATACCATTTTCAGAAACAATTTTAAGACGCCCAAAGCGTCGAACACTGACTAAATCATTCAAACCTACAGCATAGCTAACATTGGAATTAGTCGCATAGTTAACTTTCACTAAACCAGAACTAATCAACTGACTAGCTTGTGAACGCGAAAGCTTGAAGGTCCCAGCAATCACCTTATCTAACCGATAACTCGACACGAGAATATCTCGCTGCTGGCTTTCTTCCTCTACGATCATTTGTTCAGAGAGAGGAACTTCCCTCAGCTTAACAGGTACCCGAGAAATTTTCTGGATGTGATCCATAAAATAGTGAACAAAACGCTGTTCAACAAATACTTGGATCTTTCCATCACTCGTTAGAATATCTCCAAAGGACTTGCGCTCCACACCTAATTGGTGAACAATGGTCCCCAGTACCTGGGAATGGGTCAAGTGATGAAATTTTGAAGCATAGACCATTTCCAATAAGGCCAGATCAAAGTCACTTGGATCTAATTGGTAATAATCCGGAGCAACAATAACCTTGGCATACTCCATTTTCTGCTCATCACTAGAAACAAAGACCTGTAATTGGTAGCTTGCCGCGACATTTCGTAAAATAGTGACCTGATGAGGGTTTAAAAAGCCCGTCACCTCAACAGAATAGCGTTCCACCACTCTTTCAGACAATTCAATACAACGATCAATAAATTCGTGATCTTCGCGATTGAAATGTTGGTAAATCTCTTTCTGTCCCATCATATTCTATCCAATCAAAAGTAGGAACAAGCGGGCTAATAACTGATTCATCAGGTTCAAAACCAAAAGTGCTATCCAAACTGTGAAATCTAAACCTCCCACCTGCAAGGGTAACTTTCTAAAAAGGCTCAAAAATGGTTCAACTAGGCGGTGAACCATTTGTCCGAGAGTACTCTGAGGCGCCCCAGGGAACCAAGCAAGCAAGGCATAGATGACTAGAATGATGGAATAGATTTGAATGATATTTGATAGATATTGAAAAATAATCATTTTAACGATTACGTTTCATATCGTAGTCAAATTCTGTTACTTCCACATCATTTGGAAGGCGAATATCTTCAACGTTAACAACTACATTAATCGGAGTCAACAAGTACATGGTACTTGCCACACGACGAAGATTTCCCGCTAAAACATAACGAGCTCCATCCAAATAATCTAAACAACGACGTGCTTGTACTTCTGTCATATATTGGAAGTCAATCAAGATACTCTCATTAGATAGTAATAGATCAACAATTTCAGTCGCTTCCTCGTATTTGCGGGGATAGCGTACATCGATGGTAATCTTTTCATCTGTATTCGCACGCTTAGCAGCCAATTCACGTTGACGTTCATGCAAGCGCGTAATATTTTCAGATGAACTTTTCGTTGTTGAAACAGGTTCCTTCACAGCCGCTGTAGACACTGGAGTCGTAACAGGGGCGACAGGAGTCGGTTTTGGTTTTACTGGTTCTCTTTGACTAATCTGTGGACGTGGAGAAGTCACTTGAGGAGTCGGCTGTGGCTGTGGAACTGGTTGTGTTTCCGCCCCAGCTGCTTTTGCCTCGCGAACTTCTACTTCTTCACCGTCTTCTGTGAAGTAGTCAATAAAGTTGTTAAATTTATCTTTTAATGACATAGTTCTTTCCTATTTAAAAAATGATGTCCCAATTCTTACATAAGTCGCTCCGTTCGCAATGGCTACTTCAAAGTCACGACTCATACCCATACTTAGTTCTGAAAAAGGCATATTTTTTAATTGTTTCTTTTCTAGTTGTTTCTGAAGTTGGTGAGTTTTTGAAAAAATATCCTGCAACTCTTCTTGACTAGCCTCAAAAGGAGCCATCGTCATTAAACCAACAATTTCAATTTTGTCCAGCTGTGCGATTTCCGCTAAAACATCATCCAGTTCATCGGGTGCAAATCCATGCTTACTTTCTTCTCCAGAAATGTTCACTTGGAGGAAACACTTGATCGGGTGTTCTGCTCGCTTTTGAATTTCTTGAGCCAGCTTCACCGAATCCAAGGCATGAAAGTAATCGACGAGATTGATCACGTCTTTTACTTTCCGCCGTTGGAGGCTCCCAATCAAGTGCCAAGTGAGATCATACTCTTTTAGAGCTTGATACTTTTCTAGGAATTTATCAACACGATTTTCACCGATATGTTGGATACCTGTTTTCACCAGTGCTTCTGTTGTAGCAACATCCACATACTTGGTGACAGCTATCACATTAACTTGATCTTGACGGTTAGCTTTGTTTCTTGCTGTTTCTACTTGTTGCCGAACAAGATCAGCATTCTCTACCAGATTCATGATTAACGATTCCGGAAGAATGGTGGTGTTTCCAATTCATCATCATCTGAAGATGAATCTACGTAACGATCAACTTGATGTGTTGATGTTGGTTCAGTTTGGCGAACGATATTCTCACGACGAATATCCCAATCACCAAAGGCTGAGCCACGGTTTGGTTCTACCGCTGGACGACTTGGAGTTGTTGGCAATTCAACATCTTGTTTCAAATCAAATTCACGGTCAAATGGCGCAGCTTGTGGGCGTTGTTCACGTGGTCCTGTTTTATAAGGACGTTGTGAGGAAGCAATGCCGCTAACGCGTTCTACCTTGTCTTGACGGACACCAGTTGCAACAACCGTCACGCGGATTTCATCTTTAAGAGATTCATCAATAGATGTACCCAACCAGATGTTCACTCCGTGACCTGCAGCTTGGTTCACAATTTCTGAAGCTTCTTCAGCTTCGATCAATGTCATATCCAAACCACCTGTTACGTTGACGATCACGTCTTCTGCACCATCAATTGTAGTTTCAAGAAGTGGAGAGTAAATGGCTTTACGAGCCGCTTCGATAACGCGTTCTTCACCACTACCAACACCAATACCCATGAGGGCATTCCCTTTGTTTTCCATAACAGTCTTCACGTCTGCAAAGTCAAGGTTGATCAATCCAGGACTTGTGATCAAGTCAGTGATCCCTTGAACACCTTGACGAAGAACGTTATCTGCTTCACTCAAGGCTTCAAGAAGCGGTGTCTTCTTGTCTACAATTTCAAGCAAGTTGTTATTAGAAATAATCAACAATGTATCTACATGTTCGCGAAGTTCGTTGATCCCTTCAATAGCGAAGTTGCCACGTTTTGAACCTTCAAACCCGAATGGACGAGTGACAACTGCTACTGTCAAAGCACCTACAGCTTTAGCAATACGAGCGATGACTGGTGCAGCACCTGTACCAGATCCTCCACCCATCCCTGCAGTGATGAAGACCATGTCTGCACCTTGCAAAGCTTCTGTTAACACTTCTTCGCTTTCTTCAGCTGCCTTACGACCAACTTCAGGTTGACCTCCAGCACCCAATCCACGAGTCAATTTTGGACCCAATTGGATAACTGTTTCAGCCTTAGCACTTGAAAGTGCTTGAACATCTGTATTAGCTGCGATGAATTCTACTCCGGCAACGCCTTCGTCAATCATACGATTGATGGCGTTACCGCCACCGCCACCGACACCGATTACTTTAATTACTGCACCTTGTGCCGCTGCTGTGTCAAATGAAAATGTCATAAATACTTACACTCCTTAATCAAACATATTACCGATCAAATTTTTCATTCGGTCTGTGAATGTAGTTTTTGGTTCTTGTTTGCTATCATTGCTTGCTGCTGGAATTTCTTGAGCATCCACTGGAGATTCAATCTTCTCAGCATTGTATGCAGGTACTACCGGTTGTGCTGGAGTAGCAGGTTGTGGTTGTACTTGTGGTTGCACTGGACGATCAAATTGAATCGGTTGTTGACGCAAGACTTCGTCTCCATGAACTGCAGCTTGAGCAATAATATCCACATCTGTCAAATTGCCTGCATATTCAGACAAGCTAATTACATGGGCAAAAGCTGGATTGCGAATTCCAATTTGATTTGGAACAAACAATTTCACATTTACACCAAAGACTTCTTGAGCCAATTCTTCAACACCAGGAAGGATCGCACCTCCACCGATAATCACAATACCACCAGGAAGATCCAACAAATGTCTTCTCTCAAGGTCTTGTTTGATTTGCTCAAAGATGTGTTTGATACGTGCTGAAATGATTTCAGCTAAATACTTCTCAGTCACTTCAACTGGCTCTACTTCACCGATGACTTCTACATGGAAGACTTCGTTTCCAGCAGATGGCACATAGGCTTCACCATAATTGAACTTCAAGCCTTCTGCCAATTTTTGAGAAGTTTTCAATACTTTAGAAATATCTTTGGTAACATAATCGCCACCTTCTTGATAGATATTTGTAAATTGAAGTTCTTGGCTACGAACAGATGCCACCGTTGTTTGGCCACCACCCATATCGATCACCGTTGCTCCGAATTCACGTTCGCCTTCATTCAAGACTGTTTTGATCATCGCAAGCGGTGAAATGATGATGTTTTCAACTTGTAAGCCTGCACGTTCAACGGTTTTACGCAAATTGTGCAAGATTGTACGAGGTCCTGTATAAAGAAGGCCACGCATTTCAAGTCGGATCCCCATCATTCCGCGTGGATCGCGAATTCCTTGGAAACCATCAACTGTGAATTCCTCAGGAATGAAGGTGATTACTTCACGATCCGGTGTCATACTTTTTGTGAGTGCAGATTTGACAACATTTTCAACATCTGCATCTGTGATTTCTTTCGAATCACTTGTGACTGGAATCATTCCTTGAGTTGCTTCGATTTGTAGTAAGTTTGCAGGCAACCCAACATTGACTAGATTGATTGAAATCCCTGCTTTTTCTTCAGCTTGGCTGATTGCATTTTTAATTGCATTTGAAGCAGCTTCGATATCTACTATAATTCCATCTTTGACGCCAGCACTTTTTGCATTGCTGACTCCAATTACATTCATTTCTCCATTGACATGTTCTGCCACCAATACTTTTATTGAACTAGTACCGATATCTAAACCTGTAAAAAAGCCGTCTCTAGCCATTACACCAGTCCTCTCTCTTTATTTGTTTTCACTTTACATCTATTTATAGCCCTTTTAGTTGGAACTATCCAAACTTCATTATATCACAAAGAAGCCTAAAATGGACATTTTTTCTTCAATTATTTGAGATAATTTATGGGCTTTACTCATTTCCAGAAGAATTCTCTCCTTCTGGATTCTGTTCTTGATTCTGTTCGTGGCTTGCTTCCTCAGAATGTTCTTCTTGCTTTTCTGTACTTTCAGCCTTTTCTTTTTCAGCTTGCTCTTTGGCATCTGCGATGGATTGTTCACTATAGCTGAATACTCCAGCCTCCATATCAATGGTGGAATCATCGTCTAATTGCTTACTAATGGCCTTATAATAAGGAAGCTTGCGGGTAATTTGGGAAACAGGCACCAAGATTTTATTATCGTTTTTCATGGTGATGGTCACCAGATCCTTGGTGACCTTGCTCGGTGTCAGATCAACCGAAACAATTTTATCCGTAATGGAAGAAGAAATAGACTTCATTTCTTGGACAAATTGTCTAACCAATTCTCGATCTGAGAATTTTAAGCTAATATAGGAGGACGGCAATTCCGAAGCTGGAGTTACTGTCTCCACTACTTCTCCATTTTCCAATACTGGATAGTGGTCTTCTCCCGTCACATAATAGGCAACCACTTTGTGTTCCACGACATTGACTTTAAAGGTCACCGGGAATTGATAATGCATGTGAACCTCTTTGATCCATGGACTAGCCGTTTTCATGTTTTGTTCATAGACCGATTTATGAAGGAAGGTCGTCAGAGTATAATCTTCTTCTTTGATGCGACTTTTTTCATACAAGAGTTGCTGATCAACCGCTTTGTTCCCTGAAAATTCAATCACTTTCTGTGTGGACAAGGGACTTAAAAAATAGATTGAGAGAAGGGCGACAATCGAGCTGATTCCGATAACCGGAAGGGCACGATAGATATGGCGTTTTGCCACTGTCGGTTCCTTCTTTGGCTTTTTCGTCTTTAAGCCTTTAAAGAATGAAGGCTTTTTCTCTTGCTTCTCTGAAGGATCTAGCTCCTCTACAGCCGGATCATCCTCTTCTCCTTCTGAACTTTCTCCATCCGCATCTGGATCCTCTTCGGCCTCAAATTCATCTTCTTCTTCGGACTCTTTTCGTTCGTCAGATTCTTCCTCTGAGACGGAAGCTGTTTCTTTTTCTGAAAGGTCTTCGTCTTCTTGTGCTTCTTCTCTTTCAGTTTCCTCTTTTTCAGCTTCTTCCGCTTTTTCAAGCGCTTTTTTTTCTAAATATTCTTTGTTTCTTTTTTGCCAGGCTGACAATTCTGTAATTTTGTCATCCGTTGGCGTTTTTTTATTGTCGTCCGTCATCTTTTCCCTTACTGATATCTTTTTGAAGCAGGCCATAAAAATCGTCTAGTGAAAGGAGTTCTGTCGATTTTTCCATTGCTTGGTGGTAGACTTGGCTTTGCTTCAACATTTCTTGAATGGTTTCATTGAAGGTTTCGAGCGTCAATTGATCTTCCTGCAATTGCTCTGCATAACCTTTATCCACAAAATATTGGGCATTTTCAATCTGATCGCCACGGCTGGCTTCTTTTCCTAGCGGTACAATCAAATGGAGTTTGTTCATAGCTAAGAGCTCAAATAAGGTATTGGCTCCACCCCTAGTCACCACTAAATCAGCCTTTTGGAGCATTGGTAAATACTGATCGGTTACATAATCCACTCGATACAAGCCACCCTCAGCCTGATTCAATGTTGAATCACCCGTCAAATTGATGATATTGTAGTGCTGCAAGAGCTCTGCTTTGTGCTCTGTCACAAATTCATTAAAGACACGCGCACCGGCTGATCCTCCGACAAAGAGAAGGGTCGGCAAGTCTTTTCGGAAACCTTTTGTTTTTTCTTCTAAAACTTCTGAAGTTGGCGGAATATGATCTGTGACCTTGGTTACCGCACCGATATGCTCACTCTTTGTCAAACCATGTGCTTGCTCAAAAGTCGTGTACATCTTGGTAGCAAATTTATAAGCAATTTTATTGGCCAATCCCATAGAAAGATCGGACTCATGGATATAGACAGGAACACGCGTGAGTCGGGCTGCGATCACTGGTGGCACAGAAACAAATCCTCCTTTTGAGAAGAGAACTTGTGGGCGCACACGAAGCAGGATTGCAATGGACTGGAGCGTCCCCCAAGCCACCTTGAACACATCCATCATATTTTGGAAAGAGAAATAGCGGCGCAATTTCCCCGTTGCAATTGAATGGAAGCGCACGTCTAAGCCAGACTTTTTGATCTCTTGGTATTCGATTCCTTTTTTGTCTCCAATATAATGGACTTCCCATCCATCTTCGATAAATTTTGGAATCAAGAGGAGATTAAGGGTCACATGTCCCACGGTTCCCCCACCAGTAAACATTATTTTTTTCATCTTATTTCAACCCTTTTACTGTAGCAAGGAATTCATCCCCACGCACTTCAAAATTCGGATACATATCCCAGCTGGCATTGGCAGGACTTAGTAGGACAACATCTCCGGGGCTAGCCAAGTCGAAGGCTTTCTTTGTAGCATCCGCTACATCTGCCGCATCAACATAAGAGACGCCAGCTTTATCTGCTGCGCGTTTCACTCGAGGAGCTGATTCCCCTAGAATCACCATTTCCTTTAGACCAGCAATGTGAGGTACCAATTCATCAAATTCATTGCCACGATCGAGCCCTCCTGCAATCAAGATCACCTTGTTGTTATCAAAACCAGAAAGGGCTTTTTGTGTTGCTAAAATATTGGTCGATTTACTATCATTATAGAATTTGACACCTTGAATCTCATCCACATATTGAAGGCGGTGTTTCACTCCTCCAAAGGCCGATAAGGTTTCTTTAATGACCTCATTCTCGACTCCTCGGACTTTTGCAACTGCAATCGTTGCCAAGGCATTTTCTACATTGTGACTACCTGGAACGCCCAGTTCATCTGCACGCATAACAACTTCTCCCTTAAACTTGAGAAGTCCATCTTCCAAATAAGCCCCATCCACTTTTTCGACCGTTGAAAACGGAAGGACACTTGCCTTGGTTTTTGTCGCCAGTTCCTTGGCCAGGTCTTGGTTGAAGTTCAAGACAATGACATCTTTTTCTGTCATATTCTTTTGAAGATTCCATTTGGCAGCTACATAATTTTCAAAAGAACCATGATAGTCGATATGGGTCGGCATGAGGTTGGTAATCACTGCAATCTCTGGATGGAAGGCTTCAATTCCCATCAATTGGAAAGAAGACAATTCCATGACCAGAACATCCTTTTCTGTTGCTGTTTGTGCAACTTGACTAGCTGGAAAACCGATATTCCCAGACAATAAACCACCTTGGCCGGCAGCCGTCAAGACTTCCCCGATCATGGTTGTCGTCGTCGTTTTTCCGTTTGATCCTGTAATCCCAATAATTGGCGCATCCGAAATCAGATAGGCCAATTCCACCTCAGTGAGGACTGGAATGCCCTTTTCAAGCGCTTTTTCAACCATCGGATTGGAATAAGGAATTCCCGGATTTTTTACCATGACCGCAAAGTCTTCATCCAACAATTCCAAAGGGTGACCTCCTGTCACAACTTTAATCCCTTCTTCCAGTAAACTTTGTGCTGCTGGATTTTCTTCAAAAGGTTTGCCATCATTGACGGTCACAATCGCTCCTAAGCGATCCAACAAACGGGCAGCTGACTCGCCTGA
Source organism: Streptococcus parasanguinis (assembly GCF_016648925.1). Lineage (GTDB taxonomy): Bacteria > Bacillota > Bacilli > Lactobacillales > Streptococcaceae > Streptococcus. The sequence continues at coordinate 16,199 of NZ_JACLQX010000024.1, read as the reverse complement.
CTTCGCCAAACCTAATACAAGAACCTTTTTATTTTCAAATTGTTTCACAAATTTCATGATTTCTTCGCTCCATTTTTATCACTCTCTATTTTACCTTTTTTTAGCAAAATTAAAAAGCCCAAAGGGCTTTAAAAATCACGTCAGCGTTTATTTTTTCTGTTTGGTCGTCATTTTGGAAATATCCACCAAAGCCAGGTAGCCAACAAAGGCGAGAAAGGCACCGATAAAAAACTCAGACGGTAGTTGGAATATCTGAAAAATAGCGAGACAAGTCAGTACGATAATGGAGACGATCAAGACCACCATTGTGACACTGTTTAAGGTACCACGAATACTTTTTGGGGTCATAAAAAGGTAAAAAAGGAGAATCAAAATCCCTAAGATAAAATAGACCATTTTGCTTCTCCTTTCTTTCCGTATTATTCAGCAGCTGCTGATTTTTTCTTTTTATTTGCTTTTTCGCGTTCTGCTTTGTTCAAGATTTGTTTACGCAAACGGATAGATTCAGGTGTTACTTCCATGTACTCATCGTCGTTCAAGAACTCAAGAGATTCTTCCAAGGTCAAGATACGAGGAGTCTTGATAACCGCTGTTTGGTCCTTAGTAGCTGAACGAACGTTGGTCATTTGTTTGGCTTTCGTAATGTTTACGGTCAGGTCGTTCTCACGAGAGTTTTCCCCAATGATCATTCCTTCGTAAACTTCTGTACCTGGATTGACAAAGATCGTACCACGTTCTTCGATAGACATGATAGAGTAAGTGGTTGCTTTTCCGTTATCGATTGAAACAAGAGCACCACGGTGACGTCCACCGATTTCTCCTGGAATCACTGGCAAGTATTGATCAAAGGTGTGGTTCATGATTCCGTAACCACGTGTCATTGACAAGAACTCAGTTGAGTACCCAATCAAACCACGCGCTGGAACAAGGAAGACCAAACGAGTTTGACCGTTACCAGTTGCGATCATATCCAACATTTCACCCTTACGTTCAGAAAGGCTTTGGATAACAGATCCTTGGTATTCTTCTGGTGTGTCGATTTGTACGCGCTCAAATGGTTCACATTTGACACCATCAATTTCTTTGATGATAACTTCTGGACGAGATACTTGCAATTCGTATCCTTCACGACGCATGGTTTCAATCAAGATAGACAAGTGCAATTCCCCACGTCCTGAAACGGTCCATTTATCAGGTGAATCAGTTGGGTCAACACGAAGAGAGACGTCTGTTTGCAATTCCGCTTGCAAGCGTTCTTCGACTTTACGTGAGGTTACCCATTTCCCTTCGCGACCAGCAAATGGTGAGTTGTTGACCAAGAAGGTCATTTGAAGCGTTGGCTCATCGATGTGAAGGATTGGAAGAGCTTCAACTGCGTCTGTCGGTGTGATGGTTTCTCCAACGAAGATATCTTCCATACCAGAGATAGCGATCAAATCACCTGCTTTAGCTTCTTGAATTTCACGACGTTCCAAGCCAAAGAAACCAAAGAGTTTGGTAACACGGAAGTTCTTAGTCGTTCCATCCAATTTAGAAAGGGTTACTTGGTCCCCAACTTTTACAGTACCACGGAAGACACGTCCGATACCGATACGTCCAACGAAGTCGTTGTAATCAAGCAGGGATACTTGGAATTGAAGGGGCTCATCTGAGTTATCAACTGGAGCTGGGATGTGATCAATGATGGTATCAAAGATCGGTGCCATTGTGTGCTCTTGATCAGCTGGATCATCTGAAAGTGAAGAGGTTCCGTTGATCGCTGATGCATAAACAACTGGGAATTCCAATTGGTCATCATCCGCACCTAATTCGATGAAGAGTTCAAGAACTTCATCTACAACTTCTTCTGGACGAGCAGATGGTTTATCGATTTTGTTGACTACAACGATCGGAACAAGATCTTGTTCCAAGGCTTTTTTCAATACGAAACGAGTCTGAGGCATGGTTCCTTCGTAGGCATCAACGACCAATACAACCCCATCGACCATTTTCATGATCCGTTCCACTTCTCCACCGAAGTCCGCGTGTCCTGGTGTGTCCATGATATTGATTCGAGTTCCGTTATAAGCAACGGCTGTATTTTTAGCAAGGATCGTGATCCCACGTTCTTTTTCAAGATCGTTTGAGTCCATTGCACGTTCTTGCAATTCTTTACGTTCATCCAAGGTGTGCGATTGTTTCAACAATTCGTCTACCAAGGTTGTTTTACCATGGTCAACGTGGGCAATGATCGCAACGTTACGAATATCTTCTCTTAATTTTGTCATGATTTCCTCTATAAAATTTTAAATAATATTTCTAACTGAACAATTATACCACAGTCCTATCTAAAAAACACAGTTCAGCTAGTTGTAAATGTTTTCATATTCATTTCTTTTCTCTGACTCGATTTCCTTTTCTTTTCATGATACACTGATGATAAGAATTTCAGAAAAAGAGGCTCCCATGAGATTAGATCAATTGATGGCAGACCATCAGTACGCTCGTAAAGACATCAAACAACTTTTGGCCCGAAGGCAAATCTTGGTCGATCACCTACCAGCTCAAAAGCTATCCCAAAACATCGACCCTGGACTCCAACAAATCCAAATAGGGGATCAGATCATTCAAGAACCGCGTCACCACTACTACATGCTCCATAAACCAATCGGGGCCGTGACCGCCAAAAGAGACGCCCACCATCCAACGGTGATCGATCTAGTGGACCCCCAGCAAGAGTACCCAGACCTCTACCCTCTTGGTCGCCTCGATCGCGATACGAGTGGTCTGCTCCTCCTCACAGATAATGGTCCCTTAGGCTTTCAACTGCTCCATCCTCAATACCATGTGGAGAAAGTCTATGAGGTAGAAGTCAATGGTCCGCTCTATGCAGCCCACATCGAACAATTTCAGAATGGGATTTCATTCACGGACGGCCCTATCTGCAAGCCTGCTTCCTTGACCATTCTAGAAAGTACCCCCAGCTACAGCAAGGCCCAGGTCCGAATCTCAGAAGGAAAATACCACCAAGTGAAAAAGATGTTTTTGGCCATTGGGGTCAAAGTAATGACCTTAAAACGCTTGTCTTTTGGTCCCTTCACCTTGGATCCTCAGTTAGCCCCTGGAGAAAGCCGACCTTTGAATGAGGTGGAGCTCACACGGGTCAAAGACTACCTTGAAAAAACGAGATAAAAAAGCTCTAACCACACACTTTGTGCAGTTAGAGCTCTTTTTATTAAGCGTCTTTTTTCACTTTCCCATTCCAAGAATCGAGACCATAAGACAAGACATAAATGTCTGTATAGCCCTGTTTCTTAAGATAGAGAGCCGCATTGGTTACACGCGAACTACGGCTATTTTCATAGAGCAAAATTGGTTTATCTTTACGCAAGGCTGCAAGACTCAACTTCAACTGGGTAGAAGGAATGTTGCGTGCTCCTAAAATATGCTTGACATGAAACTCAGCTGGCTCTCGCAAGTCAATCAACTGCCCTTGACGAATGAGCTCTTCAAAAGTGGCATTATCCACAAATTTAGCAGCTTTACGGATGCGGAAATAATTAAACGCCATCCATCCAAATGCTCCTAAAATAGCCAACCAAACAATGATATTTCCCATCACTCTACCTCACTCTTTTTCAAAAATTCTAATTCTTGCTTGTGTTCTCTTCTTAAAACGGTATCGGCTTCTAAATAATCGAGCCGCTCCATCAGGCCTGCATCATAAAGACGTTGAAGCTCAATTTTCATCAATTCGATGTCATAGAGGCGCTTCCCCACATAAATGATGATTCCAAAACGTTTTAAAAATTGTTGAACATCATACAGGTTTTTCATGTTCATTATTGTATCAAATTTAGAAAGGCTTTACAAGATTTTCAAGCAAATGATGAAATTTTCCGATTGCTTTACGAATAAATAAGTATGATCAACTTTTATTTTTTTACCATCGGTACTTGCATCGCCTCTTTTTTGGGACTAGTTGTCGACCGTTTCCCAAACCAATCTATTCTCGCTCCTCGCAGTCATTGCGATCACTGCCAGCACGTCCTTGGCGTTTGGGATCTCATCCCCATTATCTCGCAATTACTCCATCGCTTTCGCTGCCGCTATTGTCATCAGACCTACCCATTTTGGTACTGCCTTTTTGAGGTCTGGAGTGGCCTGCTCTTTTTAGCCTGCGCCAATGGTTTCCTTTCTCTGCCTCAACTTCTAACACTACTGGGAGCTGCCGTTTTAGCCATCTATGACCTTCGCTTTATGGAATACCCCTTGGTCATCTGGTGCTGTCTCCATGCCCTGGTCCTCTTTTTATCCGGTAGTAATCTCCTCATGCTGGTCTTTTTACTCCTTGCGATCGGAGCTCACTTTTTCTTTATCGGAATGGGAGCAGGAGATTTCCTCTTACTCGCCACCTTCTCGCTAAGCTTTTCTTCTACCAAGATCCTCATTCTCATTCAGATCGCATCCATCTTAGGCATTCTCGTATTTGCTCTCAAAAAAGAAAGAGACCGGATTCCCTTTGTTCCCTGTCTCTTTCTCAGTTATCATGCTTTACTGCTTTATACGATATTTTGCAGATAAATTCTTTTTATTTTGCAGCCTTCGCTTCTAGATAATCGGCGATGGCAGCCACATCCTTATCCCCACGTCCGGAAACATTGATGATGATGATCTTGTCTTTATCCAATTGTGGAGCACGTTTGACCGCTTCTGCAATCGCGTGTGAGCTTTCAATGGCTGGGAGGATTCCTTCTGTCTTACTGAGGAGAAGAAGAGCTTCTACTGCTTCGTCATCCGTTGCAGCCACATATTCGACACGACCAGAATCTTTAAAGAAAGCATGCTCTGGACCAACCCCTGGGTAGTCCAAACCAGCAGAGATCGAGTACACTGGCGCTACTTTTCCATCTTCGCCAAAGACTGCATAGGTCTTCATCCCATCAACCACACCGATAGTCCCTTTGGTCATGGTCGCTGCGTGTTGATCGGTGTCCAAGCCATGACCAGCTGCTTCTACCCCAATCAAGCCGACTTCCTCTTCTGCGACATACTCAGAAAAGGCACCAATGGCATTAGAGCCACCACCGACACAGGCAATCACATAGTCTGGCAAACGGCCTTCTTTTTCCAAGATTTGACGTTTAGATTCTTCACTGATCACCTTTTGGAATTCATGCACAATGGTTGGGTAAGGGTGAGGGCCAACAGCAGAACCCAAAACATAAAAAGCATCGAGATCTGCCATCCATGCTCCAAACGCAGCATCAACGGCGTCTTTCAAGGTCTTGGTTCCTGTTTCAACCGCATGAACGGTTGCCCCCATCATTTCCATGCGAAAGACATTCAAGCGTTGACGCTCCACGTCTTCTGCCCCCATGTAGACATCACAAGCCATACCAAATTTAGCTGCCGCAGCTGCTGTAGCGACACCGTGTTGACCTGCTCCTGTTTCAGCAATCACGCGCGTTTTGCCCATGCGCTTAGCCAAGAGGATTTGCCCCAAGACGTTATTCAATTTATGCGAACCTAGGTGGTTCAAGTCTTCGCGCTTCAAATAAATTTTCGCCCCACCTAAATGATCTGTCAAACTTTCCGCAAAGTAGAGCGGTGTTTCCCGTCCAGAATAATCTTTCAGATAATGTTTGTATTCTGCGATAAATTCTGGGTCATTTTTATACTGTTCAAAGGTTTCCTCTAATTGGTTGAGCAAGTTTTGAATGGGTTCTGGTACGAAAGATCCACCAAATTGTCCGAAATAGCCTTTTGTTTCTGTCATGATTGTGTCCTCTTTTCTATATTTTCAATCCTGTTTATGATCTTTTTTCTCTCGCTGGTCCTTTGAGCTGCAGTCTCACTGGATTCCTTTGAGATACAAAAAACCTCACACAGAAAAATCTGTGTGAGGACGATTCGATACCGCGGTGCCACCTCCATTGTAGGAAGATAGTCTTTCTCCTACATCTCTGACCTGTCTAACAACAGGGTGCACGATAAGGTGTGCTCACCGAATTTTTATTGTTTCAAATTCATCATCATAAACGCATCAGCCCATTTCAAGATTCACCACTGCTTGTTCGCAATCACCACAAGCTCCCTGGAAGTGAGAAAAATCTCTACTTTTCTGATGTCTTGAAGCTATTATAGCTCCCGCTTCTGATTTTGTCAACAAAAATTTTAAAAAGTGGTTAAAATGTTCGGATTTTACATTTCACCATTTTTTGCTAGCAATCGTGCTCTGAAATACTGAAAGCCTATATAAGCCAGATAAGCCCCTAAGGTATTGGTCCACAAATCATCTAGCTCAAAGACACGATTGGCATCAAACAAGAGATCTAATAGAACTTGGCTGCATTCAATCCACAAGCTCATCGCAAAGCCGAAGCACAAGACCCGTTTGCGGCTCCTCAACCAGGGCCATAGCCAGAGGAGTTGAAAGACCAGCGGGCTTAACAAAAAGATATTGGCTATGTTTTGGAGAATGACCTTAATGAGTTGGAGGACACTGGTGATCTGGCCAAGATTCATCACCGAATTAAGAGGAACCAGCAGGACGACGATGCGACCGAAATGTTGAATACCCGGTGTTTCCATACCTGGCTCTGGCTGTTGGGGCAAAAAACACATCAAACACAAGAGGATAAAATAGAAGAAGCTGCCACTCCGTAACAGCCTTCTTCCTCTTTTTGTTAGTTCTGTATGATCCATCAGTCCTTGTTTAAGGTTGCGCATGTTCAACAATCGCTTTCTCCCGATCACGTTTCATGGTATTTGAACGCAATTGGCCACAGGCAGCATCAATATCTGTACCGTGCTCTTGACGCACTACACAGTTAACACCTTGTTTTTTCAAGGTATCATAGAAGGCCATGACCCGTTCTTTGGGACTCCGGCTATATTGGTCATGCTCACTGACAGGATTGTAAGGAATCAAGTTAACATAAGACAATTTCTTGATATTCTTGAGCAATTCTGCCAACTCTAAGGCTTGCTCGACCCCGTCATTGACTTCATTGAGCATGATGTACTCAAAGGTCACCCGACGGTTCGTAGTCTCAATATAGTATTCAATCGCCGCAAACAATTTTTCAATTGGGAAAGCTCGGTTGATCTTCATGATGCTAGAGCGCAAGTCATTGTTTGGAGCATGAAGGGACACTGCCAAATTGACCTGCACACCTTCATTTGCAAAGTCACGAATTTTATGAGCCAAACCAGAAGTTGACACTGTAATATGGCGAGCACCAATCGCTAATCCCTTGTCATCGTTGACCGTCCGGATAAATTTCAAGACATTGTTATAGTTGTCAAATGGTTCTCCGATCCCCATGACAACGATATGGCTGACCCGTTCATCTTGGCCACGTTCGTCAAAGTATTTTTGGACCAACATGATTTGAGACACGATTTCACCATTGTTCAAATCGCGTTGTTTTTTGATCAAACCAGAAGCACAGAAGGTACAACCGATATTGCATCCTACTTGAGTCGTTACACAGACAGATAATCCATAGTGCTGACGCATCAAGACGGTTTCAATCAACATGCCGTCTGGCAATTCAAAGAGGTACTTGACCGTCCCGTCTGCTGACTCTTGCACGATCCGTTGCTTGAGTGGGTTGACAACGAATTGATCATTTAACTTCGCAATTAAGTCCTTAGAAAGGTTGGTCATTTCTTCGAAAGATTGGACACGTTTACGATAGAGCCATTCCCAGATTTGTGCTGCACGGAATTTCTTTTCGCCATTTTCTTCCGCCCAATCAATCATCTCTTGGCGTGTTAAACTATAAATGGATGGTTTCATTCTTTCTTACTCCTCTTTTTGACGAATCACAAAATGACGTTTGTTGTTCGTCTTCGTTGTTTTTTTAGTTTCAGCAGACGGTCTTGTTTTTTTCGAGTTATTCGTTGACTGTCCCTTGTCGCGTTCTAGTTTTTGGAAACGATCTTTTTGTTTGCGATTGCGCGAACGCTTCTTAGGCTCTCTTTCTTCTGATTGAGCTTTTTTGACCGGTGATTTCTTATCAAAGGAAGCACGATGTGGCTCCTTATTTTCAAGGACAAAATAAGCACAACCATAGCTACAATATTCTAACAAATAATCGTCTAAGCGACTTAACTTATCCATCGTTGCAACATCGCGTTCTTCCTTATAGAAGCCACGCAAGCGCAACTGCTCATTGCTCCAATCACCAACAATGTAATCAAATTTGGTTAAAATCTCAGAAAATCGTTGACCAAAAACGGTCGCATCAAATGCTTCCTTCTCATTTTTTAACAACTCAAAGGAGAGGTTTTCTGAAAGGATCTGATCTCCTACCTGACGAAACACAGGTCCAGGAAATTTATTGTAATTATATAATTCAGGGTCAATCTCTTTTCGCATAGTGTTCCTTCATCAAAATCTATTTACTGTAACACTTTATTCTATCATAAATTTGATGACTTGCGTCAGATTTGACTAGAAAAGAGTTGAAATTCCTTTGACAGCAAAAAGAGACAAAGAAGGTAATCTTTGTCTCTATACATGTTCATCAGATGATGAAAGGGGCAAATAAAGAGTAATTTTCGTATAGCTATTGGCCTTAGAATCAATTTCCATATGATAGGCTTCGCCAAATTGAAGACGCAATCGTTGGTCCACATTTTTCAAGCCAACACCTCCTAAACGAAGAAGGGTTTGGTCTGTTGATCCTGATAAATCAAACCCTTGTCCATTGTCAAAAATCGATACGCAGGCGGAGTCTCCACTGACTTCAGTTGTCACTCGAATGAGACCTGGCCGATCGATCTCTTTAATGCCATGGTAAATCGCATTTTCCACTAAGGGTTGAAGCACTAATTTGGGGAGCTGATAATCGCCCAACCGTTCATCTTCTAGAATTTCATAATTGAGCTTTTCACCATAACGTTGTTTTTGAATGAAAAGATACTGGCGGACATGGTCAATTTCATCTCTCAGCAGGATTTGTTTCTGGCCTTGGTTGAGAGCCAGTCGAAAATATTGAGCCAAAGATTTGGTGATGTCAACCACGCGCCGACTATCATTAAACTCTGCCATCCAGACAATCGTATCCAAGGTATTGTAGAGAAAATGCGGATTAATCTGAGCCGAAAGTGCCCGCAGCTCGTAACGCCGTGCGTTCTGCTCCTCCTCCTTTACCTGTTGCATGAGATGATCGATTTGATCCAACATGGCATTAAAAGCTTGAGCGAGGTCCACCAATTCTGGAGATCCTTTGGCTACAGCCCTCACGTGAGCTTCTCCTGCTCCAATCCTCAAAATGATGGTCTGAAGGTCTCGTAAGGGTTTGATCCACAAACGCAGAACAAAGCCAAGCCCTATTAAACACATGATCAAGGCCAGTAATCCTAGACCAATGAAAGAGTATAGGAGTTGCGACTGAAGCATCTGAAGTCCTTCAAGTGATGCTACTCCAATCAAGGTCCAATCACTATCTGGAATCGGAACCTGATAGATAAAACTCTGTCCTCCTTTAGCATAGCCATCTGTCACAGCAATATAGGGCTGCATGGCCTGCATCTCTTGGCTGGAGGAATAGACCGCTTTTTTAGGATGGTAGACAAACTCATGCTTTTGATTAATGATAAAACTAAAGCCTTGTTTCCCTAGCTGAAGGTGATCCAAATAAGCCTGTAAGCTATCGTAGCCAATATCCAAACGTACTACTCCGAGATTTTGACCAGTCTGATCGACTACTTCTTGGGTAATAGAAACCACCCATTTTTCTTTTTCCGAGGTCAAGGATTCCTTTCGAGCTGGCGTCAAAACTGGCATGGCTCTTTCCTTAATCGCCTCTTGATACCAGCTTTCATTCATCATGTCTGAGGAAGTCTGCATGCTGATTTTGGAATCTGTCGCTACCAGACGTCCATCCTTGGTCACCAAGACCGCAGAGACCAAGTCCGGATCCGTTTCAATCATCGTTCGCATCAAGTGCTGAACCGTTTCTTGATCCGCACTCCTATCTTGGGCAAATTGTTGAACAGCCTGTTCCTTGCTAAGCACCGTTGTGGTCTGCTTTAATTTTTTTAGATAAGACGTAATAAACTGACTACTTTGGTCGATACTATTTCTTGTCGTCCGCTCCGTTAGCTGGCGAATCGTCCCTGAACTCGTTTGATAGTAAAGGCTACCGATGAGACCAAAAAGTAAGAGAATGAAGAGAAAAAAGTAGAGGACCAGCTGAATCAGCAAGGGATATCGTTTCATTCATGCTCTCCTTTTTTGTACTGCCTTGGCGTCACCCCAACAACCTGCTTAAAGCGTTGAGAAAAATAGTTCATATCTTCAAAACCAACCTGATCTGCAATCTCATAAATCTTTAAATCTGTCGTGAGAAGCAAGAGTTGAGCCTTCTTCATTCGCTCTTGGATGAGGTATTCTTGGAAAGGAAGTCCCAATTTTTTCTTGATCAATACACTTAGATAAGAGGAACTGAAGCCAAGTTGATAGGCCAAATCCTTCAGGGTTAACTGCGAATCTGCTAAACGAGCATGAATGGCTTCTTCCAACTCTGTCGAATAACCATGGCTGACCAAATCTTCGACTTGCGCCTTCTTTCGCTCTTTGTCTAGCTTTCCTTTCACCTTGGCTAACATCTCTTCAATATCATCTTTTGAAAAAGGCTTCAGCAAATAATCATCCGCACCTAACTTGATGGCTTTTCTCGCAAACTCAAAGTCATCATAACCTGTCAAAAAAATGATATGACAAGATGGTGATTGCTCTTTAACGAGATGGGCCAGATCCAAGCCATTCATTTGTGGCATGTTGATATCGGTTAGAAGGATATCGGCTGGTTGCTCTTGAAACTTCTCCCAGGCCTCACGGCCATTTTCTGCCTGGTTGATGACGGTCATTCCAAACTGTTCATAATCCACTAAGGAAGTCAGTCCCTGCCGGATAAGCTCTTCATCTTCCACAATCATGATCGCATACATGTCTTTCACCTACTTGTCTTTGCTATACTTATTATAGCAAATTATGGTTCCAAATGTCTCAGACGTAGTCCAATAAATAACCGTAGCCCTTTTCTTTCATTTCTGCTTTGGGAATGAAGGTAATAGACAAACTATTGATGCAATAGCGAAGGCCGCCTTTTTCCTTGGGACCATCGGTAAAAACATGGCCCAGATGAGAATTTCCTACACGGCTCCGAACTTCTGTCCGAGTCATATTGAAACTCTTATCCTCCTTATAGATGGCCACATCAGGACTAATAGGCCGACTGAAACTTGGCCAACCACAACCAGAATCAAATTTATCCTTAGAGGAAAAGAGCGGCTCACCGGTCACGACATCTACATAAATACCGGCATCAAACTGATCCCAGTAACGATTGGAGAAGGCCCGTTCGGTATCATTTTTTTGTGTCACCGCATACTCTTCAGGAGATAACTTCTTTTTGATTTCCTCATCGCTTGGCTTAGAGTAGCGACTAGCATCAATAACAGGATAAGAAGCCTGATTGACATCGATATGGCAGTACCCATTCGGATGTTTCTTTAGATAATCCTGGTGGTAGTCCTCAGCCTTGATGAAATTGGTCAGTGGCTCTTTCTCCACTGCTAACGGTTTGTCGTATTTTTTTGCTACCTCTTCAAAGACTTGGTTAATAGTTGTAAGGTCTTCTTGGGAGACATAATAGACACCTGTTCGGTATTGTGTTCCTTGATCATTTCCTTGTCGATTCTTCGACGTTGGGTCGATAATCCGGAAATAATGCAGGAGCAATTCTTTCAGAGATACCTTCTTGACATTGTAGGTGATGTGAACTGTTTCGGCATGGCCTGTTTGAGGGACTAATTCATACTTGGTCGTTTCTCCCTTTCCATTGGCATAGCCTGATACAGCATCAATCACACCTGGAACACGGGAGAAATATTCCTCTACGCCCCAGAAGCAACCACCAGCTAGATAGATTTCTCGTTGGTCTTCTGGATTGACTTTTTCTTCCTTCTTTTTGTTTGCTACTGGTGTCTGACTCATGGACGCTTTTTTGATCTGCTCAGTCGTCGCACCTGATGTATCCAAAGCCATGGATCCTTTGATAAGGAAAAAGATTCCAAAACAAAATAGCCCCACTAAAAGAATGGAAATGAGTTTCCATTTTGTTTCCATTTTATGTCCTCCTTACTTCATTTCTTTTAGAGTCTGGACGATGTCTTCCTTGCTCATATAACCGATATGGGTCTTAGCGAGAGTTCCATCGCTCGCAATAAAGAGAGCAGATGGATAAGAGCGAATCCCATACTCTTTGAGCAAGTCGCCCTTACTGTCCATCAAGACTGGGAAATCCTTGTAATCCAAAGACTGGTACCAGTTTTTGAAATCTGCTTCCGATTTTTCACCATTAAAGGTTGGAGCTACAACGGATAAGACCACATAATCCTTACCCTCCTCTGCCTTTGCTAAATCATTTGTGTCGCCTAATGTCGACAGGCAAATAGAGCACCAGGAAGCCCAAAATTTGAGGTAAACTTTCTTCCCTTTGTAATCGGATAATCGGTAGGTCTTGCCATCCACTCCTTGCAGGCTAACATCCTTCACTTTCTTGCCAGATGGTTGCCTATCTCCAGCCTTAGCTGTTTGTTGACTCATGTCTTTGGTGGAAGTGGCCATTCCTTGGCTTGAACAAGCGCCCAGGAGTCCAGCGCATACGAACCCAGTAGCTACTAAAGCTAATTTTTTCATCATTATCACCTCTTTAAACAAAGGGAAAGTCATCCTCAGATGACTTCTCCCTTCTTTCATTAGTTGTCTGATTTCATTTCCGATGATCCACTCTTTTCATCTTTCATTTCTGAATCGCTGGATTTCATCTCATCTTTTTTCATATCGTCCTTCATTTCAGAACTGCTGTCAGACATCATAGATGAATCTTTCATGTCTTCTTTTTTCATTTTATCATCGGACATGGATGAATCCTTCATGTCATCCTTCTTCATGTCATCCTTCTTCATCATACTACTATCGTCCATTTTTTTCATGTCTGAATCTGATTTCTGTCCAGAACAAGCTGCTAAAGTGACAAGGCTAAGCGTAGCAATGGTAAGTGTAAGAATTTTTTTCATGATTTTTCTCCTTTAATCATTCAAGATTAGTGAAACAGGGATGCGAGGCTATTAAGATTTCCTAGCATCAGCAAGATGCCCATCAAGATGATGAGGGCACCACCAATTTTTTTCAAGGTTCCCATATGGGGCTTGAGTTTAGCAAAATGTTGTAAAACCCAGCTAGAAGCAAGAGCCAAGACTAAGAAGGGTAGCGCCAATCCCAATGTATAGACCAGCATCAGGAAAGCGCCTTGTAAAGCACCATCTCCTCCAGAAGCGGCAATGGCTAGAACAGAACTTAAAACTGGTCCGACACAAGGGGTCCAACCAAAACTGAAGGTGACCCCTATCAGAAAAGCATTGAAGAATTCATTGCGTTTTTCGTCCTTCTTCAGTTGGATACTCTTTTGTTTTTGGAGTTGTCTCAGATTGATCACTTCCATTTGGTGAATCCCTAATAAGATCACAATCCCTCCTAGCAGATAGCGAAACCATGGAGCATAAAGCACCTGACCAAGGGCCCCTGCACCATAACCTAGGATGAGAAATACGGTTGATAGACCTGCGATAAAACAAAGAGTCTTCACCAAGCCGTACCAAGAAATGTCTCTTCCAAAAATCCGAACTGTCTTCACACGTTCAGAATCCAATAGAATCCCTACATAGACTGGCATCAGTGGCAAAATACATGGGGAGAAAAAGGATAGAACTCCCGCTAAGAATACTGAAATGGAAAACAAACTGGTTTGAATCATTTCACTACCTCCCTTTCTTTCTGATACCAGTATAAAGAAAAAATCCCTCTAAAAATAGAGAGATTGATAAGCAAAAACTTGAATTTGATTAGAAGGTGAATCTTCCTATCTGCCAACTCTACCTCGTACTTTCAAGTACGAGACTGATCTAACAAGATACTTCTAATTCTTCTTCAAATAATTAATAGCGTCTTGAAGGGTTTTGACGGGGACAATTTTCATCTTCGAATGAATTTGTTTCGCTGCTTCTTTCGCTGTTTCATAGTTTGATTTAGCCTTGGGATTGGCTTTCTTTTCTTCTTTAGAAACAGGGTTATTAGGGGCGAAGAAAATTTCTGCTCCTTCTTTATCGGCTGCGACGACTTTCTTGTCAATCCCACCGATATCGCCAACCGTTCCATCTTGGTTAATGGTTCCTGTCCCTGCAATATGGCGTCCCTGACGAAGATCTGGATCCGCCACTTGAGTGTAGATGGCTAGGCTAAACATCATACCGGCACTTGGTCCACCAATCCCTTGGGTCGCAAATTGGACAGGAACATCGCCTTTGGCTTCAGTCCGGTCGATCAAGCTAATCCCAATTCCGTTTTTCCCGTTGGACAATTTGATGATCTTTCCATCTGCTGTCTTGGTTTGTCCATCCTCGATATAGGTCACCGAAACAGGGTCGCCAATTTTTTGAGAACCGACATAGTCAATCAATTCTTTGGAACTCTTAAAGGTCTTGCCATTCACACCGGTGACGGTATCCGCAATGTTCAAGATTCCCTTAAAGGTCGAGTCATCTGCTACCTGCATGACATAAACACCTAGAAAGTCCATCTGGGTTTCTTTTCCAGCTGTCTTTAACCCTTGGTAGATGGCCATATTTTGCGAGGTTTCCATATAGAATTGGTTAATCCGCGTAAATTCTTGGCTCGAACTACCACCTGTCATATCCTTGGCAGAGTAGATATCTGTAAAAGGTGTCGCCCAAGCATAGATCAAATCAGCCGGGGTCGCTTCTTTCACTGCCACGGTTACAAAGTCATAGGATCCTGACTTGGTATCCGCTTTTCCATCGACTGTCATGACCGATCGAATGTCTTCTGCCGTTCCTGGCATCTCAATATAATAGGGAAGGCGAATCACAAAGGCAGCTAGCAAGAGGAGCAAGAAAAGAACGCCTGCAATCGGCCATCGGTATTCTTTCAATCGTCCTTTTTTCTTTTTTGTAGGCAAGCTTGGTTTATTCGCTTGTGTCATCTTTGATTTCCTCCATTACACTCTTTGGTACATAAGGTGAGATATCTTGCTGAAAAGCCAGCAACTCTCGAATACGCGTTGAACTAATGGCCTGGTAAGGAGGCTGGGCATAGAGATAAACCGTCTCCAATTCAGGCGCCAACTGGTGGTTAAAATAATCCATATTGGCTTCGTATACTAGATCCTGTGCATTGCGCAAGCCCCGGATCAAGGTGATGACCCCAAGATTGCGCGCCACTGTCACAGCCAACTCTTGAGTCGACGTCACAATTTCAACATTTTCCAAATGAGCCAAGGCCCCTTTCACCATGCGCACGCGCTGCTCAATAGAAAAGAGTCCGACTTTTTCCGGATTATAAAAAATTCCGACATAGACACGGTCAAACAAGCGACTAGCTCGCTCGATCAATTGCACATGCCCAATGGTAATCGGATCAAACGATCCTGTAAACAATCCATTTCTATCTGACATATACTGTTACCTTACTAATTCCATAGATTTTTTCTTTCCAGATTCCCACTTGTCCGATTTCCTCAGGAAGTTCTACGTGTTTATCAGTTTCGCACACAATCATGATGTCCTCTGACAAGAGATGGCGCTCGCACAAGATTTCGATATCGTGAACAATCTCTTCCTTAGCATAAGGAGGATCTAAGAACACCAAATCAAAGGTGCCCGTTAAAAGCCCTAATGCCTGCTTGGCCTCCATTTTTAGCAGTTGAAACCGTTCCTTTTCCTTGGTCATGGCAATATTGGCTGCTACAATCTCCTGCGCTCTACGATCTCTTTCCACTAAAATGGCCTCTGACATACCTCGAGAGACGGCCTCGATAGAGAGCCCACCGCTTCCTGCATAGAGATCCAGCACTCTTCCACCGTCAAAGTAAGGACCAATCATATTGAACATAGCCCCTCTGACCTTATCAGAAGTCGGCCTGGTTGTTTTTCCTTCAAGTGTTTTGAGGGGGCGTCCCCCATAGGTTCCAGATACTATTTTCATAGGGACCATTATACCAAAAAAAATCAGAAAATTGCGATTTGATATGGTCAAGCGACAATTAAAAGAGGCTGGGACAAAAGTCCTAGCCTCTCAATTATTTTTGGATTGTCGAGCAAGACGCAGTGGTTGAGTGGGC
>NZ_JACLQX010000023.1:0-30468 GCF_016648925.1 Streptococcus parasanguinis | reverse complement strand
TTTGGCTCGGTAGCTCAGTTGGTAGAGCAATGGATTGAAGCTCCATGTGTCGGCGGTTCGATTCCGTCTCGCGCCATCAATTCAATAATCAGGAAGGGTAGCGAAGAGGCTAAACGCGGCGGACTGTAAATCCGCTCCTTCGGGTTCGGGGGTTCGAATCCCTCCCCTTCCATCCTTTACGGGCATAGTTTAAAGGTAGAACTAAGGTCTCCAAAACCTTCAGTGTGGGTTCAATTCCTACTGCCCGTGTTAATAATTATGGCGGGTGTGGTGAAGTGGTTAACACACCAGATTGTGGCTCTGGCATGCGTGGGTTCGATCCCCATCACTCGCCTATTTATTAATATTATTATTGGGGTATAGCCAAGCGGTAAGGCAAGGGACTTTGACTCCCTCATGCGTTGGTTCGAATCCAGCTACCCCAGTTAAATTTATGCCGGCGTGGCGGAATTGGCAGACGCGCTGGACTCAAAATCCAGTGTCCGCAAGGACGTGCCGGTTCGACCCCGGCCGCCGGTATAGTAATAAAGACAAGGTTTTCGGACCTTGTCTTTTTTTCTTTGTTGTGTGTCGAGTTACCAATTTTTTCCATTTTAAAATAAATCATCAAGTTTATTAGCCAATGTTTTCTGTTTGCTAGGGTACAAATGGGAATAAGTATCAATTGTTGTTGTAATAGATGCGTGTCCTAATCTTTCTTTGACAACAAGATAATCTTCTCCTTGATTTATAAGTAATGATGCATGAGAGTGTCTCAGATCATGAATTCTTATTTTCTTTAAATCTTTATCCCTTTCTAGTATTTGCTTAAACTTCTTATCAATCATATTTTTTGTAATTGTTATTGGTGTACTCTGTATTATTTGAAGTTCTTCAGTATTTTTCGTAAATTCCTCAAGTTTTTCTTTTTGTTTTACTTTCCAATCTATTAGCATTTCTGCTAATTTCTGATTTATTGTTATATTTCTAGTTCCTGAACGTGTTTTTGTTGTATTAATGTAGCTTGTATTATTGACAAAGTATACCGTTTTGGTAACGTAAATCGTATTTGTTAAAAGGTTTATATCATTCCAGTTCAATGCGAGGATTTCTCCCATTCTCATTCCAGTAAAGAAAGCAATTACGAAAAACAGGTCATAGCTTATTTCATCATCTCGAATAAGTTCTCTAAATCTTGTGAATTCTTCTATACTCCAAAATTTGATATTAGGCTTGCTAATTGGTAATTTTCTCAGATTCTCAACAGGATTTTTATCAATGAGGGATTTTCTTATACCAGTATCAAAAATTTTTTTAAGTAGAATTAGAATTTTATTAATTGTATTATAACTTAATGTTTCATTTTCATTTTGTTTTTTAGGTTTTGTTTTTAGGTATTCACGAAATTCGAATATATGGTCATACGTTAATTTATTTAAATTTGTATCTTTAAAATAAGGCTTAATATGACGCTCATAATTGTTTCTTTGTGTACTTGTGTAGCTTACTTTTCTGCCATTTTTCAAATCATCTTCTTCAAGTAAGTCGAATAACATATCCGTTGTCACTATAAAGTCAAATTGTTTCTCTTTTAATTCTACAACTCGAATATGTTGTTCTAGTTCTAGGGCTTCCTTTTTAGATTTTAATCCTTTTCGAATGATACGTATTCTTTTTTGTGTGACGGGGTGGAAACCATTAGAAACATCAACGGTCCATTTACCACTTTTAGTTTTACGAATAGTCATTCATTATGCTTCTTTCTGGAGTTCAATTCCTAGTAGTTCTTCAGCGACACTAGCTGGAATTGTACCTATCCGTTTGTTATCGTAGATGTTAAAACCACGATTAACTAATAGTAATTTGCCGGTATGGATAATCTTTCTTGCAGTTCCTGGAGTAAATCCAAGTTCGATAAGGTCATCTTTTGTTACAGTTTTAATCATGTGATCTCCTTTTCTGATTAGATTAAGTAAGGGGAGGATTAACTCCCCTTGTCTAATACTTATTTTTGTTTTACATCTACTAAATGGATAGCATCTGCTTTGTAATACATTGTCGAACTAATCATAGTAGCTTGTAAATTGTCAAATGTAACTGGTACTTCATCCATTGCTTGGATATAGTCATTATCAACTAAAGCTTCTGGATTGTCTACTGAAACTTGGGTTGATTTCTTTTTGAATTGTCCATCCTTGATCGTGACATTGTATTTCCAACCAATGATTTTATCGGTATTAAAACGTCTTTCGCTACCATCTCGGTTTTTGATAACTTCTCCGTTTGCATCTGCTCGGACTTCCGTTTCAAATTTTGGAATAACTTCATCCAATTCAAATTTTGTTCCAATGTTATTAAAATTCCAGTCATTTTGTGAAAGCATTTTTGCCATAGTTAATTTCTCCTTTTGATATTTTCTTTGATTGTGGGGATCAAATCCTCTCTTTTAAAGAGTATTGCCCTTTCTACTAATCCACTTGCTAAATCTGGTGGATATTCCATATTGTTGAGTGCGAGATAGTTAGCTTTCTCATACTCATGCAGTAAGTTATTGTCGTATAGAAATTTATACGCTTTTAGAATAGCTCCTGAACCTTTATAGGTAAACCATTCTAATTTTTGTTCTAGTTCTGTTTTTGGTTTTGAAATAATGATAGAGACAGGTTTTGAGTGACCTAAAAACTTTTCCCAAGATCTCAAAGGTTTTGAGAAATGACTATCACTATAGAACCTCACTTTTTCTTTGAGATATCCCTTGGTAAAGTTGAGAAGATCTATTTCTGAATGCAACCATTCTTGAATGAAGTAGTGAGCTTTTTCTTTCCTAAGTTCTAACTCAGTTCTTATCCAATTTTCTATATACCGCTTGCTGATACCGAGCTTCTCAGCTCGTTCTAAGCGTTTATCGTAAATTCTAAGTCTTTCATCATCATTGGGTTTTCTCAAATATAAGGTTTGGCCGATTGTTTCATCTCCGTAGGTATTGTAGTAAGTGCTTTTTCCATATATAAAGCGTTTCTTCTGACAAATCTTTAGAAGCTGATTAGGAGTGAAATAGGGTGTTTCATTAAAATCATCTATTGCAATATCAATTCGTCTTACTGAAAACTGATTGTAATTGTAGTAGAGGTTGTTCAGAAACTGTCTTTCGGACAGACTATTTGGATCTAATACCATATCTCTAAAGAACTCGAGTGCCTGTCCTGACATGACAAGCATGTAGGACGACTCTTTCGCTCCATAGTAGATACGGATATTCCCATGATGAAGCTGGCTATCATAGTTATAGTATTTAAGGCTCCCTTTATTCTCAATAAATAGGTCATAATCAAGAAATAGAATGTCTTCGATTATTTCTCTTGGCGAAAATTCAGTCTTATCAAACTGAATTTGAATCCAGTCAAATACAGAACGTAAATGTTCATTTTTTGCCATAGATTTTGATTCAACTTTTTGCCTAATTTTGCCACTCTTAAAATCTCCGAAACCCTTGGAAATACTGAATTCTTTCGATGGTACACCTAACTTGCAGAGGGTGGTGTTACTACACACCCTATCGGTCAAAAATGGTCCGTCCGCATCTACGCTCATTTTCGGCTTTCTGCCTCCTGGCTCAGCCGAAAACTCGCTATTAGCCGAACCTATTTTTTGACCTCTTGTTAACAAACCCTAGTAAGCCGGTTTGCATCGACTCTTCAATATCTTGGATTTTCTTTTTTAGACTGGCATTCTCATTTTTTATCAGTCGTATTTCTCGCTTAAATTCCTGTTTTAACGTACTCAGTTCATCGTAGAGCTCATCTATTACTTGGTTTAGGGATTCTTGCTCATTGTCTGCTAGGCTCCCAAATACGGCTTGTATAGCCTCTTTTAGACCTATTTCAAGTTTTAGGTTAGCTAACTTTTGAAATTGTCTAAGGTCTTCGTCTGTAAAGTCATAGGCAACTGTATAACTTAATTGGCGAGTTCTTGGATTTCTACTGATAGGAATTTTAATTTTTTTAAATTCCTTGCCACTTATCTCTTTAATCAGTTGAATCCAATTTTTAAGAGTAGAGGTAGAGTTTAGGCCAGAAATTTGATTGACTAACTCTTTATTGGTCATCTTTTTGTGAAACCTCCGAAATTTTCTTGTGCAACTGAGGACTTTTCTGTGGTATAATTGTTACATAATATGTTTTGATCTTGGAACGAATGGCACATTTGTTTCAAGATTTTTTTATTTTGTCGAATCTTACCTCCTTTATTAAAATTTTTTAAATCGAACTATTAGTTACATACGCTTTTACCTCCTTTTATGATATAATATTCTCAATGGAATATTTAATCTCAAAATAAATATTCCTTATGGAATAATTCTATTTTATACCGTTTAGAATATTTTGTCAAGCTAAAATATACAGAATCGAATATTAAAGAGGATACAATGTTTAGTAATAATTCTTTTGGAGATCGTCTTAAGGAACTGAGAAAGAGTAAGAAGTTAACACAGGTACAAGTTTCTGAGATGATTGATGTACAACAAGGTACTTATTCTCGTTGGGAAAACGGAACTTTAGAGCCTAATTTAGAAGCGGTTGTCAAATTAGCAAAATTATTTGATACCACGACCGACTATTTATTAGGAAAAACGACTTACAGTACTCTAGATGTTGTCCCGCATCCAATCACTAAAATTGATTTGAAAAAATTAAAAGAGTTTAATAAAACAGATCTAAATGATCTGAAGTTTGCTATTGTCATGCATGGGATAAAAAATCATTTCACTGCATTTGACTATATGGACGAGCTAGTCTCTAAATATAATTTAGATGAAGAGGAGCAAGAAATATTGCATACCCTTTTTAAAGAGGTTTATGATTATTTTAATGCAGATTGATGATTTGTTTTTAGTTTCTAAATTCATTCTAGATGTTGGTACTATTTGTCATTATCCTTCACTCTGCTTTTAAACGGGAGCACAGTGGTATTGAGGATAAGTGGTTGAAACGTTGCATAAGTTGATAACATAAATACAAACCTACGGTGAGCCTCCGTAGGTTGTTTAATGTCTAAAAATCGCTATTTTACTGATGAAGTAAAAAATATTGGTATTACAGCGAAACATAAAATATGATACAATAAAAACAATTAATAGTTCGATCATTTATCAAAGAGGAGTAAGAATGATGAAAAATATTTATATGTATATTCAAGATACTATGGCTGATTTCGAACACGGCTATTTAATGCAGGCGCTAAGCTTACAGTCAATGTTAGGAGAAGCTAAAGTAAAATTAGTAACAGTTTCTAAAGGGAAAAAGTCTATAAAAACTGCTGGAGGCATGACAATTGTTCCAGATGTTAATCTATATGATTTAGATACTGCAAATGCAGCTGCGCTAGTGCTTATTGGAGGTGATACTTGGTTGGATAATGAGCAAGATGATGTTTTAGAAGTAGCCTCTAAACTATTGCAAGAAAATATTTTAGTTGGAGCTATTTGTGGCGCTACTTTGGGATTAGCTGAAAAAGGAATTTTAGATAATCGATATCATACAAGTAATGCTTCATTCTTTTTAACCCAGATGAGCCAACATTATCGAGGGCAGGATTATTATAAAGATAAGATTGCAGTTCAAGATGGAAAGCTTATTACCGCTAGCTCAGCCGGATCTTTATCATGGACTAAGCTCATTGTCGAGGAGTTAGGCCTATATTCAAAATCTACAGTAGAAGCATGGTTTAATTATTTTTCAACGGGGGATGCTCATTATTATTTTGAAATGATGAACTCTTTAGAAAAAGATGCACAAGGACATTAGTATGAAAAAGATTATTCTTCTTCGCGGAGTAACACCAACAGGTACCAATAGAATTCCCAAAATGTCTTATTTAGTAGAAATCCTAACAGAAGTTGGTTTTTTAAATGTTCAAACATATATTCAGAGTGGGAATATACTGTTAGAATCAGAGTTATCTGACGAAGAAATCAGAAAGTTAGTTCATGATACGATTTTGGATAAAATTGGAGCTGATTTATCAATAATTATCAAAGAAATTAATCAATTAGAGATTGCTATTCAAGAAAACCCATTTGATAGTACTTATGATAGTTCTCGTATTCATCTAGTTTTTACTAACGAAGAGATTCCCGAAAGTACTCTAACAGAACTTAGTAGAGAGAATTTTGGAGATGAAGAGTTCTATGGTGGTCACGAGTGCTGTTACCTATATTTACCACGTGATGCTCGAAAAAAACGTTTAAACACAAATTATCTTGAAAAGAAATTTGGAATTCGGATGACTATGAGGAAGTTGAGTGTGGTAGAACGACTTACGAAATTATAATCTTTAAACAAGATAACTACATAACGTTCCATATCCTCCTTGTTAGGGGAAAGAAGCTTCTTTTTGTTTGATTTCCTAGATATAGTTCTATTTAGTTTCTATATTTTTAGTATTCTAAAAGAGATAAAGGAATTAAAGTAAATAAAAGGTAAGTAAATAGATAGACGTAATCTAATTTGAATTATCTTTATCTGGGGCATGAGTCCGTGTCTTTAACGGGTTACCAAAAAGTTACAAAAATTTGAAAAATGAGTCTATTTTGCAAGATTCAAAAGGCTTAAAACCCTATTAAATCAAGGTTGTAAGATTTAAATAATGTAGTTATGGAACTCAAAATCCAGTGTCCGCAAGGACGTGCCGGTTCGACCCCGGCCGCCGGTATAGATTATAAAGGAGTTTTACTCCTTTTTTTGTTTTATTTTTTTCTTTTTTATGATATAATTAACCGGTAAAGTTTCTTTTGGTGAATTAGAAGGAGTTTATTTTGTCTGAAGTTGCAAATAAAATCGATCGATTTTTAAATTCTATTTTATTGTTATCAGAAAATCAGCATGAGATTTTAGTTGGTTCTTGTACAAGTGGTGTTTCATTAACCAACACTCAGGAACATATTTTGATGCTGGTTGCTGATGAAGCTCTAACCAATTCTGTCTTAGCTAAGAAATTGAATGTCAGTCAGGCGGCTATCACGAAGGCTGTGAAACCCTTATTAAGTCAGGGGATGTTAGAGACTTATCGCGATGAGAATGATGCTCGGGTTCTCTATTACCGCTTAACTGAGATTGGTAAGCCGATTGCATTAGAGCATCAGCACCACCATCAGCATACCCTTCACACTTATGAGGATGTTTTGTCGAAGTTTACTAAGAATGAGCAAGGGGTTATTTCGCGGTTTTTAGATTTATTGGAAGAGGAGTTATAGTTTGAGGTATATTACGGTTTCGAATTTATCGTTTTATTATGATCGGGAACCGGTTTTAGAAGGGATCAATTACTACTTAGATAGTGGGGAGTTTGTGACCTTGACCGGGGAAAATGGTGCTGCTAAGTCAACCTTGATTAAGGCTAGTCTTGGCATTTTACAGCCCAAGGTTGGGACTGTTGAGATTTCAAAGACGAATGTTAAGGGAAAGAAGTTAAGGATTGCTTATTTGCCACAACAGATTGCTAGTTTTAATGCTGGATTTCCAAGTACGGTCTATGAATTTGTGAAGTCAGGTCGGTATCCTCGTAAAGGCTGGTTTCGAAAGTTGAATGAGCACGATGAAAAACATATTCTGAAGAGTTTAGAATCTGTTGGGATGCTGGAGTTCAAGGATCGGGCGATTGGTTCTTTGTCTGGTGGTCAGAAACAACGGGCTGTCATTGCTCGGATGTTTGCTTCAGATCCGGATATCTTTGTTTTAGATGAACCGACAACAGGGATGGATGCGATGACAAAGAGTGATTTTTATGAGTTAATGCATCACAGTGCGCATCACCATCAAAAATCTGTTTTGATGATTACACATGACCCTGAAGAGGTTAACCAATTTGCGGATCGGAATATTCATTTGGTTCGCGACCAGAGCTCTCCTTGGAGATGTTTTAACGTCCATGATACAGAAGGGGAGGGTGACCATGCTTGATTTATTCCAGTATGATTTTATGCAGCGGGCCTTGTTGGCTATGGTTGCGATGAGTCTTTTTTCTCCTGTATTAGGGATTTTCTTAATTTTAAGACGGCAGAGTCTAATGAGTGATACGCTGAGTCACGTTTCTCTTGCGGGTGTCGCTTTTGGGCTTTTCCTTGGAATCTCCCCGACGCTCTCGACTATGATCATTGTCATTATAGCTGCGGTTTTTCTTGAGTATTTGCGGACATTATTTAAGGACTTTATGGAGATCGGGACGGCAATTCTAATGTCCACTGGTCTTGCCCTAGCTTTAGTACTGATGCGTGGTGGTGGGAAAAGCTCGATGAGCTTGGATCAGTATTTGTTTGGTTCTACCCTAACCATTACGGATGAACAGGTGATCGCCTTGTTTGTGATTGCTTTCGTTGTATTAGTGCTGACGGCCTTATTCTTGCGGCCTATGTATATTTTGACTTTTGATGAAGATACGGCCTTCGTAGATGGCCTTCCGGTCCGGACCATGTCCATTTTATTTAATGTGGTGACAGGGGTTGCTATCGCCTTAATGATTCCTGCAGCAGGATCGTTATTGGTTTCAACTATCATGGTCTTACCGGCTAGTATTGCGCTGAAATTAGGGAAGAACTTCCGTGGGGTCATGCTGATTGCGGTCATCATTGGCTTTATCGGGATGTTTAGTGGGTTGATTTTGTCTTATATTGCAGATACACCAGCGAGTGCCAGCATCACGCTTTTATTTGTGGCACTGTTCTTGCTTGTGAATCTTGGATCACGTTTGAGGAAGTAAATATGAAATTTAAAAAAATAGGTTTAATGTTGTTGGTGGCTTTTGCCCTTATCTTGACTGCTTGTGGTAAAAGTCAGAGTCAAAATGGAAAATTAAAAGTGATGACCACTTTTTATCCTGTTTATGATTTTACAAAAAATATTGTCGGAGATGAAGGAACGGTAGACCTGCTCATTGGAGCGGGATCAGAGCCTCATGAATATGAATTGTCTGCTAAGGGGCGGGCTATGATTCAAGATTCGGATGTTTTCGTCTATGAAAATGAAAATATGGAAACGTGGGTTCCAAATCTTTTGAAATCAATGAAGGATAAGAAAACCAAAGTGATCGATGCTACCAAGGGCATGGTCTTGCTTCCTGGATTGGAAGAGGAACATGAACACGAAGGTGGCGAAGAACACCATCATGAATATGATCCTCACCTTTGGCTCTCTCCACATCGTGCCATGAAGATGGTAGAGTCGATTCGTGATCAATTGGTGGCAGCTTATCCAGATAAGAAAAAGACGTTTGAGAAAAATGCCCAAGCCTATCTAAAGAAATTACAGGCCTTGGATCAAGCTTATCAGGATGGCTTGAAAGATGCGAAACAAAAGAATTTTGTAACCCAACACGCGGCTTTCCGTTACTTGGCCTTGGATTATGGCTTAAACCAGGTGGCCATTTCAGGGATTTCACCTGATAGCGAGCCTTCTGCTGCACGATTGCGTGAATTGACAGAGTATATCAAGAAAAATGAGATCAAGGTCATTTACTTTGAGGAAAATGCTTCTAAGTCCTTGGCGAAAACCTTGTCTTCTGAAGCTGGTGTTGAGTTGGCTGTCTTAAATCCTTTGGAAAGCCTGACGGATCAAGAAATGAAAGATGGCGAAGACTACGTGTCTGTTATGAAGGAGAATCTGAAGGCGCTAGAGAAAACAACGTCACAAGCTGGTAAGGATATTCAACCGGAACATGAGGAAGACGCTAAGACAGTTCAAAAGGGCTATTTCGAGGATAGTCAAGTGAAGGATCGTAGTTTGGCAAATTATGCGGGTGATTGGAAATCGGTTTATCCATACTTGCAAGATGGAACTTTGGATCAGGTATTTGATTATAAGGCAAAATTAAATCCAACTATGACGGCTGCTGAGTATAAGGAATATTATACCAAGGGTTACCAAACAGATATTGATCGGATTAAGATTGATAAGGATTCAATGGAGTTTTATCAAAAAGGATCTTCTAAGAAATATACCTATAAATACGTAGGTAAGCACATTTTGACTTATAAGAAGGGGAATCGTGGTGTTCGTTATCTCTTTGAAGCCAAGGAGAGCGATGCGGGAGACTTCAAATATGTTCAATTTAGTGACCATGAAATTACTCCGGTAAAGGCAGCCCACTTCCACATTTTCCATGGAGGAAAGAGTCAAGAAGCGCTTTATGATGAGTTGGAAAATTGGCCAACGTATTATCCTTCGAACTTATCTGGTTTAGAAGTAGCACAGGAAATGCTGGCTCATTGAGAGCTGTATCAAAAGAGAGACTAGGACTGATTATCCCGGTCTCTTTTTGATTAAAAATGGGGAGTGAAGCTTGTCAAATGCTTGAAAATACGTTACAATGAAAGGGCTTTAAATTAAAAAATGTATGGGGAATTTTAAATGAAAAAAGTTGGTGCAATTCTTGTGAGTCTTCTCAGCGTGGTCCTGTTGGTAGCTTGTTCGCAACAGGGAGCGAGTAAAAAATCAACCGCTTCCTCTAGTCAAACGAATGCCTCTTCTGAAGTCAAAAAGACGGCTGCTTCTAGTTCAGAAGTGAAGGAGAAAGAAAAAAAAGAAGAGAAAAAAGAAGAGAAAAAAGAAGTGAAGAAAATGGATCTTGAGGCTATTGCTAATGGGGATTACAGCAGTATTGCTGGTGTCTGGCAAGATGATAAAGGAAATAAGCTGGTCTTTAACGACAAAGGGTTGGTTTCACAAGAGTTAGAGGGCTATGGTGCTTCTTTGACGGATTATGGGACAGCCTCAGAAGGGATCTATGGTGGTCGTGATGGTGGCTTTTTGTTGGAGTATATCCCTGCAGGAGTGACCATTGGTGATCAGGTCGATGATCAAGGGCAAGTTGTTTTTAAGGATACATCCGATGCCTCTAAGAACCGCTTGTGGTCTGGTGTTGGAATCGCTAGTTTTGGGGAACAAGGATCGATCTACTATCATGTAGGAGATGAATAATAGAAAAAAGAGGCTGGGACAAAAGTCCTAGCCTCTCAATTATTTTTAGATTGTCGAGCAAGACGCAGTGGTTGAGTGGGCTCTACTACGCTGATTTCATCAGCTTTTACAGCCCTACTCAACTGTGCGGAGGTGGGACGACGAAATCGAATTCTAACGAATGACCGATTTCTGTCCCACTTTCTTTTTCTTATGCATGTGGGGGGAGCCATGAAAGGTCAAACTGGAGCAATTGGGCTTCAAGGAGATCTTGATGGGAAATCTCTTGTTTCTCTTTGCCATCTAATAGGGCTTTTTGGATGAAATAGGCGCCTGCAGTGTGTGAGTTGGCGCAAATCTTGAGCTCTTGCTTGGGAAGATGGAGAAGGACTTCTTTAAAGAGAGGGAGTCCCAGATCATAGATTGGTTTTCCTGGACAGGTTGGATAGAGTCCAAGGGCTGACCAGATGTACCAAGCAGATAGGCTACCATTGTCCTCATCACCTGGATAGGCTTGGAAATCTTGATGGAAAGCTTGGGAGCGGATCTGGTGGATCAGGAGATTAGTGTATTCGGGATGAAGACTGTAACGGAAGAGGTAGGGAATGTGAAAGCTGGGTTGATTGGAGATGGCGATCTGCCCAAATGGAGCTTGGGCCATTTCACTCATTTCATGGATTTCATAGCCATATCCTCTTACATCAAATTGAGGTCTTTGATTGGCCAGATCCAGCAGTCGTTGGGTGAAGGCTTTTTTACCGCCCATTAGCTCTATCAGGCCGGAGAGGTCGTGTAAGGCTCCAAAAGTAGCCTGGGTGGCAGAGCATTCTGCATAATCTCCTCCCCAGCTAGTAGGAGAGAAGGGTTCTTTAAAGTTTCCATTGGTGGATCGTGCTCTCATAAAGCCTGTTTGGGTATCATACAATGTTCGGTAGGAGAGGCTGGAAGTAGCATACTGAGTAGCCGTTTCTGTCTGACCCAATTGCTTGGCAACGGTAGCAATGCAAAAATCACTATAGGCATAATCGAGGCTATGGCTCACACTTTCGTGAAAATCATCGGGTAGGTAGCCAAGGGCCTTGTAGCTTTCATTACCATGGCGACCAAAATGTTGAGTGGGGTCTGTTTTTTGAGCCGTCTGGAGCATGGCTGTCAGGATGTTTTCATGTAGGTCTGGTGCGATCCCTTTTGTGACAGCATCCGCAAAGACGCCATCGATGAGGGTGCCTGGCATCATCCCTCGTTCATCTGGGGCCAACCATTTTGGTAGAAAACCAGTATCCTTGTAAGTGTTTAAAAATCCTTCGAGAAAGTGACGGTAGTAATCGGGGTAGACAAGGCTAAAGAGCGGAAAAGAGGTCCGAAAGAGGTCCCAAAATCCGATATTCGTATAAGCTTTTCCTGATTTGATTTCATTATGGGTGACATCCAGGTGCCAGTCATTTCCCTCAGTATCCGTTTCATAAAAAGTTTGAGGGAAAAGGAGGAGTCTGTAAAGGCAATGGTCGAAAAAGGCTTGGTCACGCCCTCCGGTATCCTTCACTTCAATTCGTTTTAGCAGCTGATTCCATTGATCGGTTGCTTCTTTTTTAGCTTCCTCTAGGGAAGGGTTGGGAAGATGGCTGTGAGCCATGTCTTGGGACAGATAAGAAGTTCCTAATTGGACGGTCACTTCATTGCTAGAAAAGGTGAGAAAAAGATCTTGATCGATATGAGTGACGTTCTCGATCGGCTGGCTAAATTGCCACTGGAGAAAGAAAGAGTAGAAAGTATCTGCGGTATGGGCCTGATCCAGAATGTGGAAGTGGCAGGTTTGGTCTGTCAGAGTCAAGTCCTCTAGTTCCTTTGCTGCATGAAAGCAGAGTGTTAGCTTTTCTGGTGCTCGAAAGCGCATGACAGCCCCGTAGCGACTTGGAACCAGCTCGCTTTGAATCTGATAACGTTCCGAAAAAATACGAAGGTAGTGGGGCTGGAAAAGAGCTTCTTTCATTGAATAACTGCTTTGGCGACGGAAGAGGTCGGAACTTGTAACTTCTCCTGTGATGGGCGTGATGAGGCACCAAGCGTAGTCTCCTATCCAAGGACTAGGCTGGTGGGTGAGGCGAAAACCCTGAAAAATAGGAAGATTGGGGTTGAAAAACCAAGCCCCTTGTTCGTGTGTCGTCTGGGGAAGGAAGTAGTTCATTCCAAAAGGGACTCCAGTATAAGGGAGGGTATTTCCGTGGGAATAGTGGGGATGATTCTCGCTTCCCCAGCGGGTATCGATGGTCTGGCAAGTTGTGCGCATCTTGTCTCCTTTTTCTTCATCAACCTTAAATGATCTGTGTTTTTCTTGGAACACGCGGTGGTATTTTCTTCATTGTATCAAAGTGTTGTCAAATATGATAGCGTTTTTATCAAATGGAAAATTTTGTAGAAAAAGGGCTATAGTTTGCGTATGTATTTCCCCTTTGAAATCTTTTATACTGAATAGGAAAGAATCGATACGTGTGAGGAAAATAAATGACCTATTCAAAAGAAATTGTGCGAGAATGGTTGGATCAAGTGGCTGAGCGAGCTAAGGAGTACCCGGAGTGGGTGGATGTCTTTGAACGTTGTTATACAGACACTTTGGACAACACAGTTGAAATTTTAGAAGATGGTTCAACCTTTGTGTTAACAGGGGACATCCCAGCTATGTGGCTGCGTGACTCAACGGCTCAATTGAGACCCTATCTTCATGTGGCAAAAAGAGACCCTCGTTTGCGCCAGACCATTGCTGGTTTGGTCAAACGCCAGATGACCTTGATCCTCAAGGATCCCTATGCTAACTCTTTTAATATTGAGGAGAACTGGAAAGGCCACCACGAGACCGACCACACCGATTTGAATGGCTGGATTTGGGAGCGCAAGTATGAAGTGGATTCGCTTTGCTATCCCTTGCAATTGGCTTATCTCCTGTGGAAGGAAACAGGTGAGACTAGCCAATTTGATGAGACTTTTGTTACAGCGACCAAGGAAATCCTTCATCTTTGGACAGTGGAACAAGACCACAAGAATTCCCCTTATCGCTTTGTTCGGGATACAGATCGTAAGGAAGACACGCTGGTGAATGATGGCTTTGGGCCAGATTTCGCTGTGACAGGGATGACCTGGTCAGCCTTTCGTCCAAGTGATGACTGCTGTCAGTATAGTTACTTGATTCCGTCCAATATGTTTGCAGTGGTTGTCTTGGGTTATGTGCAAGAAATCTTCGCAACATTGAATCTAGCCGATAGCGAGAGCATCATTGCAGATGCCAAACGCCTGCAGGCGGAGATTCAAGAAGGGATCGAAAACTACGCCTACACCACTAACAGCAAGGGTGAGAAAATCTATGCCTTTGAGGTAGACGGTTTGGGAAATGCTAGCATCATGGATGATCCGAACGTACCAAGCTTGTTGGCGGCTCCTTATCTTGGTTATTGTGCGATCGAAGATGAAGTCTACCAAGCCACTCGTCGGACGATTTTGAGCCCTGAAAATCCTTACTTCTATGAAGGGAAGTATGCTAGTGGGCTCGGAAGTTCTCATACCTTTTATCGCTATATCTGGCCGATTGCTTTATCCATTCAAGGATTGACAACAAATGATAAAGCTGAGAAAAAACATTTGCTGGACCAGTTGGTTGCCTGCGATGGAGGCACGGGCGTCATGCACGAAAGTTTCCATGTAGATGATCCAACCAAATACTCGCGTGAATGGTTCTCTTGGGCCAACATGATGTTCTGTGAATTGGTCTTGGATTACTTGGATATTCGCTAATGAGCTGTCGCTTAACAGATTCTGGGAAAGAATCAAAAATATATTTTTAAATTTAAGTTAGAATGAGGTTTTACTCATGGAAAATGTTGTTGTACATATCATCTCTCACAGCCACTGGGATCGTGAGTGGTATTTACCTTTTGAAAGTCACCGCATGCAATTGGTGGAACTCTTTGACAATCTCTTTGATCTTTTTGAAAATGACCCTGAATTCAAAAGTTTCCACTTGGATGGACAAACCATTGTCCTTGACGACTATTTAGAAATTCGCCCTGAAAACCGTGACAAGGTGCAGCGCTATATCGACGAGGGCAAGCTCAAGATTGGTCCCTTCTATATTTTGCAGGATGATTACCTGATCTCTAGTGAAGCCAATGTCCGCAATACCTTGATTGGACAGGCTGAATGCGCTAAATGGGGCAAATCTACTCAGATTGGTTATTTCCCAGATACCTTTGGAAATATGGGGCAAGCCCCTCAAATCCTTCAAAAATCAGGGATTCACGTAGCAGCCTTTGGTCGTGGTGTTAAACCAATCGGATTTGATAACCAAGTCCTCGAAGATGAGCAATTCACCTCTCAATTTTCTGAAATGTACTGGCAAGGGGCGGATGGTAGCCGTGTGCTAGGTATTCTCTTTGCCAACTGGTACAGTAATGGGAACGAAATTCCAGTGGATAAAGATGAAGCTTTGGCTTTTTGGAAACAAAAATTGGCAGATGTTCGTGACTATGCCTCCACCAACCAATGGTTGATGATGAACGGCTGCGACCACCAACCAGTTCAACGAAACTTGAGTGAAGCAATTCGCGTGGCTAACGAACTATTTCCTGACGTGACCTTTATCCATAGCTCTTTTGATGAATATGTGCAAGCAGTGGAAAGTGCGCTTCCTGAGCAATTATCAACAGTTACAGGAGAATTGACCAGTCAGGAAACCGATGGTTGGTACACACTGGCAAATACGTCTTCCTCTCGGATTTATCTCAAGCAAGCCTTCCAAGAAAACAGCAACTTGCTCGAGCAAGTGGTGGAACCTTTGACCATCATTACTGGTGGGCACAACCACAAGGATCAATTGACCTATGCCTGGAAGACACTCTTACAAAATGCGCCACACGATAGTATTTGTGGATGTAGCGTAGATGATGTTCACCGTGAAATGGAAGTTCGTTTTGCCAAGGTCAACCAAGTTGGAAACTTCGTCAAGACCAACCTTCTGAACGAATGGAAGGGTAAGCTAGCAACTCAAAAAGCCCAGAGTGAGCACCTCTTTACGGTCATCAATACTGGCTTGCATAATAAGGTGGATACCGTCAGCACGATTGTCGATGTAGCAGTTTGTCCGTTTAAGGAATTGCATCCGACAGAAGGCTTCAAGAAAATGGCCGCTTTGACCTTGCCAGACTACCACGTAGAAGATTTAGATGGGCAACTTGTAGAAGCAGAGATTGAGGACTTGGGAGCAAGCTTTGGCTATACCCTGCCTAAGGATAAATTCCGTCAACCTTATATCGCGCGTCAAGTGCGCGTGACGGTTCCGGTTCACCTAGCGCCTCTTTCTTGGACCACCTTCCAGCTCTTGGAAGGCAAAGCACCTCATCATGATGGTCTTTTCCAAAATGGGGTGATTGATACGCCATTTGTAACCCTTAGTATCGATGATGGCTTGACCCTCTATGATAAAACGACCAATGAGGCTTATGAGGATTTCCTTCGTTTTGAAGATCGTGGTGATATTGGAAATGAATATATCTACTTCCAACCAAAAGGAACAGAGCCGATCTATGCGGAGTTAACAGCTTATGAGGTCTTGGAAAACAATGCTCGCTATGCCAAAATCTTGCTCAAGCATGACTTGACGATCCCGGTCAGCGCGGATGAACAATTGGATGCGGAGCAAAGAGGCATTATCGAGTTTATGAACCGCAAGGCAAGTCGCTCAGAAGAGCTGACAACCATCCCTCTTGAAACGGAGATGACCATCTTTGTAGATGATCCACAAATTCGCTTCAAGACGCGCTTTACCAATACTGCCAAGGATCACCGCATCCGTCTCCTGGTCAAGACTCACAATACACGTCCAAGCAATGATTCTGAAAGTATCTATGAAGTTGTGACACGGCCAAATAAACCGGCTGCTTCTTGGGAAAATCCTGAAAATCCTCAACACCAGCAAGCTTTCGTCAGCTTGTATGATGACATCAAAGGGGTAACAGTGGCCAATAAAGGATTGCATGAATACGAAATCCTTGGAGACGATACGATAGCTGTAACACTTCTCCGTGCTTCCGGTGAACTTGGTGACTGGGGCTATTTCCCAACACCAGAAGCACAATGCTTACGGGACTTTGAGGTTGAATATGCAGTAGAATGCCATCAAGCTCAGGGGCGCTTCTCTGCTTATCGTCGAGCGAAAGCTTTGCAGACACCGATGACCAGCCTTCAAGTTGAAAAACAAGAAGGAAGTGTAGCAGCGTCTGGTAGCTTACTCAAGCATACCGCCTTGACGCATCCTCAGGTTTGTCCAACAGCCTTTAAGGTAGCAGAAAATGAAGAAGGTTACATCCTTCGCTATTACAACATGAGCCAAGAAAATGTGCGCGTGTCAGAAGGACAACAAACGGTTGTCGATCTTCTGGAACAACCGTATCCGGTCCATACAGGTTTATTGGCACCGCAAGAAATCCGGACAGAATGGATTAAAAAAGAAGAAATCTAATTTCAAAAAGGTAACATAAAAGAAAGGAGGAGCGAAAAAGTAAGAACCGACTGCTGACTCGCTCCTTTTTACAGGTAAAAGCCATGACCATTGCAACGATTGATATCGGAGGGACTGGGATTAAGTTTGCCAGTCTCACTCCGGATGGAAAGATTTTAGATAAGGCCAGCACCCCAACTCCAGAAACTCTAGAAGATTTGCTAGCTTGGCTGGACCAGCGATTGTCAGAACGTGACTACCGTGGGATTGCTATGAGTGTGCCAGGGGCTGTTAACCAAGAAACAGGGGTAATTGAAGGGATCAGTGCCATTCCTTATATCCATGGTTTTTCATGGTATGAGGCCCTTTCTCATCACAAGCTACCTGTCCATCTAGAAAATGATGCCAACTGTGTTGGACTGAGTGAATTGCTGGCGCATCCTGAGATTGAAAATGCAGCCTGTGTCGTGATTGGTACCGGAATCGGTGGAGCCATGATTATCAATGGCAAGCTTCACCGTGGACGTCATGGCTTGGGCGGTGAGTTTGGCTACATGACAACTATCGAGCCTGCAGAAAAGCTCAATAACTGGTCACAACTCGCTTCTACAGGAAACATGGTTCGCTATGTCATCGAAAAATCTGGTCAAACCGATTGGGATGGCCGTAAGGTTTATCAAGAGGCTGCAGCAGGCAATGCCCTTTGCCAAGAAGCCATTGAGCGTATGAATCGTAATCTAGCTCAAGGCTTGCTCAATATCCAGTATCTAATCGACCCAGATGTCATTAGCCTAGGTGGCTCTATCAGTCAGAACCCAGATTTTATCAAAGGGGTGCAAAAAGCGGTAGACGTCTTTGTGGAAAGATATGAAGAATATACAATTGCGCCAGTCATCCAAGCTTGCACCTATCAGGCAGATGCCAATCTCTACGGTGCCCTTGTCAACTGGTTACAGGAGGAAAAGCAATGGTAAGTTTTACCGGAATTAGCAGTAAACAACAGCAAGCTATAGACTTACTTCAAAAGCACATTTCTCTACCAGATGTAGAAGTGGCAGTCGCTCAGTCTGACCAAGCTTCTATCTCTATCAAGGGTGAGGGTGGAGAATATCAATTGACTTATCGCAAACCTCATCAGATTTATCGTGCCTTATCGATTCTCGCAACAGCATTAGCAGAAGGTGACAAGGTAGAGATTGAAGAACAAGCGGCTTATGAAGATTTAGCCTACATGGCTGACTGTTCGCGAAATGCAGTTCTAAATGTTGCATCTGCCAAGCAGATGATTGAAGTCTTGGCTCTGATGGGTTATTCAACCTTTGAGCTCTACATGGAAGACACCTATCAGATTGAAGGGCAACCTTACTTTGGCTATTTCCGTGGAGCATACTCAGCTGAAGAATTACAGGAAATCGAAGCTTACGCCCAGCAGTTTGATATGACCTTTGTACCATGTATCCAGACCTTGGCTCACTTATCAGCCTTTGTCAAATGGGGTGTCAAAGAAGTCCAGCAACTTCGTGATGTAGAGGACATTCTCCTCATCGGCGAAGAAAAAGTTTACGACCTAATCGACGGCATGTTTGCTACTCTGTCTAAACTACAAACACGCAAGGTCAATATCGGGATGGACGAAGCTCACTTGGTTGGTTTGGGACGCTATCTCATCTTAAACGGTGTTGTGGACCGTAGCCTCCTCATGTGTCAACATTTGGAGCGCGTGCTGGATATTGCAGACAAGTATGGTTTCCACTGCCAGATGTGGAGCGATATGTTCTTCAAACTCATGTCATCAGATGGCCAGTACGACCGTGATGTCGAAATTCCAGAAGAAACTCGTGTTTATCTTGACCGTCTCAAAGACCGTGTGACCTTGGTTTACTGGGATTATTATCAGGATAGCGAAGAAAAATACAACCGTAACTTCGGTAATCACCACAAGATTAGCCAGGATATTGCCTTTGCAGGTGGTGCTTGGAAGTGGATTGGTTTCACACCACACAACCATTTCAGCCGTCTCATCGCTCTTGAAGCCAATAAAGCCTGCCGTGCTAATCAGATCAAAGAAATCATCGTGACGGGTTGGGGGGATAATGGCGGTGAAACAGCCCAGTTCTCGATTCTCCCAAGTTTACAAATCTGGGCAGAACTCAGCTACCGCAATGATTTAGAGCGTCTGTCAGTTCACTTCAAGACCAATACAGGCCTCTCGGTTGAGGACTTTATGCAGCTGGATCTGGCCAACCTCTTGCCAGACCTACCAGACAATCTCAGTGGGATTAACCCTAACCGCTATGTCTTTTATCAGGATGTTCTTTGCCCAATCCTTGACAAGCACATGACACCTGAACAGGATAAGCCTCACTTTGCCAAGGCAGCTGAGACACTTGCTGACATTAAAGAAAAAGCGGGTGTCTACGCCTATCTCTTTGAGACTCAGGCTCAGTTGAATGCCATTTTAAGTAGCAAGGTGGATGTAGGACGACGCCTTCGTCAAGCCTATCAAGCAGGTGATAAAGAGAGCTTGCAACAAATCGCTCGGGAAGAATTGCCAAAACTCAGAAGCCAGATTGAACACTTCCATGACCTCTTTAGCCACCAATGGTTGAAAGAAAACAAGGTCTTTGGCTTGGATACCGTAGACATCCGGATGGGTGGACTCTTGCAACGGATCAAGCGAGCAGAAAGTCGGATTGAAGACTATCTAGCTGGTTCTATCACACGTATCGATGAACTAGAAGTAGAGATCTTGCCATTCAACGATTTCTACAGGGATCAGGACTTCGCAGCAACAACGGCTAACCAGTGGCATACTATTGCGACTGCCTCAACCATTTATACAACGTAAAAAAAGCCAAGTTGGATGACAGATATCTCATCCATGGTCGATAGGAGTAGAAGAGGAGCTGTGTTTATGACCACCCTTTTCTACTCTTTTTTAAAGCTATGTCATAAATTTGTAGAATTTTTTCTATAATTAGGAGTTTGAAAATGTAAATGGGCTATCTTATAATAGGTGATGTAAACGCTACCAAAGCAAATAAACACGCTCAAGGCTCAAAGGGGGAGTTAAATGAAAAAGTTTGTAAGGACTCTGAGAGAAAATTTCATTTTTCTTTTAATGGTCTTACCTGGTGCAGCGTGGTTAATCTTATTCTTCTATATTCCGGTTTTTGGGAATATCGTAGCATTTAAGGACTATCATATTACAGGAGAAGGCTTCATCGACAGTGTCATGAAGAGTAAATGGGTTGGCTTTGACAACTTCAAGTTCCTCTTTAGTTCCAAAGATGCCTACATTATTACAAGAAATACGGTCTTGTACAACTTAGGATTTATCTTCTTAGGATTGATTGTTTCCGTTGGGATCGCCATCATCTTTAGTGAGTTGAGATCAAAAAGAGTGGTCAAGGTGCTTCAAACCTCCATGCTCTTCCCATACTTCCTATCATGGGTTATCATCAGCTTCTTCACCGATGCCTTCCTGAACGTGGACAAAGGATTGGTCAACCACATCTTAACTTCACTTGGCATGAAGGCCATCAATTTCTATTCAGAATTGTGGATCTGGCCAGCGCTTCTCCTCTTCTTAGGAATTTGGAAAGGCTTTGGTTATAGTAGTGTCATGTACTATGCAACCATCATGGGAATTGACCCAACTTACTATGAAGCAGCGACCGTGGATGGTGCGTCTAAGTGGCAACGCATTCGCAACATCACCATTCCTCAGTTGTCTTCCTTGATTACGGTCTTGACCATTCTTGCAGTCGGAAATATCTTCCGCGCAGACTTCGGTCTCTTCTACCAAATCCCGCATAATGCTGGAGCGCTCTATAGTGTGACCAACGTTATTGATGTTTATGTCTACAACGGTTTGACCAAGTCAGGGGATATCGGGATGACAGCAGCAGCCGGTCTTTACCAATCGGTAGTCGGTTTGGTTCTTGTTTTAATCTCAAATATCATTGCCCGTCGCATTGATAAGAATGCCGCTCTCTTCTAGAAAGGAGGATCGTATGAAAAAATCAACCATTCAAAAAGAAAAAATTGATAATGTCGGGATCCATTCTTTCAGTAAGAAGAGCAACTTCTTCTTTACCTTGTTGTTGACCTTAGTCGGATTGACCTGTGTACTTCCCTTCATCTTCGTTGTCATGATCTCTTTGACAGACGAACAAAGTTTGGCAGTCCATGGATTCCAATTCTGGCCGGCAAAATTTGGATTTGATGGTTACCTTTTCTTGGTACAGTTCAAAGACAAAATCTTGCAAGCCCTCTTCATTACCTTGTTTGTGACCATTGTGGGAACAGCATGTAATGTCTTTATCACCACAACTTATGCTTACGCTATCTCACGGAGTACCTTTAAATACCGCAAGTTCTTTACCGTATTTTCACTCCTTAGTATGCTCTTTAGTGCAGGGTTGGTTCCAAGCTACATTGTCACCACTCAACTCTTGCAGTTAGGTGATACCATCGGGGCTTTGATTATCCCAATGTTGCTCAGTCCATTTAACATCATCTTGATGCGGACCTTCTTTAAACGGACCATTCCAGAAGCTATCCTTGAATCCGCTCGGATCGATGGGGCAAGTGAAACACGGATCTTCTTCCAAATCTGCTTGCCATTGTCTCTTCCAGGGATTGCGACCATCAGTTTGTTCACCGCTTTAGGGTTCTGGAATGACTGGTTCAACGCCCTCCTCTATATTAAGAGTGACAACCTTTACCCATTGCAATACCTCTTGATGCAAATCCAAAACAATATGGATTACATCGCTAAAAACGTCGGGGTATCCGGCCAATTGGCAGGAGCTGTACAATCCATCCCACGGGAAACAGGACGTATGGCCATGGTGGTTGTGGCAACAGTGCCAATCGCCATTCTCTATCCATTCTTCCAACGCTACTTTGTAAAAGGCTTGACCATCGGTGGTGTGAAAGAATAACATCGTTTATTGAAAATCAGCAGGATTTTCAACTCATAACTTAGTCTAAAAAGAAAATAACATAAAGGAGATTTTTCTTATGAAAAATTGGAAAAAATACGCGTTAGCATCTGCTAGTGTCATCGCTCTTGGAGCTACTCTTGCTGCTTGTGGAAACCTTACAGGGAACAACAAGAAGTCTGCAACAACTGAAGACGGTAAACCAATCATCAAGATGTACCAAATCGGTGATAAACCAGATAACTTGGATGTTCTTCTTAAAAATGCCAACAAGATCATTGAAAAGAAAGTTGGCGCAAAATTGGATATCCAATATCTTGGTTGGGGTGACTACGCACAAAAAATGAACGTTATCATCTCATCTGGTGAAAACTATGATATTGCCTTTGCTAATAACTATGTCATTAACGCTCAAAAAGGTGCTTATGCTGACTTGACAGAATTGTACAAGAAAGAAGGGAAAGACCTTTACAAAGCACTTGACCCAGCTTATATCAAAGGGAACACTGTAAATGGCAAGATCTATGCTGTTCCAGTAGCAGCTAACGTTGCATCTTCTCAAAACTTTGCTTTCAACGGACCACTTCTTGAAAAATATGGTATCGACGTTTCAAACGTGAAAGACTATGCTTCTCTTGAACCAGTCTTGAAAGCCATCAAAGAAAAAGATCCAAACGTTGTTCCATTTGCAATGAACAAGAGCTACGGTGGACCTTCAGATGACTTCGACTACGTAGCTGTTGATGGACTTCCATTCGTGGTTGACTTGAAAGGTGACACTACGAAGATCGTTGACCGTTACACCATTCCTCGTTATGTAGAAAACTTGAAGACTCTTCACAAATATTACGAAGCAGGATACATTCCAAAAGACGTAGCAACAAGCGATACTGGTTATGACCTTTCTCAAGATACTTGGTTGGTTCGTGAAGAAACAGTAGGACCAGCTGACTACGGCAATAGCTTGCTTTCTCGTGTAGCAAACCGTAAGATCGACATCAAACCATTTACTGAACTTTACAAGAAGAACAATACTACTCAAGTAGCTAACTTTGTTATCTCAAACAACTCTAAGAACAAAGAAAAAGCAATGGAAGTATTGAACCTCTTGAATACAAACCCAGAACTCTTGAACGGTCTTGTTTACGGACCAGAAGGCAAGAACTGGGAAAAAGTTGAAGGTAAAGAAAACCGTGTCAAAGTCTTGGATGGCTACAACGGAAACACTCACATGTCTGGATGGAACACTGGTAACAACTGGATCCTTTACATCAACGAAAACGTAACAGATGAACAAATTGCACAATCTAAGAAAGACTTGGAAACTGCAAAAGAATCTCCAGCACTTGGTTTCATCTTTAACACAGATAAAGTGAAATCAGAAATCACTGCTCTTACAAATACTTTGAACCAATTCGCAGGTGCGATCAATACTGGTACTGTGGATCCTGAAGTAGAAGTTCCTAAGATGCTTGAAAAATTGAAATCAGAAGGTGCTTACCAAAAAGTGCTTGACGAAATGCAAAAACAATACGACGAATTCCTTGCTTCTAAAAAATAAGAAACAGGTCGTGTGAAAAGGCTTTGGGGCTGTCTCCAAGGCCTTTTTAAGTTTTTATGAAAATGAATCCTGGAAATGAAAATCAATATTTCAATTCACTAATGCAAATATGAGGAAAGCGTTTTATTTTTATGATATAATAGAATAACTAATTGGGAAAGAGGCTGAATGATGGGAAAAATCATCGAGTTCATTTTTACGAGAGTCTATGTTGCCATGCTGGTAACAGGGATTTTTTGGGTCTTGACGATCTGTGGGGGCATTCTTCTAGGAGTAGGACCAGCCAGTGCCACTATCATGAGCCTCTATGCGGAAAATGGCATGAACTACAAAGACTACCATTGGTCACGCGCTTGGGAACTCTTCAAAGAAAATCTGGTTCCGGCTAATCAAGTCTTTTACACCTTCTTTGCCATTGAAGGAATCCTCCTCTATGGCATGTACCTCATGGTCCAGATTCCTCACTTGAATTTCTTCCAAATTTTGGTTCTCTTGTTTAATTTGGTTTTCCTCTTGGTTGCGCCTCTAGCTTATGCCGTTTATTTGAAATTGCAAGTGCATTTTGCTCTCTCTTATGCCAACAGTATCAAGCTCAGTTTGATCGGAATGTTGCTGGACATTCGTCCGGTTCTGAAGCTCATCCTTGGAACCGCGCTACTTGGCGTCATTAGCTACTACATGCCAGCCCTTCTCTTTTTTGTCTTGATCGGCGTCTGGCATTTCTTTGTCAATGATATCTTTGACCCTGTTTATCAAAACATCCACGAAAAATTGGTATCCTAACGATGAAAAAAATCTGGTTAAGTACGCTTTTAAAATTCTACGCCTATGTCATGGTGGTCATTTTGACCATTATGGGTCTCGTCGTAGCGGGGATCTCTTGGAAAAACCAGCAAGCTGAAGCCGATCGGATCGCCCAACGGGTCTTGACTGAAGTCGTGACGGATCTTGAGACCTCTTATCAGCGGGTCACACAAGAAGGGCGTAGTCTCGTTGAAAACCCTGCAAAATTAGAAGGGGTTTATCGCTATTTTACCTTGTCACCATCGGAGTATGAGACTTGGCGATTGAATGCCCAGTTCCCTTCTTATATCCAATTGTCCCTACATAAGAATATTGACAGTCTCTATTTGAGCAATAAAAACATCGAGGGTATCGATGTCACCTTGTCTGATTACAAGACGGTATTTGTCTCTACCCGGCAATCACAGGGAGGCAAGCAAGTCTCAGCGGACCATTACAAGGCTCCTGCGACAGCCATTCCGGTTCCTTTGACAGATCCGACTACGGGTGCTGGAGTTGGGATTGCTTATATGACGCTGAACCAAGAAATTTTGACGGCAGCGATTGATAATGCCAGAGGCGATCTTCCGGTCGCTGTACGGATCTTCACTCCCTTTGGGAAAGAGATGTACCATGAAGGGGATAAGGGGCAATCAAAAGATGTTAAATGGCAAACCCGTAGCACGATCTATGGCTACAAGGTGGATGTGGCTGTTTCTGAAAGTTATCTGGTCAAAAAGGGTCTAGCTAACCTGACCACTTTTCTCTCCATTGCTTTCCTGATTTTCTTGATCCTTTACTTGTTATTACGGCAGATTTTCAAAAATTACCGGCGTCAAGTCCTCGATTTGGTTGATACCATGAATCAGATCAGTCAAGGCGATAGTGAACGACGGATTGATACCTCGACCAAGGACCAAGAACTGCTGGTTATTGGTAATATGATCAATACCATGTTAGACAATATGGAT
Source organism: Streptococcus parasanguinis (assembly GCF_016648925.1). GTDB lineage: Bacteria > Bacillota > Bacilli > Lactobacillales > Streptococcaceae > Streptococcus. Next base: position 4,792 of record NZ_JACLQX010000023.1, on the reverse strand, counting down.
AAGAATATTCGGGATATCTATCAGCTACAGCTCAGCCAAAAAGATGCCAATATGCGGGCCCTACAAGCCCAGATTAATCCCCACTTCATGTACAATACACTGGAATTTATCCGGATGTACGCCGTCATGCAAGAGCAGGATGAATTGGGTGATATTATCTATGAGTTTAGTAGTCTCTTGCGCAACAATATCTCAGATGAGCGAGTGACGACAGTTGAAAATGAGCTCGAATTTTGTCGCAAATACAGCTACCTCTGTATGGTGCGTTATCCAAAATCGATTGCCTATGGCTTTAAGATCGATCCAGGCTTGGAAAAGATGAAGATTCCAAAATTCACCATCCAGCCTTTGGTCGAGAACTATTTTGCGCATGGAGTGGATCACAAACGCAAGGACAATGTGATTAGTGTCAAAGTCTTGCAAGGAGAAGGGCAAGTCATGATCCTGATCAGTGATAATGGGCGCGGGATGGAAGAAGAACAGCTAGAAAAAATTCAAGAGATGCTAGCCAATCGCAATCCACGCTCAGAAATCGAAGAAAAGAGTGGGCGGCAGTCCATCGGAATTGTCAATGTTCATGAACGCATGCTACTCTATTTTGGAGATCGCTACCATATCCAAGTCTTCTCCCAACCTAACCATGGAGTGACCTATACGATAACCATTCAAGATGAATAAAGGAGACAGAATGTACAAAGTCTTATTAGTAGACGATGAGTATATGATTACAGAAGGGTTAAAAAAATTAATCCCCTTTGACCACTGGAATATGGAAGTGGTCGCAACTGCAGAAGATGCAGACCAGGCCCTTGATTATGTACGAGAGCATCCGGTGGATGTGGTGATCACGGATGTCAATATGCCTGGAAAGACCGGACTTCAGATGATTGCAGAGATGAAGGATTTGATACCAGATGCTGCTTTTATCATTATGTCAGGCTATCAGGATTTTGAATATGTCAAGACAGCCCTCAATTTGCGCGTGGCAGACTACCTGCTCAAACCGGTCAATAAGGTGGAGATGGGCAATATCCTAGAAAAAATCCAGCACCAAATCCAGCAACCAAGCCAAGAGTTGGCCAACCGCTTGATTCACGATGATATCTCTGAGGAAGAGTTTTGTCGGTATATCGCAGGACGAAACTCACTGTGGATTGGGGTTGCTAAGGAGAAAAAAGGCTTTATCAGCTCGTCTTACCAAGTTCTCGGGCAAAATCTTCAACTCTTTATCTCAGAGCAAGAAGAAGAAGCTATGATTGAGAAGGCCTTTGAGCCACCTTATAAGGAGCACTTCCATCAATTTAAGGACCTAGTGGAGCGGAGTCTCTTTTATGGAGCGACCCCTCTCAATCAAGATGAAGAGATCTTCCATTACTACGAACCGGCCTACCGGGTGATCATGCAAGGAAATATCCAACAGATCTTAGAAGAACTGGATTGGTTGGAAAAAATGATCCTTGAGAAGACACCTAAGGTTTCGCTGACCAAGCAACTCTTTATCCAATTTTTGATGGATGTCTTTCATTTATTTGAATACCTGCAAGGAGATGATTTGGCCGATGTGGTCAAGAAAGTCCAAGAAGCTGCTACCTTTAGCGAGATGATTAGCTTTATCCAGGAAGAGTTGTCCCGTTTCTTATCCCACTATCGGATGAACGAAAATGTAGCGAGCGTCCTCCAAGTGATTAGCCGTGATTACCAAAAAGAGCTGTCGCTCAAGGACATCAGTCAGGCTCTCTTTATCAATCCAGTCTATTTAGGCCAATTGATTAAACGAGAAACCAATGCAACGTTCGCAGAACTCCTCAACAAACAGCGGATTAAGGCTGCCCAGCAGCTCCTCTTATCGACCAATGACAGTATTGAAGATATCTGCTATAAAGTTGGTTACAGTAATGTAGGCTATTTCTACAAGGTTTTCCGTAAACTCTGTGGGAAATCGCCTAAAACCTATCGCTTACAAGTCATGACAGAGCAGGCAGAAGATGAGTAAAAGGCTGAGACGATTTGTCTCAGCCTTTTGATTGAAGACAACGTCTTCTTAGAAACTTTCCTTAGGTGAGTACATAACAGAAGGTCAGAGACTATGAAGCTAACTTTTGAGTATTTTTTTATTTGACAAATATAAGTAGACAGTGTATACTTTATAAAAAGTAGACGACGTATACTTTGATAAGGGAAGGTGGTCAAATGAAACGGAATACGGAAGAACTGAAAGAAAAGTTAATTTCGGTTGGCATTGAAGAAATCAGAACTAACGGGATTGACCGGATGTCTATGCGTACAATAGCTCAAAAATGTGGGGTGACTCATGGAGCTCCCTATAAGCATTTTGGAAGTAAAGATAGATATATTCAAGTGGTTATGGAACACTTATCAATGTTCTTTTTGAAAAATATGATACAAGGGATTGATACTTCCATAGATGCAAGAACTCAACTAACTCTGATGGGCTGTAACTTTGTAAGGTTTGCCCAAGAGGAAACCTATCTATTTGAAGCATTATTTATCAAATTTCCATATAACTATATGGAGTTATCCCATGAAACTATTTCAGTCAACTCCTCTTTACCAGGATTTGAACATTTTAAGTCGGTAGCGTTAAGACTTAAAGATGAGGAAAATCTTTCTAGTAGTGACGCAGAAATTTTGATCCATTTTTGGAGTTTTATTGCTGGTTTGGCTCTATTGGTAAGGAGTCCCGTTGGAGAAAGCTTTAAAGAAAATGATGTTCAAAAGACCGTCAGAACGATGCTTGATATTTATATAAAAGGAGATAGCTGATGAATGTTTTAATAATCTATTCACATCCGAATGAAACAAGTTATAATGCATCAATCCTTCAAACTGTGCAAAAGCATTTAGCACCAGAGCATAGGGTTAAAATAGTAGACTTATATAAAGAAAACTTTGATCCGGTTTTACGTTTTGATGAAAGGCATAAAAGGAGAGATTTACAGCATAATGAAGACATGAAACCGTATAGAGATTTATTGAGTTGGGCGGATCAGTTGATTTTTATTTTCCCTACTTGGTGGAGTGGAATGCCAGCTATTTTAAAAGGTTTTATTGATCGTGTTTTTGTTGCAGGTTTTGCTTATCAGAATGGACCTCGAGGTCCGGTGGGGCAACTAGATGGAAAAGCGTGGATCATTACGACGCATAATACGCCAAAAATTTTTCTTCCTTTTTCTCAAGACTACGCAAAGGTTCTAAAATCCCAAATCTTGAAACCCTGTGGTATTAAACCGGTTAAAGTGACACAAGTTACACGAGTGGAATATATGAGTGATCGTCAACGGAAAGAAGAACTCGAAAAAATCGCACAAATAGCAAAAAGAATTTAAAAAGTGCTTTACAAGTCATGACAGAGCATGCAGAAGATGAGTAAAAGGCTGAGACGATTTGTCTCAGCCTTTTTACTTTTCATTTTACGTTCTTTGTATCTTGATTTTCCCAACCAATATTTGGGCCTCAATGGTGATTTCTGTGAGTTGGGTCCAGTCGATTTTTTCTTGGTCTACGTGAAATAGAAGAGGGGTCATGGCGAGGAGCGCCTGGCGTTCTTCAGGAGTTAAACTCTTGGTGAGGCTGACCGTTTCGGATGAGAGGATCTGGCAGTGGTCTTCAAAATGCTCCAAAATTTCCTGGTTGGAGTAAGATTGCTTGGTCAATTGATCTTGGGCCAACTGACGAATTTCTTTTAGATGAGAAGAGGTTGGGACGACCTTAATGATCACCCCTTCTGTCTTTAAGACACGTTCAAATTCAGCGTAATTAGCCGGGGAGAAGATGTCCAAAATGACCTCCATACTCTTAGATTGAATGGGTAAATGAGCCAAATCTCCTACAAACCAATTGACCTTCCAGCTAGCATCACTCTTGGCAGCTAGTTGTACGGATTCCTTTGAAAGATCAAATGCATAGAAAGTAGCCTTGGGATAGGCTTCTTGTAGCTTTCGGGAGTAATAACCTTCTCCGCAACCGATATCTAGAATTCTGGCATCACTGGTCGGAATTTTTTGTCCGATCGCTGTTAGAATCGGCTCATAAAACCCTGCTTCTAAGATCAGCTGGCGATTCTGAAAATTTTCTTTGTCATAGTCCTTTGATTGCTTGATCTGGGGAGCCAGGTTGACATAGCCAAATTTCGCCAAATCAAAAGAATGGCCCTTGGGACATTTAAAACTGGTCCCCACAAGTTCTAGGTCCAATTGACAGATGGGACAGGCAAAGGCAGTGGCTGTTTGAAATCGTTGTAATTTTGGTTTGATCGGTGTATTCATATTAGTAGTGTAACAAAAGAGCCTCTAGATAGCAACCGATGCTGTAATGGGACTAAGTCACACTTTTTTAACGGTTCTACGCGGTATTGAATGGACCTTGAGTCTCTTTATTTAATTTCCTCATTTTCGTCCAATGGATCGCTGAGGAGGGTTTTCAATTCTAGACAATACTTACTTGCTTCAAATTCAATGATCTCATATTGAGCAATCTCATTTTGATAGAATGGATCGTGTGCAATGATTTCTTGGACAGCATCTTTATTTTTTGCTCTCATGAGAATGATACCGCCAGTTCTTGGATTTTTTCTTCCAGATGCGATAAAAAGACCTTTTGTATAATACTGATTTAAAAAATCTATGTGTTTTTCTAAGTGTTTTTCAACTTCATCAAGGGGCTTGATATAGGTAAGGTTTACAATAAACATAAGTGACTCCTTTAAAATAAATGATAAATAGATTATAATACTTTACAAACTACCTGAATAGTAGGCACATTTTTGTAAGGA
>NZ_JACLQX010000022.1:0-34525 GCF_016648925.1 Streptococcus parasanguinis | reverse complement strand
TCCCACCTCCGCACAGTTGAGTAGGGCTGTAAAAGCTGATGAAATCAGCGTAGTAGAGCCCACTCAACCACTGCGTCATGCAGTTATTTCTATCAAATATCGAAGGCTGGATAATTTTTCCAGCTTTTTTTGATGCTCTTTATTTCTTTCAAATAGACGCGATACCCATTGACAGCGCTTTCTTATAATGCTAAAATGAAGCTGTATTTCCTATAAAATTTTTACAGGAAAAAATTCTCCTAGGAAGGTGTAGATCCTAGGAGAAAATTACATATAAAGGTTATTGCCCCTCTTTATCTTGGGCTACCCAGACACTGACGGAGCGCTCTGCCACTGGGAATTCAGCAGTACCGTCTTCTTGGACTTGGACGGTTTCGCTACAATTTTCTAGTACATCATAGTAGGTGAGGCCTGCGTAGGATGAGCCGATCTCCATGACTTTTGTAGCAGCTTGGTTATTGGAAATCAAGCAGGCGATTGGTGCTGATTCTTCTGAACCTGAACGTGTCCAACCGATGCAATTAGGATCATCGAAGTAGTCCGTTTCTTCCCCATAGGCCAGATCTTTACGAACCCATAAGAGTCGATCGAGGACCCCTTGGAAACTTTCTTGCGCAAATTGGCCCTCGATACCGTAGTAGTCTCCATAGAAGACACAAGGCAAACCAGCTTCACGAAGTAAGATCAAGGCATAGGCTGCAGGCTTAAACCATTCTTGGATGGTAGATTCCAAGGCTTGCCCTCGTTGGGTATCATGGTTGTCCACAAAGGTTACGGCCTGTTCAGGATGATTGAGCGCTAGTGTTCCGTCAAAAATAGTTCGAAGGTCGAAATTTTCACCTTCTTGACTAGCTCGGAAGAGATTTTGGTGGAGGGCCACATCGATCAAGTCGTATAAGTAGTCAATGCTTTCCAAGTACTCATCGTTGGTTTCTGTGTCCCCATTCCAAAATTCACCAAAGACGTAGAAATCTTCACCATATTTTTTGGTGATATTGTGGATGAAATTCTTCATAAAGAAGGAGTCAATGTGTTTGACTGCATCCAGACGGAAGCCCTCAACCCCTGTTGTTTCGATAAACCATTCAGCCCATTGGTCGAGATTTTCTACAACCTCGGGATGTTTGAAATCGATATCGGCGTACATGAGGTAATCGTAGTTTCCGTTTTCCTTGTCAACCAGATCTCCATGGGCCCAACCTTTGTTGTCCCCTTGGATTTGGTAGATCCCACTTTTATTACGTGAAGCATCGTAGTCCGTACCGGTGAAGTGGTACCAATGCCAGTGGAAGTCATTATAGGCGCCATTTCGGCCATCAAAGGTGAATTTGGTCCATCCTTGAATGGTGAAAGGTTCGGTAAGGATCTTGTTTCGATCCATCGGATCGACCTCAACGACCTCGAATTCTTCTAAGCCATCTGCAGCAGCTTTGTGGTTAAGAACGACATCGGCCATTGGTTGAATCCCTGCATCTTTGAGGGCTTGAATGGCTTGAAGATAATCGTCTTTGAAACCGTATTTGGTACGAACCGTTCCTTTTTGATCGAACTCGCCCAAATCAAAGAGGTCATAGACTCCGTACCCAACGTCATTGTTAGATGTAGCTTTAAAGGCAGGTGGCATCCAGACTTTACGAATACCCAAGTCTGCTAAGTGTTGCGCATCTTCAGCAAGACGCGTCCAGTGGTTCCCATCAGCGGGCAAATACCACTCAAAATATTGCATTAAGGTTTGATTTTCCATTTTTATTTCTTCTTTCATGTGAATGTCCCTATTTTACCAAAAATAGTTGGATGGGACAAACGTTTGCGCTGGAAGCAAGCCCTTTCTAGAAAAGAAATCGCATACATGAAAGAAATGAAGTGAGAATATAACATAATAGAGTCAGGCTCCGCTAGGACTGACTTTGAAAATGGTGAAAGGAGACCATTTTATGAAAAAAACAACTCTTGTTTCTCTACTCGTTGCAGGTTTACTGATTAGCCCTGCTGTACTCGCCCAGCATGTGCAAGCAGACCAAGTAAGCAGCACAACTACTGAGGAGACGGTTACTCCTTCTACGGCAAGTCCTGAAGTTACTGAAACAGTGACCTCAACACAAGGAGACACTAAAGAAACCGTACATCCTGAAAAAGTGGAAGAGGTTTCAGAAACTAACAGACCAACCACTTCGCCAACCGCTCCGACAACTACTCCGACGACTGAGCTACATGAAGAACCTGCGTCAAGTCCAGCGGTAGTGAGCGCCCCAACTGTTGAGTCCACTCTAGCCAATCAGCCAAGCCCTGCGCCTGCGACGCCTACCGTTGGCAGTCAAGAGGTGAGCACAGCTCCAAAAGTAACCCAAGGAGACTTGGCTGAAATTACTGGTGCAACTGTAACCGATCAGGATCGTGAAAAAGAAGTCACTGTGACGGAGGCAGTCAATCAACTATTGAACTGGGCTTCTACCAAGGAAAATCAAGTCGGATCTACTGATAAAGACCGATTAGCTTTTGCCAAGAGCCTAGGGATGGTCAAGGAAGGAGTGGAGGGCTCTGCTCCAGTCACTAATCTCACTTCGATGGTTGATGTAGCCAAACAGCTCCGTGCCGCTTACCGAGCTGACAAGAAGACACCTCTCTTTTTGAATGGCAAAGCACAACCTATTTTCCCATTTACGCCAGGGGACGATCCGGAGCATTACTCCTATGACAAGAGTGACATCGTCCGCTATATTGTCTATGTGGAAACTGATTATGATACGGATGGAGATGGCAAGCCTGACTTGGTCAAGACCTTCGTGCAGGTGCCAAAAGCTGCTGTCAATGGGGACTATAAAGCTGCGACCATTTTTGAAGCTAGTCCTTATGTAACAGGAACAACAGAAGAGCGTACCTTAGAGGCAATTGGTCTCAAAGAAGGTGGAAACTTCGATATGGCCAAGCTCTATGAAAAACCTGCCAAACGCCAAGCAACCAAGACTGTTACGACAGAAGAAGTAGCCAAAGCAACTGATCCAAAGGATTGGTACTACGTCAATCCACGTGAAAGCTCTGAAGATTATACGCATTATGATTATGAAAATCTCAACTGGTACAATTATTTCTTAGTTCGTGGTTATGCAGTGGTGACCAGTAGTGGTTTGGGCTCAAAAGGATCAGACGGGATCAATACGACCGGCTCTGACCTTGAAGTAGCTGCTTATAAAAATATCGTTGAGTGGCTCAATGGCAAACGCAAAGCTTACTCAGATAAGACTAGCAACCAGGAAGTCAAGGCGGACTGGTCCAACGGAAACGTCGCCATGACAGGCTTATCTTGGGCAGGTACGACAACATTTGGTGTAGCTTCTACTGGTGTGGAAGGCCTAAAGACCATTGTGCCAGCTGCAGGGATTGCTAGTTGGTATGACCATTTCAACAGCCAAGGATCTCCTCTTGATACCGGAGCTTCCAATGACCTATCTTGGCTGTCTGTCTATACCTCAGGCCGAATCCTTGATAAGGAAGATTGGGACAAGGTCAAGGATTACTATGCAGCCTATATCACCAAACTCAATGAGCTCCAACACAAGGATGGTCATAATTACAACGAAGAATATGCCAAACGCGACTACACCTTAAATGCAAGCAACTTAAAGGCGGCCCCTCTCATTATCCAAGGGCTCAATGATGACAATGTCAAACCAAAACATTTTGAACTCATGCTGGAAGCCTATAAGAAGGCGGGGATTGATCCCAAGGTCTTGCTCCACCAGGGCAATCACATCTATCCATCTACTCGTTGGTCAGGGACAGAAGTCGCAGGCCAAGCCTTTAATGACCTGATGAATCTCTGGTATAGCCATTACCTCTACGGTATTGAAAATGGGATTGAAAACCTTCCACAAGTAACAGCTCAGGACAATCTAGATCCAAGTAAATGGCGTCGTTTTGATAAATGGGATACCAACAATGCCATCTCCGCTCGAATCTACTCTAAACGGGAGGATGTGACAGTAACTGGCGATTACTATGGTACAGGAAATAACTGGACTACACGTAACCAGGATGCGGCCTTCCATTCCTCAGAAGTAGCGGCTTCCTATGCAGCCACCGTCGACCAAGATACGACCATCAAAGGTCATATTCCGGTGCATTTTAGCGCAGCTTTTGTCAAGGGAGACAAGAACCATGCCCATGTCAGTGCGACTCTGATGGATGTTTCCGATGAGGAATTTGATGTGGTCAAGGAAGAAATCACCTATGATAAAGATGGCTACAGCACGCGCACATTGGAAAAAGAAACCATCGATGAGACAGGCTACTGGAATGGTAGCAACCTTGAAACCTTGCCTCTCAAACGTTACAAGACCCACAAGGTTAAGAGTGTGGTGATTGCGCGTGGTTGGATGAATCTGGCCAATCCAGCATCTCGCTATGACTCAGCAAGTTCTAGTCATTCTATTGATCTGAAAGAAAATGAATATCATGATTACACCATGTATCTGCAACCAAATCTCTATACAGTGAAAAAAGGCCATCGACTGGTTTTGAGTTTGCACACCTATGATCCGGATTACATCTATTTTGCAGATCCTTATGAAGTGACCTTCAAGACAGATTCTATTTCTGCAACGATTCCAATCGTAGAAAACAGTCGGTCTCTCTTGTTCCGTTATCAACCGAGCGAAAAAGATACAGAGTATGCCACATTGGCAGATCGGATCTTGCCAATTGCAACCATTCAACCAAAAGTAGATCCTGAACAAGACCCAAGTCCAGTAGATCAAGCAGAAAAACCAATTGTTCCAAGTAATCCAATGACGCCAACTAATCCAGCTGCTTCTGAAATCCCTCAAAAACCAAGCCATGGTCGGGATCCGATGGACTTCCGTAAGGAACAAAAAGAAGAAACTGCACAAGAATTGGCTCAAAGAGCTGATAAAGATAAGATCGAAGCGACAAGCCAACCGAGCCTTCCAAAAACAGGTCAAGCAACAAGCCCTTGGACTCTCTTTGGCTTCCTAGGACTCATGCTCACCAGCCTCTTGTCACTTGGCAAAGCTCACAAAGATGAATAATAGAAAAAAGGATGGAGAGAAAGTGAAAACCACCAATAGAGAGAGCATCGAAACGATTTTTACCGAAGCCTTGGCGATTCCAAGCTTCACCAACACGGAGACCGAGCAAGGAATCGAAGCTTACCTGGATCAACGGATTGGCCAGATCCCCTATTTCAAGGAACATCCGGACCACTTTGGGCGCTATCAGGTGCCTCAGGATCACTTGCATCGGTCGGTCAATTGGGCCTTGGTCGATAAGGGCAAGAAAAAAACAGTTATCCTTTTCCACCACCATGATACAGTCGATTTAGAAGACTATGGAAATTTGTCGGAGATCGCGCTCGATTCTGATCAAGTAGCAGAAGCCTTGAAAACATTGGATAGGCGACCCGATATGCAGGCAGATTTAGCTTCTGGAGAATGGAAATTTGGCAGAGGCTCTTGCGATATGAAAGCAGCCTTGGCCCTGCAATTGGGAGTTCTGGAAGCCTATGCAGCAGCTCCCTCAGAAGGTCAGGTCAATCTGCTCTATCTCTCTGTTGGAGATGAGGAATCCTATTCACGTGGGATGCGAGGAGCTTTGGGTCTCCTCACAGATTTGCAGGAAACCTTTGATCTGAATTATGTATTAGCAGTGGATTCAGAGCCCTTTGAATCGGAAGTAGGAAAAGAAAAGGTCCTTCACATTGGTACAGTTGGCAAACTCATGCCGGTCGTTGTGGCGCAAGGTGTCTTGTCCCATATGAAGGAGCCCCTCAAAGGGATCAATGCCTTGTCGCTCCTAGTAGCCATCGCAAGCCAGCTAGATCTTCATCCCGATCTGGCAGATCAGGCGTTGGGAGAAACGTCTCCCCTTCCTTCTTGGTCCTATCTCAGAGATTTGAAGGAGCAGTACGATGTATCGACCGTGCTGTATGCGGCTGGTTATTTCAGTGTGTTGCATTTGAAGAAAACACCCCAAGAGCTCTTGCAACGAATCTATGAGCATAGTCAAGAGGCCTTGGACGCCTTTTACAAGAAGTACGAGCATTTGCAGGATCAGGCAGGACAAGACCACATTATTGCAAGGCCAAGAGTCATCACCTATCAAGAACTAGAGGAACGTTGCCAAGCCTTAGAGGGCTACCAAGCCTTTAGAGAAGCTTCTAATAAAAAAGCGGAGCAAGATTTTCGTAATGGGACCAGCTACCAAAGCCTTGCGATTCAGCAAATCCAGCGACTCCTTGAGTTTCTCGGAGATAAAGATCCCATGGTGGTCATCGGTTTTGCGCCCCCATATTATCCTTCCATGAATTGCCGCTTTTTAGACAATACCGATTTCAATATCGTGTCCCTCATCACTGATTACCGCGAGTATCTGGACACAAGAGGTTACCTCTTAAAAGTCGAAGAATACTTTTTGGGGATTAACGACACCAGTTATTGTGCCTTGGAAAAGGATGTGGCTTCTTATCAAGTCGTCCTAGATAGCCTAGCCACACCAGCCCAGGTCTATGATCTGGATCTGGAAAAAATTGCCCAAATTCAGGTTCCGGCAGTTAATCTAGGACCATGGGGTAAAGAATTGCATAAGCGAGGAGAGCGGGTCTACAAAGAAGACTTCTTGGAGACCATTCCAAACTATCTGCTAGAATTGCTCTACCATTTCGATGATCGCTTATCAACAGAATAAGAAAAAACGGTCCCAATGAGGATCAATTAGGGAGTTAGCATGATTACATTTCACGGAGTTACCAAAGATTACGATGGGGATATTGCCCTCAACCACTTGAATCTGACCATCGAAGATGGGCAAATTGTCGGACTGATTGGCCACAACGGAGCTGGCAAGTCCACAACCATCAAGAGCCTGGTCAGTGTCATCACCCCAACCACTGGATCCATTGAAGTGGATGGTCAGGACCTCTATAGCCATCGACTGGCGATCAAAAAGAAGATCGGTTATGTGGCAGATTCGCCAGATCTTTTCTTGCGTCTCACAGCCAATGAATTCTGGGAGTTGGTTGCGACTTCTTATGATATGAGTCAGAAAGATTGTGATCAACGCTTGGAAGAGCTTCTTAGGATCTTTGATTTTCAGAGCCACCGTTATGAAGTGATTGAATCCTTTTCACATGGGATGCGCCAGAAGGTCTTCGTCATTGCAGCCCTCTTGTCAGATCCAGATATCTGGGTATTGGACGAACCCATGACCGGTTTGGACCCACAGGCTTCTTACGATTTAAAACAAATGATGCGCCAGCATGCGGATCGCGGCAAGACGGTTATTTTCTCTACCCACGTCTTAGAAGTGGCCGAACAACTCTGTGATAAAATCGCCATTCTCAAAAAGGGTAATCTCATTTTCTATGGGACGATCGAGGAATTGAAGGGCCAACATCCCGAACAAAGTCTGGAAAGTATCTATCTCAGCCTAGCGGGTCGTAAGGAAGAAGGTGGCGATCATGCGTCTTAAGATTATCCAGCAACTGGTCAATGTCAATATCATCTATGCCAGTCAGCCCGCTCAGATCGCAAAATTACGTGCCAAACAGGCCAAAAAACCGGACGTCAAACTCAATGTCGCCCGCAAATCGGTGCTCAACTACCTCTTTTTAGGATTGGTCTATTTCCTCATATTTGGCTTGCTCTTTAGCATCTATGATTTTGTCCATCAACCAGCCTTCTTTGTCAATATGGTCGCCCTCTTTTCCTTGATGACCATTTCCCAAGGCTTTATGAGTTTTTACAATGTCTTTTATGAAAGCAAGGACCTCCAGTTTTACCGGCCCTATGCCTTCTCAGATGCGGAAGTCATTGCTGGAAAGAGTATCTCGGTCATCCTGACCCTCCTCATGGCTATCCTTCCCTTGGTCAGCTATTTTCTGATTCTGCCTGTCCAAGCAGGCGGCTTCAATCCGTTAGGGATCCTGCTAGGCCTCTTTTGTGCCTTAATTCTCTTAGGCGTTCTCTTTTTAGCGACGATCATCCTAGCTCATTTGATTACCAAGACCGTGTTTTTTAAAAAACATACGACCCTGGTCTCCAACATCATGGTCGGAATTGGTTCCCTTCTGAGTCTAGGAGCTTATCTCTATCTCAATCTAGTCCAAACTCACCGGGTAGAGGTGTCGGGTGGAACGGATATTCCCATTCTATTTCCACCTTTTACGGCTTTTCATCAGTTCATCCTCAATCCTTTTGATGGAGAAGCGCTCCTGGGCCTCTTAGGCTGGATCCTGGTGCTTTTGGTCTTGATTGGCCTGGTTCGCAAAATCGTGATCCCGCAGTTCTATGATGCGGCCCTTGCAGTTGCGACCAACCAAACCGTTAAAGAGCGCGTGAAAGTGCTCCATGTGGGTCAGAAAGACTCCTTTAGACGATTTGTCATTCAGTATCATCGCAGACTCTTGAGCGATGGAACCCTTATGGTGCAAGTCCTCTTGATGATGAGTATTCTGCCATATATTTTCCTCCTCAGTGGAGCAGCAGGAGCATCAAAAAATATAGGGGGCCTCAGTCCTTACTTAACACCCCAGTATCTGGTACCACTGACCCTTGTTGCCATCTTGATCGGTGTTTTCAATAGTTTTGGAGGCTTGACCAGTATCGGTATTTCGCTAGAGCGCGAAAACTTTGAATACTTGAGATCGCTCCCTATTGATTTTAAACGCTATCTCTTTATGAAATTTTGGTTGCTCTATCTGGTGCAATCCATTCTTCCTGTCATTCTTCTGGTTGGTGTTTGTCTCTATTTTGGTGTGCATCCCTTGGCCATCCTTGCCATGTTGCTGATCTGGGTCGTAACCACCATTCCGATCTGCATTCGAGACTATGTCAAAGATTTTCAAAATTTTAGTACCAATTGGACCAATATCACAGAGTTGATGACCCGTCATCGTGGGAATGCAGTTCTTCAGTCTATCCTCTTGATTGTCTTTATCTTTGTGATGTTTCTCTTGATCATTGTTAGCTTCATTTGGACCTATCATTCCGTCAGCACCCTGCTGGCTGTGATCCTTTATAGTGTCATCCTGCTAATCGGAGCTGGGATCAGTTCGACCATCTACCGCAAAAAAATCCGCACTCTCTACCAAGAGATCGGAGAATAAAAAGAGAGAGTAGGACAGAAATCGGTCATTCGTTAGAATTCGGTTTCGTCGTCCCACCTCCGCACAGTTGAGTAGGGCTGTAAAGTTGATGAAATCAGCTTAGTAGAGCCCACTCAACCACTGCGTCTTGCTCGACAATCCAAAAACAATTGAGAGGCTAGGACTTTTGTCCTAGCCTCTTTTTAGTGGTAACTTAAATCTCATATCCCATGAGGAGCCCGCCTTCTTCGGCGTAGAAACTACAAAGTCCGGAAGTAGGAAGGACTTCGATGTTTGCACGGGCAAATTTTTCACGAACCAATTCAGAGAATTGCTCGATAAACTTTTCATTGTTGCGGTGGGCGATGGTGATATGTCCACCATTATAGCCTGCCTTGATTAATTCATCAAAAGCAGCCTTGATCGCTTTCTTTTGGCCCCGTGCTTTTTGGAGTAGCTCAAGAGTACCCGTCTTACTAGCTTCCCCAACCATACGGATATTGAGGAGCCCGACAACTGTCCCGATCAATTTGCTGAGACGCCCATTTTTGACCAGATTATCAACCTTGGCCAAAACAAAGAGCAACTTCGTCTTAGACTGGTAGGTCGTGATCACATCGACCACTTGATCAAAATCGAGGCCTTCAGCGACCAACTGATTGAGCTTGCGAACGATCAGGTCCACCTCACCCCCAGCTGACAAGCTATTAATGACGTGGATATTGGTATTCGGATGCTCTTCTAGATAAATCTTCTTGGCCACCTCAGCACTATTGTAGCTACCTGAAAGGGTTCCAGTGATGGTCACAACGACAATATTTTCAGCCCCTTCAAAAGACTTCATGTAGTCATCAGGACTCGGACAGGCAGACTTAGAAGCTGTCGTAGTCGCATACATCTTCTCCATCATCTGATCTATATTGAGTTGGGCGTCATCTGTGTAGATAGTCTCTCCCACTTGGATGGTCAATGGGACACTGACAAACTCCGTATCCGGTGCCAGATTGTCCAAAGAGCGGTAGTCACAGCCTGAATCCGCAATAATTTTCCATTTCATCAGTTCATACCTCATAATTGTATAAAAATGTACATTGACAAGTAGTATGTCTTCTTTTACAATTATATCATGAAGTACAATGCTATCCAAGCAGATATCATCAGGTGAGACAGATAGAAAGTAAATGTTATGGCAGAAAGAAAAATATCCGAGAAATCCTTGGAAAATCTCAAACGATTTAACCGAGAAAACAATGCGATTACACGAGAATCCATCGAAATCTCTCTCCTGCAATTGCTGGAGAAAAAAGATCTAAAAAAGATCACTATCTCTGAGCTGGTTCAGCGTGCCGGTGTCTCTCGCGCGGCCTTTTACCGAAATTATGACTCCAAGGAAGAGATTCTAGAGTCCATCTTTCAATCTAGTATCGCAAAGATTACCAAGTCTTTAGATGGCTATAACCTTAAGACAGACCTCTACCAAGTCTGGGTCTACCTCTTTAAGGAAGTCAAGAAGGAAGCCAAGATAATTAGTCTAGCCATTGATTACAATTTCGAACGGCTCTTGACCAAGGCAGTCTATGACTTTTTAGAAAAACGAAATGGCAGCTCCTCGAATGGCGCTGGTAGCTACCTCAATTCCTTCTGGAGCTCAGCCATTGTCTCTGTCATCTCCAAATGGATTAAGGATGGCATGAAGATCCCCGCTGAGAAGATCGCGACCCTAGGGCTCCCCCTCTTTCCACAAAAGAAGAAGTAATCACCACCGAGAGGTGGTTTTTTTCTTGCAACTATTTCCAACTAGTGAGGAAGTTGCCCCAGTCGAAAAATTTCGGTATCATGGTAGGAGTTGACTACGAGCGTGGAGGTTGAAATGAAACGAGTGAAAAAGAAAGTAGTAGGATTGCTAGTCCTTTTAGTAAGTATAGGATCTTTCTACTTGTTGAAGCAAGTTCAAAAGCATGGAAAAACGAGTCAGCAAGAAACCAAGCAGAAATATATTGATGCGAAAACTGAGAAACCTACAATTCATCTTTTTGATGATAATAAATTTGTATTTGTTGCTCAAAAAGATGGGATAGGTGGGATAGCATTCGGTCAAGATTATATTTCGGTCTTGGATGTCCATCAAAAAGAGATCAATCAAAGTATGATTGATAGAGAGAAAAATGGTTCACCTAAAATTGCAAAAGATGAGTATTTTAATATTATTTCTTATGATTTGAATGCGTCTGGCTTTCCAGGTAAAAAGACGGAAGTATATCAATTATTAGGGAAAAAAGAGTATCGAGGCGCGTACGATATCAGTCAGTATTATGCAGATAACAAGGATTACATACCGGTAACTTTGTATAAAGTTGGAAATAATGATAGTAGAAAAATCATAGTTGATATTACGAATCAAAAAATTGAAGATCTTGAAAATTTTGAGGATTATGGAAAATCAACTTTTTCTGCCGCTGAGCAGGAATTGTCAAAGGGGAATGTATATAATAACATTCGACAAGCTATGAAAGAGAAGTACCATTTGAAATTCACTGCTGGTTATATTGATACCTTACTTTCAAAAGAAGATCGTGAAAAGATAGATATTTCCAATACAAATTTTGCACAAGACTATCCGGAAATGGCTAAGGATATAAAGAATTTAGCTCGTTTATATATGAGACCTAAACAGTACTCAACCAAAGAGTGGTTTGATAGAGTTCTTCATTGGTTTGCACCAAAGGGGCAGGATGTGTTAGAGGTCTATGCGACGGATCCAAATACTGGTGAGAAAACACAAATAAAATCCTACGATGAATTGCAGGCTTGGTCTTCTAATCATCCAGACTAGAAAGGGTTAGAAACAATTTGAAAAGAAAAAGTGTTCTAGTAACACTAGTACTAGTAACTTTGTTGCTGATTTGGACGATTGTAAGTCAAAGTTCTTATCAAAGCAAAATCAAATGAGGTTGATAGGAGACTCATCATATCTAATAATTAATAATAACGAAGGAGATTTATGGTTAAAGATTATAAAGAACTAAGAAGACGCTATAATATTCCAGTGATAGTCCTATTGGTCATTCTAGCCTTACCGTTTTTATATATCGTGCAAGTGACCCAAAGTAAAAGGATCGCGACCATTTGTTTTATGATTTACTTACTGATGGAGCTGATTCTAGTTATCATTAAAGATACTCTTTTAGTCAAAAAGTTGAATAGTCTTATCTACGAGGATATCAATCTTGACTTGATGGCAAGCTATATTCTGAACCAAAAAGGAAAGAGTATCAAAACTATTAAAGCGCGTGTACAGATTACCACTATTTTCTATTTCTATAGGATTGGTGACTTTGGATCCATTGAAGCAGTTGTAGACGAACTCAAAAAGAATCAAAAGTTTACAGATGTTGAACAAGTAAAATTAAACGAAATTCTATTGAATGCAAACTTATTTTCTAGACCTGATTTGAAGGAAGATGAGTTCGAGGAATTGCTCTCTGACTATTTAGCAGATTATGAACCACTCAAGATGGCATACAGAGCTCGCTATGATCTACTGGTCAAAAAAGAGCCCAATGATGCTGTTCTAAAGGAAGTGACAAACAACAAGTTCTCTCAATTGGAATCTATGTATCTGAAGGCAGTCAATGAATATCTCAAAGGGAATAGAAATAAGGCAATGGAGCTATTTCGTACCATTGCGAAAGAAGATGAGAGATTGTATCTGGTCCGAATGGCTCAGGCCTATCTAGATAGTGAAAACTCAGGAGAAAAGAGTGTTTCGCTTGATGCAAGACAAGAAGAAGTCACTTTGAAATTATTGCGAATGAAGCTGGTAGAAGTCAAACCAGCTAAATCAACTAAATCCACAAAAGGACTCGCTTTTTTCAAAGGCTGGAAAATCGCTTTACTGTTAATTCCTCCGTTTTTATTGTATGCGATGGTCTTAGTTGTAATAGCCGTCGTCAAAAAAATAGGGTCATTCGTTCTCTCGAAATCTGGAAAATAGATAATTGGACTGAGTAAAATATTGAAATTAACTTTTATAAAAGACTCGTTTGAAAGGAAGATATGCTAAATAGACTATTGAAAACCCCCATTTTAAGTTGTTCAATTATATTTATTATCTGTTCAGTAGCAAGGCTATTCGAATACTTCTATATGAGGACAGATGAAACCTTTTTATCGTAGAATTTTCTACACAAGCTTTTTGGAATACTTTTATTGTGGGGAATTCTTTCAATTAGCAAATTAAGATGGATAGATATTGGTTTTACACCTAATGGAATAATAAGAGGTATAGGAAATGGCCTACTCTTTGGTTTAGTGTGCTCCATCTTTGCATATACAGTTGAGTGTATTGTTCTCTTGTTTCTTCATGACAATGTTCACTTATCATTTTATGCGAGTGGTTTCTCTTTAACTGATGAAAAAGGATCACAAGCAGGCATCTTGTTTATCTTGTTAAGTGTCTTATTTAACCTGATAAACGTGTGGATGGAAGAAGGAGTTTTTCGTGGCCTTTTCACCAAAATTCTTGAAGGGATTTCTTACCGTAAGAGTCTATTCTTTATAGCCTTCCTATTTGGAATATGGCACTTGGCAATGCCTTTCAGAGATTATCTTCAAGGAGAATCGTCACTCTTAAATCTTATTACCATGGGGATTGGCTATGTTATCCTAGCGGGAATGATGAGCATTAAATGGTCCTTACTATACAAAATGACAGGTTCCTTGTGGCTAGGACTAGGAGATCATCTTTTCAACAATCTTGCTTCAAATCTGGTTCATGTTGTCTCAAATTCTGAATCAGATAGCTTGCAGATAGTGAGAATTATTCTTTGGCAGTTGTTGTCATTTGCAATTGTTTTGAACATTTATAAAAGAAAGTCGAAGACTATAGCGAATCAATAATGAAGCTCTTTTAAGAATTTTTGAATCCTATTACATTTTATGAATCAACGATTTAAAAAATTTTTTATAAGGAACTCTAACAAAAGACCCCTATCTCAAACAGGGGTCTTTCTTTATTCTTGGATCATGGCTAGGAGATCCTCTCCTGTAGTGGTTGGAAGGATCCGGACTCGTTTGAGGGAATAGAGGCCATCAGCGGAGCTGGCGAGTCCATTTTTAGTGGTGAGGCCTAGTTTGTAGTCGGCTTTCTTGGCTTGGTCGATCGTGACCTGGCTGTAGCGACCAGATGGGTAGACGATAACGCTGGTATTTTGATCCAGCACCTTATCCAGCAGGCGTTTAGAAGCGACCAGCTCATTTTTTTGGGTCTCAAGACTGGAATTGGCTAGGTCTGGATGATTGACCGTATGGCTTTCAAAGGTCAAGCCAGCATGTTTCATCTCTTTGATTTGGTCAAAGGTCAGGACATTTTCTTTTTCCTTTTGGGTAAAGTCTGTGATGATATTGTTAGTGGCGGTCATCTTGTACTTCCTAAGAAGCGGATAGACAATAGTATAGAAATCTTCGACGCCATCATCAAAGGTCAACCAGACATATTTCTTTCCTTTTGGCACTTCATTTTTTGCGAGGATGCGATAGGCTTCCTCAGGTGTCAGGGTGTAGTAACCCGCTTTTTTCAGGGCCTTTAGTTGGCTTTCAAAGGTTTCTGGATCGACAATCAGATTGGCATTAGCAGCTTCGGACTCAGCCATATTGTGTACAGAGTGGTACATGAGAATGGGCAGTTTGACCGGCTTTTTCACTCGAGTCCACTCGATAGAGGAGCTACCTTCCTCGAGAGAACGCGTCACGGCAGTGCCACTTGTATTCCCGTCACTTGGCTGAGTGATCCGTTTGATCAGAAGAAAGCTACAAATGAAGATACAGACCAGTAGGAAGGCATTGATTCCAAGTAGGGCTTTGATTTTTTTAGGTACTCTTCGTTTACTCATAGTGTCACCGTTTTCATCATTTTCTCTATTGTACCACAAATTCTATGTTCTTTTCCAGAACTTGCTACAGGCAGATCCTGTCATGAAAATTCAGAATTTTTAAGGCAATTGGCTGTCAAACGCTCAAGTTTTTGTTATAATGGAGCTACTATAGAAAATTCAAGGAGTCAATAGGATGTCTGTTAAGATTGCCTTACTAGGATTTGGTACTGTTGCTAGTGGCGTACCATTTTTATTAAAAGAAAACCATGAAAAAATCACCCAGGCAGCTCAAGATGAAATCGAGATCGCTAAGGTCTTGGTTCGAGATGATGAGGAAAAGGAAAAATTACAAGCTGCTGGTCACGACTACAACTTTGTGACCAATGTCGATGAGATCATTGAAGACAAAGACATTGCCATCGTTGTGGAATTGATGGGCCGTATCGAGCCAGCTAAGACCTTTATCACCCGTGCTCTTGAGGCGGGTAAGCATGTGGTCTCTGCTAACAAAGACCTTCTTGCCGTTCATGGAAGCGAGTTGCTAGAGATTGCTCAAAAACACCAAGTGGCTCTTTATTATGAAGCTGCCGTAGCTGGTGGGATCCCAATCCTTCGGACCTTGGTGAATTCCCTTGCTTCCGACAAGGTGACCAAGGTTCTTGGTGTGGTCAATGGAACCTCTAACTTCATGATGACCAAAATGGTCGAAGAAGGCTGGACTTATGAAGATGCTTTAGCAGAAGCGCAACGTCTTGGTTACGCTGAAAGTGATCCAACCAACGACGTTGAAGGAATCGATGCTGCCTACAAGATGGTGATCTTGAGCCAATTTGCCTTTGGGATGAATATCCAATTTGACCAAGTAGGTCACAAAGGAATTAGCCAGATCACTCCTCAAGATGTATCGGTTGCTCAAAGCCTTGGATATGTCATTAAGCTGGTCGGATCTATCGTTGAAACAGAGTCAGGGATCGCAGCAGAAGTGACACCAACCTTCCTTCCAAAACAACATCCACTCGCAGGAGTGAATGATGTCATGAATGCGGTCTATGTGGAATCCATCGGTATTGGTGAGTCTATGTACTACGGACCAGGTGCTGGTCAAAAACCAACTGCGACAAGTGTCGTAGCCGACCTCGTTCGCATTGTCCGTCGACTAAAAGAAGGAACAATCGGTAAAGCCTTCAATGAATACAGTCGCCCTCTTCAATTGGCTAAGCCAGAAGACGTGAAGAACAATTATTACTTCTCAATCAAAGCACCAGATGCGACTGGTCAAATCTTGCGTCTTGCGGAAATCTTTAATGCAGAAGGAGCTTCCTTCAAGCAAATCCTTCAAGAAGACTCAGATGGTCACTATGCAAGTGTTGTCATCATTACTCACCAAGTTAACCAAACTCAATTCAAGAACTTGGTTGAAAAATTGGATTCAGAGGCGAATTTCGAACTCTTGAATACCTTTAAAGTCTTGGGAGAATAAGAATGAAAATTATTGTTCCAGCAACCAGTGCCAATGTAGGGCCAGGATTTGATTCGGTTGGGATTGCCGTGACTCGCTATTTGACCATTGAAGTCCTTGAACCAGCTGATGCTTGGTTCATTGAGCATGATCTTGGAGCAGGGATTCCGACAGATGAGAAAAACCTTTTGCTCTCAACAGCTCTTTCTATCTCAACTGATATGCAACCCCATCGGATCAAGATGACTAGTGAAGTGCCTTTGGCGCGTGGTCTTGGATCTTCTAGCTCGGTCATTGTAGCAGGGATTGAATTGGCCAACCAATTAGCCAACCTCCAGCTAACAGATGCTGAGAAATTGCGCATCGCGACCGAGATCGAAGGTCATCCGGATAATGTAGCTCCAGCTATCTTTGGGAATATGGTCATTGCGAGCTACATCGGTGAAGATGTCCAATATGTCACGGCTGACTTCCCAAGCTGTGACCTTGTGGCCTTTGTACCGAGCTACCAATTGAAGACCAGTGATAGTCGGAATGTCCTACCGAAAGAATGGTCTTATAAGGAAGCTGTTGCAGCCAGTAGCGTAGCCAATGTCGCTATCGCAGCTCTCCTCAAGGGAGATTTGCTGACGGCTGGTCGCTCCATCGAGTCAGATCATTTCCACGAGCGCTACCGTCAATCTCTTGTCAAAGAGTTCCCTCAGGTCAAAGAAGTCGCACATGCGCATGGGGCATACGCCACCTATCTGTCAGGAGCAGGCCCAACGATCATGAACCTCTTAGCCCCAGAGCATACAGCCACATTTGTCGTAGCTCTCGAAAAGCTCGGGCTAGATGGTCAGATTTTCCAACTTAAAATTGACACATTTGGCGTTCGTGTTGAGAAATAAACCTCAATGTAACACAAATGAAAGAAGGATGTATACGAATGTATATGTCCTTTTTGCTTCTCCTATGGTAGAATGGAAACTGTATGGGGAAAAGCTCAAGCTTTCCCGAAAGTTTAGGGGGAAACATGAAACCAGAATATTTATATAGTATTGCTACCGATCTTGGGCTGCAATTTGATGGCGAAGCCCGTGTGATGTATGGAGAGCGTGAAGGCTTCTTGTTAGTCATTGAAGGTGCTCAAACCAAGAATGTATTTACCATTTCACTCAGTGTGAAACAAGGTTCCGAAGGAGACTTAATCGAAGACTGTGAAATTCTTTGGAATGAATTAAAAGAACAATCAAAAGCCATTAATGCCATCTCTTTTGATGGTTACTTGACTTCTATCGTTGTCAAGGGCGGAATGACCAAAGGGAAGGCTGTCGAAACCTTATGGACAGCTATCCAAGATATTGTTGATTTCTTACTAAACCACCAATTTGTGCAAGTGAATGCGCAAACGGGTGAGGAAGGACCAATCGGTCTGTATCAAATTGGCGATGCGATCTTTTTAATCGACGATGCAACCTTTAGAGCCTACCAAGCCGAAGTGCAAGATACAGTTGAGGCTTATGAAGCGCGGGAAGAAAACTTCCTCTTAGGGATTGTAGGGGCTGTGATCGGTGTGATCATCGGTGGAGCAGTTGCCCTCTTGGTAGCGCGTCTCGGCTATGTGTCTGTTTTAGCAGGGGCTGCCCTCGGTTATTGTACCATCAAAGGTTATGAGATCCTTGGTAAGAAATTGACTAAAAAAGGTGTGGTAGTTTCAGCTATTTTGATGGTCTTGACGGTCTTTTTGGTCAACCAATTAGATTATACTTTGGCGCTTATGAGTGAACTGGATTTGCCATTTGATATGTCCTGGACGCTTCTCAATGAAGCGACATTTTCAGGGGACGTCCCAGATAAATTTTACTTGAATCTAGGCTTGCTAGCTGTCTTTACTCTTGGTGGTGCTTGGATTTCGGTCAAATCAGCTCTGGATGGACAAAAGAATCGTGCTATCGCACGTAAAATTGCATAATAAATTGTAAAAGGAAGGCCTGAATACTATGGGCCTTCTTTTGTTTTTTAGGGTCGAAAAATAGTCAAAAATTTGGTATAATAGTTTGTATTTTATATAGAGAGAGAACAGATAGAAAGATGATTGAAGAAATGAATCAAATTCTTGAAGGGATTGATATCCGTTTTCAAGAACCATTAAAACATTATACCTATACAAAGGTTGGGGGAAATGCTGAATTTCTAGCCTTTCCTCGCAACCAATACGAATTAAAACGCATTGTACGCTTTGCGAACCAGGAGAATATTCCATGGATGGTCCTGGGGAATTCTTCTAATATTATTGTCCGAGATGGGGGCATACCGGGATTTGTCATTATGTTTGATCGCTTGCGAGATATCAGTGTGGATGGTTATGTGGTCGAAGCAGAAGCAGGGGCTAAACTCATCGACACCACCCATGTGGCCTTGCACCATAGTTTGAAAGGCTTCGAGTTTGCTAGTGGCATTCCAGGCAGTGTTGGTGGTGCTGTCTTTATGAATGCGGGAGCCTACGGAGGAGAGATTGCGCATGTCCTTGTATCCTGTAAGGTCTTGACCAAGGAAGGGGAAATTGAAACTCTGTCAGCGGGTGAACTAGCTTTTGGTTACCGTCATTCTAAGATTCAAGAGACAGGTGCTGTTGTCATCTCTGCCAAATTTGCTTTGTCTCCAGGCAATCACGAGCAAATCAAACAGGAGATGGAGCGTTTGACCCATCTTCGTCAGTTGAAACAACCCCTTGAATACCCTTCTTGTGGATCGGTCTTTAAGCGTCCTGTCGGTCATTTTGCAGGTCAATTGATCAGCGAAGCAGGTCTGAAAGGCTATCGAATTGGTGGTGTGGAAGTTTCTGAAAAACATGCTGGCTTTATGGTCAATGTCGACAATGGAACAGCCAAGGACTACGAAGACCTGATCGCCTATGTCATTGAGGCAGTAGAAGCTCACTCAGGCGTCCGTTTAGAACCAGAAGTTCGCATTATCGGCCAAGCCTAAGAACTTTAGTATTGAAGAACAATGGATAGTGTAAACATCGATAGCATCAGTCGGAAAGGGGGTGAGTGCCTATCGATACCGTAAATAGGTGGGGCAGTCTAGTAAGTCCCCGAGAGGTATTGGTGGCCTGACAGGTTTTCCTGTCAGCCGCTGCGTTTTCGTTTGAAAAGCAGTTTGGTAATTGTAGTAAAGAAGGAATTTATGTGAATTGAAAAAACCAATTATTGAGTTTAAAAATGTTTCAAAGGTCTTTGAAGATAGCGGAACCGTTGTCCTAAAGGATATCAATTTTGAATTGGAAGAAGGGAAGTTCTATACCCTGCTCGGTGCATCTGGATCAGGAAAATCAACTATCCTGAATATTATTGCCGGTCTTTTGGATGCTAGCTCTGGAGATGTCTACCTTGATGGGGAACGGATCAATGATGTCCCTACCAACAAGCGGGATGTCCACACCGTCTTTCAGTCCTATGCCCTGTTTCCACATATGACAGTCTTTGAAAATGTGGCTTTTCCCCTTCGTTTGAAAAAGGTGGACAAGGCTGAGATTGAACGTCGGGTTTCAGAAGTCTTGAAAATGGTCCAGTTAGCTGGATTTGAAAAACGTTCGATCCAAAAATTATCTGGTGGTCAACGCCAACGGGTAGCTATTGCACGGGCTATTATCAATGAACCACGAGTGGTCCTTTTAGATGAGCCCTTGTCTGCACTTGACTTGAAACTTCGGACAGACATGCAGTATGAGTTGCGGGAATTGCAACAACGTTTGGGGATTACCTTTGTTTTTGTTACCCACGACCAAGAAGAAGCCCTTGCCATGAGTGACTGGATCTTTGTCATGAATGAAGGAGAGATCGTCCAATCTGGTACACCAGTAGATATCTATGATGAACCGATCAACCACTTTGTAGCTACCTTTATCGGGGAGTCCAACATTCTAGATGGGCGTATGATCGAGGACTACTTGGTGGAGTTTAATGGCAAACGCTTTGAAGCGGTCGATGGGGGAATGCGTCCAAATGAACCAGTTGAAGTCGTCATTCGTCCTGAAGACTTGCAAATCACTCTTCCTGAAGAAGGCAAGCTCCAAGTGAAGGTGGACACCCAGCTCTTCCGTGGTGTGCATTACGAGATCATCGCTTATGATGATTTGGGAAATGAGTGGATGATTCACTCCACTCGGAAGGCTATCGTGGGAGAAGTCATTGGGCTAGACTTTGAACCAGAAGATATCCACGTTATGCGTCTCAACGAAACCGAAGAAGAATTCGATGCGCGGATCGAAGAGTACGTTGAAGTGGAAGAGCAAGAAGCTGGTTTGATTAATGCCATTGAGGAGGAAAGAGATGAAGAAAACAACCTCTAATCTATTTATCCTCCCCTATTTCTTGTGGATTTTTCTCTTTGTCCTAGCTCCCGTAGTCATGATCATCTTTCAATCGTTTTTCAACGTTGAAGGGCAGTTTTCACTTGAAAACTACAAAGAGTTCTTTACTTCACAAAATTTGACCTATTTAAAGATGAGCTTTAATTCGGTCCTTTATGCTGGAATCGTCACCCTGGTGACGCTCTTGATCTCCTACCCGACTGCTTACTTTTTGACGCTGCTCAAACACCGGCAGTTGTGGTTGATGTTGATCGTCTTGCCAACCTGGGTCAATCTCTTGCTCAAGGCCTATGCCTTTATCGGAATCTTTGGGCAAAACGGATCCATCAATAGCTTTTTAAGCTTTCTCGGAGTCGCTCCCCAGCAAATCCTCTTTACCGATTTCTCCTTTATCTTTGTAGCCAGCTACATCGAGTTGCCATTTATGATTTTGCCGATCTTTAATGTCTTAGATGACTTAGATCCAAACTTGATTAATGCCAGCTATGATTTGGGAGCCAATCGTTGGGATACCTTCCGTCATGTGGTCTTCCCCTTGTCTATGAATGGAGTCCGCTCAGGTGTGCAGTCTGTCTTTATTCCTAGTCTTAGTCTCTTCATGTTGACACGGATGATCGGTGGAAACCGCGTCATTACCTTAGGGACAGCGATTGAACAGCACTTCCTGACAACACAAAACTGGGGAATGGGTTCTACCATCGGAGTTGTTCTGATCCTTGCCATGCTCTTTACCATGTGGGCAACTAGAGAAAGGAGAGAACAATGAAAAAAGTATCTCATTTCTATCTAGGCTTCGTCTTTCTGATCCTCTATCTTCCCATCTTTTATTTGATCTTTTATGCCTTCAATAAAGGGGGAGATATGAATGCCTTCACGGGCTTCACGCTTGAGCATTTCAATGAATTGTTCGCAGATAGTCGCCTGATGCTGATCTTATCAGAGACCTTCCTCTTGGCCTTCTTGTCAGCCTTGATTGCGACGGTCATCGGAACTTTTGGTGCCATTTATATCTATCAATCCAAGAAAAAGTTAGAAGGACCATTGCTCTCCATCAACAATATTCTCATGGTAGCGCCCGACGTTATGATCGGGGCCAGCTTCTTGATTCTCTTTACGACGGTTAAGTACCAACTAGGTTTCCTATCTGTTCTGGCTAGCCACGTCGCCTTCTCGATTCCCATTGTGGTCTTGATGGTCTTGCCACGACTCAAGGAAATGAACCGGGATATGGTCAATGCTGCCTATGACTTGGGAGCTACCCAAGTACAAATGCTCAAAGAGATCATGTTGCCGTATCTGACACCAGCCATTATTGCTGGCTACTTTATGGCCTTTACCTATTCGCTTGATGACTTTGCCGTGACCTTCTTTGTAACCGGAAATGGCTTTACAACCTTGTCTGTAGAGATTTACTCACGTGCGCGTCAAGGGATCTCCCTCAGTATCAATGCCTTGTCCGCCCTTGTCTTTCTCTTTAGTGTGCTCTTGGTCATCGGTTATTACTTTATTACCCGTGAAAAGGAGGAAGCAGCATGAAAAAACTTTATTCATTCCTAACTGGGATTGTCCTTGTCATTCTGGTCCTCTGGGGAATTAGCCACCAGATCGAAGCGAGCATGAATACCAAGAATAGTGACAAGCTGGTCATCTACAACTGGGGAGATTATATCGATCCGGAATTGCTCAAGGAATTCACAAAAGAGACAGGGATTCAGGTGCAATATGATACCTTTGATTCCAACGAAGCCATGTACACTAAGATCAAGCAAGGTGGAACCACTTACGATATTGCGATTCCTAGTGAATACATGATTGCCAAGATGATGGATGAGCATCTGGTTGAAAAGTTGGACCAATCCAAGATCAAAGGGATGGAAAATATCGATCCAAAACTCTTGAACCAATCGTTTGATCCGGGCAACCAATATTCAGTCCCTTACTTCTGGGGTACCTTGGGGATCGTCTACAATACCAAGATGGTCAAAAATGCTCCGGAACATTGGTCAGATCTCTGGCGTGAAGAGTACAGAAATGACATCATGATGTACGATGGTGCGCGTGAGGTCATGGGAATTGGTCTCAATACATTAGGCTATAGCCTCAATGAAAAGGATCCAAAGAAATTGCAAGAGGCAGTAGATAAACTCTACACCTTGACGCCAAACATCAAAGCTTTGGTTGCTGATGAGATGAAAGGCTATATGATCCAAAACAATGCGGCTATTGGGGTTACCTTCTCAGGAGAAGCCAGCCAAATGCTCGAAGCCAATAAGGATCTTCGCTATGTCGTCCCAACTGAAGCCAGCAACCTTTGGTTTGATAACATTGTCATTCCAAAAACCGTGAAAAATAAAGAAGCAGCATATGCCTTTATTAACTTCATGCTTCGTCCTAAAAATGCTTTGAAAAATGCTCTGTATGTCGGCTACTCAACGCCAAATAAAAAAGCCAAAGCCATGTTGCCAAAAGAAATCCAAGATGACCAATCCTTCTATCCAAGCGATGAAACACTGGACCATTTGGAAGTCTATCAACAATTAGGCAAGAAATTGCTTGGAGTCTATAACGATCTTTACCTCCAGGTCAAGATGTATCGAAAATAACACAAAAGGAACCTTCGGGTTCCTTTTTGATTGCTGCATAAAGTCTCTAACTAGTGAGTTGGATTGAGATTCAAATGAAAGATGCTATAATAGTAAGGAAAGTGACTGGCCCATTCAGTCATGAAAGGAAGGATTGGAGAAGAAGAGATGAAGAGACGACTGGAACTATTTTTGATTATTCTGTTACCGATCCTAGGAATTGTTTTTCTAGGAGGAAAAATCATGACCCTGACCAAAAGACCCGAACAGAAGATAACGGCCTCATCTTCAAAGAAAGTCGTACAAAAATCAGAAGAAGAGATAAAAAAAGAGCAAATCGCTTATCTCAAAGAGCATGAGCAAGAAATCGTCGATTTTGTGAAAGCCCAAAATCCGAAAGTCGAATCCGTTCAGATTGATTGGGATCAAACTCAGTGGGGAGTAGCCGGAAATGGGACGCCACAAGGTGGTGACGAGATGATTCTCATTTTTGGTGGGTTTAATCAAAATCCTGAATCTGGTTGGCGAGTTGATTTGGTTGTGGAAGATGGAAAGATTAATTTAAAGACGATGTCACTGGGGCAAAACTTAAGCTTAGGTCAAGAAATTTTCGAGTGAATAAGTTGATAGATTGATTCGAAGTGTGTAGATTGGAGAGAATTGAATGAAGAGACGTGTGGAACTCATTTTTCTAATAGTGTTTCCAATCCTAGGAGTTGTTTTTCTTGGAGGAAAAATCATGAATCTGACAAAAAGGCCAGAGCAGAAGATAACGACCACTTCTTCAGAAAAAGTTGCACAAAAATCAAAAGAAGAAATAAAAAAAGAGCAACTGGACTATCTAAAAGAACACGAACAGAAGGTCATTGATTTAGTCAAAGCACAAAATTCAAAAGTAGAATCCGTTCAGATTGATTGGGATCAGACACAATGGAGTGATGGTGGACTTACAACTCCTGAATATTATATGAATGTTTTTGGACGTATTAATCATATTGAGAACTCAGGATGGGGAGTGGATATTCCCATGAATGAAGATGGGACTGTAAATCTTAAAAATATGACAATGGGTGATTACATCAGTATTGATGGTGAGCCTATTGACTAATGGAAATATAAAGCGTATTGAAAATGAACGGTTTTAGAGAAAGTTACCACATGGAAAAACGAACGATATTTAAATTAATCACTACGATAGCTGTTTTTGTAAGTATGGGTGGTTGCGTAAAACCAAAAGAGCAAACGAAACAAGCGCAAACTGTCGTTTCTTCATCAACCAAAGAAGACAAAGAAGCCATAAAACAAAAACAAATCGCTTATCTCAAAGAGCATGAGCAGGAAATCGTCGATTTTGTGAAGTCTCAAAATCCTAAAATTGAGTCAGTTCAGATTGATTGGGATGAAACTCAGATGAGTGATGGTGGGCTTACAACTCCCGAATATTATATGAATATTTTTGGTCGCATTAATCATATTGAGAACTCAGGATGGGGAGTAGATTTTCCAATTAATGATGATCAGTCAATTAACCTGCGAGAAATGTTTATGCTTCATGAACCTACGATTGGCGGAAAGCCTATTTCCTAGGTAAGTACAATGCATTTTGAAAAAGAACGGTTTTAGAGAAAGATAGCACATGATAAAACAAACGGTGTTTAAATTAATCACTACCTTAGCTCTCCTTGCATGTATAGGAGGATGTACCATAAAATCAAAAGAGCAAACGAAACAAGTGCAAACTGTCACCTCTTCATCAACCAAAGAAGACAAAGAAGTCATTAAACAAAAACAGCTCGCTTATTTGAAAGAACACGAGCAAGAAATGACGACCTATGTGACAGAACATAATGCTAACATTACGCAGGTGTCTTATGACTGGGACAGTATTAAAACAGTTGTAGGAGGTAATGGAACACCTCAGGGAGGTGACGAAATACTATTAGTTTATGGTTATGCCAATGAAAGTAAACTAACAAATTTTAGATTGAATTTTACATTAGATAAAAATAAGATTCCTAAGATAGATTCAATTGGTTCTGATAGTTTGTATCGGGTAGAAAAGAAATGATCCGTCCGTTAGACAATGAGAGATGCAATAGAGGAATCACTTTTAAACGAAATAAAATTATGAGAAAACAAATAAACAATCTGATGATCGCACTTGCTTTCATTTTAACAATTGGATGTCTAGTAGGATGTGTGAAGCAAGAACGTGAAAAAAGCAGACAAGCGCAAACTGTCACCTCTTCAACTACAAAAGAGGACAAAGAAACCATTAAACAAAAACAGCTCGCCTATCTAAAAGAACACGAGCAAGAGATCGTCGATTTTGTGAAAGCACAAAATTCAAAAGTTGAATTCGTTCAGATTGATTGGAACAGTATGCAAATTGAAGAGTCTGGAAACGGAACGCCTCAGGGTGGTGGATACAATTTATCTATTTCTGGTCAAATTAATCAATTAAAAAAAACAAAATTCTCCGTTGATTTTTACCTAGAAGATCAAAATAGCATACCAACTATCAAAAAAATGGGGATGCTAAATGATATTTATATCGAGGAAAATGGTGGCTGGAAAATTTTTCCTAAGTAAATAGAAGTAATAGTGTTAGGAGGAAACATGAAAAGTAAAATGAAATGTACACTTAAGTTAATAGCTTTAATGCTTATTTTTACAAGCATTGGAGGTTGTAGTGTAAAGCAAAAAGCTCATACGAAACAAGCGCAAACTGTCACCTCTTCCTCCATCAAAGAAGATACCGCAACTGTTACTCAAAGGCAAGTAAACTTTTTAAAGAAACATGAGTCAGAAATTACGGATTACATAAAGTCAAATGATCCAGAAGTTGTTCAAGTCAAGTATGACTGGGATAGTGTGAAAGTAGGAGATAGTGGTGCTTTTACGGAATCTGGGTTTGACATCCGTTTAAAGGTCTATGGAGAAAATGATAAGGAACTAAATGGCTATTCATTTTTTATTGTCCCAAAACCAAATGTTGAGAATCCAAGTTCAATTGATTCAATTTCTGGTTCGAATTTTCCTTAATTAAATCAACAGATCATTCTACCTATTAAGAGGAAAGGATTCAAAAAATATTTGAGCTATGAGTCCATAATAGATCCAGAAATGATAGGTGGAAGAATTTTCGAATAAATAAGTTGATAGATCAATTAAAAGTGTGTAGATTGGAGAGAATTGAATGAAGAGACAAATGGAACTATTTTTGATTATTTTGTTACCGATCCTAGGACTGGTTTTTCTTGGAGGAAAAATCATGACCCTGACCAAAAGACCCGAACAGAAGATAACGGCCTCATCTTCAAAGAAAGTCGTACAAAAACCAGAAGGAGACATAAAAAAAGAACAACTGGACTACCTAAAAGAACACGAACAGAAGGTTATTAATTTAGTCAAAGCACAAAATTCAAAAGTTGAATCCGTTCAGATTGATTGGGATCAGACGCAGTGGGGTGATGGTGGACTAACAACTCCTGAATATTATATGAGTGTTTATGGACGTATAAATAATATTGAAGAATCGGGTTGGGGAGTAGATATCCCAATTAATGAGGACAATACATTGAATCTATATGAGATGTATATAGGATCCGACATTAGAGTAGGGGGTAGATTATTTGAGTAATTGCAATGTTGAATGAGAGGAATAAAAAACGTGCTATGTGTGAGTAATAGAGCAATAGTGCAAATTGTCACTTACCTCATAGCTCTTTAATTTAAAATTTTGATGATTAAAGGTAAAGAAATCATTAACTCATGTTTTAAAAAGCTCGATCTAGTGTGATAGTTTGGATTTCAAACTATAAATGCTAGAATATCGGAATAACATTTATCCAGTTTCCAATTATAGAGAATAATCTGTACAGAATGATAGGAGGACTTATGAAAAGTCGAAAAGTCATGCTAACAATTGCTTCAATTGCAGCACTGCTTATTGTAGGTGGATGTACCATGAAACAGAAAGAAGATACCAAGCAAGATAAAACGAATGTTTCTTCATCTACGAAAGCACTAAAGGAAGATGAAGAAACTATAAAGAAAAAGCAACTGGACTACCTAAAAGAACACGAACAAAAGGTTATTGATTTAGTCAAAGCACAAAATTCAAAAGTCGAATCCGTTCAGATTGATTGGGATCATACACAATGGAGTGATGGTGGACTGACAACTCCTGAATATTATATGAGTGTTTATGGACGTATAAATCATATTGAAGAATCAGGTTGGGGAGTAGATATCCCAATTAATGAGGACAATACATTAAATTTAGATGAGATGTATATAGGATCTGACGTTGATATAGGGGGAAGATTACTTGAGTAATTGGAACTTAAAATGATAGGAAAAAAACGTGCTATGTGTAAGTAATAGACCAATAGTCTAGATCGTAACCAACGTCATAACTCTTTAATTTAAAACTTTGATCATCAAAAGTAAAGAATTCATATACTCATGTTTTAAAAAGCTCTATGTAGTGTGATAGCTTGTTTTTCAAACTATAAATGCTATCATAATCGGAATAACATTTATCCAGTTTCCAATTTTAGAGAATAATCTGTACAGAATGATAGGAGGGCTCATGAAAAGTCGAAAAATCATGCTAACAATTGCTTCAATTGCAGCACTACTTATTGTAGGTGGATGTACTGTGAAACAGAAAGAAGATACGAAGCAAGAAAAAACGAATGTTTCTTCATCTACAAAAGACCTAAAGGAAGATGAAGAAACTATAAAGAAAAAACAACTGGACTACCTAAAAGAACACGAACAGAAGGTTATTGATTTAGTCAAAGCACAAAATTCAAAA
Source organism: Streptococcus parasanguinis (assembly GCF_016648925.1). GTDB lineage: Bacteria > Bacillota > Bacilli > Lactobacillales > Streptococcaceae > Streptococcus. Next base: position 6,332 of record NZ_JACLQX010000022.1, on the reverse strand, counting down.
GTTGAATCCGTTCAAATTGATTGGGATCAGACACAATGGAGTGATGGTGGGCTTACAACTCCCGAATATTATATGAATGTTTATGGACGTATAAATAATATTGAAGAATCGGGTTGGGGAGTAGATATCCCAATTAATGAGGACAATACATTAAATATAGATGAGATGTATATAGGATCCGACATTAGAGTAGGGGGTAGATTATTTGAGTAATTGGAATTTGAGCAGTTTTGATAATCTAGATGGTTCAGAAGCTGAATCAACATATAGAGATAGACTCCAACAAGTTTCCATATGAACAATTGGATCAAATCCAGGAAGAGAGTTCAAAGCTCAAATGGGAGTATGACAACGAGATAGATGCTTTCTATAAAAATCAGAAAATGCTGGAATCGAAAGATAAAAAAAAACAGTAAGGTTGTCCTTACTGTTTTTTTAGTTGGTTCCAGATGATGCTGTATCTGCGCCACTGTCTGTTGCTGTGGAGCCTTGGTCTTGTGCGGCAGACGAATTAGATTCGGTAGCAGATGAGCTATCGGTTTCTTTTTGTGAACTTGTTTCTGTATTGCTTGAATTGGTTTGTGTATTGGTATTAGCATCTGTATTGGTAGCGCTTGAGTCAGAGCCCTTATCATGAACCACGACAACGCTGGTGCTACTAGATGGTTTGTCTTCTGTTTTTTGATTATCTTTATTGAGCAAGCTCATGATGGTAAAGGAAGTGACGATAATCCCTAAGAGACTGGCAATCGTAGCTACAACGGTTTGAAATACGGACAACCCTTGTTTGACTTTCTCACCGCGAGATGGTCTTGTATCTGCTTTTTCCTCAGGTTTTTGGTTTTTGTTACTTCTTGAATATTGTGACATGTTCATTCTCTTTCTATCAAAAATTGTTTTTTAACACTTTCCTATTATAAGTCATTTTCTGAAAAATGTCTAAAAAGAACTGATTTTTATAGAGTGATTTTGCTGCATCTCTCTTTATCAAATCCTTGTCCCAAGCGGTTAGAAATGATAAAATAGAAGTTACGTAAAAAGAAAGTGATGGATGCGTAGGACATGATCTATTTTGACAATTCAGCAACGACTAAACCTTATCCAGAAGCCCTTGCGACCTATACAGAAGTAGCGACTCGGATCTGGGGAAACCCTTCTAGTTTGCACAATCTAGGTAGTCAAGCTACTCGTATTTTGGAAGCTTCTAGAAAACAAATTGCGGAGCTAATTGGCAAGAAAGCTGATGAAATTTACTTCACGTCTGGTGGGACAGAAGGGGACAACTGGATCCTCAAGGGTGTCGCCTTTGAGAAAGCTCCTTATGGCAAGCATATCATTGTCTCTGACATCGAGCATCCTGCCATCAAGGAATCGGCTGCTTGGTTAAAGACGCAGGGATTCGAAGTGGATTACGCTCCAGTGGATGCGCGTGGCTTTGTCAAGGTGGATGCCTTGGCTAACCTACTCCGTCCAGATACGACCTTGGTCTCTGTCATGGCCGTCAACAATGAGATTGGCTCCATCCAGCCCATCCATGATATCGCGGCTCTCCTAGAAGATCGCCCAACGGTTAGTTTCCATGTCGATGCGGTTCAAGCTTTGGCAAAGGTAGCAACAGAAGTTTATCTACCAGAGCGCGTGGACTTTGCGACCTTCTCTAGTCACAAATTCCATGGACTTCGCGGAGTCGGCTTTGTCTACATCAAAGAAGGCAAAAAGATCACCCCTCTCTTAACCGGAGGTGGTCAAGAAAAAGAAATGCGCTCGACAACTGAGAATGTGGCAGGAATCGCAGCAACAGCAAAAGCCCTACGCTTAGCCATGGAAAACCAAGAAGCTTTTGCCAGCAAGACCCAGCTGATGAAAGAAGTTATCCGCAAAGAATTGGCCAACTATCCAGATGTCACCATCTTTTCTGGTGAGGATCACTTTGCGCCTCACATCTTGACTTTCGGGATCAAAGGAGTTCGTGGAGAAGTAGTGGTCCATGCCTTTGAAGAGTTTGATATTTACATCTCAACAACCAGTGCCTGCTCGTCTAAAGCTGGTAAGCCAGCTGGAACCTTGATTGCTATGGGAGTGGATAAGAGTATCGCACAGACAGCTGTTCGCTTGAGCCTCGATCTTGAAAATGACATGAGCCAAGTCGAGCAATTCTTGACCAAGTTCAAACTGATTTACGAGCAAACACGAAAAGTACGTTAATTTTAGAAGGAAATCAACATGACCTTAACCTATTCAGAAATTATGATACGCTATGGAGAGCTTTCTACTAAAGGAAAGAACCGTATGCGTTTTATCAATAAACTTCGCAATAATATCCAAGATGTTTTATCTATCTATCCATCTGTCAAAGTGACAGCCGACCGCGATCGGGCGCATGCTTATCTGCATGGGACGGATTATGAGCCAGTAGCAGAATCCCTCAAGCAGGTTTTTGGAATCCAAAATTTTTCACCTGTTTACAAGATTGAAAAATCTGTTCCGGCCTTAAAAGCGGCAGTGCAAGAGATCATGAAGGAGATTTACAAGGATGGCTTGACCTTTAAAATCTCAAGTAAGCGCAGTGACCATACCTTTGAACTCGATAGTCGCGAGCTCAACCAAACCTTGGGAGGTGCGGTCTTTGAAGCGATCCCAACCATCCAAGCTCAGATGAAAAAACCAGATATCAACTTGCAAGTTGAAATTCGAGAAGAAGCAGCTTACATCTCTTATGAAACCATTAAGGGAGCAGGTGGCCTTCCTGTTGGTACGTCTGGCAAGGGCATGCTCATGCTTTCAGGTGGGATCGACTCTCCAGTAGCTGGTTACCTAGCCTTGAAGCGTGGAGTGGATATCGAGGCAGTACACTTTGCTAGCCCACCTTATACCAGCCCAGGTGCCTTGAAAAAGGCCCATGATTTAACACGGAAGTTGACTAAGTTTGGGGGCAATATCCAATTTATCGAGGTGCCCTTCACAGAGATCCAAGAGGAAATCAAGGCAAAAGCACCAGAAGCTTACCTCATGACTTTGACCCGTCGCTTTATGATGCGCATTACAGACCGTATTCGCGAGGTTCGCGGTGGTTTGGTGATTATCAATGGTGAAAGCTTGGGACAAGTGGCTAGCCAAACCTTAGAGAGTATGCATGCCATCAATGCAGTGACCAATACGCCGGTTATCCGTCCGGTGGTGACCATGGACAAATTGGAAATCATCGATATTGCTCAAGCCATTGATACCTTTGAAATTTCTATCCAGCCATTCGAAGATTGTTGTACCATCTTTGCACCAGATCGTCCAAAGACCAATCCAAAACTCAAAAATGCAGAGCAGTATGAGCAACGGATGGATGTGGAAGCTTTGGTTGAGCGTGCGGTAGCAGGTATCATCGTAACAGAGATCACACCAAAAGCAGAAAAAGATGAGGTCGATGACCTGATCGAGGATTTGCTATAGGAGAGACTGGGAGTATCCAGCCTCTTTTTCTAACCAACTTAAAGGAGACAAGATGAAAAAAATTATCGTTTTAATGACAAGTTTGCTTCTGTTGACAGGCTGTGTCAAAGTATCATTTACTGGCCCGAAAAAAGAAGAAAAGACCAGCCAGTCAACCAGCAGTAAAAAAGAACCGCTCACATTTGTCAGAGCCGACCAGTACAAAGATCAGGACAACGAAGTCTTGGAAGCATCTGAGAAATTTATCAAGGAACATCCAACGCTTGGAGAACCTGGAAAATTATTTGTCTTTTTCCCAGGCTATACCTTTGGAAATGAGGAAAATCGCTTCGCCTTGTTCTTTATCGTGAATCGTACCACCACAACCATCGATCGTGATGGATCCTTTTTTCTGAATTTGGAATATGATGGGGAGCCACTATTCAAAGATGTCACAGTGGACTATGAAGTGAGCGAATCTGGTGTATTGAAACCCAATACGGCTGCAGCCATTCCTATCAAAATCACCAAGGAACAAGAAGAAAAAATGAAGAGCATGAACGATTCTTCAAAAGCAAAAATGAGTTTCAATGACTTTAAATTTAAGGATAAGTAGATGAAGAAGTCGGACTGACAAGCAATCTTAACATAAAAGATATAAAATCATCGCTTTTAAAAAAGAAATTCGTTTTCAAAGCGCAAAAATACTTGTCTTTGTCTGATAGAAGTGATATACTAAGAGAGTTGACTATGCACATGCCTGTGCAACCGCTCGAACATCGTCGCTCATTTCCATGAGAGTAAGTGGTTCGTCCCACGATGCTAGGCGAGTCTTCACAAAAATACGGGGAAACCCAAAAATACATAGGAGGTGCATAATGAGCACATACGCAATCATTAAAACTGGCGGAAAACAAGTTAAAGTTGAAGTTGGTCAAGCTATCTACGTTGAAAAATTGAACGTTGAAGCTGGTCAAGAAGTTACATTTAACGAAGTTGTTCTTGTTGGTGGTGAAAACACTGTTGTCGGAACTCCACTTGTTTCAGGAGCTACTGTTGTTGGAACTGTTGAAAAACAAGGAAAACAAAAGAAAGTTGTTACTTACAAGTACAAACCTAAAAAAGGTAGCCACCGTAAACAAGGTCACCGTCAACCTTACACTAAAGTTGTCATCAACGCTATCAACGCTTAATTTTAGGAGAACACATGATACAAGCAGTCTTTGAACGAGCCGAAGATGGCGAGCTGAGGAGTGCAGAAATCACTGGGCACGCTGGAAGCGGTGAATACGGCTTTGATGTCGTGTGTGCATCGGTTTCGACTCTAGCCATTAACTTTGTCAACTCTGTTGAGAAATTTGCAGGCTACGAACCGGATCTAGAATTAAACGAAGAAGAAGGTGGCTTCCTGCGGGTGACGATCCCGACAGATATTCCACCTCATCAAAGAGAAATGACCCAACTATTCTTTGAATCATTTTTCTTAGGGATGGCAAACTTATCGGAGAACTCATCGGAGTTCGTCCAAACAAGAGTTATCACAGAAAACTAACATGGAGGAAAACAATTATGTTGAAATTGAATCTTGCTAACTTGCAACTTTTCGCCCACAAAAAAGGTGGAGGTTCTACATCAAACGGACGTGATTCACAAGCAAAACGTCTTGGAGCTAAAGCAGCTGATGGACAAACTGTAACAGGTGGATCTATCCTTTACCGTCAACGCGGTACTCACATCTACCCAGGTGTGAACGTTGGACGTGGTGGAGACGATACTTTGTTCGCAAAAGTTGAAGGCGTAGTACGCTTCGAACGTAAAGGTCGCGATAAAAAACAAGTTTCTGTTTACCCAATCGCAAAATAAAAAGGTTTCCTTAACCTTTTTATCCCGAGCCTTGATCCAAAGGTGAGGAAGCTAGAAATAGCATAAATCAAAGCTTTCCGGATTAACGGAAGGCTTTTTTTCTTTTATTTATTTAAAAATATCATGTTTACTCTTGTTAATATAATGTTTGAATTTGTGTTTTTTGAAAAAAGTAGTATAATAGAGACAAATATAGTAGGAATGGAAGTAGTACCATGAAAGATAGCAGACATGTTGAAATTCTTCAGGAACTGGATCGAAAAAGTGTGGTATCGGTCAAAGAGCTCAAGGAACTTTTTGGGGTGACAGACATGACTATTCGTCGCGATCTGATCGATCTTGAAAAACAAGGTCTTTTAGTTCGTGTACATGGTGGGGCCCACAAAAAAGTCAAAGATAGCTTATTAGAAGCTTCTCACAGTGAAAAAAATCTGATCAATATTGATGAGAAACGAACCATTGCCAAAAAATGTGCGGACTTGATCGAAAATGGGGATACCGTCTTTATTGGCTCTGGTACAACAACAGACTTTATCGGAGATTATTTGGAAGGGAAAGAAATTAGCATCGTCACCAACTCCCTGCCTATTTTTGAGAAGCTCAAGGATTTCCCGAATTATGACTTGATCTTAGTTGGTGGTCGCTACCGGGTAAAGACACAAACCTTTGTCGGTCAATTTGCCAATAAACTCTTGAAAGAAATCAAGGTTTCTAAAGCCTTTATCGGGGTGAATGGAATCGATGGCCATAGTGTCTCTACAGCTAATGAAGAAGAAGGAAATGGCAATGCCATTATTCTGAACAATGCGATAGAGAAATATGTGGTAGCTGATAACAGCAAGTTTGATAGCTATTCTTTCTACAGTTTCTATCGCGTGGAAGATCTAAATGCCATTATTACCGATGATAGTATTCCAAAGAAAATCAAAGACAAATACGCCTTGTATACGAAAATCATTTAAGATCAAGAGGCTGGGACAAAAGTCCTAGCCTCTCAATTGTATTTGGATTGTCGAGCAAGACGCAGTGGTTGAGTGGGCTCTACT
>NZ_JACLQX010000021.1:0-35557 GCF_016648925.1 Streptococcus parasanguinis | reverse complement strand
CCCTGCACATTGGTTCGTCTTGTTCAGTTTTCAAAGGTCTTTGTCGCTCTCGCGCGACAACTATATTAGTATATCATAACCTTACCTTACTGTCAATACTTTTTTCCAAAAAATTTTATTTTTTTGAAAGTTTTTTTGAATAAAGAAAATAGAGAGGGAATCCTCTCTATTTATATTCTTGTCTGTATTTGTTTTCTTCAGCTTTGTTAGCCCATACATAATGACCTGGTTTAATTTCAACCATTTGTGGTTTATCTTCAGAGTAATCATGTTGTTCTGGATCGTAGATTTTTAGAACTTTTTTACGTTCTAGAATTGGATCTGGAATTGGGACCGCTGAAAGTAGGGATTGGGTGTATGGATGGATTGGATGGTTAAATAGCTCTTCAGTTTCTGCCACTTCTACAATAACCCCTTTATAGATAACTGCAATACGGTCAGAAATGAAGCGTACAACTGACAAGTCATGGGCGATAAAGAGGTAGGTCAAGCCTAATTCTCTTTGGAATTTTTTCAAAAGGTTCAAAACTTGCGCACGTACTGAAACGTCAAGGGCTGAGATTGGTTCATCCGCAATGACAAATTCTGGTTCCATGACAAGTGCACGGGCAATACCGATCCGTTGACGTTGACCACCTGAGAATTCGTGAGGGTAACGTGTCAAATGTTCTGCAAGAAGCCCAACTTCATGCATAATATTTTTCACTTTTTCCTGACGTTCTTCTTCACTGTTGAACAAATGGTGGTTGATCAAACCTTCAGAGATAATATAATCAACTGTTGCACGTTCATTCAAACTTGCTGCTGGGTCTTGGAAGATCATTTGAATCTTACGGATCAACTCTGATTTTTCACTGTGAGAGTTTTTTCCGTTGATCTTGCGACCGTCATAAATAATTTCTCCAGCACTTGTATCATTCAGACCGATGATCGCACGTCCAATTGTTGTCTTCCCACTTCCTGATTCACCAACAAGAGAGAACGTTTCTCCCTTATTAATGAAGAAGTTGGCGTTCTTTACAGCAACGAATTTTTTACTTCCTTCACCGAAGGAAATTTCTAAATCTTTAATTTCAACTAATTTTTCAGTCATTTCCTTCCTCCTATTCTGTAATGTGAGTGAAGCCCATTTTTGAGCCAATCTTTTCGTGAAGGTTTTCGATTACTTCTGGTTTATGAACTGTTGGTGCATCTGGATGGAGCAACCATGTCTTAGCCCAGTGAGTATCGGTTACTTTGAAAGCAGGTGCCTCTTCTTCAAAATCAATCTGCATTGCATAGTCTGAACGAAGAGCGAAGGCATCTCCTTTGATTGGAGCATACAATGATGGCGGAGTCCCTGGGATAGAGTAAAGATCACCATCTGAGGTTGACAATTGAGGCAAGCTTGAAAGTAAGCTCCATGTATATGGATGTTTTGGATCGTAGAAAATTTCTTCTACTTTACCAAACTCAACAATTTCTCCAGCATACATAACGGCTACTTTATCTGCAATACTTGCAACCACACCTAAGTCGTGGGTGATAAAGATAACTGTAAATTGGTATTCTTTTTGAAGGGATTTCAACAAATCAATGATTTGCGCTTGAATGGTTACGTCAAGGGCTGTTGTTGGTTCGTCACAGATTAAGATATCTGGACGGCAGGCCAAGGCGATGGCAATAACGATCCGTTGACGCATCCCACCTGAATATTGGAATGGATACTCATCAAAACGACGTTCCGCATCTGGAATTCCAACTTTCTCCATATAGTCCAAAGCCATTTCTTTGGCTTCTTTAGCTGTTTTCCCTTGGTGTTTGATAATGACTTCTGTAATTTGTGAACCAATTGTGTTGATTGGGTCCAAACTTGTCATTGGGTCTTGGAAAATTGTAGCGATCTTAGATCCACGAATATTTTCCCAATCTTTATTCGATTTCAAATCTGTCAATTCTTGACCACGGTATTTAATCGAACCTTGGGCAATACGGCCATTATCTTCTAACATTCCAGTGAACGTTTTTGTCAAAACTGATTTCCCTGAACCTGACTCACCAACTAAGGCAAGAACTTCACCTTCTACTAGCTCAAGCGATACGCCACGAATAGCTGTCAGTACGCGATCGCGCACGTCAAATTCCACTACGATATCTTGAGCAGATAAAATAATATTGTTATTTGATGTCATATCTACTCCTCCTATCTATGTGTACGTGGGTCGCTGGCATCGGCCAAGTTTTGTCCGACGATAAAGAATGACAAGGATACTAAAATCAAAACAGTAAGCGGAATCCAGAATAGGTAGGCATTTGTAGTTACGTTTTGAGAATAGTCAGAAATCAAGCGTCCCAAACTTGGAACTGTGATTGGAAGACCAAGTCCGAAGAAGGAAAGGAAAGCTTCGTAAGAAATAAAGCTTGGAAGTAACTGTGATGTTTGTGTCACGATAACAGATACCAATTGAGGCAAAATATTTTTCGTAACAATTTTCAAAGTCGGTGTTCCTAATGTTCGGCTGGCCAAGTTGTACTCCAAATCACGGTAACGCATGATTTGGACACGAATGGTATAGGCAATTCCGATCCATCCAGTTAAGGACATGGCAAGAATCAAGTTCCAGAAACCAGATCCCATTGAGTAAGTCAAGACGATAACGATCAACATAAACGGAATGTTTGAAATAACGTTATAAACTTCCATCATGATACGGTCGATGGATTTTGAGATCCCCCAAATTCCACCAACGATAACTCCGACAACCACGTTAATAACAGTGGCGATGAAGGAAATGATAATCGAATTCCGAGCACCAAACCAAACTCCATCAAAGAGAGATTTACCGTTATTATCTGTACCAAAGAAAGCTTTGGCACTTGGTGGATTCAAACGTGCTGAAAAGTCATTTACCTTACTTACGTCGTTGTAATCAAAATTTGAAAACATAGGATAGACAAAGCTCATCAAGAGAATCCCAATCAAAATAGCAAGCATAATGATAGTGGTTCTTTTTTTCAAGAATTGTCTGAATACAGATTTCCAGTATGAATACGCTGGAGCATCGATTACTTCAGAGGCAAAGTCATCGCGTTTTACAAACTGAAATTTATTTTTATCGATTGTAGCCATTATTTGCCTCCTTTCGTATTCGTTAATTTAATCCGTGGATCAAGCACTGTCATCAAGATATCACCTAACATGGCAGCAAAGATACCAAGTGATGTGAAGATGAAGACAAGTCCGATGACCATGGTGTTGTTTGATGCTTTAATAGAGTCAATCAACATTTTACCCATACCTGGGAAAGCGAAGACTGTTTCAGTAAGTGTCGCACCTGAGATAACTCCAATGATAGAACCTGGAATACCAGATACCAATGGAACCATCGCATTTTTGAAGATGTGTTTTCTTGAGATCTCCCGTTCTGACAATCCTTTTGAACGAGCAAAACGGACGAAATCTTGCGAATGGATATCGATCATGTAACGACGAATCCAAACTGCGATAAATGGCGCACTCAACAAACCAAGAATCAGAGACGGCAATACATATGAACGCCAGTCCTGTGCTCCAAGTACTGGGAATGAGTCTGGAAGTCCAACAAATGAACCTGCTAGACGCACAATGTAAACAAGGGCAATAGTTGGAAGAGACATCATAAATGTCAAGGTTGCTGTTGAGATGCTATCAAACCATGAGTTCTTGAACAGAGCCATGTAAGATCCTAATGGGATCGCAATCAAGTAAGCAATCGCAATACCAATCAAACCAATGATTGAAGAAGATGCAATCATGGATGGATTCTCATAGTTGCTCAACGTTGCTGTATAAGCGTCCCCTTTACCAAATCGACTGATGTCTTGTGAGTCTGCCTTACTTGGTGATTTGTAGGTACGTGAGTAGATATCGATTGAAGATGTCTTTTTACCTGTTGGGAAGTTCACTTCACTCTTCTTAGTCGTTCCTTGTCCTTGGGTAATAACTTGAAGAACAGGGGTATTTGAATAAGTTGGATACGAATTTCCAAGGTTTAAGGTTACAAAGTTTTGGTGTACATATGGGAATTGACCATTAAAGTACAAGAGGTATTTGTGTTTCGTACCAGAACCTACTACTGACCAACCAATAGATGGATCATTTTCAATACGGATATAGCGTTTGAGGTTTGGATTTGAGGCATCTTTCACCCAACCTGGATGATCAAACTGAATCAAATTCGCATAGAAGCTGATGACACGTTCAAAAACCGGAATTTCACGCACCGCATAGAAAGACTTACTTTCCGGGAAACGTTTCAACTGCCAACCATGACCTAATTTTTCAATATATTTTTTGTAGATCTTTTCATTGGCATTTGTCGCATCAACCGTTACGGAAGAATCTTCTTTACTTGCTTTTTGTTGCAAGCTCTTTGAATCCATGTATTCCAAATAACCCATGCGATCATAGACTGTATTTTCGTAGTTGATCTTCGAATCTTTTGTCTTTGCTACTTTATTGTAGTTGGGGTCATTCTTAAAGATGAGATTTCTCGGTGTTAGCGTATAGATAATCATGTAGGTTAATGTCGTGACGAGAAAGATCGACACTAACGAACGCAAAATACGCATAAAAACATATTTTTTCATATTTCATTCCTTTAATGTCCAAAAGAACTTTCTCCCCTAGAAGAGAAAGTTCTAATGAAAAGCAATAATTTAATTATTTAACGTGTTTTTCAAGATCTTGTTGAGCTTTTTTGTTTGACTCAGCTTTTTCTTTTTGCCATTTTTCACGTGCTTGTTCGTATTGTTTCTTAGTAACAGGTTCATCTTGAACTTCTACATATTTGAAGTATGCTGATCCTTTGTTACCAGCTTGAGCTGAAGCACCAGAGAATGGTACCACTTTAGAGATAACAGTTGCTGCTCCTGATGATGACATTGTAGGTACTACAATTGCGCTATCTGTCAACCAAGCTTGAGCTGCTGCATATTTTTCATAACGTTTCACAACATCTTGTGTTTCGTTGTTTGCATCGTCAAGAAGTTTTGCAAACTCATCCAAACCTACAGCTTTAGCTGATGGGTTATCTACACCACCTGCAAAACCAAGGTAAACTTTTGTTTGATCTTCTGAAGATGGTTGAAGCGTATCAAGGTAAGTTGATGGATCTTGATAGTCTGGGTTCCAACCGACCATACCTTGAAGATCCCAATCTGCATCTGCTGCTGATGGTACGTTCAAAGTAAGGTTCATTACTTCATCTTGGTCCATCATTTGAAGGTCAACAACGACATTGTCTTTACCAAGAGTATCTTCCACTGTTTGTTTCAATGATTGCATACGTGTAACTACACTTGTTGCATTTTGAATAACAGGAACGTCAATATGAATTGGGAATTGAACGCCGTCTTTTTGAAGTTCAGCTTTGGCTTTTTCAAGTTGTGCTTTGGCTTTATCTTTGTTGTAAAGACCATCTTGACCATCTGCAAGGTTGATACCCTTCCATTGGTCTCCATAAGTAGTCAACTTATCTGCAACTACATTTCCGAAGTCTTTTCCATCTACTTGTACGAATGCAGGTGCAACATATGTATTACGGATAGCTGGTTTAGCAAATTCTTTACCATTGACTTGTGCTGAGTAGTTTTCACGGTTCAAGGCAAAAGTGATGGCTTGACGGAAATCTTTGTTCAAGATTGCTTTCTTAGTAGAAGATTTTTCAGCATCTGATTTCTTAGCAGTGTGTTTGTAAGATTGACGATCGATGTTGAAACCAAGGATTGCTACACCTGAACCAGCTGGTGTGTTATAGATATTGTCCTTGTATTTTTTCTCTACTGTTGCAAAGTTTGAGCTTGATGGGAAAAGACGAGCAGCTGTATAAGCTCCATCAGAGAAACCACGTGCCAATGAATCTTGGTCTGATCCATCGTAATAAGTAAGTTTTACTTCCTTGACATGAACGTTTTTCTTATCCCAGTAGTTGTCATTCTTTTCAAATACAACAGATGATTTTGAAGTAATAGATTTCAAAAGGAATGGTCCGTTTGCAAGTACTGATTTCACATCGTTTGGTTGACCAAAATCATCTCCCTTACTCTTCAAGAACTCTGTGCTAATTGGGAACAAGATTCCGTTTGTTGTTTTAGAGTTCCAGAAGGTTTCAGGTTTGTTCAATGTATATTGAAGTGTGTAATCATCAACCGCTTTGACACCAACTTGGCTGAAGTCTGTAGTTTTTCCTTGCACATAATCATCCAAGCCTTTGATTGAGCCTTGAACTAGTGGAAGTTCTTCTGATTTTTTATCAGCAGCGTGTTTCAAACCAGTCACGAAGTCTTTGGCAGTCACTTCACCGCGTTCTTCACCATCTGCATCGTACCATTTAACACCCTTACGAATCTTGTAGGTATAAGTCAAACCATCTTTTGAAACAGACCAATCTTCCGCAAGTGATGGCACAAGATTTCCATACTTGTCATTTTCCATCAAACCGTCTACGATGTTTGTAGTGAGATCTTGAGTGGCAGATTTAGAAGACACAGTATAGTCCAAAGTTGTTGGGTCAGTAGTGTAGACATAACCATAGTTTTTGTCTTCGCCTGAGCTTGCTTTGCTAGTATTTGAACTAGAACATGCAGCTAACAATCCAGCTGCAAGGAGTGTTACTCCAGCAACTGCGAATACTTTACCTTTTTTCATAGGAATTCTCCAATAGTTTTTTTAGATTTGTTTAAGATTATATCACAAGTAGAAAAAAAAGTAAACTAAATTTTCTGAATATTTGCTTCAACCCCATCCAAAAACCTTGCTATGACTGACTTTTTAGCCTAATTGATGATTTTACGATTTTCCATTAATCATTTGTATGATACAATAGAGAGGACTAAGCAACGAGGAAACAACCGTGAAAAAATTCTTTCTTTCTTTTTTAACCTTCATGCTGCTGTTATGCAGTTTACCTTATCAAGTCGTTCTAGCAGATGAGCTAGATCTTCCTGCTCAAAGCGCCATTGCTGTTGAAGCTGACACAGGTAAAATTCTCTACGAAAAGGACTCGGAGAAAAAACGAGATGTGGGGGGACTGTCTACACTCTTGACCACTTATCTGATTTTCGAAGCCATTCATGAAAAAAAACTTTCTCTGAAAGATCCTATCATGCTGTCTGAGAAAGCTTTGTCCTTAAATGATATCGAAGGTGCTGGTACTCTTCCTATGGAGGGGAACCAATATACGGTTGAACAGTTATTGACGGCTCTTTTAGTTGGAAATTCTAGCACTGCTGCCTTGGCCTTAGCTGAGAAAGTAGGTGGCTCTGAGAAAAGCTTCGTTGAAAATATGAAGAAGAAACTTGCTGAATGGGGCATTCAATCTCCTCATTTAATCAATGCTACCGGATTAAATACTCAAACCATCAGCAGTGACCCTGACGGGAAAGAAGACGAAAATCAATTGAGTGCTTATGATATTGCTGTTATTGCCAAGCACTTACTCCAGGATTTTCCTGAAGTGACCAAATATACTTCAAAGCCCACTGCTCTTTTTTCAAACACGCAGATTGAAAACCCCAACCTGATGCTAGAAGGCATGCCGAATTACCGTTCGGGAGTCGACGGCCTTCGGGTCAGCAACTCTACCAAAGGTGGCATCACCTTTGCTGCATCGACGACGCAAAATGGCATCCATATGATCACGGTTGTCCTAGGAGTGGAGGCAGTTGACGGTGATCCATATGCACGCTTTGTGGCTACTTCTTCTCTGATGAACTACGTGGTACGAACCTTTGTTTCTTCCATTGTCGTTAAAGAAGGAGATCCCTACGGAAAAAGTAAGGCAACTGTCATGGATGGGAAATCCGAGACTGTTTTAGCTGTTGCAAAAAAAGACTTCTATATCGTCGAAAAGCAAGGCAGTCAAGCGGAACCAAAAATTAAATTCAAGAGTGACCAAGAATCATTCCGAGCACCTGTCAAATCAGGCACTAATCTTGGAAAATTACACTACACTGATCCAGATAAGATCGGGCGTGGCTACTTAGAAGATCAGGAGCCTACGGTCGATATGGTAGCAGGAAGAACCATTGAGAAAAGCTTTTTCTTAAAGGTTTGGTGGAATGAATTCGTCCGTTATGTCAACGAAAAATTATAAGCAAAAAAATCACAATGGAGTCAAATCCATTGTGATTTTTGATTGATGAAAATGAATTATCCTACAGATCCTTCCATTTCGTAGCTAATGAGTCGGTTTAACTCAACGGCGTATTCCATTGGAAGTTCTTTTGTAAAGGGCTCTACAAATCCCATGACAATCATTTCTGTCGCTTCTGATTCAGACAAACCACGACTCATCAAATAATAAAGTTGTTCTTCTGAGATTTTTGAAACCTTAGCTTCGTGCTCCAAAGCAACTTGTGAGTTGTGGATTTCATTAAATGGAATCGTGTCTGATGCAGATAAATCATCCATGATAATGGTGTCACACTCGATGTGGGAAACTGATTTCTTGGAATTTTTGTTAAAGGTCACTTGTCCACGGTAGTCTACCTTTCCGCCACCCTTCGCAATAGATTTCGATACGATAGATGAGCTGGTATGAGGGGCATTATGAATCATCTTGGCACCTGTATCTTGGTGTTGCCCTGCATTCGCAAAGGCAATGGACAACATGGTCCCACGCGCTCCTTCTCCATCCAGATAAACAGATGGGTACTTCATAGTTGTCTTGGCACCTAGGTTTCCGTCGATCCACTCAACTGTGGCATCTTTTTGAGCCTTGGCCCGCTTGGTGACCAAGTTGTAGACATTGTCTGACCAGTTTTGGATGGTCGTATAGCGCATGTAAGCACCATCCAAGGCAAAGATCTCGACAATCGCTGCATGGAGGCTATTGCTTGAGTAGGTCGGTGCTGTACATCCTTCTACATAGTGAACACTTGCTCCCTCGTCCACGATAATCAAAGTGCGTTCAAACTGACCAGTATTTTCATTGTTGATACGGAAGTATGTTTGAAGGGGGACGTCTACTTTTACGCCTTTTGGTACATAAATGAAGGTTCCACCAGACCAGACTGCTGAGTTGAGGGCAGCCAATTTGTTGTCCGTTGGTGGTACTAACTTCGCAAAATACTGTTTGAAAAGGTCTGGATATTCTTTTAGGGCAGAATCCGTATCGGTAAAGATAATCCCCAACTTTTCAAACTCTTCTTTCATATTGTGGTAAACCACTTCTGATTCATACTGAGCAGAAGCCCCCGCTAAGTAAGCACGTTCTGCTTCAGGAATCCCGATACGCTCAAAGGTTTCCTTGATTTTCTCTGGAACTTCGTCCCATGAACGGGCAGGTTTATCCGAAGGTTTTTGATAATAGATCAAATCATCAAAGTCAATCTCTGATAGATCGGCTCCCCAGGTTTGCATGGGCATCTTTTTGAAGGTTTCAAAAGATTTCAAACGGAATTCGAGCATCCATTCGGGTTCATTTTTTGCTGCAGACAATTCACGAATAACCGCTTCATTCAATCCCTTCCCGGTAGAGAGAATGGGTTGAACATCATCGTGAAATCCAAATTTATATTCACCGAGATCAATTGGTTTCGGTTCGACTCTTTCTTCAGCCATAATTTCCTTTCTTTCTCTGTTTCTTCTTTTAACTATTTGCTACGTTCGATCGCTTTTTTAAGAGCATTCCAGGAGAGGGTCGCACATTTAATCCGTTGTGGGAATTTTGAGACTCCAGATAAGAAGGCTGCGTCTCCCAATTCCTCTTGGCGAGGATCTGACTTCCCTTGGACCATTTCTGAAAAGACCTGCGCCAATTCTTCGACTTCCTCTTTTGTTTTTCCCATTACAGCATCCGTCATCATACTAGCTGAAGCGGTTGAGATCGTACATCCTGAATTAACAAAGGCGATATCTTCCACCCTGTCATTCTCATCAAATTTCACACTTAACTGGATCACATCTCCACAAGTTGGATTGTTGAGTTGGATCTGATCAACATCTTCAATCTGGCCCTGATGGTGAGGGTGTTTTGAATGGTCAGCTACGACCGCCATGTACAGCGAATCTAATTTAGAAAGTGCCATTGAAAAACTCCTTTGCTTTGATCAATGCCTCAATTAATTTATCACAGTCCGCTTTGGTGTTGTAGATATAAAAACTTGCTCTCGTTGTCGCTGGGACTTGTAGGTATTGAAGAAGCGGTTGTGCACAGTGGTGACCTGCACGAACGGCAATCCCTTCATAATCTAGTGCTGTTGCTAAGTCATGCGGATGGAGATCTCCTAGATTGAAGGAAATGACGCCAGAACGTTGGGCTAAGTCTTGGGAACCATAGATGGTCAAGCCTTCGATCGCCTGTAATTTTGGAAACACATAGTCAATCAATTCATGCTCATGCGCTTCTACCTGGTCCATACCCAGCTCTTCTATGTAATCGATTGCTGCACCAAGACCAATTGCGCCCGCCATATTAGGTGTTCCAGCTTCAAATTTCCAAGGCAATTCCTTCCAAGAGGCAGATTGCTCGTAAACAAAGTCAATCATCTCGCCCCCAAACTCGATCGGAGACATTTGTTCTAAGATTTCTTCCTTCCCATAGAGGACACCAATCCCTGTTGGTGCAGCCATCTTATGGCCAGAAAAAGCAAAGAAATCCGCATCTAAGTCTTGTACATCAATGGCCATATGAGGGGTTGATTGAGCCCCATCTACGACCATGAACGCTCCAACTTCATGAGCTAATCGAGCAATTTCCTTGATCGGATTGACCACCCCTAAGACATTCGAAGCATGGGTGATGGAAACAAATTTTGTCTTCTCACTAAGCTTGCTCTTTAAGTCCTGCATATCCAGTAAGCCATCTTTTAGATAGACATAGACCAGTTTTGCTCCTGTCTTCTTGCAGGCTTGCTGCCAAGGAATGATGTTGGAGTGATGTTCCATAATGGAAATCAGGACTTCATCCCCTTCCTTTAGGACTTCTTCTGCATAGCGGGCTACCCAGTTGAGTCCAGTCGTTGTCCCTCTTGTAAAGAGCACTTCCTTGGTTGATGAAGCATTGATAAATTTTCTGACTTTCTCACGCGCTGCTTCATAGGCTGCTGTCGCTCGTTCTGCCAAAGTATGGACTCCACGATGGACATTGGCGTTATCTTGCAAATAATAGTGATTAACTGCTTCAAGAACACGTTTAGGTTTTTGCGTCGTCGCTGCATTATCTAGATAAACCAAAGGCTCATCGTGAACTAGTTGATCGAGAATGGGAAAGTCTTGAGCAATCGTATTTTTATCTAGCATTGTTTCTCCTTAGCGTTGAGATAACTTTTCTTCAATGGTGGCAATCATTTCATCACGTACTTCTTTAACTGGGATTTCAACAATCACAGATCCCAAGAAACCACGCACCACTAAGCGTTCTGCTGTGTGTTGATCCAGACCACGACTCATGAGGTAATACATATCTTCTGGGTCCACTTGACCGATCGATGCAGCATGGCCAGCTGTGACATCATTTTCATCAATCAAGAGGATTGGGTTGGCATCTGAACGAGCTTGATCCGATAACATCAAGACACGGCTTTCTTGCTGAGCATCTGCTCCTTTAGCCCCCTTGATAATATGACCAATTCCATTGAAGGTCAAGGTTCCTTTTTCAAGAATAACCCCGTGTTGCAAGATATTTCCGATCGAGTTGCAACCAAAGTTGGTCACGCGGGTGTCAATTCCTTGAACCTGACGACCGCTTGATAAAGCAACGACTTTCAAATCTGCATGACTTCCGTTTCCAACCAAGTCACTGTCAAAGTCTGCAACCACGTTACCTTCGTTCATAACACCGATAGCCCAATCAATGCTGGCATCCTGACCTAGTTTCCCACGTCGACTGATGTAAGCTGTGACATTTTCACCCAGGCGGTCAATCGCCGCAAATTTCACTTGGGCACCTGAGCGGGCGATCACTTCAACCGTCACATTCGCAGTTGCTTTTGCTGAGCCATCACCTTTTGATTCCAAGCGTTCCAAATAGCTGAACTTGCTGTTTTTTCCTGCGATAATCAAAATGTGCTTATTAAAAGGTACATCACTGTCGCTATCCTGGTAGAAAATACCTTCGATTGGTTCTGAAATTTCGACGTTATCTGGAATATAAAGAACAGCCCCACTATTAAAATAAGCTGTGTGGTATGCTGCTAGTTTGTCATCATCGTATTTAACTGAAGACATGAAGTAGTCTTCCATCACCTGCGGAATTTCTTCTAGGGCAGTATGGAAATCTGTAAAAAGAACTCCTTGGTCTGCCAAGGCTTGTGGCACCTGTTCAAATACAGTCTGAGTTCCAACTTGTACCAATTTCAAGTTTGAATCGAGGGCTGTAAAATCAGGAACATTGGCAGAAACCTCGCTTTCTGTGATCGTTCCATCGCCAAGATTCCAGCGATGGAATTTGACGCGTTCAATCGCTGGCAATTCCAACTGATCAATCTTGTTAAAAGCTTTTTTTCGTAATTCTTGCAGCCAGCTTGGCTCAGCATGCAGTTCCGAAAAGAGTGTAATATTTTCAATACTCATTTTTTTCTCCTAATAAAGATACTATCTGTTTGATTTTATGACAACATTAGATCACTAGTCATCAGGTTATAGTTCTTCTTTATAGTCGTAACCGAGTTCTTCTGCAAGTTGGGCGTATCCTTCCCGTTCCAAGCGTGCAGCCAATTCTGGTCCACCTGAAAGCACGACACGACCTTCCATCATCACATGAACTACGTCAGGAGTAATATAGTTCAACAAACGTTGGTAGTGGGTGATGATCATTGCTCCAAAACTTTCACCCCGCATTGCATTAACCCCTTTAGATACGACCTTAAGAGCATCAATATCCAAACCAGAATCAATTTCATCCAAAAGAGCAAATGTTGGCTCCAACATCAATAATTGAAGGATTTCATTGCGTTTTTTCTCACCACCAGAGAAGCCTTCGTTCAAATAGCGTTCTGCCATTTCTTCTTTCATATTGAGCAATTCCATCTTTTCATCCAATTTTTTTATGAAATCACGAATAGAGATCTTCTCATCCTCTTCTTTACCAGCATTCATGGCTGCACGTAAAAATTCTGCATTCGTAATCCCTGGGATTTCTGAAGGGTATTGCATGGCAAGGAACAAGCCCATCCGTGCACGTTCGTCTACTTCCAATTCCAAGATGTTGACACCATCAAAGAGAATCTCCCCTTTGGTTACTTCATAATTTGGGTTTCCCATAATGGCAGCTGACAGAGTAGATTTCCCTGTTCCGTTTGGTCCCATGATGGCTGCGATCTCACCAGTTTTTAGGGTCAGGTTTACACCTTTTAAAATTTCTTTGCCTTCAATTTCAACGTGAAGGTCTTTAATTTCTAATGTCGACATTGCATTCCCTTTCTTTTTACTTTGAAGTCTGGAAGGTTTCTCAAAGCAAAGATTCCTTCATCACAAAGTATTTTTTTACCTTTCAAGTATATCAAAAAAAAGCCTAAATGGCTTTTCTTTTGATTAGAACTATTCTTATTTAGTTTTTTCTTTTCGTTTTTGACGAACTTCCTCCCGATAGGAAGAATTCCCTATATAGCGCAGAACATTTAACAAAGGACTATGATGTGGCCCCAGAACCCCAATCAATTCTGCTAACAACTCTACCCCAAACAAGAGCCCGATCACAAGTAGGACGCCCCCAATGCGACTCGAGATGTTGAGCAAGAGAGAAATCAAGGAGAAAATCATCGAGATTCCATAGATCACCAATACAGTTCCCCGATGTGTCAAGCCCAGAGACAGAAGTCGGTGGTGCAAGTGATTGCGATCCGGTTTATAGAATTTTTGACCAGACAGGGTCCGACGGATAATGGCTAAAAAGGTATCTGTAATCGGTACACCAAGGATAATCATTGGGGTGACTACTGCAACAGCTGTCGCATTTTTCAAACCTTGCAAGGACAAAACAGAAATCATGAATCCGATAAACAAGGCACCGGTGTCTCCCAAATAGAGAATAGCTGGATGGTAGTTAAAGGGAAAGAAACCTGCGATGGACGCAACCAAGACAAAGATCGTCATGGTCAGAAAGAGATTGGGTACTGGTAGAAAGAAATAGGACACAATCCCCATTGTTACTAGGGAAATAATAGAGACTCCACTCACCAATCCATCTAATCCATCAATCAGATTGACCGCATTGGTAATAGCAACAATCCAAATCACTGTCAAAAGATAAGAAAGCCATGGTTCAAAATGAAGTAAGGGCCCACCGAACGGAATCTTAAAATCATTTAGACGAAAATCTGTCAAAAACCAGACCAGACTCGCTGCCAGCAGGATGCCGATCATCTTTTTCTTGGCAGACAACTCTTTTACATCATCGATCAAGCCTGTGAGAGCGATAATCCATCCTGCGCCCACGACCGGCAAGGTATAAGATAGGTAACTTTTGATTGGTGCGGTAGTGGATGTCAGCATAGGAATAAACACAAGAGTCGCAATTGAAAAAGCAATCACAATAGACAGTCCACCCGCGCTTGGCATGGGCTTGGTATTGATCCGACGCGCATTCGGATAATCTACGGCATCAATCTTAAAGGAGAATAGGCGAACCAAGGGCGTCAATACCAAGGCAATCATAAAAGTTCCAATCAGCACCAGAACAAATTGCAAGGAAAAGGACATCATAAGCTAGCAACTTTCTTCAAATTCTCAATCGCACCAGACACCATTAATAAATGACCATGTTCCTGCAGAACGGCCCGTGTCACTTCTGAATCATCCGCATACTCCCGAATGATAGCAAGTAACCAGGTTGGATATTGATTTGGTTGATCCTCTATATCGATCAAGACAGTTAAATAATAATCAGACCCCATTTTGTATAATTCAGAAGTATCCACTGGAAAGCTGACCGTTTTTGAAAAGGCAACTGCTTGTTGGATATTTGAAAAACGCAAAATGTAATAAATATACTGACTTACTGGAGCTTCAGATGTAGGATCTTGTTCTTGATTGTCACGTAACTCTTCTTGTTCCAAATGGTGAATGGCTTCTGCATCCCCTTTTGTCTTATCAGAGATTGTTTTTTCTAGGGTTTTGATAAATTCATCTGGCGTCATGCGCGACAACTCTTCCATATCAGGAAGATCTGACAAATCCTCAAAATCCAATTGTTGGTCAATTTTTGATTTGGTAACAAAAACATCCAATTTATCTGGTTTTGGCGTCACACGAAAACTCAGCATCCCGCTATCCAGGAAGCTTTCTGGCATTTCGAGTTCATCCAAAATGGCGTAGAAAAATTCTTCTGTTTTTTCTTGTGGGACAAGGAAGTCAGCAATTTCCATCCCACGTTCTTCTAAGTCTTCTAGTTGGATCGTGATCTTAATTGTTGAATCACTAATTTGCTTCATCTTCATAGCATAACCTCATACTTCTAGTCTTACTATTATACTAAAAAATTGAATAGAATTCAAAAAAAGGGTGCATAGAAAAGAGGTCGGGACAAAAGTCTCCAACCTCAGAAAATAATTTGATCAAGTTCAACCGTTCTCTTAGAAAATAACACGGAAGAGTCCATACAATAACAAGATGGAACCAAGAACGATCCGGTATTTCCCAAAGACGGTGAAATCATGATTTTTCACATAATCTGTCAAGAAGCGAATGGCGTACATGCTGACTACGAAGGCCACTCCCATCGCTACCAGTAGAATAAAGAGTTGTCCCAGTGCAAGCGAATGTCCGCCAAGAGCGAATTTTCCAACCTTTAAGAGGCTAGCCCCAAACATAGCTGGAATCCCCAAATAAAAGGTAAATTCTGTCACCACTGGGCGGCTAACACCATTGATCAAGCCACCTACAATCGTAGCACCTGAACGGCTTGTTCCTGGAAATAGCGATAAAACTTGGAAGAGTCCGATATAAAGAGCTGTTCGATAAGGTAGCTTATGCAATTCCGTTACTGCTGGCTCAACTTGTTCTCGTCTTTCCAGATAGATAAAGGCAATCCCGTAGGTGATCAACATAATCGCAACGGAAATCGAATTGTGAAAATGCGCCTCAAACCAATCATCTAATTTAAAAACAAAGACAAGAGGGAGGGTTGCAACCGCAACTTTTGCCCATAATTGCCAGGTCCGACGTACTTCTAGTGGAGATTTACCAGGTTTGAAGGGATACAATTTATCGAAATAAATCACCACAACCGCTAGGATCGCTCCCAATTGGATCACAACATTGAACATCTCCATAAAGGCTGGATCTTGATTTTTAAACTGCACAAAATCCTGTAACAGAATCAAGTGACCTGTACTTGAGATCGGTAACCATTCTGTAATCCCCTCGACAATCCCAAAAAGAACCGCCTTGATTAATTCGATCAGAAACATCTTTTTCTCCTAAACTTACATTTGCTCTATTATATCATAAATCTATGGACTGGACCAGGCCTTCTAAACTAGAAGGGAAAGAGCGACCAAGACCATTCTTAGTGCTACTTAGAAGGCACCAAAGCCTCCTCCGCCTCCTCCGCCAGAGAAACCTCCTCCACTACCAGAAGAAACCGTGAAATGACTAGCTGTCGATGCTGTCGATCCATAAGTAGACATGGCATGACTTGAGTGGGTCACATCATGATAGAACGGGGTGTAAACGAAGGCGTTTAAGGCTTGATTTTCTAAATGAATATTCCGAAGTTTCATGACCTTTGTGACCTGATCAGCTACACCATACAAGGCCGCATAGACCAATAAGCGATTCCATAGGACCAGAGACTGCAACTCTGCATCGTTGAGGTGGGCAATCTCTTTCAACATCCGACCAAAACTATCCCAGTAATAGCGTTGCTCAGCACCCGCAAGATTGACAACCCCATCTCGTAGGCAGGCTTTAAAGACACCATTGAAGCGCACTGGCATAAACCAAAGTATGAGGATCCCTATCAAACAAGGAACAGAGAACCAACCCATCCCAAAGATAGCAAAGATTTCTGCTCCAAGAGCGATAAACCAAGCAGCCCAACCAAAGAAGAGACTTCGTCTAGCTTGTGCTTCTTCATTTGCCTCTAAAGGGCGATAGTAGCTTGGCAAATGGAGATCTTCCACCTTGCGATGAACATCTCGGGCCACTTGGTTGACAGCCGTATCAAAACGAGCCTGAGCCTTACTTCCTAGTGAACGAATCGCATCTTGATCTGCTTTTTTAGCATGTTTGTATACATCATCACTAAATTCATAATTCTCAAAGAGACGGTTAACAGGACAGGAAACTTGATCCCCAAAAGCCATATTCATAAAGGAGCGTTCAAAATCATCCACATGTCCATGAGACTTTCTCGTCAAAACGACTTCATTTCCTTGTTGCTCGTAGACAATCACTCCACGATCCATCAAATCCAGCAATGTAGCTTGAAGCATTTTTTCAAATGTAAACACTGGCGGAGTTGCCTTCTCTTTATTGGTCGGGGAGGCCTCGTCTAATTCAGCTGAATAAACAACCGAGCTCATAACAAGAGGTGCAATATCCTGTGGAATCTCATAAAGACTAGTATTGGTCGGATAGGTCACACCAGGCCAAATCATTTTTTTGAACCGATTGCGACCCAAGAGAGAAAGAAGCCAGAGTGCAATAATGAAGGCTGGCAAGATCCAGTTCCAAAACATGCGTGTCCAGTATTTTTCCTGTTCAATTTTAGCTTGGTTCTTGTGAAATTCATCCAATTTGGTTAATCCTGTATTTCGACCAGAATCATACAAAGTAGTTAGATCTGACTTCAACCAGTAACCATACAACTCCACAGCCTTTCCTTTGCCTAGGTTATAGAAAGTGGCAGAATAGATTCCATCTTCTTTCTTTACAGTCACATCCGGTCCCATAAAGGCTGTATGGATATACAGTTCCGATTGGGCATTAGCTGGTGCAAACTTAGGGATGACACGAAACTGAACTTCGTCCACCTTCTGATCGCCATCAGTAATTGGTTTCCAATTCAACTGCAAGATATCCTTATGTGAATAGAGGAGATTTTTTAATTTCCATGTGACTTTTATTTTGACAGTATCTGTCGCTACACCACTGTTATAAATTTTCACTCGGTAGCCATCACCTAGATTCGTAATCTCGGGTTCTCTTTGAAGATCACGACCTTCCACCTCAACCTTTGGCGGTATCTCAATTGCAAAGCCTTGTGGCATGTTCCCCGCAGTTCCTAGGCTAACATACTGCCCTCTATAAGAATCTTTGAAATAATAAACCAGTTCTTCCTCATAGGTGGCGTCGTCCCAAGTGTCCAAGGTCAAGGTTCCACCATAGTAAAGTACATCATAAGATGGGCTAGATGCATGGACATTCTGACTGACAAAAAGACAGGCCAGAAAGGCAAAAAAAACATACAAATACTTTTTCATTTGATCACGCTCCTTTGTATTATTATAGCATTTTTTAAATAAAAAGAGGACCATGTTTGAAATGCAACCTATTTTACTGTACAATAGGAGAAGTTAAAATAAGGAAGAGGAGAAAAAATGAAAAAAACATTATTCGCGCTCTTAACAGGGCTTTTCATTTGCCTGGGGATCACACAGGTTGCTCATGCAGATGACTATTTACGAATCGGAATGGAAGCGGCCTACGCTCCTTTCAACTGGACCCAAGAAGATGATGCAAATGGAGCTGTTAAAATTGACGGTACCAATCAATATGCCAATGGGTACGATGTCCAAATCGCCAAAAAAGTTGCTGAGGATTTAGGTAAAAAACCTTTGATCGTGAAAACATCTTGGAACGGTTTAATTCCAGCACTCACATCTGGTAAAATCGATATGATTATCGCCGGGATGAGTCCCACTGCTGAACGTAAAAAAGAGGTCGCCTTCTCTAATAGCTACTATACCAGCGAGCCGGTCATGCTGGTCCGCAAAGACGGAAACTATGCGAATGCCACTAGTCTAGATGACTTTAAGGACGCAAAGGTTACCTCTCAACAAGGGGTCTACCTCTACTCGCTTATTTCTCAACTCAAAGGGGCAAAACAAGAAACCGCCATGGGAGACTTTGCTCAAATGCGTCAAGCGCTTGAATCCGGCGTCATCGATGCTTATGTTTCCGAACGACCAGAAGCCCTAACCGCTGAGTCCGCTAATTCTAAATTTAAGATGATCCAATTCAAAAAAGGATTTGAAGTTGGAGAAGAAGATGCGACCATCGCTATCGGGATGAAGAAGGGCGACACTAGAATTGACCAAGTCAATGCCGCACTAGCTAAGATTTCGTCTGAAAACCAAGTCAAACTCATGGATGATATGATTAAGAAGCAACCAGCTTCCAGTGATGCTAGTGATGATAAGCAGACATTCTTTAGCCAAATGATGAAGATTTTAAAGGATAATGGCCCACAGTTCTTACGAGGAACGGGTATGACCCTCCTCATCTCCATGACAGGGACCATTGCTGGTTTGATCATCGGTTTGTTAATCGGTGTCTTCCGAACAGCTCCGAAGGCTAAGAATAAATTCCTTGCTGGATGTCAAACTGCCTTTGGTTGGTTCCTCAATGTCTACATTGAAATCTTCCGTGGAACTCCGATGATCGTTCAATCCATGGTCATTTTCTATGGTTCCGCCCAAGCCTTCAACATTTCCTTGGATCGTACCTGGGCCGCCATCTTTATCGTATCCATCAATACCGGAGCTTACATGAGTGAGATTGTTCGTGGTGGGATCTTAGCAGTGGATCCAGGTCAGTTTGAAGCAGCGACTGCTCTAGGAATGACCCATGGACAAACCATGCGCAAGGTCGTCCTTCCACAGGTTGTTCGCAATATCTTGCCAGCAACAGGGAATGAATTTGTTATTAACATCAAGGATACATCTGTTTTGAATGTTATCTCTGTAGTTGAATTGTACTTTACAGGAAATACGGTCGCAACTCAAAACTACCAATACTTCCCAACCTTTACGATCATCGCTGTGATTTACTTCGTTCTCACCTTTACCATCACACGAATTCTTCGCTACATCGAACGTCGCTTAGATTCTGATACTTATACTACAGGTGCCAATCAAATGCAAGTCAAGGAGGTGAAATAATGGCAGAAAAAATTCTTGAAATCCAACATTTAAAAAAATCTTATGGTCAAAATGAGGTTTTGAAAGATATTTCGCTCACGGTTGAAAAAGGAGAGGTAATCTCCATCATCGGGAGCTCTGGTAGCGGAAAATCAACCTTTCTTCGCTCCATCAATCTTCTAGAGACTCCTACTGCCGGAGAGATTCTCTATCGTGGGCAAAATGTTCTTGATCCTGAGTATGATCTTACCCACTACCGCGAGAAATTGGGAATGGTGTTCCAAAGCTTTAATCTCTTTGAAAATTTAAATGTCTTAGAAAATACGATCGTTGCACAAACGACCGTCCTCAAGCGTGATCGTGAAACCGCAGAAAAAGTTGCCAAAGAAAACCTTGAAAAAGTCGGTATGGGATCTCAATATTGGGCTGCCCGTCCGAAACAACTTTCAGGAGGCCAAAAACAACGGGTTGCTATCGCGCGTGCCCTTTCCATGGATCCTGATGCCATCCTCTTTGATGAACCAACTTCCGCCCTGGACCCTGAAATGGTTGGGGAAGTTTTGAAGATCATGCAGGACCTCGCTAAAGAAGGTTTGACCATGATCGTCGTAACCCACGAAATGGAATTTGCCCGTGATGTCTCTAGCCGTGTCATCTTCATGGACAAGGGGGTCATTGCTGAGCAGGGAGATCCAAAAGAAATCTTTAGTAATCCCAAAGAAGAACGGACCAAGGAATTCCTTCAACGCTTCTTACACTAATCTCTTGAAACAGTTTGCTTACCAGTATGGAAGCAAGCTGTTTTTTGTACCTCCTCTTCTTTTAAGGCATAGAAAAAAACCAGAGAGGAAACTCTCTGGTTTTCAATTGGAACAACAAATTAATCTTCAAATTTTTGATGATTTTTGTCATAAAAATCAATCAATCCAAGTGCAGTTTCAAACGAGATGTTCTTTACTTTTGCACGTCCTTGAGCCAAGGCAATGATAGACATTTCACGGGCATTTGTTTCTTTGCTGATACGATACCCTGTAATTTTCTTATCACGTACCCATCCAACAACTGATTCTACTTTTTCAAAGTTCGATTTAGCCATGATCTTTCTCCTATATTATTATTTCCAATACTAATATAAATTTTTTTGCACATTTTGTCAACTAAAATCGCTGAAAATACGAACCTTTTTTAAAAAATGATAAAAAGTTTACTTTGCTTTCAGGGCTGATAATATTTGTGTACGAATGTTTTCGACGCCATCAGGGTTTGCTGGTAGGAAAATCGTATTATTCCCTTCTTTATCTGCAAAATTATTTAAGGTATCTAAGTACTGGTTGGTTAAGAGAATAGACATGATTTGTTCTTCGGTCAAGTCTACATTCGCACCTTTTAACTCTTTAATAGAGTCTGCCAATCCATCGACAATGGCCTTCCGTTGCTCGGCAATACCAACCCCGTGCAAACGGTCTTTTTCCGCCTCTGCTTCGGCAGCAGTAACGATCTTAATCTTGTCTGCTTCTGCCAATTCCTGAGCTGCCACGCGTTTTCTTTGCGCTGCATTGATCTCGTTCATGGATTGTTTCACTTCGGCATCTGGCTCAACTTTGGTGATCAAGGTTTTAACAATAATATATCCATAAGTTGACATTTCTTCTGCCACTTGTTTTTGAACTTCAAGAGCGATTTCATCTTTTTTCTCAAATAATTCATCCAAGGTCAACTTAGGCACAGAAGAACGAAGAGCATCTTCAATGTATGATTTAATCTGTGATTCTGGACGCATGAGTTTGTAGTAGGCATCCTTTACGTTGCTTTCGTTCACTCGGTATTGCGTCGCCACATTCATGGTAACGAACACGTTATCCTGAGTTTTTGTTTCAACCACGATCTCACTCTGCAAGACGCGCAATTGAACTCGTGCGGCAATTTTATCGATGCCAAAAGGCGCTCTCATATGAATGCCACTATCGCTAATTTTTTGATAACGTCCGAAACGCTCGATGATGACAACTGATTGTTGCTTGACCACATATAGTGAGCTAATCACAATGAATCCTGCAACCATTAGCAAGAATAAAATAAAGATAAAAAATCCAGGCATAAAAAATTCCTCCTTTTAATTTACGCATATCATATCACAAGTCTTCATAAAAAAGCAATATATTCCATAAAAATATATTGCTTAAATAGTCGATTATTTCTGCATGATACTCAGACCAGCATATTATAGAGAGTTTCATTGCCGTTCAAGTTAATGAAAGACGGATCAAAACGCTCAATACGATTGACCAAACCTGCATAGTCATGCTTATTGGCCAAAGTAACCCCAATCAAGACAGGGCCTGTTCCCTTACTAGCACGCTTGATGTATTCAAAACGTGTGATATCATCATTTGGCCCTAAGATATCATTTACAAATTCGCGAAGAGCTCCCGGACGTTGTGGGAAGTTGACGATAAAGTAGTGTTTGACCCCATCGTAGATCAAAGCCCGTTCTTCCATTTCAGGCATACGGTTGATGTCATTGTTCCCACCTGAGATAATACAACAAATGGTTTTCCCCTTGATGTATTCGCGCAAGATTTCAAGGGATGCCACACTGGCCGCTCCTGCTGGTTCAGCTACGATCCCTTGTTTGGAATAAAGATCAATCAAGGTCTCTGAAATCAAGCCTTCATCGACCCCAACCAAAGTTTCCACATGTTGACGGGTCACTTCATAAGTCAATTGTCCCACTTTTTGCACAGCAATCCCGTCTGCAAACTTATCGATTTCTGGTAATTTGACGGGACCACCTGCTTCAAAAGCAGCCTTCATGGAGCGCGCTCCTTCAGCCTCTACCCCAATGACCTCAATCCGAGGCTCTGTTTCTTTGATGTAGGTAGAAACACCTGAAATGAGGCCTCCTCCACCAACAGGAACAAGGACAGCATCAAAGGTAATCGATTCTTTTCGAGCTTCCTCAAGAATTTCATAGGCCACTGTTCCTTGGCCAGCCTGTACGTGTGGATCATCAAACGGGTCAATAAAGGTCCGTTTTTCTGCGAGAGTAAATTCTTGGGCCGCCTTAGCTGATGCATCAAAGGTATCCCCCACCAACTTAATCGTTACATAGTCCCCACCAAAGAAGCGGACTTGGCCGATCTTTTGTTGCGGTGTTGTAATCGGCATGAAGATGGTTGCTGGAATCTTCATTTCATTACAAGTATAAGCAACTCCTTGCGCATGGTTTCCCGCAGAAGCACACACCACCCCACGCTCACGCTCTTCTTTAGAGAGTTGAGAAATTGCAAAATACGCTCCACGAATCTTGAACGAACGAACACGTTGGGCGTTTTCTTTTTTCAAATAAATCTTTGCCCCATATTTTTCAGATAAATAGTGGTCGTATTCAAGGGGCGTATTGACAACGACTCCACTTAATATTTTATGGGCCTTAGCCACATCTTTTGCTGTTATCATTTCATACCTCTGTTGCTGTGTATTGATCAAAAAAGCAAGCTAGGGTGTCCCAACTTGCTTAGTCTTCTACAGACAATTAGTTGTAGATTTTGAAGGCGTCATCGTCGTTTTGACCAACGAATGGCATTGCTTTACGCAATTCAGCACCAACTTTTTCAATTTCAAGTTCTTCAGCTTGTTTGCGGAAGGCTTTCAAACGTGGGAAACCAGCATCGTGGTCTTCAACGAATTCACGTGCAAATTTACCTGATTGGATATCAGCAAGGGCAGCTTTCATGTTTTCTTTTACTTCTGGACCGATAACACGAGGACCAGTTACGAAATCACCAAATTCTGCAGTATTTGAACATGATTGACGCATTTTCTTGAAGCCACCTTCGTAGATCAAGTCAACGATCAATTTCATTTCGTGAAGGACTTCGAAGTAAGCCAATTCAGGTGCATAACCAGCTTCTGTCAAAACTTCAAATCCAGCTTCGATCAAGCTTGTCAAACCACCCATAAGAACGGCTTGTTCACCAAACAAATCTTCTTCTGTTTCTTCTTTGAAGGTTGTTGAAAGAAGACCAACACGTGCTGAACCAACACCTTTTGCCCAGTCCATTGCAATGTCTTTCGCATTACCAGTAGCATCTTGGTAGACAGCGTAAAGTGCTGGTACACCAAATCCTTCAGTGTAAGTACGACGTACCAAGTGACCTGGTCCTTTTGGTGCAACCATGAAGACATCTACGTCTTCAGGAGCTTTGATGTAACCAAAGTGGATATTGAAACCATGGGCAAAACCAAGAGCTTTACCAGCGCTCAAGTTTGGAGCGATTTCATCTTTGTAGATATCTTTTTGGATTTCGTCTGGTGCCAAGATCATGATGATATCAGCCAATTTAGTTGCTTCTGCAACTGGGTAAGCTTCAAATCCATCTTCTTTTGCTTTATCGAATGATTTACCAGGACGCACACCGATGATGACATCATGACCTGAATCACGCAAGTTTTGTGCGTGTGCATGACCTTGTGAACCATAACCGATTACGGCGATCTTTTTACCATCAAGTGCTGGTACTTTAACGTCTTTTTCGTATTCCATTTGAACTGCCATAAGTAAAATCTCTTTTCTATTTTATTATTTGCCTTTTTAAGGCGGGGTTAACAATGTTAAGGTGAGAATTAATCTCGAGTAAATCCGGTTGCACCGGTGCGGGCGATGTTTTTAATCCCATACGGTCGAATAACACGAATGAGGGCTTCGCTCTTTTCTGCATTTCCCGTCATTTGAACGGTGATAGAGCTTGGGGCTACATCGACCACGGTCGCACGGAAAGGTTGAATAATGGCCAAGATTTCCGCCCGCTTCTCAGCAGGTGCAGAAACTTTCACCAGGATCACTTCGCGCTCCAAGTGTGGTTTATCAGTGATATCCCGGACACGGATCACATCCACTTGGCGGTTGAGCTGTTTGATGATTTGCTCTACTTCATCATGCGAAGCAACATCAATGATAATGGTAATCCGCGATACATTAGGGTTTTCTGTTGCGCCAACAGAGATGCTTTCGATATTGACTTGACGTCTCGACAAGACTCCAGTAAAGCGGTTCAGAACACCTGATCGGTTTTGAAGTTTGGCTGTTAACATTCTACGCATTAAACTTCACCCCCAACATCTCATGATTACTCTTACCAGCTGGTACCATCGGCAAGACATGCTCTTTCCGAGAAATGTCTACTTCGATGAACATTGGTACATCTTCTGTGATGACTTCCAAATCCTTCTCAAGAGTTTCAGGATTATCAAATTTATAATTCTTGATCCCGTAAGCTTGCGCCATCAATTGGAAATCCGGAAGGCTATCAAAGACTGACTCTGACGTCCGACCATCATAGAAGGCTTCTTGCCATTGACGGACCATCCCAAGCGAGTGGTTGTTGAGCATAACGACCTTGATCGGAACCTTATAAATATTTAAGATCGCTAATTCTTGGTTGGTCATTTGGAAACCACCATCTCCGACAAAGAGAACAACTTCTTTATCTGGATTGGCAATTTTCGCTCCGATAGCTGCAGGAACACCGAATCCCATCGTTCCTAGACCACCAGATGTTACCAATTGGCGCTCATTTTGGTAAGGATAGTATTGAGCCGCCCACATTTGGTGTTGTCCAACGTCTGTGACGACAATAGCGTCACCCTTGGTCAACTCTCCGATGCGTTCGATCACAGCTTGTGGTTGCACAACCCGTTCTTTCTTGTCGTATGAACGAACCCGGTTCTTATCTTGGGTCACCTTTTCAATCCATTTTTCTGTGTTGTTATGAACCGTTGGCTCTGCTAGCAACTGTTGCAAGGCTTTCTTTGCATCGCCAACAACAGGAATGTCGACAGCAATGATCTTCCCAATCTCTGCAGGATCAATGTCAATATGGGCAACCTTAGCATTTTTAGCGAAAGTCTTTGGATTCCCTGTCAAACGGTCATCAAATCGACAACCAACACTGATCATGAAATCTGTCTCTGTCATAGCGATATTGGCCGCGAAGGATCCGTGCATTCCTCCCATCCCTAGGAAAAGAGGATGACTGGTCGCAATCGTTCCTTGACCTAACAGACTGGTCACTACTGGAATCTGATAGCGCTCTGCTAGAGCAATCAACTCTTTTGCAGCTCCAGCGTAACTCACCCCACCACCAGCAAGAAGAACTGGTTTTTTAGCCTTACTCAATTGCTTCAAAATCTTTTTGATCTGCAATTCATTGGGTTCAATGGTAGGCTGGTAGCTTGGAAGCTTCACACTTGGTTCATAGATAAAATCTGTCTCTAAAGCAGACACATCCTTTGGAAGGTCAATTACCACCGGACCAGGGCGTCCAGTCGTCGCAATATGGACAGCTTCTGTGATAATTCGCGGAATATCTGCCGTCTCACGTACTTGATAGTTGTACTTGGTAATGGGCATGGTAATTCCCACGATATCCGCTTCTTGAAAGGCGTCTTTCCCGATCCCAGCACGATTGACTTGACCAGTGAAGACTAATAGGGGAACGCTATCGCTCATGGCATCTGCAATCCCTGTAATGGCATTGGTAGCCCCCGGTCCACTAGTGACGACTGCGACACCCAGCTTTCCAGTTGATTTAGCGTAGCCTTCAGCCTCATGCAAGCATCCTTGTTCATGACGACCCAAGATATGCTGGATACCCTCAAAGCTATAGATGGCATCGTATAAAGGCAAAACCGCTCCACCAGGATAACCAAAAATCGTGTCAATGCCCAAATCACGCAGGGTTTCAAGAACGAGCTCTGAACCGGTTTTTGCAGTTTCTAAGGTAATTTTCTCCATGTCTCTCCTTTCCAGTACTTTGTATATCAAATTAGCATGCTACTATCATACCATTTTTAGAAAATATTTCAAGGAAAAATAGTAAATTTTCTGAATTTTCTATCCAAATCCGAATAATGAGAGTTTTTCTAAAAATGCTAGGTCTATCAGAAAAAAAGTCCCTAGGAACTCCTAGAAACTTTTCTTCCTTATAACCAACCCTTTTCTTGGGCAATTTTTGCTGCCTCAGTCCGGTTTTCCGCATCCAATTTGGTCAGAATGGTTGACATATAATTGCGGATGGTCCCGTTTGAGAGGAATAAGCGATCAGCAATTTCTTGGTTAGAAGCCCCTTTTGCGACTTCTTTTAAAACTGCCTTTTCTTGAGGGCTTAGAGGATTGGGATGGGTCAAAATCCCTTCCATTAATTCAGGCGAATATTCTTTTTGCCCTGCTAATACTGCATGAAGAGTCGCCATTAAATCTGTGATGCGACGTTCTTTCAAGACATAGGCATCAACTCCAGCCTTGAGGGCCCGCTCGAAATAGCCCGGCCGCTTAAAGGTGGTAACGATGACAACCTTGAGCTGGGGTTGTTGGCTTTTGGCCCATTCCAACACTTCTAGCCCTGTTTTGATGGGCATCTCAATATCTAGGATAGCAATATCAACTGGATGGGTTTCGAGTAAGCGAATAGCTTCTTGTCCATCGCCAGCCTGCAAGACATCTTCCACATCCTCTTGCAGGAGCAAGAGCTGACAGAGAGCATCGCGCAACATACTTTGGTCTTCAGCAACTAATAAGCGCATCTTATTTCCTTTCTTGATAGGGGATCCGTATTTCTATCCGGGTCGGCTTGTGTTGATGACTGATCTCCAGCTCTCCTCCCAACAAGGCAATCCGTTCGCGAATCGAGTGCAGGTCCTTGTCGGAAACTTTGTCAAAGCCGATGCCATTGTCTTCTGCGACCATTTCCACTCCTGTCTCGGTGGAGCGATAAGAGAGAAGAGCCTGCGTCGCTTTGGCGTGTTTGATCATATTGGTAGCTAATTCCAGAGATACCATGGCCAGAGCAGATTCTAGAATCGGCGAGATGCTGGCTGTATCAAGCTCATTTTGAATCTCCACTTTTACTTGCGCCACTTCCAGCATTTGCTTGACGGTTTCTAGCTCTCTTGCCAGGGTTCGCTGCTTCAAGTTCTCGACAATCTCTCGGACTTGGTGCATGGACTCTTGACTGATGGCTTGAATCTCTTGCACCTGCTCCTTAGCCTTCTCAACCTGGCCCAATGCCAAGAATTGATCAGCTAGGTCCGCCTTGACACTCAGCATGGCAAAGGTGTGTCCTAGACTGTCATGCAGATCACGGCCAATCCGATGGCGCTCGTTTTCTGCCAGCAAGAGATTGATCTGGGCGTTTTGCTTGGCATGGTCAGCTTTCAACTCTTCCATCATCTCCATCCGAACCATACTAAAGGTCATAACCGCGATAAACAAAGAGACGATCAGGACAAAAAGCCAATCATTTTCTCTCATCTCCCTATTAAATAACAGGGCTCCAAAAAGGATCAGTAGTGATCCAACAGCCGTCCAAAGAAAGGGCGAGCGAAAATCGCGAATCCCTAAACGATAGAGCAAAATATTGCTCAGATAATAGTAAAACCAACAAAAGCTAGTTCCAACAAAAAAGGTATTTCCTGCAATATACAGCAGAAGATAAATCCAAAAAAGCCAGGTCAGTTTCTTATTTTCAGTAATGAGGATTCCTAGATAGCTTATCATAAAGAAGATGGCTAAAAAGAAATGCCACCAGGGAATCTGCCCCAAGAAAATAGAAGCAAAGGGAAAGGCCATAAAGATTAAGCCTACGTAAAACATATGGTGAATATGTTTGAGTTTTTCAATCATGAACGAACCTCAGAATGACGACGATAGACGATAACAAGGGCAAACAAGACCAGGGTAAACAAGGTTAAATAGGCACTCGCAAAGACATTAACCTGCCCCTTGTTTAAAAAGGTCTTAATCAGTTCCATCAATTGATAGGTTGGTAAGCATTTGCCAATGGCTTGCATCCATTCTGGAAAGAGACTAATGGGCATCCACAGTCCACCCATGACAGCCAGTCCCATGTAAAGGAGATTCCCCACAACAGACATCAATTGACTAGAAGGAAGCAGGGTCAAGACCAGACCGATCGCTACAAAAGCTAGACTTCCTAAGATGAGAAGGAAGGTTGCTAAGACCCAATCCTGTAGGGACATATTCACATGCCGCACCACATGGCCCACGGTAAAGACAACTCCAATCGATAGGAGAAAATCGACAAAGAGACCCACAACCTTTATTAGATAATATTCTACCATAGATACGGGGGTATGGTGCAAGACTTTTTGCCAATTATTGAGTCGATCGGTTTCAAGAACGGTTGGAAAAGAAAAGATAGCCGTAGACATCATGGAAAAAGCCGTCATGGAGAGGAGATAATCCCTCATAAAGTGAGCGGGGGCCCCTGGCGTGTCCTGGTACATCCCTGAAAAGAAGAGATAAAAGGCCGTGGGCATCCCAATTGATAACAAGTAATAAATGGCCTGGCGACTGGTCAAATGCCACTCAACCACGCCGAGAGCTTTCATGCGTTTCATCTTCTCTACCTACTTCCTTTGTATTTTCAAAAATAGAATCCAATAAACTTCGATTGGTTACTTCGATTTCTTGGATCGAACATCCTTCTTCTTGCAATCGCCTCCACAAACGATTAGCATCCCGTGTCACAACCTGAAGGGCATCGGGTTTAATGACCACTTCACCAACGTCTTTCATCTCTGCCACTAGAGCTTGGTAGCGCAAAGGCAGGGTAAAATGTTTTTCTACCTCTTCGCTTCTCATAGCGAGAGGTGTCGTATCCCGAAGCAAATGGCCCTGGTGCAAGACCAAAATTCGATCAGCCGTGTGCTCTACTTCCTCGATGTAATGCGAAGAATAGACAATGGTCACACCCTCTTCCTTTAAATGCCCGACGATCTCCCAGAAGCGTTGGTGAGTGGACGTATCCATTCCCGCAGTTGGCTCATCTAAGAAAAGTAAGCTAGGACGACCAATCAAGGTTAGAACAAAAGATAAGAGACGCTTTTGACCACCAGACAACTTACTAGCCAATTGCTTCTTTTGTTCTGAGCTAAAACGTAATAAATCATCGATTTCTTCCCCTGTTAAGGGTTGGGGATAAATAGAGCGAAAGAAGTTGATCAGTTCCTGCACGGTTAACTTTTGAACGATGGCATTCTCTTGAGGGAGATAGGTTACACTAGCCTTCAACTGAGGATGACCAGGAGCCTTCCCCTCTACTTCAATGATCCCAGAAGTCGCCTTCCTATCTCCCAGAAGACAGTTCATCAAGGTTGTTTTCCCAGCTCCGTTTGGCCCGATCAAGGCCAGACAATCCCCCCGTTCAACCGCAAAAGAAAGATCTTCTAGGATCACCTTTCCTTTGATACTTTTGTTCAAGTTCTCTACTCTAATGACGCTCATGATACTCTCCTTTCAAGCAGGCTTGGCTAGCTGGAATGATGACAAAAACAACCAAGGTCACTCCCGTTTTGTTCATTGCTCCATTTCCTTTTTAACCGCCTTGACCATTTTCAAAACTTCCTGGACTGCCCAGCTCATGATGCCAATCCCAGCAAATAATTCCCAAGGAAAATGGTAATAGAGACTATCATCCTTTGAAAAGATCAAATAGACGACCATCCCCACCACTGTTAACGTAAACACTTTATAGAACCATTGTTTCATTTTTCCTTACCTCTTACTTTCTGACTATATTATAGCGAAAGAAAATAACAGCCACTAGATAATTTTGTCACTGGCTCACATGACAAAAGTCACTAAAAAAAGCCGAGTGACTTCACTCGACTTTTTCTATTCTTCTTACTGGCCTTCTTCTTTCATGCCATGCAGTTTCAAGGCCTTGACCAAGGCATCTGCCTTCATGTTTTTCAAATCATTGAGACCAGCATCTTTGAAGTAAGAAATTTCTTCTAGAGACTTGGCATCAATTTGGTTGATGTCAATCACACTGGTTGAGAGCAATTTTTTCTCTGGGGTGACTGTGTATTCCAAACTAAAACCGGGAACGGTTTTTAGCTTCTTATAGTCTTCATTTTGCTCCAGCAAAGCTTGAATGGCTGCTGTGAGCTCTTCAGGTGACTTTTCTGCTGCGATGGTCCCAAGTTGTTGGGGCAGATCGGCCGTCACTTCGATGCGAAGGTTTTCAACCTTGTCTCCCTTAGACTTGATGATATCCCGGTGTTTTGTTCCATTGATATCTCCTACTAAGGTTGTGGTTTTTTCTTCATTTTTTACTTCTTTTTTAACAGAGGAACTGCTAGATGAGCTAGCGGTTGTAGTTTTCTTTGTTTGGGATTGCGAACAACCAGTCAATACCAAAATGGCTAGCCCAAGGGTTACAAAAAATTTCTTCATTTTTATAACTCTCCTTTCACATACTGATACCAGTATAACATATCGCATCTTTCTTGTCTAAAAACTCCACTTCTCAAACCATTTCCCCCTCTTTTCAAGCTCTTCCATTTGAATAAAAAACTGATGAATGTGAGACTTTTTGCAGAAACCTCTTTTTCTCACGAATAAAGCTTCCGTGTAGGGGTCACTTCAATCTCAATTCCTCTGAATCACGCTGATTTCATAGGGAATCTCCTCGTTTTTCTATATACAAAAAAAGGTTCCGAAAGGAACCTTCTGTTCAATTATTCTACACTAAACAAGTATGGGTAGACAGGTTGGCCACCTTGGTGGATTTCTACTTCTACATCTTCGTATTTTTCAGCAAGGGCTTGGGCCAATTCATTTGCCAACTCCTCACTGCCGTCTTCACCGACATAGATGGTCACAATTTCACTGTCTTCATCCAACATATGAGCGAATGTTTCTTCCAAGGTTTCCATCATATCTGGATTTGAAACAACGATTTTGCCATCGACCATTCCAAGATTATCATTTTCATGGATTTCAAGCCCATCAATAGTGGTATCGCGAACTGCTGTCGTTACACTACCAGACACAACATCACTCAATGAAGCGCTCATGCGTTCGTAGTTTTCTTCGATCGACTTGCTTTCATCAAAGGCAAGAAGACTAGTCAATCCTTGAGGGATGGTCTTGGTCTCAACAACTGCTGCAGGTTGATCAATCACTTCTGCTGCAGATTGAGCCGCCATCAAGATATTTTTGTTGTTTGGCAAGATAATAATGTTGCGCGCATTCAACTCTTCAACTGCTTTGACAAAGTCTTCTGTTGATGGGTTCATGGTTTGACCACCAGAGATGATGTAATCAACCCCTTGCGCTTTAAAGATATCAGCCAATCCATCACCAGCAACTACTGCGATGATGGCATATTCTTTTTCTTCAACTGGCTTCGCTTGACGTTCTTCTTTTTCAACTTGCGCTTCGTGTTGGTTACGCATGTTGTCGACTTTCACCTTGACCAAGCTTCCGTACTTAAGACCTTCTTGCATGACAAGACCTGGATCTTCTGTATGGACGTGAACTTTGACAATCTCATCGTCATTCACCACCAATAGGGAATCCCCAAGGTTGTTCAAATAGTTACGGAATTCATCATAATCGAAGTCTTTGACATAGGTTGGACCTTGTTTCAAAGCGACCATGATTTCTGTACAGTAACCAAACTTGATGTCTTCAGTAGCCACATGGCCAGCAACTGACTTGTGGTGTTCTGCATTGATCATTTCTGACATGGTTGCAGGTGTTGCTTGGAACTCTTCAGAAGCGATGAATTCACCTGTCAAAGCTGACAAGAATCCTTCATAGATGAAGACCAAACCTTGACCACCAGAGTCTACCACGCCAACTTCTTTCAAGACTGGCAACATATCTGGAGTCTTCGCAAGAGCTGTTTTAGCTCCTTCAAGAGCGGCACGCATGACTTCTACTGCATCGTTGGTAGATTCTGCTTTTTTCTTGGCCCCGATAGCTGCTCCACGAGAAACCGTCAAAATAGTCCCTTCAACTGGCTTCATAACGGCTTTATAAGCAACTTCTACCCCAGACTGGAAGGCTGCTGCAAGTGCTGCTCCATCCAATTCTTCTTTGTCTTTGACACTTTGAGAAAATCCGCGGAACAATTGAGAAGTGATGACTCCTGAGTTCCCACGCGCCCCCATCAAGAGACCTTTAGCGAAGATCCCTGCCGCTTCTCCAACAGTTGATGCAGAACGGTCAGATACTTCTTTGGCCCCATTTTCGATGGTCATTCCCATATTAGTCCCTGTATCTCCATCTGGTACAGGAAAGACGTTCAAAGAGTTTACATATTCCGCTTGTTTATTTAAGCGCGTAGCCCCCGCTTGAACCATTTCTTGAAATAAACTTGTAGTAATATTAGCCACGATTATTCTCCCACAATCTTGATATTTTGAATATAGACATTCACAGTATCCGTAGTGATTCCAAGTTGATTTTCCAAACTAAATTTCACACGTTCTTGAATATTTTTTGAGACTTCGCTAATCTTTGTTCCATAGCTCAAAACAGTGTAAACATCAACTGCGATAGTTCCTGCTTCCGTTGTTTTGACAACAACACCTTTAGAGAAGTTTTCTTTCCCTAGGAGGGCTTGGAAATTATCTTTGATCGCATTTTTGCTGGCCATTCCAACCACACCGAAGATTTCAGTAGCGGCACCGCCTACAACAGTTGCGATAACCTCATCAGTCAATTCAATTTGACCGTCCTTTGTATTGATTTTTACTGTCATAATTTCTACCTCAAAAGTATTTTATATTCTATTTTACCATAAAAGAGATCAACTGTAAAAGGGTAGGGACTATTCTTCTCCCACTGTGACAGCTGTCTCTAGAGAAAAAGAAAAGGGAGTGGGAAAGAACTCCGATTCGTTCAAAAGAGTTCGTTTTCCCACCCCCGCACAGTTGATTAGGAAGTACGAATGTTTCAAACATGAGTAGTTCCAATCAACCACTGCGTCATACTACTATTCCTATCAAAAAGCGAAGGCTGGACACTTTATGCCCAGCCTTCTTTCTTTATTAAACGCGTTCTACTTTACCAGATTTCAATGCACGAGCTGAAGCCCAAACTTTTTTAGGTTTACCATCGATAAGGACAGTTACTTTTTGAAGGTTTGGTTTTACGGCACGTTTTGTTTGGTTCATAGCGTGTGAACGGTTGTTACCTGATACAGTCTTACGACCTGTGAAATAACATACTTTAGCCATTTCTGTGTTTCCTCCTATTAGATCTAATATAACGGATGTGCTAGCACCACATACCGTACTATATTACCAAAAAAAATCTCTCTTGGCAAGCTTTTGGCCAAAGTTTTTCATTTCCGACTTAAGAAAACGAATTCGCTCCGACATAGATAATTTCCAGATTTCCTAAGGAAACATCGCCCGTAATGTAGAAATCCTTGCTTGTCAGAGCACTTGGATTTTCCTGATGTTGGATCGCTGAGAGGGAATTATCCACATTTAAATGGACACGCCAATCACTTGGTACATAGAGACTCAAACTTCCAAGGGAAACATCGACAACAAACTGAGCAGATGGACCCTCGATGCGGCAATTGTCAAAATAAACCGATGCTTCTCCCATACTCACATCTGCACTTCCGCGGGTAAAGTGTTGGTCATTGAGATATTTTGTCACTGTTGAAAAAGTGACATCAATGTCATTGCCATCCGACTTACTCAAGGACCCAGCAGAATAGGAAGCTAGGCGGACTTTTGTTTTCTTAGAGGGTTTAAACAAAATGTTGAGCCCAATCACAGCGAGAATTGAGGAAAGGATGACAACCGAATTGGACACCGGAAGGAAATGGTATTGCCCATTGAGACAAAAGAGGGCTAAAAGTCCATAGATGAAGCCCCAACCAAAATGGCGTTTTAAGAAACTAGAGAGGGACAGGACGGCAAGCAAGGTAACCCAAGCTAAGGTCCAGATGCTGATGTCCCATTTTACAAAATAGCCCTGTAAAAGGATTAAGGCTGCTAAAAGGATTAAGAATACTCCGATTAATTTTTTTCTCATGATATTACCTCATTTCATTTAGTCGTTCTTTTAAGAGTTGATAGTAGCGTCTGGATACGTGAACCTGCTTATGGGTCTGATAGAAATTGACCGTGCTGGTTCCTGAAAAAGACTTTTCTAGAGAATAGATCTGCTTGGCGTTGACAATGGTGGATTTGGATATCCGACAAAAGGCGATGGGAAGCAGCTCCTCCAACTCATAGAGCTTCTGCTTAACCTCATAGGCCTCGTCCTTGGTGTGCCCAAAAATCTTCTCCCCGTCCGTCTCAAAAAAGAGGATCGATGCCACATCCAGAAAATACTCACTTCGATCCTTGTAGAAGGCCAAAGGAGCGACCTTTTGTTCTAGGATTCTCTCTTGCAGCTGGGTCAACTCCGGGGTCAAGCGCGGAGCTCGAATCAAGATCTCAGGCTCGTCCATAGATGGATCCAATTCGATTCTAACTTTCATAAAACTCCTTTCCCAACGTTTTGATAGTACCATTATAACAGCTGTTGAAAACAAAACAAGGGCTTTTCAGTAAGCGGAACGTTTTCCCCATCAAGAGGTAATTTTTGAGAAGTAAAAGAGAGAGTGGGACAGAAATCGGTAATTCGTTAGAATTCGATTTCGTCGTCCCACCTCCGCA
Organism: Streptococcus parasanguinis; assembly: GCF_016648925.1. Taxonomy (GTDB): domain Bacteria; phylum Bacillota; class Bacilli; order Lactobacillales; family Streptococcaceae; genus Streptococcus. The sequence goes on along the minus strand of NZ_JACLQX010000021.1, from coordinate 13 downwards.
CAGTTGAGTAGGG
>NZ_JACLQX010000020.1:0-38094 GCF_016648925.1 Streptococcus parasanguinis | reverse complement strand
CCGAACACAGCAGTTAAGCCCTAGAACGCCGGAAGTAGTTGGGGGTTGCCCCCTGTGAGATAAGGTAGTCGCTTAGCAAGAGATTGAGCCTAGTAGATACTAGGCTCATTTGGGAGTTTAGCTCAGCTGGGAGAGCATCTGCCTTACAAGCAGAGGGTCAGCGGTTCGATCCCGTTAACTCCCATAGGTCCCGTAGTGTAGCGGTTATCACGTCGCCCTGTCACGGCGAAGATCGCGGGTTCGATTCCCGTCGGGACCGTTAAGATAATGAAAGTTATTTTAAGACTCGTTAGCTCAGTTGGTAGAGCAATTGACTTTTAATCAATGGGTCACTGGTTCGAGCCCAGTACGGGTCATATTTTGCGGGTTTGGCGGAATTGGCAGACGCACCAGATTTAGGATCTGGCGCTTTACGGCGTGGGGGTTCAAGTCCCTTAACCCGCATAAGAGAATAATAATGAGCCGGCTTAGCTCAGTTGGTAGAGCATCTGATTTGTAATCAGAGGGTCGCGTGTTCAAGTCATGTAGCCGGCATTTTTTTATATAAAGAAAGCAATGCGAACGTAGTTCAGTGGTAGAACACCACCTTGCCAAGGTGGGGGTCGCGGGTTCGAATCCCGTCGTTCGCTTGAGGAGGCCGGGGTGGCGGAACTGGCAGACGCACAGGACTTAAAATCCTGCGATTGGTAACGATCGTACCGGTTCGATTCCGGTCCTCGGCATAGACAAAGGTTGAAAGAAGCACCCTTAGCTCAACTGGATAGAGTACCTGACTACGAATCAGGCGGTTAGAGGTTCGACTCCTCTAGGGTGCATGGTCGCAAGGCTATGTAATAATTGAATAGGAACGAGCACCCTTAGCTCAACTGGATAGAGTACCTGACTACGAATCAGGCGGTTAGAGGTTCGACTCCTCTAGGGTGCATAAAGCGGTAGCTTTAGATCGGGAAGTAGCTCAGCTTGGTAGAGTACTTGGTTTGGGACCAAGGTGTCGCAGGTTCGAATCCTGTCTTCCCGATATTATGGCGGTGTAGCTCAGCTGGCTAGAGCGTCCGGTTCATACCCGGGAGGTCGGGGGTTCGATCCCCTTCGCCGCTATATTGTTGATCTTGTTGGACCTTTAGCTCAGCTGGTTAGAGCTCTCGGCTCATAACCGAGTGGTCGTAGGTTCAAGTCCTACAAGGTCCATTGTTATTTTGGAGGATTACCCAAGTCCGGCTGAAGGGAACGGTCTTGAAAACCGTCAGGCGTGTAAAAGCGTGCGTGGGTTCGAATCCCACATCCTCCTTAATATTAACGCGGGATGGAGCAGCTCGGTAGCTCGTCGGGCTCATAACCCGAAGGTCGTAGGTTCAAATCCTGCTCCCGCAATTTGGCTCGGTAGCTCAGTTGGTAGAGCAATGGATTGAAGCTCCATGTGTCGGCGGTTCGATTCCGTCTCGCGCCATTTCTTTTAATAATAAGCGGGTGTAGTTTAGTGGTAAAACTACAGCCTTCCAAGCTGTTGTCGCGAGTTCGATTCTCGTCACCCGCTTTGAACTTTTGTTCATTTTTACCAAGTTTTTTTAAACTTGGGCGCGTAGCTCAGGTGGTTAGAGCGCACGCCTGATAAGCGTGAGGTCGGTGGTTCGAGTCCACTCGTGCCCATTTTGGAGAATTACTCAAGAGGCTGAAGAGGACGGTTTGCTAAATCGTTAGGTCGGGTAACCGGCGCGGGGGTTCGAATCCCCCATTCTCCGTATAATTTCGAAGTTTGAGATGTCATCTCAAACTATTTTTTATATTTTTGAAGGTTTTGTCTATGTTCTTGAATCGATTCTTTAAAATTTTTAGTTTTGTGTTTGTTTTAACTGTTTCAGGAATTTTATTTCTTTTTCCATCTGTTAGAACTTCGATTGTTTTAAAATCTTCTGATCTATTAGCTATTGTTGATAAGACTGTATCGGTACCATTTGTTTTTGTGGAATCTAAGGCAAAGGATTTAAAGAATTTATCTGAATTAAATGATGAAAACCGTTCGTTAAAATCACGTCTTTATCAAAAGGATATAGACCAGTCAAAACTTAACCGTTTGGAATCAGAAAATAGAGAATTAAAGGATTTGATGTCAATCAAGAATTCTGTATCGGGTTCTAAACAAGTCGTTAGTGAGATTATTGACCGTAATTATGGTTCGTGGGATCAGGAATTTGTTATTGATAAAGGTAGTTCAGATGGAATTTCTGATTCTATGTTTGTTCTTTCGTCTGGTGGCGTCATTGGTGTGGTAGAAAGTATAGAGAAACATTCTAGTAAAGTAAAATTATTAGTCGAAGATACTATTTCTTCACAACACCTGACGTTTAAAATTGAGAGTCAAGGTCAATCTATTTTTGCCTTATTAAATGGTTATGATGAGAAGACGGGTGAGTTTCGGTTGTTGCAAATTGGAGATCCAGTTGAAATTAAAAAAGGATCTCTGGTTTCAACAAGTGGTTTAGGAAAATATAAGAGTAGTGACTTACCTCTTGGTACAGTGACTTCTACTCAAAAGGCATCTGATCAGTTAGGGCAAGAAATTCGTGTGAAACCAAAGGCTAATTTAGATGTCAATCGTTATGTACTATTGATCGGAGAGTAGTGTGAAAGTCATACGTAAGTACCATTTTTTCCCTTTAATCTTATTCTTATCTTTATTTGTTGACGGGCAGATCTCTCTTCTTATTTCTCGTTTCTGTCCAAACTCCTTTGAACCTACTTCATTTTTATTTCTATATGGTTTTATGTTATTGAGTCTCTATTTCTCTGAGATAGCTAGTATTTGGTGGGGAGTCTTCTTTGGTTTTTGTTTTGATGTGTATTTTTTACACACTCTAGGAATTGCCTTCCTAGTATTTCCTTTACTTCAGGTGATTTTTTATCGGTGTAATCAGATTATTTTAGTCAATCGATTGACTCGTTTTTTTACATTTTTATTAACGATTCTATTATTTCAGATTTTAACAAACCTTCTTTTGGTTCTTTTTATCGGTATAAAATTTAACTGGATTACACTAATTATTTACCAAATTTCCCCAAGTTTAATTTTGAATGTACTTCTATTATTAGTATTACAGCCTTTACTTGAAAAGATTTATTTATAAACTCGCAATAAAAATGTAACAATAGCGTAATATAAAATTTCAAAAAATTTGTTATACTAGTTAGTGTCTTATTAGAAAGGGAAAATTTATCTAATGAAGAAAAAATTATTTGCCACAATCTTATTGAGTACAGTTGCTTTATCACAAGGTGCTGTCGTAGCTGGTGTATCAGCTGATTCAACAGATGATAAGATTGCTGCTCAAGATAACAAAATCAATAGTATTAATCAACAACAACAAAGTGCACAAGCTCAGGTAGATCAAATCCAAGGTCAAGTATCTGAAATTAAACAACAACAAGAAAATCTTCAAGCTGAAAATGACCGTTTGAATGAAGAATCTGAACGATTGTCAGCTGAGATCGATGAGTTGTCAAAAAATATTGTTGCTCGTCAAGAATCACTTGCAAATCAAGCACGTAGTGCTCAAACAACTGGAACTGCAACAAGCTATATTAATGCGATTGTTAGCTCTGGATCTTTGACAGAAGCTATCTCACGTATTTCTGCTATGAATGAAATTGCAGATGCTAACAACAAAATGTTGCAAGAGCAAAAACGTGATAAAGAAGATATTGCACAAAAACAAAAAGAAAACAACGACGCTATCAATACTGTTATTGCAAATAAACAGCAATTAGAAGATGATGCGCAAGCTTTGTCAACTAAAGAAGCTGAGTTGAAAGTGGCACAATTGAATTTGGCAGCTGAAAAATCATCTGCTGAAAACGAAAAGAACGCTTTGTTGCAACAAAAAGCTGAAGCTGAAAAAGCAGCGGCAGCAGCGGCAGCAGCTGAGGCAGCTTACCGTGCAAAACAAAAAGAACAACAAGCAGCTGTAAAAGCTTCTGCTAATACAACTCTTCAAGCACAAGTTCAGGCAGCAGCACAAACACCTGCTGCAACACCAGCGGCTGCACAAACTCAAGCAGCAGCTCAACCTGCTGTTCAAACTCAAGCAGCAGCAGCTCCAGCAGCTCCAGCAGCAACTGTTTCTCGTCCAACTTATAGTACATCTGCATCATCTTATCCAGTTGGTGAATGTACATGGGGTGCGAAGACATTGGCTCCATGGGCTGGTGATTACTGGGGTAATGGTGGACAATGGGCAGCAAGTGCAGCGGCAGCAGGATTCCGTACAGGATCTCAACCACAAGTTGGTGCCATTGCATGTTGGAATGATGGTGGATATGGACACGTAGCAGTTGTTACAGCCGTTCAATCTACAACGAGCATCCAAGTCTCTGAGTCTAACTATAATGGTATCCGTAGTATTGGGAACTACCGTGGTTGGTTTAACCCAACAACAGCACAAGGTACTGTTACTTATATCTATCCAAACTAAGAATTACACTGAAGCAGAACATTTGTTCTGCTTCTTTTTTGATAGAATTTAGGTAGTGATAGATTTTGTAGTTTCCATAAATTAATATTTGAATATTTGCTTAAAAAGCGATAAAATGGTTACAGGAGAAATTTGTGCTGACTGTACAATATGGTTTTAGATTTTACTGGAGGAAATCATGTCATTTTCTGATTTAATGCTCTTTGCTTTGTCGTCAAATCAAGAATTGGCTCAACGTGTGTCTCGAGAAATGGGACTACCACTTGGAAAGTCAACGGTTCGTCAATTTTCTGATGGAGAAATTCAGGTTAATATTGAAGAATCAATCCGTGGGAAAGATGTTTATATTTTGCAATCCACTAGCTCGCCGGTTAACGATAATCTAATGGAAATTTTGATTATGGTAGATGCGTTGAAACGGGCTAGTGCGCAATCCATTAATGTGGTGATGCCATATTACGGCTATGCTCGTCAAGACCGGAAAGCTCGAGCTCGTGAACCAATCACTTCTAAGTTGGTAGCCAATATGCTTGAGGTTGCTGGTGTTGATCGCCTCTTGACAATTGATTTGCACGCCGCTCAGATTCAAGGTTTCTTTGATATTCCTGTTGACCACTTGATGGGTGCGCCTTTGATCGCCGACTATTTTGAACGTCGTGGGATGATTGGGAAAGACTATGTTGTTGTCAGTCCAGACCATGGTGGTGTGACTCGTGCTCGAAAATTAGCTGAATTTTTGAAGACACCGATTGCGATTATTGATAAACGTCGAAGTGTCGATAAGATGAATACGAGTGAAGTGATGAATATCATTGGGAGTGTTGAAGGCAAGACTTGTATTTTGATTGATGATATGATTGATACAGCTGGTACAATCTGTCATGCCGCGGACGCCCTTGCAGAAGCAGGTGCTGTTGAAGTTTATGCGAGCTGTACTCACCCTGTTTTATCAGGACCAGCGATGGACAATATTCAAAAATCAGCCATTAAGAAGTTGGTGGTGTTGGATACGATTTATCTACCGGAAGATCGATTAATTGATAAGATTGAGCAAATTTCGATTGCGAAACTCCTTGCAGAGGCCATTGTTCGCATTCACGAAAATCGCCCTCTTTCTCCTCTATTTGAAATCGGAAATGCCAAAAAATGTTAACAATAAGGAGGCTGGGTAACTGGCCTCTTTTATTTAGGAGGATATACAAATGGAAATCAGAAAATGGTTGGAAAATCTAAAAAAAGAAAAGAAACGGAAAAAACTGGTTCAAGCAGCTAAAGAACTAGAAGCAAAGGCTGATCCTAGTTTGCCCAAGAAACGATTGCCAAAAAATGGGGTGGTGAAATAGGATAGAAAAGATTTCTATTTTTTAAATACATTTTTATATATGAATAGAGTATTTTTCCAAGATGGTTTTAAATTCGTAGTTCTATATCTCAAATGGATCAAAAGATTAAACTTTTTTTAAAAAATAATGGAAAAAGTCTTGACATAGGCAGAATATCCTAGTATACTAGTCATAGTTACGAAGTAACGAATAATTTTTGAAAAGAAAAAAGGAGATAAAACAATGAAAAAAGTTTTATTATCATCAGTAGCAGCTCTTGCAGTATTTGCTGCAGCAGCACCAGTTCTTGCCGAAGGTGGAGTCAACGGTGGAGCTAACAATCCTAGAGGACCTCAAGATACTGACGTCGCTTCAAAATACTATGATCAATCTGAATTTGTAAGTGCTCGTACAGTTGAAGAATACCTTAACGGTCACATGGACGAAATCAAAGCTGAAGCAGCGGCTGATCCAGCAGTAGTAGCAGCTAAAGCTGAATTTGATGCTGTTGAAGGTGGTTCACACCTTTACGGAGAAAAGAAAGCAGCTTATGAAGCAGCATTCAATACTGCATTCTTGAACGTACGTAACAAATATGTACAACAATTCCAAACTGTTCAAAACACAGCTAAGAAAAAAGAAGGCCGTTACTATATCTTGAATGAAACTCCAGAACAAGCTAACGCTCGTTACTTGAAAGAACATGGAATTAATCCAGAACAAGCTAACGCAGACGCAGCTAAAGCAGACGCAGCTAAAGCTGACGCAGCTAAAGCAGAAGAAGCAGCTAAAAAAGCAGAAGCTGGTAAAGCTGGTTCAAAACAAGCTGGTAAAGCTCTTCCAAAAACAAGCGCAGTTAAATAATTTGATTATTAATTAGCTCGTAAAATATCACTGGACCTTCGGGTTCAGTGTTATTTTTTAGAAAAAATCATCAAGAGGAGATCAATCAATGAAAAGAGCTGGGGAAAAAAGTTCAAATAAATTGGGTCTTGTAATTGCTGCTCTTGTTGCAGTTGTTGTTCTTGTTGCTGGATTTATTTTCTTTAATCCATTTGGAGGAACTAAGTCATCTGGCACGGCTAAAAAAACAACTGGAACAAGCTCAACCAAGCAAGAAACTAAATATGAACCAAGCCAAGAAGAAAAAGATTACTTGAAAAATCGTTTTGCTCAGTTAACAGCTGTTAACCCTGAGGCAATTGCTTATGTCTATGCACCGGGTACTGAGTTGGATGAACCTGTTGTACAAACCACTGACAATGAAACTTATTTGAATAAGACGTTTGATGGTGGAAATGAACCATACATGGGGACAGTCTTCATGGATATGGACAACAAGAAAGACTTCAGTGATCGTTTGACTTGGTTGTTTGGTCATGCTCGTGGTAGTAAGGTCGGCGATCATCGCATGTTTAATGATGTCAACTACTATGACAAACAAGAGTATTTGGACCAACATCCGTATGTTGTGATTGAGACACCAGAGCGGAAATATTATTATGAAGTAATGGGATTGGTCATTGTCCCAGAGGACACCGCTTTCTACCGTACAAGCTTTACTGATGACAATGATTTTACGACACAATTGAAGAATATCTATGAGTCAGCTCGTACGAAGAATCCTAATATCAAGATCAAAGCATCTGATAAATACTTAGTATTGTCAACTTGTCGTGAAGAGGATGAAACCATTCGTTCTAACCTCTACCTTCGTCAAATTCCTGATTCAGAAATGAAGGATTTTGTGGCAAAACATGCGGATCAATTGAAATATGTGGCAACACGTGGTCAACAATAATGGCTTGAAAGACTTAGCATTGCTAAGTCTTTTTTTCATGGAAGGATTTTTGAAATGTCCTTTGGTGGTCAGCAAAAGGTGGGGATCTGGCTTGTTCTTTTGCGATGGGGTCCTATTTATAGTATAATGAATATAAGTGTTTTTGGAGGTGTTCTATGGATTTAACGAAACGTTTTAATAAAAATCTGAATCGGATTGAAGTTTCTTTGATTCGTCAGTTCGATCAATCAATTTCTTCCATTCCTGGTGTCTTGCGTTTGACTTTGGGGGAACCGGATTTTACAACTCCTGAACATGTAAAAGAAGCAGGAAAGGCTGCCATTGATGCGAATTTTAGCCATTACACTGGGATGAGTGGTTTGCTGGCTTTGCGTGAGGCTGCGAGTCAGTTTGTGGCTGATAAATATGGTATTTACTACCGTCCTGAAGATGAGATATTGGTGACGATCGGTGCGACTGAAGCCCTATCTGCAACCTTGACAGCAATCTTGGAACCTGGGGATGTAGTACTTCTTCCGGCGCCGGCTTATCCTGGTTATGAACCGATTGTGAATTTGGTTGGGGCGGAAATTGTCGAAATTGATACGACAGCAGATCGTTTTGTCTTGACTCCTGAAAAGTTGGAAAAGGCCATTCTAGAGCAGGGTGAAAAATTGAAGGCTGTTATTCTCAATTATCCAGCTAATCCAACGGGTGTCACTTATTCGCGCGAACAGATGGCAGAATTGGCTGCTGTCCTAAAAAAATATGAAGTCTTTGTGATTTGTGATGAAGTTTATTCAGAGCTAACTTATACTGGAGAAGCGCATGTCTCTATGGCCTCCTTTATTCCTGAGCAGACCATTGTTATCAATGGCTTGTCCAAATCTCATGCCATGACAGGCTGGCGACTTGGCTTTATCTTTGCCCCGGCTGCGTTGACGGCCCAACTCATCAAGAGCCATCAGTATTTGGTAACGGCTGCTGGAACCATGAACCAGTATGCTGCGATCGAAGCTTTGACGGAAGGTCGAGATGATGCGGAACCGATGAAGAAGGAATATGTGAAGCGTCGGGATTATATTATCGAACAGATGTCCGCGCTTGGGTTTGAGATGATTAAGCCAGATGGTGCCTTTTATATTTTTGCTAAAATCCCAGCTGGTTATAATCAAGATTCCTTTGCTTTCTTGCAGGATTTTGCGCGTGAAAAAGCGGTTGCCTTTATTCCTGGTGCTGCTTTTGGTCAATATGGCGAAGGTTATGTGCGTTTGTCGTATGCAGCCAGCATGGAGGTTATCAAGGAAGCTATGAAACGCTTGAAGGAGTATATGGAAGAACATGCTGGAGTCAATTGAGACCCGGGGCATTGTGCTGTATAATCGGGAATTTCGTGAGGATGACAAATTGGTCAAGATCTTCACGGAGAAGTCAGGTAAGCGGATGTTTTTTGTGAAACATGCGGGAAAATCACGATTGAATCCCATGTTACAACCTTTGGTAACGGCGGATATGTTGCTGAAAATCAATGATGATGGCTTGAGTTATATTGATGATTTTCAAGATGTGCAGGTTTATAAGAAAATCAATGCAGATCTTTTTGCCCTTTCTTATGCGACCTATGTTCTGGCGCTTGCGGATGCCAGTATTCAGGATAATCAGGTGGATCCGGCCTTGTTTGCTTTTTTGGAAAAGACCCTGTCTTTGATGGAAGAAGGCTTGGATTATGAGGTTTTGACCAATATTTTTGAGATTCAGATTCTATCGCGGTTTGGGGTTGTCTTGAATCTGCATGAATGCTGTTTCTGCCATCGGGTTGGCCTTCCTTTTGACTATTCCTTCCGGTATAGTGGGGTCCTTTGTCCGGATCATTATGATCAGGATGAGAGACGCGCTCACTGGCATCCAAATGTTCTCTATTTATTGGATCAGTTTCAAGCAGTGCGATTCAGTGAGCTAGAGACGATTTCTCTACAAGCGGAGATGAAAGCAGCTCTACGTCAGGCGATGGATCAGTTGTATGAGGAGTATGTAGGGATCCATTTAAAAGCTAAAAAGTTTATCGATTCCTTAAGTGATTGGGGAGCGATTATGAAAGATTCATCTGGAGGTGAAACATGAAAAAAATTGCAGTAGATGCAATGGGGGGCGATAATGCACCTCAAGCCTTGGTAGAAGGCGTGAATCAAGCCATTCGTGATATTGATGATATTGAGATTGTCTTGTATGGTGATGAGGCAAAAATCAAAAACTATTTAACAGCAACAGAGCGTGTATCGATTGTTCATACGGAGGAAAAAATCGATTCAGATGATGAGCCGGCACGTGCTATTCGTCGGAAGAAACAGGCCTCTATGGTCTTGGCTGCCAAGGATGTGAAGGCTGGAGATGTAGATGCTATGTTGTCTGCGGGTAACACGGGTGCCTTGTTGGCGGCAGGTTTCTTTATCGTTGGTCGTATCAAAGGGGTGGAACGCCCTGGATTGATGTCCACACTTCCGACGGTTGATGGTCGCGGGTATGACATGTTGGACTTAGGTGCCAATGCGGAAAATACACCAGAGCACTTGCATCAGTATGCTGTGATGGGGTCTTACTATGCGGAAAATGTTCGTGGGATTCAAAAACCACGCGTGGGTCTATTGAACAATGGGACAGAAGCTAGTAAGGGAGATCCTTTGCGCAAGGAAACTTACCAATTGTTATCTGAGGATGCGTCGATTCATTTTGTTGGAAATGTGGAAGCGCGTGATTTGATGGATGGTGTTGCAGATGTTGTTGTGGCGGATGGTTTCACGGGAAACGCTGTCTTGAAAACGATGGAAGGAACAGCTTTTGGAATCTTGAAGCAACTGAAACAAGCAATTGCTACTGGAAACTGGAAGGCGAAACTAGGAGCTTTTCTCCTCAAGGACCGGTTGAAATCATTGAAACAAACCTTGGATTTCTCAGATGTTGGAGGAGCGGTTTTATTTGGCCTTCAAGCACCTGTTGTTAAAACGCATGGTTCGAGCGATGCAAAAGCAGTCTATAGTACCATTCGTCAGATTCGGACTATGTTAGAGACAGATGTTGTTGGAAAATCAGTGAAGGAATTATCGAAGGAAGGATAATATATGAGCAAACAAAACGAAATTTTAGCTACAATTGAGGAATTTCTCAAAGACCGCAAGGGACCAGATTTCCAAGTTTCTTTGAAATCAGATTTGCGCAAGGATTTACAAGCCGACTCTGTTGAATTGATGGAATTTATTATCAATCTTGAGGATGAATACCAATTGGAGATTCCAGACAAGGCTATTGATGACTTTAACACGGTAGGAGATGTCGTTGACTATATCGAAAAACGAACTGCTAGTAAGTAGTTGAAAAGGGATCGTTCAGAGATTGTTCTGGATGATCTTTTTTTCTGTCCTTTTCATTCGGTTTCTGCCTATATTGTACGGAAATTTATTGAAAATACACTTTGTATGTGATAGAATGAAGGTGATAAAATACGAAAGGCGAACAAAGTCATGACCAATCAACTGATTTATACTGGAAAAGCTAAGGATATCTATACTACTGAGGACGAAAATGTGATTAAGTCGGTCTATAAGGACCAGGCAACCATGCTAAATGGGGCTCGTAAGGAGACTATTAAGGGAAAGGGTGTGCTAAATAATCAGATTTCGTCTCTTATTTTTGAAAAATTGAATGCTGCGGGTGTAGCTACTCACTTTATCGAACGTATTTCTGACACAGAACAACTCAACAAGAAAGTGAAAATCATTCCTTTGGAGGTTGTTCTTCGTAACGTGACTGCGGGTTCTTTTTCTAAACGTTTTGGCGTGGAAGAAGGTTTGGACTTGAAAACTCCTATCGTTGAATTTTACTATAAGAACGATGATTTGGATGATCCATTCATCAATGATGAGCATGTGAAGTTCTTGGATATTGCCAATGATGAACAAATTGCTTATATCAAGGAAGAAACGCGTCGTATCAATGAATTGCTGAAAGATTGGTTTGCACAAATTGGTCTTCGTTTGATTGACTTCAAATTGGAATTCGGTTTTGATAAGGATGGCAAAATTATCTTGGCAGATGAATTTTCACCAGATAACTGCCGCCTTTGGGATGCTGAGGGGCACCATATGGACAAGGATGTCTTCCGTAGGGACTTGGGCAGTTTAACGGATGTATATCAGGTTGTATTGGAGAAATTACAGGGCTTGAAGTAATCTTTTTGAAACGGAAAACCTTCGTCTTTCAAGTAAAAGGACTCAGGCTGAAAAGGTCTACTAGACCTTTTCACTCCGTCGTGATCTTGGTAGCTTGACAGATGTTTATGAAGTTGTATTAGAAAAATTGCAAGGATTGAAGTAGCCTTTTACAAATAGAATACTTGGTCTTCACTACAATCTTTAAGTAGAAATAGATAAAGGAAATAAAATGGATAAACGTATTTTCGTTGAGAAAAAAGCTGATTTTCGTGTGAAATCGGACTCTTTAGTAAAAGAATTACAGCATAATCTTCAGTTGAAAACCTTGAAGGATCTTCGGATTGTTCAGGTTTACGATGTTTTTGGTTTGGCAGAGGACTTGTTTGCGCGTGCGGAAAAACATATCTTCTCTGAGCAAGTGACCGATACTGTTTTGGATGAAGCTGCGGTTCAGGCTGATCTTGAAAAGCATGCTTTCTTTGCGATCGAAAGTTTGCCTGGTCAATTTGACCAACGTGCGGCATCTTCACAAGAAGCTTTGCTTTTGCTTGGTAGTTCAAATGATGTAACAGTGAATACAGCGCAACTTTACTTGGTCAACAAGGATATTGATGCGAATGAGTTGGAAGCGGTCAAAAACTACCTCTTGAACCCAGTGGATTCTCGTTTCAAAGACATCACTGTTGGCATTGCTAAACAGGATTTCTCTGAGTCTGACAAGACCATTCCAAGCTTGGATTTCTTTGAAAGCTATACGGCAGAAGATTTTGCACAGTATAAGGCAGAGCAAGGATTGGCCATGGAAGTGGATGACCTTCTCTTCATTCAAGATTACTTCAAGTCTATTGGACGTGTGCCAACTGAGACTGAGTTGAAGGTGTTGGATACTTACTGGTCTGACCACTGTCGTCACACAACTTTCGAGACTGAGTTGAAAAATATCGACTTCTCAGCTTCTAAATTTGAAAAACAATTGCAAGCGACTTATGACAAGTATATTGCCATGCGTGATGAGTTGGGACGTACAGAAAAACCTCAAACCTTGATGGATATGGCGACTATTTTTGGTCGTTATGAGCGTGCCAATGGCCGTTTGGATGACATGGAAGTATCTGATGAAATCAATGCCTGCTCTGTTGAAATTGAAGTGGATGTCAATGGTGTGAAAGAGCCATGGCTTCTCATGTTTAAGAACGAAACTCACAACCACCCAACGGAAATCGAACCATTTGGTGGAGCGGCTACTTGTATCGGTGGTGCCATTCGTGACCCATTGTCAGGGCGTTCCTACGTTTACCAAGCCATGCGTATTTCAGGTGCTGGCGATATTACAGCTCCAATTTCAGAAACTCGCGCTGGGAAATTGCCACAACAAGTGATTTCTAAAACAGCAGCTCACGGTTATTCTTCATACGGTAACCAAATTGGTCTTGCCACAACTTATGTTCGTGAATACTTCCACCCAGGTTTCGTTGCTAAGCGTATGGAGCTAGGTGCGGTTGTCGGTGCGGCTCCTAAGGAAAATGTTGTCCGTGAAAAACCTGAAGCTGGTGATGTGATTATCTTGCTCGGTGGTAAGACTGGACGTGACGGTGTCGGTGGTGCGACAGGTTCTTCTAAAGTTCAAACGGTTGAATCTGTTGAAACAGCTGGTGCTGAAGTTCAAAAAGGGAATGCCATCGAAGAACGTAAGATTCAACGTCTTTTCCGTAATGGGGAAGTGACCCGTTTGATCAAGAAATCAAATGACTTTGGTGCTGGTGGTGTCTGCGTGGCTATCGGTGAATTGGCAGATGGTCTTGAAATTGATCTAGACAAAGTGCCATTGAAATACCAAGGTTTGAACGGTACAGAAATTGCCATTTCTGAGTCTCAAGAACGGATGGCTGTGGTGGTTCGTCCAGAAGATGTAGACGCCTTCGTTGCAGCATGTAACAAAGAAAATATTGATGCTGTGGTTGTTGCGACAGTGACTGAAAAACCAAATCTAGTCATGCACTGGAATGGTGAAACCATCGTTGATTTGGAACGTCGTTTCCTTGATACAAACGGTGTACGTGTGGTTGTAGATGCTAAGGTGGTTGACAAGGATGTCAAGCTTCCAGAAGAACGTCAAACATCTGCTGAAACCCTTGAAGCGGATACTCTTGAGGTCTTGGCTGACTTGAACCATGCCAGTCAAAAAGGGTTACAAACCATCTTTGATAGCTCAGTTGGTCGTTCAACAGTCAATCACCCACTTGGTGGTCGCTACCAAATCACACCAACGGAAGCTTCTGTACAGAAATTACCAGTCCAACATGGCGTGACAACCACCGCTTCTGTTATGGCGCAAGGATTCAACCCTTATGTAGCAGAATGGTCTCCATATCATGGTGCTGCCTATGCGGTCATCGAAGCAACCGCTCGTTTGGTTGCTGCTGGTGCAAACTGGTCTAAGGCTCGTTTCTCTTATCAAGAATACTTCGAGCGGATGGATAAACAAGCAGAGCGTTTTGGTCAACCAGTAGCAGCTCTTCTTGGATCCATTGAAGCTCAGATTCAACTTGGTTTGCCATCTATCGGTGGGAAAGACTCTATGTCTGGTACCTTTGAAGAATTGACAGTACCACCAACCTTGGTTGCTTTTGGGGTGACAACTACAGATAGCCGTAAGGTCCTTTCTCCAGAATTTAAAGCTACTGGTGAAAATATCTATTACATCCCAGGTCAAGCTTTGGCACAAGAAATTGACTTTGATCTTATCAAGTCTAACTTTGCTCAATTTGAAGCCATCCAAGCAACTCACAAAGTCACATCTGCATCCGCTGTCAAATACGGTGGTGTCCTTGAAGCTCTTGCCCTTGCAACCTTTGGGAACCATATTGGTGCAAACGTCGAATTAGCTGACCTTGACACTAGCTTGACAGCCCAATTGGGTGGATTCATCTTCACATCGCCTGAAGAAATTGCAGGTGTTGCCAAGATTGGACAAACAGCAGATGACTTTACACTTACTGTCAATGGTGTAACGCTTGATGGACACGAACTTGACAGTGCCTTCCAAGGTAAATTGGAAGAGGTTTACCCAACGGAATTTGCACAAGCAACTGAGCTGGAAGAAGTACCTGCGTTGGCATCAGATACTGTTATCAAAGCTAAAGAAACAGTTGAGGCACCAGTGGTTTACATCCCAGTATTCCCAGGTACTAACTCGGAATATGACTCCGCTAAGGCCTTTGAAAAAGAAGGTGCAAAAGTCAACTTGGTACCATTTGTCACACTGAATGAAGAAGCTATTGTCAAGTCTGTTGACACCATGGTTGACAACATTGAAAAAGCGAATATTATCTTCTTTGCAGGTGGCTTCTCAGCAGCAGATGAACCAGATGGATCCGCTAAATTTATCGTGAACATCTTGCTTAACGAAAAAGTGCGTGCAGCCATTGATCACTTCATCGAACGTGGTGGTTTGATCATCGGTATCTGTAATGGGTTCCAGGCCCTCGTCAAATCAGGCCTTCTTCCATATGGTAACTTTGAAGATGCGAGCAGCACGAGTCCAACCCTCTTCTACAATGATGCCAACCAACACGTGGCTAAGATGGTTGAAACACGGATTGCCAACACGAACTCACCATGGCTTGCAGGCGTGAAAGTTGGTGACATCCATGCCATCCCAGTATCACACGGTGAAGGGAAGTTTGTCGTGACAGCTGAAGAATTTGCAGAGCTTCGTGACAATGGTCAAATCTTTACCCAATATGTTGACTTCGAAGGTAAACCAAGCATGGATTCTAAATACAATCCTAACGGATCTGTTAATGCTATTGAAGGTATCACAAGTAAGAACGGTCAAATCATCGGGAAGATGGGACACTCAGAACGTTTCGAAGACGGTCTCTTCCAAAATATTCCAGGAAATAAAGATCAACATCTCTTTGCGTCAGCGGTTAAATACTTTACTGGAAAATAAAAGGTATACAAAATGACATACGAAGTTAAATCTCTTAATGAAGAATGTGGTATTTTTGGGATCTGGGGACACCCAGATGCTGCAAAACTGACTTATTTCGGATTACACAGTCTTCAACACCGTGGTCAAGAAGGGGCGGGGATCCTTTCAAATGATGCGGGTCAATTAAAACGGTATCGTGATACGGGGCTTCTCTCAGAGGTGTTTCGGAATCCTGCTAACTTGGATAAGTTGACAGGGACGGGTGCGATTGGACATGTTCGCTATGCGACAGCTGGGGAAGCTTCGGTGGATAACATCCAGCCTTTCCTCTTTCGCTTTCATGATACCCAGTTTGGACTTGCTCACAACGGGAATTTGACCAATGCCAAGTCCCTCAAACGGGAGTTAGAAAATAACGGAGCGATCTTTAGCTCAACTTCTGATTCAGAAATCTTGGCCCACTTGATTCGTCGGAGCCACAACCCTTCTTTCATGGGTAAGGTGAAAGAAGCCTTGAATACGGTGAAAGGTGGATTTGCTTACCTTCTCATGCTGGAAGATAAGCTGATTGCCGCCTTGGATCCAAATGGTTTCCGTCCTCTTTCGATTGGGAAAATGGCCAACGGAGCTATCGTGGTTTCATCTGAAACCTGTGCCTTTGAAGTGGTTGGAGCAGAGTGGATTCGGGATGTAAATCCGGGTGAAGTCGTGATCATCGATGATAACGGCATCACTTACGATAACTATACAACGGACACCCAATTGGCTGTTTGCTCAATGGAGTATATCTACTTTGCTCGCCCAGACTCCAATATCCAAGGGGTCAATGTCCATACAGCCCGTAAACGTATGGGGGCTCAATTGGCACGTGAATTCAAACATGAAGCAGATATTGTGGTCGGTGTACCTAATTCATCACTTAGCGCAGCCATGGGATTTGCGGAAGAATCTGGCCTACCAAATGAAATGGGCTTGATTAAAAACCAATATACCCAACGGACCTTTATTCAACCAACACAAGAACTACGGGAGCAAGGGGTTCGGATGAAGCTCTCTGCCGTATCCGGTGTCGTGAAAGGCAAACGGGTTGTCATGATTGATGATTCTATCGTACGTGGGACAACATCACGTCGAATTGTGAAGTTATTGAAAGAAGCAGGAGCTACAGAGGTCCACGTAGCAATCGGTAGCCCAGCCCTTGCCTACCCATGTTTCTACGGGATCGATATTCAAACACGTAAGGAATTGATTGCTGCCAATCACACAGTAGAGGAAACACGCGATATCATTGGTGCAGATAGCTTGACGTATTTGTCAATCGATGGCTTGATTGATTCTATTGGAATTGATACAGATGCTCCAAATGGCGGTCTTTGTGTAGCTTACTTTGATGGAAAATATCCAACGCCTTTGTATGACTACGAAGAACGCTATGTGGAAAGTTTGAAAGAACATACTTCTTTCTATTAAGAGCAGTGCAAAAGAAAAGGAATGAAACAAATGACAAATAAAAATGCTTATGCTCCACGTCTCACTACTGACTAAAAGCTAAAGCATTTGTCAGTAGACGCTTTGCCCTATGGGACCAAAGCTAGAGACCTGACTAGTATTTTTAGATAAAAAAATTGTTTATCTAAAAATACGTCGCACTCTTTCTCAAAAAAAGAAAAGGATTAAAAAATGACAAATAAGAATGCATACGCTCAATCGGGTGTGGACGTTGAAGCAGGTTATGAAGTTGTTGAACGGATCAAAAAACACGTGGCTCGTACGGAACGTGCAGGTGTTATGGGAGCTCTCGGTGGCTTCGGTGGTATGTTCGATCTTTCAAAAACAGGTGTCAAAGAGCCTGTTTTGATCTCAGGTACAGATGGTGTCGGTACTAAACTCATGCTTGCTATTAAGTACGACAAACACGATACCATCGGTCAAGATTGTGTCGCTATGTGTGTTAACGATATCATCGCCGCAGGTGCGGAGCCCCTTTACTTCCTTGACTATATTGCAACTGGTAAAAATGAACCTGCTAAATTGGAACAGGTCGTTGCTGGTGTTGCTGAAGGTTGTGTGCAGGCTGGTGCAGCCCTTATCGGTGGGGAAACAGCTGAAATGCCTGGCATGTATGGTGAAGATGACTATGATTTGGCTGGTTTTGCTGTCGGTGTTGCAGAAAAATCTCAAATCATCGACGGTTCAAAAGTAGCTGAAGGGGATGTGATTCTTGGACTTGCTTCAAGCGGTATCCACTCAAATGGTTACTCACTTGTTCGTCGTGTCTTTGCGGATTACACAGGTGAAGAAGTTCTCCCAGAATTGGAAGGGAAGAAACTTAAAGACGTTCTTTTGGAGCCAACTCGTATCTACGTCAAAGCAGCATTGCCACTCATCAAAGAAGAATTGGTCAACGGAATTGCCCACATCACAGGTGGTGGTTTCATCGAAAATGTACCACGTATGTTCGCAGATGACTTGGCTGCTGAAATTGACGAAAGCAGAGTCCCAGTTCTTCCAATTTTCAAAGCTCTTGAAAAATATGGCCAAATCAAACATGAAGAAATGTTTGAAATTTTCAACATGGGGATTGGTCTCATGCTTGCAGTGAAACCAGAAAATGTGGAACGTGTCAAAGAACTTCTTGACGAACCTGTTTATGAAATCGGTCGTATTGTGAAGAAAGACGGCGCAAGTGTGGTGATTAAATAATGGCTAAAAGGATTGCTGTATTTGCCTCTGGCAACGGGTCAAACTTTCAGGTGATTGCAGAACAATTTCCGGTAGAGTTTGTCTTTTCAGATCATCGTGATGCCTATGTCTTAGAACGTGCCAAAAACCTTGGCGTGGTGAGCCATGCCTTTGAACTTAAGGAATTTGACAATAAAGCAGCTTATGAAGAAGCTATTGTCAAACTTTTGGATGAGCACCAGATTGACCTAGTTTGTTTGGCCGGCTATATGAAAATCGTCGGTCCAACCTTACTAGCAGCTTTTGAAGGCCGTATCATCAATATTCACCCGGCTTATCTCCCTGAATTTCCAGGTGCTCATGGTATTGAGGATGCTTGGAATGCAGGCGTTGCTGAGAGCGGTGTGACTATCCATTGGGTGGATTCTGGCGTTGATACCGGTAAGGTTATTCAGCAAGTGCGCGTGCCGCGCCTTGAAGGGGATACCCTTGATACTTTCGAAACTCGCATCCATGAAACAGAGTACAAGCTCTATCCAGAAGTCTTGGAACGTTTGGGAGTGGAGAGGAAGTAAGAAGGAAATCAAGTTTTGATTGTGTAATCTTGGTAGGAGAAAAATGATTAATCTAAAATTAGTAGATGAGAGCAGTTTTCAGACAGTGCTGGATTTGAAAATATCTGAAGCTGATGAACGAGCACGTTTTGTAGCTCCCAATGTTCGTTCTTTAGCTGACGCATGGCTCTACCGAGAGAATGGGGATGTGTTTCCAATGGCAATCTATTTGAATGAGCTAGTAGTTGGTTTTCTACTGTTGGAAATAGATAAGGATGAAGCAGAATACTTTATCTGGCGGATAATGATTGGCCAGCAGTACCAAGGAAAAGGTTATGGACGAAAAGCCTTGGAAGTTCTGATCAAAGAGGCTCAGATGGATAGAGATTGCAACCATATTATCGCAGATTATGTAGTTGGAAATGAAAAAATGAAGTACCTGCTGACTAGTTTGGGTTTTCAGGAAACAGGATTTATAGAAGAAAATAACGAAGTCGCTATGCGCTTGGATCTAAAGAAAGAGGAATAGAATGACTAAACGCGCACTAATTAGTGTTTCAGACAAAGCGGGTATTGTTGAATTTGCCCAAGAACTTAAAAAACTTGGTTGGGACATTATCTCAACTGGTGGTACTAAAGTTGCCCTTGACAATGCTGGGGTGGATACCATTGCCATCGATGATGTGACTGGTTTCCCAGAAATGATGGACGGTCGTGTGAAGACCCTCCACCCAAATATCCACGGTGGTCTCCTCGCTCGTCGTGACCTCGATAGCCACCTTCAAGCAGCTAAGGACAATAATATCGAATTGATTGACCTTGTTGTGGTCAACCTTTACCCATTCAAAGAAACGATTCTTAAACCAGACGTAACTTACGCGGATGCGGTTGAAAACATCGATATTGGTGGGCCATCCATGCTTCGATCAGCAGCTAAAAACCATGCTAGCGTAACGGTTGTGGTAGATCCTACTGATTATGCTGTGGTGCTTGACGAATTGGCAGCCAACGGCGAAACAAGTTACGAAACTCGCCAACGTTTGGCAGCGAAAGTCTTCCGCCACACAGCAGCCTATGATGCTTTGATCGCAGAATACTTCACAGCTCAAGTGGGTGAAAGTAAACCTGAAAAACTTACTTTGACTTATGATCTCAAGCAACCAATGCGTTACGGGGAAAATCCTCAACAAGACGCAGACTTCTACCAAAAAGCTTTTCCAACGGATTACTCCATCGCTTCAGCGAAACAGTTGAACGGGAAAGAATTGTCCTTCAACAATATCCGTGACGCTGATGCGGCTATCCGGATCATCCGTGATTTCAAAGACCGTCCAACAGTTGTGGCCTTGAAACACATGAACCCATGTGGGATTGGTCAAGCTGACGATATCGAAACGGCTTGGGACTACGCTTATGAGTCTGACCCAGTATCCATCTTTGGTGGTATTGTCGTTCTCAACCGTGAAGTAGACGCTGCGACAGCTAAGAAAATGCACGGTGTCTTCCTTGAAATCATCATTGCACCAAGCTACACAGACGAAGCGCTTGAAATCTTGACAACTAAGAAGAAAAACTTGCGGATCCTTGAGCTGCCATTTGACGCTCAAGATGCTAGTGAAGTGGAAGCAGAATACACTGGTGTTGTTGGTGGTCTCCTCGTTCAAAACCAAGACGTGGTGAAAGAAAGTCCAGCTGACTGGCAAGTGGTTACCAAACGCCAACCAACTGAGACAGAAGCGACAGCTCTTGAGTTTGCTTGGAAAGCTATCAAGTATGTGAAATCAAATGGTATTATCGTGACCAACGACCACATGACACTTGGTGTTGGCCCAGGTCAAACCAACCGTGTGGCTTCCGTCCGTATCGCCATTGACCAAGCCAAAGATCGTCTTGACGGCGCTGTTCTTGCTTCCGATGCCTTCTTCCCATTTGCGGATAACGTGGAAGAAATCGCCAAAGCAGGGATTAAAGCGATCATCCAGCCGGGTGGATCAGTCCGTGACCAAGAGTCAGTCGAAGCGGCTGATAAATACGGATTGGCTATGGTCTTCACAGGAGTAAGACATTTTAGACATTAATCAAAAAAGGCACTCATTCAATGATGAGTGTCTTTTCTGCTGGTTATGAAGACCTTAATCTGGATAGATATAGGTGACGGTTCCCCAGATGGGGTTAGTTGGATCGAACCAACCGCGGAAGTTGTCGATATAGCGATGGCCGTTGTAGTTAGCCTCTTGGATCTGAATTTTTTGGTCATGTTCGACATCCGTAACCAAGGCGACGTGCCCATATCCCCCATCATCCCAACAGGCGATGGCACCGACCTCTGGAGTGTCTCCTGTCCGGAATCCAGCAGCGCGTGCGCTAGCTGCCCACATGCCGCCATTTCCCCACCAGTTGTGGGCCCAAGGGGCTAATTCTTTGGCTCCCCAGGTGCACTCACCAATGGGGTAGGTGTTTCCCGGATGTGTCGCGAGTGGAGTGAGCTTTGGCTTTGCCTTTTCCACTTGAAAGGTAGTGGGGAATAGCCCTTTTAGTTGTCCCTTGCTTTTCTGATAGACATGTAGGTGAAATAGCCCGCTTCCCTTGTGTTTTTGAGCTTGAAAGCGCAGTTGGAAATGTCCAGGTGCGACCTTCTTTGCTGGATACCAGACCAGATCATCTTGCCCATTTTCTTCAGACCAGATGGGGAAGACAATCTCGTCAACGTCTTCGAACAACTTTAGGTCTACCTCAAATTCTTGTTGGGAGATGGGTGTGATCGTAATCTTTGGCTGGGAGGAAGCCAGGTCTTTTTGCTGGACGCTGGTCGTGAGAGGGTAAAGACCGGTTAGCTGTTCATTTGCCTCCACTCCATAGACATGGACATGATAAAGTCCGGCTTGATCAGAATGGTTGGTCAATGGCACTTGTAGGTCAAATCCCTTGTCACTGCGTTCCACAGGATACCAAATCAGGTCATCTTGGCCATTTTGGTCAGACCAGACGGGAACTTGGATATTTTGATACTTATCCGGGACGTTTCCAAGATGAATCACCAGCTGCCCTTTTTCGGCATAGATAGCATTGGTCGCTTGATCTGCATGGGCAATAGAGGCTTGCATCCCCCATGTCGCACAAGTCAGTACGACAAATTTTTTGATTGTTTGCATAATACTCCTTTTCGTCAATTAGTAGGTCTCACCTATACTATTCGGAAAAAAATGAGAAATAGGAGAAAATAGCAAAAAATGTTTGGATTCTACTGAAAATAGGAGACTTTTGCTGAAATCATTAGAATAAAACGAACGATTATGATATAATTTAATAAAATAATTCGCAAAAGAGGTTCGAGATGAAACTTTTGGTTGTTGGATCTGGCGGTCGTGAGCATGCGATTGCTAAGAAATTGTTGGAGTCTACAGATGTTGAGCAGGTTTTTGTGGCTCCTGGTAATGACGGGATGCGATTAGATGGTCTGGATTTGGTCAATATCGGAATTTCCGAACATTCTAAGCTGATTGACTTCGCAAAAGTCAATGATATTGCTTGGACCTTTATCGGTCCAGATGATGCCCTTGCGGCTGGAATCGTGGATGATTTCAATGCAGCTGGTCTCAAGGCTTTTGGCCCAACCAAGGCTGCGGCTGAGCTGGAGTGGTCCAAGGATTTTGCTAAGGAAATCATGGTCAAATACGACGTTCCGACAGCAGCCTATGGCACATTTTCAGATTTCGAGGAAGCCAAGGCCTACATCGAAGAAAAAGGTGCTCCAATCGTGGTCAAGGCAGACGGTTTGGCCCTTGGGAAAGGTGTCGTCGTTGCGGAGACAGTTGAGCAAGCCGTCGAAGCCGCTCATGAGATGCTTTTGGACAATAAATTCGGTGATTCAGGTGCGCGTGTGGTCATCGAGGAATTCCTTGACGGGGAAGAGTTCTCTCTCTTTGCCTTTGTCAATGGGGACAAGTTCTACATCATGCCAACAGCTCAGGACCACAAACGTGCCTACGATGGTGATAAGGGTCCCAACACTGGTGGGATGGGTGCCTATGCGCCAGTTCCTCACTTGCCACAGAGCGTGGTTGACACAGCGGTTGACACCATTGTCAAGCCAGTTCTTGAAGGCATGATCAAAGAAGGGCGTCCCTACCTTGGTGTCCTTTACGCGGGTCTTATCTTGACAGCTGATGGACCGAAAGTCATCGAGTTCAACGCTCGTTTTGGCGATCCTGAAACGCAAATCATCTTGCCTCGTTTGACATCTGACTTTGCACAAAACATCTCTGACATTTTGGATGGCAAAGAGCCAGCCATCATTTGGACGGACAAGGGTGTGACATTGGGCGTGGTTGTAGCATCAAACGGCTATCCACTCGCTTATGAGAAGGGTGTCAAACTTCCGGCCAAGACAGACGGTGACATCATCACATACTATGCCGGTGCCAAATTCGCTGAAAATGGCCAAGACCTTCTCTCAAACGGCGGACGTGTTTACATGCTCGTCACCACAGCAGACACCGTCAAAGACAGCCAAAACATCATCTACAGCCAACTCGATAAACAAAACACAGAAGGCCTCTTCTATCGTACGGATATCGGTAGCAAGGCGAATAAATAAAACTCTTTGAAAATCTTCGATTGACTGTGTTAAAGCTCCTTGATGAACTTTAGTTCTATCTTCGTCGCTTTGCCTTGTCACTCTATGATTTTCTTCGAGTTTTCGAATATCAATGCTATATTAGGCGATGAAGTCGCCAAACACGATAATGGTCGCCGTGGTGAAAAGACCAGAACAGCATCTGTTCTGGTCGGGGGAAACTTTGAGACCTTAGGCTCAAAGTTTAGGAATGAAACCGAAGGTTTGCTTCCGTCCCCACCACCTAAGAACATTATCAAAAAAAGAAAAAGGAAAAATTATGACTAAACCAGTAATTTCCATTATCATGGGCTCAAAATCCGACTGGGCAACCATGCAAAAAGCCGCTGAAGTCCTCGACAACTTCGGTGTTGCTTACGAAAAGAAAGTTGTTTCCGCGCATCGCACACCGGACCTCATGTTCAAACATGCCGAAGAAGCACGTAGCCGTGGCATCAAGGTCATCATCGCGGGTGCAGGTGGCGCAGCTCACTTGCCAGGAATGGTTGCTGCTAAAACAACCCTTCCAGTTATCGGCGTACCCGTCAAGTCACGGGCTCTTAGCGGTGTAGATTCACTTTATTCCATCGTTCAGATGCCAGGTGGAGTGCCTGTCGCAACTATGGCGATCGGTGAAGCAGGTGCGACTAACGCGGCCCTCTTTGCCCTCCGCCTTCTTTCGGTAGAGGACCAGGCTATTGCGACAGCGTTAGCGGATTTCGCAGAAGAACAAGGAAAAATCGCAGAGGAGTCTACAAATGAGCTCAACTAAAACCATTGGCATCATCGGTGGCGGCCAGCTCGGTCAGATGATGGCGATCTCAGCTATCTATATGGGGCACAAGGTTATCGCCCTGGATCCAGCAGCGGATTGCCCAGCATCCCGTGTGGCGGAAATCATCGTGGCCCCTTACGACGACGTAGACGCTCTTCGTCAGTTGGCAGATCGCTGTGATGTTCTCACTTATGAATTTGAAAATGTGGATGCTGATGGTTTGGATGCCGTTATTAAAGAAGGCCAGCTTCCTCAAGGGACCGACCTGCTTCGCATCTCCCAAAACCGGATCTTTGAGAAGGACTTTCTTTCCAACAAAGCACAAGTCACTGTGGCCCCTTACAAGGTCGTAACTTCTAGCAAAGACTTGGCAGATATCGACTTCTCGAAAAACTATGTCCTCAAGACGGCGACCGGTGGTTATGATGGCCATGGTCAGAAGGTCATTCGTTCAGAAGCGGACTTGGAAGAAGCCTGTGCTTTAGCCGATTCAGCAGACTGTGTTTTAGAAGAGTTTGTCAACTTTGACCTTGAGATTTCAGTCATCGTGTCTGGAAATGGCAAGGATGTGACAGTCTTCCCAGTTCAAGAAAATATCCACCGCAACAACATTCTTTCAAAAACCATTGTGCCTGCTCGCATTTCAGAAAGTCTAGCTGAAAAAGCCAAAGCCATGGCAGTACGAATCGCTGAACAACTGAACCTCTCTGGTACCCTCTGTGTGGAAATGTTTGCGACAGCTGATGACATCATTGTCAACGAAATCGCGCCTCGCCCACACAATTCAGGGCATTATTCGATCGAAGCCTGCGACTTCTCCCAGTTTGATACCCATATCTTGGGCGTTCTCGGAGCACCACTCCCAGCAATTCACCTTCATGCACCAGCTGTTATGCTCAATGTTCTCGGCCAACACGTCGAGGCTGCTGAAACATATGTGACAGAAAATCCAAGCGCTCACCTCCACTTATATGGTAAACTAGAAGCAAAGCACAATCGCAAGATGGGACATGTGACTTTGTTTAGTGATGTGCCAGATGAGGTTGAGGAGTTTGGGAAAGGGATTGATTTTTAAGTGAAAATAGCGATTCTAGGACTTGGAGTCATCGGGACCACTTATGCCTACGCCTTTCAAAAAGCAGGCCATCAAGTGGAACACGTACTGAGAGATAGTAAGAAAAGCACAGCTCCGAAGGAGTTGTCGGTTGATCTGCTAGATGGTCGCTATCATTCCAAGGGTGAGAACAAGCATGATACCTATGAGGTTCATGTGGCGGAAGCTGATTCGGAATATGATTTTATTTTTCTGAGTGTGCGTCATGGTTTTGTCAAAGAAGCTGTGGAGACCTTGCGGAAAAATAATATCAAAGGTACCCTTGTTTTCTTCTGTAATTTCTGGGATACTCGAAAAGAGGTCCAAGAGTGGGCAGGAGATTATGACTATATTCTGGCCTTTCCGACAGCGGGCGGTCACATGCAGGAGGACCATTTGGATGGTGTCTTGTTTGACCATTTAATGCTAGAAGGTGAGCAAAAAGCACACATTTCTAACTATGCTGATCTGACGGATTTACTGACTTCTGCAGATTTGAAGTGGGAAGTGCCTCATGATATGGTCGAGTGGATTTGGATTCACATGGCGATTAATGCGGGTGTCACTTCGACGGCTGCTCGCTCAGGAAATTTGGAAAACCCAGAAGAATTGGCTCTGAACTTGATGAATAGTTCATCGGAATTGTCATTGGCCATCAAGGCCATTCGAGAAGCCTTGAAAGTCGTAGAAGCGCGTGGCGTGAATTTGAAGCTTTATAAGGCAGAACTCTTACCCTACAAAATTCCGGCTTGGATAGCCGGCAAAGCCATGAAAGTCATGTTTGCGAAAAATGAGCTGACTCGAAAAATTATGACTTTGCACAATGATAAACAGGACATCTTCTATTGTTGTCAAAGTGTTTATCATACTGGTCAAGAGTTAGGTGTCAAGATGCCTATTCTGGAAGCAAATATGAAGGGTATTTCGATTTAGGAGGTTTTATGATTCAACTCATTGTCAATGCTTTTGTTGAGAAGGACAAGACAGGAGCAGTCGTCGAAGTCTTGTATGCTAGTAGTGATCATGAAAAAGTGAAAGCTAAGTATGAAGAGCTGACTGCTCAATATCCTGAAAACTATTTAGCTATCTATGATGTTCCGCTGGATACGGATTTGAATACACTGGATCATTATCCATCTGTGTGGATTGGGAAAGAAGAATTTGAATAAAGCGACTGTCGGTTGCTAACTGATGTAAAACATCAAAAGAAAGGAAAATTAAACATGATTGATAGATATAGCCGCCCAGAAATGGCGAACATTTGGACTGAAGAAAATAAATACCGTGCTTGGCTTGAGGTGGAAATCTTGGCTGACGAAGCATGGGCTGAATTGGGAGAAATTCCTAAGGAAGATGTGGCTTTGATCCGTGAAAAAGCGGACTTTGACATCGACCGTATTTTGGAAATCGAGCAGCAAACTCGTCACGATGTGGTGGCCTTCACACGTGCGGTTTCTGAAACGCTTGGTGAAGAGCGTAAGTGGGTTCACTATGGTTTGACTTCTACTGACGTGGTGGATACTGCCTATGGTTACCTCTACAAACAAGCCAACGACATCATCCGCAAAGATCTTGAAAACTTCCTTAACATCATCGCTGACAAAGCGAAAGAACACAAGTTCACTATCATGATGGGTCGTACTCATGGTGTGCACGCTGAGCCGACAACTTTTGGTCTTAAATTGGCAACTTGGTACAGCGAAATGAAGCGCAACATCGAGCGTTTCGAGCATGCGGCTACTGGTGTGGAAGCTGGTAAGATTTCTGGTGCGGTTGGTAACTTTGCCAACATCCCACCATTCGTTGAAAAATACGTCTGCGATAAATTGGGTATCCGTGCTCAAGAAATCTCTACACAGGTCCTTCCTCGTGACCTTCACGCTGAGTACTTTGCAGTTCTTGCGAGCATCGCAACTTCGATCGAGCGGATGGCAACTGAAATCCGTGGTCTTCAAAAATCAGAACAACGTGAAGTGGAAGAGTTCTTTGCTAAAGGCCAAAAAGGTTCTTCAGCCATGCCTCACAAACGCAACCCTATCGGTTCTGAAAATATGACCGGTCTTGCGCGTGTGATCCGTGGTCACATGGTCACAGCTTATGAAAATGTGTCACTCTGGCATGAACGTGATATCTCTCACTCATCAGCTGAGCGGATCATCGCACCAGACACAACCATCTTGACTGACTACATGCTCAATCGTTTCGGAAACATCGTTAAGAACTTGACAGTCTTCCCAGAAAACATGATCCGCAATATGAACTCTACATTTGGTTTGATCTTCAGTCAACGTGCCATGTTGACTTTGATTGAAAAAGGCATGACACGTGAGCAAGCTTACGATCTTGTTCAACCAAAGACGGCCCAATCATGGGATAACCAAGTCGACTTCAAACCACTTCTTGAAGCTGATCCAGAAGTAACTTCACGTCTCACTCAAGAAGAGATCGACGAAATCTTCAACCCAACTTACTACACCAAACGGGTGGATGAAATCTTCGAACGCATCGGTTTGGGTGACTAATCGCAACGAAAAAGGGAATTTGAAAAATAGACGAAAGAGGCTGGGCAAAAACTGTCCAGCCTTTGATGTTTGATAAGACTAACTGCAAGACGCAGTGGTTGAGTGGGCTCTAATACGCTGATTTCATCAGCTTTTACAGCCCTACTCAACTGTGCGGAGGTGGGACGACGAAATCGAATTCTAACGAATTACCGATTTCTGTCCCACTCTCTTTTTAAACTTTTTATAGCTAAACTATCACTAATTATATATATTTTTAAAGAGGTCTTTAGAAATCGTTTTCAACATGCTATACTGGAGCTATAAAAAAGACCGAGATGTCTCAGTCTTTTTGGTTCTTAGTGATCGCGGTCACAGGAGATGAACTTGATCTTGTAGTAGTCACCGCGTTTATAGGTTTCCGTGTATTCAAGGATTTGGCCAGTCGCTTCTAGCTTGGTCGTCTTCACTTGTTTGACCGTTGGGAAATTTTCGTCGATCTTCAATACTTTAGCAACCTTGCTTGGTGTAGGAAAGACGATTTCGTTGACTTCTTCGAAGTGTTCATCGTTCATATGAATGTGGTAGTCTTCTTTGAAGCGATCATAGATAGAGCTATAGTATTCCAAATTTGGATAGTTTGGATTGATGTATTGTTCAGGAATATAGGTTTGGTGGAAGATATAGGTATCATCCCCTGTCTGGCGAGTCCGTTCGATCTTATAGTAGAATTGCGTTGGGTTGAGGCCTAGTTTGTCTAGGATGCTTAAGGTATTTCCACGTTTAATAGAGAGAACTTTGACTTTGGCCTTTTGGATTGGGAAGGTTTCAACATCTGAAAATTCAACCAGTTTGTGTTTTCGAGCACGAGAAACAAAGGTTCCTTTTCCTTGCTGGCGGACAATGTAGCCATCAGCAGCGAGGTCGTTCAAAGCACGGACAACGGTGATAGAGCTGACATCATAAATTTTAATGAGTTCAGCTTCAGTATAAAATTTATCTCCATTTTCAAATTTTCCGGAGATAATTTGCTGCTTCAATTCATCTTTGATGTGTTGGTACTTTGGAATTGCCATAGTGCTACCTCTCTTTAGATTTCTCTTATTTAACCCTATTTTAACATATTTTTTATAAAAGTGTTGACATTTTTTAAATAATTTATTATATTAATAAATGAAAAGGGTTACATATAAGAAAGGGGGGCGTTTATGGGAGTTTTTGAGATTCGCGATGCTTTCTATTTAAAAGATCAACCCTTCAAGATTTTATCCGGAGCGATCCATTATTTCCGAATTGACCCAGCAGACTGGTATCATTCCTTGTATAATCTAAAGGCATTGGGGTTCAACACGGTTGAAACCTATGTCCCTTGGAATGCGCATGAACCCCGCAAAGGGCAGTTTGACTTTAGTGGTCGATTGGATCTAGAGCGTTTCATTCAAACAGCCCAATCCCTTGGACTTTACATGATTGTAAGGCCGTCGCCCTTTATCTGTGCAGAGTGGGAATTTGGTGGATTACCAGCCTGGCTCTTGGAAGAAGACCTGCGAATCCGCTCATCAGACCCAGCCTTTATCGAAGCAGTGGATCGTTATTATGATCGCTTGCTTGGGTTGTTAACACCCTACCAAGTGGATCAGGGTGGTCCAATCCTCATGATGCAGGTGGAAAATGAGTACGGCTCTTATGGAGAAGACAAGGATTATCTTCGTGCCATTCGGGATTTGATGAAGGAAAAAGGCGTGACCTGTCCTCTCTTTACATCAGATGGACCATGGCGAGCAACGCTAAGAACAGGAACCTTGATAGAAGAAGACCTCTTTGTGACGGGAAACTTCGGTTCCAAAGCAGCCTATAACTTCGGTCAGATGAAAGAATTCTTTGACGAATACGGCAAGAAATGGCCCTTGATGTGTATGGAATTCTGGGATGGCTGGTTTACCCGCTGGAAGGAACCCGTGATTCATAGGGACCCAGAGGAGTTGGCAGAAGCCGTCCATGAGGTCTTGGAACTTGGCTCCATCAACCTCTATATGTTTCATGGCGGAACCAACTTTGGCTTCATGAATGGTTGCTCAGCTCGTGGAACGCTTGATTTGCCACAGGTGACATCCTATGACTATGGGGCTTTGCTCAATGAGCAGGGCAATCCGACGGAGAAGTATTATGCTATTCAAAAAATGATGGCGACCTATTATCCAGAATACCCACAGCAAGAACCACTCATCAAAGAGTGTTTGCCAGAACAAACCTTGCAATTGGCAGCCAAGACTAGTCTTTTTGGGAATCTGGACAATCTGGCTCAGGTTGAGACAAGCCTTTATCCCGAAAAGATGGAAGAGTTGGGGCAAACCACAGGTTATCTCCTATATGAGACAGACCTTGAGTTGGATGCGGAAGAAGAAAAATTGCGTATCATTGATGGTCGGGATCGGGTACAGATTTACCTGGATGATCAACATGTAGCAACGCAATACCAAACAGAGATCGGTGAAGATCTTTTTATCAAAGGAAAAAAGAAAGCGGTTACGAATTTAAAAATCTTGCTTGAGAATATGGGCCGTGTCAACTATGGTCACAAGCTCTTAGCTGATAGCCAGCACAAGGGCATTCGCACAGGTGTCTGTGTGGATTTGCACTTCCACCTTCATTGGAAGCAGTACCCACTGGATTTACAAGATCTCAGTCAGCTCGATTTTTCAAAGGAATGGCAGGCAGGTGCTCCAGCCTTTTACCGATATGATTTTCAGCTGGACCACAACCTTGACACTTATCTGGATATGACAGGATTTGGGAAAGGGGTCGTCTTTGTCAACGGCCATAACCTTGGTCGCTTCTGGGAGGTCGGACCGACCACTTCACTTTATGTGCCTCATGGTTTCCTCAAAGAAGGAGCCAATAGCCTGATCGTCTTTGAGACAGAAGGGCGTTACCAAGAGACACTTCAACTTGTTCAACAACCTACATTCAAAGAAGTAAAGGGGGAAAACTTATGACTATTGTAGGATGCCGTATTGATGGACGTTTGATCCACGGGCAGGTAGCCAATCTTTGGACTACCAAACTAAATGTTTCACGTATCATGGTGATCGATGATGAAGTCGCTCAAAATGATATCGAAAAAAGTGGCTTGAAACTAGCGACACCGCCGGGTGTTAAGCTCAGTATCTTGCCAGTCGCAAAGGCTGCGGAAAATATCTTGGCTGGAAAATATGATAGCCAACGACTCTTTATCGTAGCTCGCAAACCTGATCGTTTCCTTCGTTTGATCGAAGCAGGCGTTCAGCTTGAAACGCTGAATGTCGGCAATATGTCTCAATCTGATGAGACACGTGCGATTACCCGCTCGATCAATGTGGTGGACGCGGACGTGGAAGATTTCAACAAGATCCACGAAAAAGGTGTAAAGATTACGTCTCAGATGGTGCCAAACGACACTGCAGAAGACTTTATGAAGTTATTAAAGTAAAAGAAAATTTTTAGGAGGAAATTGTCATGATACAATGGTGGCAAATTTTACTACTTACTTTGTACTCAGCTTATCAAATCTGTGATGAGTTGACGATTGTTTCATCAGCAGGATCACCAGTCTTTGCTGGTTTCATTACAGGACTTGTCATGGGAGATTTAAAGACAGGTCTATTTATCGGAGCTTCTCTCCAATTGACAGTGCTCGGTGTTGGTACTTTCGGTGGAGCTTCTCGTATTGACGCCACTTCTGGTGCCGTTCTTGCAACTGCCTTTTCAGTAGCAAAAGGGATTGATCCAGAGATTGCTATTGCTACAATCGCTGTGCCGGTAGCAACTTTGTTGACCTACTTTGATATTCTTGGTCGTATGACTACAACTTACTTCGCTCACCGTGTAGATGCTGCGATCGAACGTTACGACTATAAAGGAATTGAACGCAACTACCTTCTTGGTGCTGTTCCTTGGGCTCTTTCTCGTGCCCTTCCAGTCTTCTTGGCTCTTGCCTTTGGTGGTTCTTTCGTAGAAACTGTTGTTACAGGTCTTGCTAATGTACAATGGTTGGCAAACGGTCTGAAACTTGCAGGTCAAATGCTTCCAGGTCTTGGATTTGCGATCTTGCTTCGTTACCTTCCTGTTCGTCGTAACCTTCACTATTTAGCACTTGGCTTTGGCTTAACAGCAATGTTGACAGTGCTTTATAGCAATGTTCAAAGCCTTGGTGCTGCAGTGTCTAGCATTGTTGGTTCTGATGTGTTCGCTAAACTTCCAAAAGAACAAGCTATTACTTTTGTTAACAACTTCAAGAGTGTATCTATGATTGGTATTGCCATCATCGGTATCTTCCTTGCAGTACAACACTTCAAAAACAGCCAACGTACAGTTGTAGCTGCTCCAGCAAGCAATGTAGAAAGCGGGGAAATTGAAGATGACGAATTCTAATTACAAACTAACAAAAGAAGATTTTAAACAAATTAACAAACGTAGCCTCTTCACCTTCCAATTGGGTTGGAACTACGAACGGATGCAGGCTTCTGGTTACCTTTACATGCTTCTTCCACAATTGCGTAAAATGTATGGTGATGGCACTCCAGAATTGAAAGAAATGATGAAATTGCATACGCAATTCTTCAATACTTCACCATTCTTCCACACCATTATCACTGGTTTTGACCTTGCTTTGGAAGAAAAAGATGGTGTCAAATCAAAAGATGCGGTGAACGGGATCAAGACAGGTCTCATGGGACCATTTGCCCCTCTTGGAGACTCTATCTTTGGATCTTTGGTACCAGCTATTATGGGTTCAATCGCAGCAACTTTGGCTGTTGCAGGAAACCCAGCCGGTATCTTCTTGTGGATCGCTGTGGCAGTTGCTTATGACATTTTCCGTTGGAAACAATTGGAATTTGCCTATAAAGAAGGGGTTAACCTCATCAACAACATGCAAAGTACCTTGACAGCTTTGATCGACGCAGCTGCCGTTCTGGGTATCTTCATGGTTGGTGCCTTGATTGCCAGCATGATTGGTGTTGAAGTTTCTTGGACTCCACACATTGGGGACAAAGCGATTGAAATTCAAGATATGCTCAATTTGATCTTCCCACGCTTGGTTCCAGCTATCATTACAGGTGTAATCTACTGGTTGCTTGGACGTAAGGGTATGAACTCTACAAAAGCTATCTTGCTCATCATCCTTGCAGCAATCGCATTCTCAGCATTTGGCCACTTCTTCTTTGGAATGGCATAATGGAGTAAGGTATGGCAAAACAGTTAGTATTGGTCAGTCATGGTCGCTTCTGTGAAGAGCTTAAAGCGAGCACAGAGATGATTATGGGACCACAAGAATCCATCCATACGGTTGCACTCTTACCAGAAGAAGGACCAGAAGACTTTACCGCTAAATTTGAAGCAACCGTCCAAGGTCTAGAAGACTATATTGTATTTGCCGATCTCTTGGGAGGAACTCCTTGCAACACTGTGAGTCGCTTGATCCTTGAAGGACGTGCGATTGACTTATACGCAGGGATGAATCTTCCGATGGTCATCGAATTCATCAATAGTAGCCTGACTGGTAATGAAGGGGACTACCCTGAACGTGCAAAAGAAAGTATTGTCAAGGTAAATGACCTCTTGTCAAACCTTGATGATGATGAAGATGAGTAGGTTGGTATGGGAGTCTGGGAGAATCATCTCAGGCTCCTTTCCCATTTATCAACGTTAGATTGTAGAAAGGAACAACAGGTTCTATGTTAGACTATACAAAAGAAGACTTGCAGGAGCTAGGAGCAGAGATCACCACTCGTGAGATCTACCAACAACCAAGTGTTTGGAAAGAAACGGCTCACTTGTACCAAGAAAGAAAAGCGGAAATAAAAGCTTTCTTAGAAAAAATTGGGCAAGAGCATGACTATATCAAGGTCATCTTGACAGGGGCAGGGACCTCAGCCTATGTAGGGGATACCTTGGTTCCATATTTGCAGGAAGTGCATGATGAACGCCACTGGAATTTCCAATCCATTGCGACGACGGATATCGTAGCGCATCCTCAAACCTATTTGAAAAAAGAGGTTCCAACGGTTTTAGTATCTTTTGCACGAAGTGGCAACTCGCCAGAAAGTGTCGCCACCGTGCAGTTGGCTCAAGACTTGGTTGATGAGCTCTATCAGATCACCATTACCTGTGCCGAAGAAGGAAAACTGGCCCAGCAAGCCCACGGAGATAAGCGCAATCTCTTGCTTCTTCAACCCAAAGAAACCAACGATGCTGGCTTTGCCATGACATCCAGCTTTACGTCTATGCTCTTGACAGCTCTCTTGGTCTTTGATCCAAGCGAGGAAGAGATCAAGGAAAAACGAGTAGCAGAGCTGGTTCATCTATCTGAGCAAATCTTGGAGCAGGACCGTGCGGTCAAGGAAGTGGTCGATCTAGACTTCGAGCGCGTGATCTATCTGGGAGCAGGACCTTTCTTTGGTCTAGCCCATGAAGCCCAACTCAAGATTTTGGAATTAACAGCAGGCAAAATCGCAACCATGTATGAGAGTCCTGTCGGTTTCCGTCACGGTCCGAAATCCCTCATCAATGACCAGACCCTCGTCTTGGTCTTTGGCTCCATTGATCCTTATACCCGACAGTATGATCTGGACTTGGTTCGAGAAGTTGCAGGGGATCAAATTGCTCGTCAAGTTGTCCTTTTGACCGATCAAGCTGCAGGTATCGAGCATGTACGAGAAGTGTTGGTGGAAGCTTCTGCAGACTCACTAGATATCTACCGTGCCTTCCCTTATATTATCTACGGTCAATTGATTTCTCTTTTGACCTCACTCAAGGTGCAAAATCGCCCAGACACACCTTCACCGACTGGTACCGTCAATCGGGTTGTTCAAGGGGTGATCATTCATCCATTTCATAAAGAATAGCCACTAATTTTCTATAAAAAGTGGAGTGTTTCTTCTTGTGAAACTGATACAATGGAGAAAAACAGTGAGAGGAGAAGGTTTGTGAAACAGTATCAAGAAAGCGTGTTTGGGGAATGGCAGAATCAAGAGGTTCGGGCTTATCGCCTCGAAAATGACAAGGGTTACCAATTATCTGTCATGACCTATGGGGCGACGATCTTAGAATATGTGACGCCTGATAAAGAAGACCAGTTTACGAATATTATTCTAGGCTTTGATCGCTTTGAGGACTATGTGGGCAATAGCCCTAAATATGGGGCTAGTATTGGCCCGGTAGCTGGCCGGATTGCAGGAGCTAGCTTTGAACTCAATGGTCAAACCTATCACTTGGAAGCTAATAATGGTACCAACTGCAACCACAGTGGACTGACGGGTTGGGATAGCGCTTTGTTTAGCGTGGAGTCGGTAACGGATCAGGAAATCACTCTCTATACAGAACGGGCGGATGGAACCGGTGGTTTCCCTGGAAGTCTCAAGATCTGGGTAACCTATGGTTTGACGGAAGATGGTGAACTCGAGATTGCTTATCGGGTAGAAACGGATCAAGATACTCTAGTTAACCCGACCAACCACAGCTATTTCAACCTATCTGGGGACTTCACCCAACCGATCAATGACCATGTCTTTCAGATCAACCATCAAGGGCTTTACCCTATCCATCCCGACGGTGTCCCTCTTCAGACCGTGGATAGAGAAAGTCCGGTTGTTCAGCATCTCTACCAAGCTATGCTCTTGGAGGATCTTTTTAAGGACTCTGATCCGCAAATTCGTCTGGTAGAAGGATTAGACCATCCATTTGCTCTTCCAGAAGGGCATGAAAATGCCGGCTTTCTTTACCATCAGCCATCTGGACGTTTTTTGACCTTTAAGTCAGAAGCCCCAGCCTTGGTGGTATATTCAGCCAATTTCGTAGACGAAACTGTTCATCTGCAAGGCCAACCAATGGTTCAGCACAATGGCTTGGCTCTAGAATTCCAAACAGTGCCAGATGCCATTCACAGTGACCAAGCTGAAAAGGTCATCTTGAGAGCAGGTCAAGTCTTCACCAGCAAGACTAGCTACCATGCCATCGCTAAGAAATAAGGAGGAAAAGGGTGACCCAAACAAGGATGTGAAATTCTTGCTTGGGACCTCCTCTTTTTCTCGAAAAAAATTTTTTAGAAAAACTATAAGGAAAGTTTAAGCTTCCTATCGTATACTAATACCATCATCAAAGACCTCCTAACTTTGAATGATAAAACTCCTAAAACTTTTTCATAATAATCTCCCTATAAGAGCCACCAAAACCGGTGGCTTTTTTCTGGGAGTGAGACAGAACAATTTTTTAAAATTGTTCGTTGTCTCACCCCCGCACAGTTGATTAGGTAATCTTTGGAGCTATAAGAGCGAACAAAGATACCAATCAACCACTGCGTTATGTAATTATTACTAAACCTATTTCATCTAATCAAGCCTGATAGGGACGTAGACGAGCTTAGGTACATTGACGCAGTTCGAACGCAAGTGAGAACTACGATCTTTAAAAAATTAATGAGGTGAACTCAGAGAGTTCAACCGAACCAAAGGTACCGAAGTATTTTAATAGAGCGTAAGCTCTTTATTTTTTTGCACAGAAAAAAGCTCCTTGAGAAAATCTCAAGGAGCAGTGGAATGACTACTTGCCCGTTGCATCAGACACTTTTTTGAATTTTGCTGAAATAACCGTATTTAGATTATTCCGTCCATCGCGTTGCTCAATCGTCAACGTTAAAATATCTCCATCAATAGAGTATTTATACGTAGTTTCTTTAGCGACAGGTCCAATGGACATGGTTGCAAGTTGCACAATATTGATAGCTTCTGGGAAGATAATCGTTTGGTTTGCTGTATCTAATTTACCGTTCTTCAAGACAGAATGAATTTTAGCATTACCTTTATCAAATTCATAAGTTGTATTGGGCAAGTCCTTAGCGCCATCCTGTAGATTGACTGATAATTTGGTAAATTGATCTTTAATATATTCGTCTTTCGTTTGAGTCACTTTAGATGCATCTTTTTGTTTTAAGTAATCGTAGAACCTTCCAAAACCATCTGCTAGAGATACAGTATAGTCGAATTCAACAGATGTATCTGTAATGTTCAACGTTGGTTTTAAATCTTTCCATGCCTCAGGATAGATCAGCTTGATAGCCGAATCATCATTGTCAAAATCTTTAAAGGCTAAGCTACGTTCAAGAGCTGGTCGGAAGTCGATGGCTTGCCATTTTCCTTCAATTGGAACGGGGTCTTTTTGAGTAGTGCTTCCTTTACGTTTGAAGTGTAGTTCATAGTGAACTGGAAGATTATTTTTCTTCGCTTTTCCGTCAATCGTGACATAAAGCATGTCGTCTTTTAATTTGTAGTGATATGTGTTTGGCGAAACGCGATTTTCACCGAATGAGAAGAAGAATGAGTTTGCTACGGAAAGTCCTTCATCAAAGGTCATTGTTTTGGCACCTTGATCAATAGAACCCGTTGCTTCGTAGCTAAACACGCCAGTATCTTTATTCATGCTGACTTTGTATTTCTTAAAGTCGCCTGCAAATCCTTCATGAGAGTCATACATGATTTTTTTGAATTCTTCTTCAGTCTTGCCTCTAGCTTCTGTTGTGACAGTGGAGAAAGCTTTAATAAAGTTATCAATGTTATAGTCGTATTTAATGGTTGCCGTGTTGTTTTCAATCTTCATGTCCATTTTGAAGTCTTTAACAGATTCAAGCAAGTGTGCAAAGTGGATTCCATGGAGGGTATAGGCTCCGATGGATTCCGTTAAAGCATCGAGAGTATCGACTAATTCCCATTCGCCATCAATCGTTTCGACTTTTGCTGTTTCTGATTTAGCGGCATTTTTAGAGCCACTTTGTTTTTGAGAACAAGAAGCTAGTAGGAAGACTGAGAGCAGAGCAACGAATGCTAAAAATAATTTTTTATAACGTCTAATCATCGCTAGACCTCCTTAAAATAGATGATTGTATTACGCTTATATTATACGTGCAACACAATTGTTTTGCAAGGGCTTTCAAACGAATCACAATTTTGTTTTGTAACTTGACCGATTATTCAACATAAGAAACGGAAAAATTGTATGTAGCAGAGTACCCAATAGACGAGATTCTCAAGGCTTCCTAAATTATTTTTTTGCACAGAAAAGAGGCTGGGACAAAAGTCCTAGCCTCTCAATTATTTTTGGATTGTCGAGCAAGACGCAGTGGTTGAGTGGGCT
>NZ_JACLQX010000002.1:0-143956 GCF_016648925.1 Streptococcus parasanguinis | reverse complement strand
CTTTTACAGCCCTACTCAACTGTGCGGAGGTGGGACGACGAAATCGAATTCTAACGAATTACCGATTTCTGTCCCACCTCTCTTTTTGATCCTCAAAAAGTCATCATAAAACCAGTTGAAACAGTGGTCTCAACTGGTTGTTTTTTAATTTTCGTCATCTGGTGTGAGAATCATTGGAATAATGATAGGTTCACGTTCCGTGCTCTCGTATAAGAATGGGCGAAGGGCATTGACAATCGCACCATTGACGGTTTGGATATTGGCATCTTTGTTCTTCAAGGCGATACGAATAGCATTGAAGAGGATGCGTTGGCTTTCACGGATCAGATCTCCTGATTCACGCATGTAGATAAAACCACGGCTCAAGATGTCTGGTCCAGCCAGGATCATCTTCGATTTGAAGTCAACAGTCGCAACAGCAAGCACGACACCGTCTTCGGAAAGGTCTCTCCGGTCACGAAGGACAGCAGCCCCGATTTCACCGATGCGGTTTCCATCGACATAGATATCTTGAGCATTGAAGCTTCCTGCGATACGAGCAGAGTTGGCTGTAAGGGCAAGGACATCACCATTACTCATGATGAAGATATTGTCTTTTTCCACTCCGCAATCACGCGCAAGTCCTGCGTGGATCTTCTGCATCCGGTATTCACCATGGACAGGCATGAAGTATTTTGGTTTGATCAAGCGGAGCATAAGTTTTTGTTCTTGTTGCCCCCCGTGTCCAGAAGTATGGATATTGTTGATCTTCCCGTGGATGACATCGACACCCGCTTCGGAAATCGTATTGATCAATTTATTCACACTGGTTGTATTTCCAGGAATCGGACTAGAAGAGAAGATCACGGTATCTCCTGGTTGGAGTTGCACTTGGCGGTGCGTTCCGTTGGCAATCCGAGAGAGGGCTGCCATTGGCTCTCCTTGGCTTCCTGTACACATGATCAGAATCTCATTGGCCGCATAGTCTTTGATCTCATTTGGCTCGATAATGGTTCCAGCAGGGACCTTGATGTAGCCAAGCTCGATTCCATTGACGATGGCTTTTTCCATCGAGCGTCCAAAGACGACGATCTTACGACCGGTCTTAACAGCGGCCTCAGCAGCTTGTTGGAGACGGAAGATATTAGAGGCAAAGGAAGCAAAGATGATGCGTCCATGGATGCCTTCGATGATCTTCATGATGGATTGGCCAACCACTTTTTCAGAGTTAGTAAAGGTTGGGATTTCCGCGTTGGTTGAGTCTGAGAGCAGGCAGAGAACGCCTTCTTCCCCAAGGGCCGCCATACGATGGAGGTCAGCCGGTTCCCCAACAGGTGTAAAGTCAAATTTGAAGTCTCCGGTACAGACAATCTTTCCTTGAGGGGTGTGAATCACAATCCCTAAAGGTTCTGGAATCGAGTGAGTCGTACGGAAGAAGGTTGCTTTAAGATTTTTAAATTGAAGCTCAGTGTTTTGGTTGATTTCGTAAAGTTTGGCATCACGAAGAAGACCGTGCTCTTCTAATTTTCCACGGATCAAGGCAAGCGCCAAAGGTCCAGCGTAGATAGGGACATTGGCTTGCTTCAAAAGGAAAGGAATCCCACCGATGTGGTCTTCGTGTCCGTGGGTAATGAGGACCGCTTTGACGCGATCGATATTGTCAACGATATAAGAGTAATCTGGGATTACATAGTCGATCCCAAGGAGGTCATCTTCTGGAAATTTGATCCCGGCATCGACAATGATGATTTCATCTTGGTATTCGATCCCGTAGGTATTTTTTCCGATTTCTCCAAGTCCACCAATGGCAAATACACCAACTTCTTCAGGTTTTAAGGTATAAGCCATGGATTAGTACTCCGTTAGTTCAAAAGCACCTGACTCTTTCTCGTAAGCAAGGTGTTGCTCAGAAAGTGGTGTGATAAATTCAATGTTGAAATCTGTGTTTGCTTCAACCAATTGACGAGCTTGGATGCGTCCTTCGCGTTCATTTGGTGCATCAATATCGAGATAAAGTGCATGCGTGGTTTCACGACGAGGGTTGCGGTCTTTAGTTTCCTGATAAAAAACTTTGTAAATCATGAAGTAATTTTCCTTTCATTATTTCGGTCTATTTGTTAGCTACGGAGGAGTGCAATCACTAGAGTTTCCTACTCGCAACCAGTGGACCTGATTCGATACAATTAATTATCATTATATCATAAATTTGCCTGTAAGTAAAAGATAGACTGGAAAAGTCAGAGAGGCAAAGACCTATAATAGAGAAGCTTTTGAGCGGTTTTGGATAGGAAAATCCTGCGCTCTAGAGGAGAGTTTCGCTGGGATTTGAAGGGAATTTGTAGTATAATATAATCCAGTTCAAGAGGAGTAGGAAATGAAATTATTAGCATTTGATACCTCGAGTAAGGCTCTTTCTGTAGCGATTTTAGAAGATGAGACTCTACTTGCAGAAACAACATTAACCAGTAAAAAGAATCATAGTATTACCTTGATGCCGGTCATCGATTTTTTGATGCAACAGATCGACTTGACACCCAAGGACTTGGACCGCATCGTGGTGGCAGAAGGTCCTGGGAGTTACACTGGGCTGCGCATTGCAGTCGCAACCGCAAAGACATTGGCTCATACTTTAGGGATTGAATTGGTCGGGGTCTCAAGCCTCTTAGCTCTAGTGCCGGATGATCTAGAAGGTTTGGTAGTACCTGTCATGGATGCCCGTCGGAACAACGTCTATGCGGGTTTTTACCAAGAAGATCAGCTGGTCGCACCAGAAGGACATTTTCCATTTGAGGAAGTCCTAGAGCGTGCAGCAACAAGTGAGCAGGTCACCTTTGTCGGAGAGGTCACGGCTTTTAAGGATCAGATTGCCTCTAGCCTCCCAAGTGCTACTTGCTCTGAAACGCTGCCGGATGCAGTGAAAATCGGACGTCTCGGCCTCAAACAAGTACCTGCTAGCCTCCATGATTTTGTCCCCAATTATCTCAAACGGGTCGAAGCAGAGGAAAATTGGCTCAAAGACCACAAGGAAACAACGACCTCCTACATCAAGCGTCTATGATCAAAGTAGAAATCAAAAAGGGACGAATTCAGGATGCAGCCGCCATTCTTGCTGTGATGGAAGATGTCTATGGCCACAGCCCCTGGAAGTTGGAGCAGATTGAAGCCGATTTAGAGCAGGCATCAAGTACTTATTTCATAGCTCTGGATGAGGAGCGGCAAGTCCTTGGGTTTGTCGCCATTCAAGAGACTCTCTATGAAGCAGAGGTTTTGCAGATTGCGGTCAAGCCTGCCTTTCAGGGGCAAGGCCTAGCCCAGCAGTTACTCGCGCAGTTGCCGGACCAAAAAGAGATTTTCTTAGAAGTGCGCGTGTCCAATCAACCGGCCCAAGGCCTATACAAAAAAATGCATTTTGAAGAAATTGCACGGAGGAAAAACTACTATCACGATCCCATAGAGGATGCCGTGATCATGAAGAGGAACCCGAATGAAAGATAGATATATTTTGGCTTTTGAGACATCGTGTGATGAGACCAGCGTGGCTGTCTTGAAAAATGACGACCAACTTTTGTCCAATGTCATTGCCAGTCAAATCGAAAGTCACAAGCGTTTTGGTGGAGTGGTGCCTGAGGTAGCCTCCCGTCACCATGTGGAAGTCATCACCGCTTGTATTGAAGAAGCCCTAGAAGAAGCAAGGATCACAGAAGACGAGATCACCGCTGTAGCCGTTACTTACGGCCCAGGCCTAGTTGGGGCTCTTTTAGTCGGCTTGGCTGCAGCCAAGGCCTTTGCCTGGGCGCACGGCCTTCCTTTGATTCCTGTCAATCATATGGCGGGGCACCTGATGGCCGCTCAAAGCGTCGAGCCCTTAGAATTTCCGCTCTTAGCCTTGCTAGTGAGTGGAGGACATACCGAGTTGGTCTATGTCAGTGAAGCGGGTGATTATAAGATTGTTGGGGAAACACGTGATGATGCGGTTGGTGAGGCTTATGACAAGGTTGGGCGCGTGATGGGCTTGACCTATCCAGCAGGACGTGAGATTGATCAACTGGCCCACCAAGGATCTGATATCTACGATTTCCCTAGGGCCATGATCAAGGAAGACAATCTGGAATTCTCTTTTTCAGGGCTCAAATCAGCCTTTATCAATCTGCACCATAATGCGCAGCAAAAAGGAGAAAGTCTCTCCAATGCAGACCTTTCAGCGAGTTTCCAAGCAGCCGTCTTAGACATTCTCATGGCCAAGACCAAAAAAGCTTTGGAGAAATATCCAGTCAAGACTCTAGTCGTTGCTGGTGGGGTCGCAGCCAACCAAGGTCTCCGTGAACGCTTGGCTTCTGACATCACCGATGTTAAGGTCATCATTCCGCCTCTGCGCCTCTGCGGGGACAATGCA
Organism: Streptococcus parasanguinis; assembly: GCF_016648925.1. Taxonomy (GTDB): domain Bacteria; phylum Bacillota; class Bacilli; order Lactobacillales; family Streptococcaceae; genus Streptococcus. Next base: position 139,584 of record NZ_JACLQX010000002.1, on the reverse strand, counting down.
GGGATGATTGCCTATGCCAGTGTCAGTGAGTGGAACAAAGAAAACTTCGCAGGCTGGGACCTCAATGCCAAACCAAGCCTAGCCTTTGAAGGAATTGAATAAGAAAAAAGAGCCAATTGGATGTGCAAGGTCCAATGGCTTTTTTGCTGGGATCTCACCAACTAGTAGTGGATTTGCGAAGGGATTATAAAGCTTTCTCTTTCATTGGTCCTTTTTCAACCTTTTTTCTTGTGTTATAATAGAGGTCAATGATTCAGGAAGGAGTGAGAGTATGGAAAAAGATTTTTGGCAGGGGGTGAGGGACGCGCTGCCGACAGCTCTAGGCTATATCAGTATTGGCCTGGCTTGCGGTGTGGTGGCGTCTCCCTATCTTTCTCCTTTGGAGATGGCCTTGATGAGTGTCTTGGTCTATGCTGGGGCGGCTCAGTTTGCGATGATCTCTCTGATTGCGGCCCACTCTTCGATCTTGAATATGGCCTTGACCGTGTGTTTGATCAATCTCCGGAATATGTTGATGAGTCTGCATACGTCCTCTGATTTTAAGGATGCGAGTCTTGCTCATACCATTGGAATTGGAAGCCTCTTGACCGATGAGAGTTATGGGGTCTACTTGAGTGAGAAGTTAAAGACGGACACCATTACAGTTCCATGGATGCATGGGAACAATCTAGTAGGCTATGTGGCTTGGATCGGTGCGACGGTTATCGGAACAGCTCTAGGATCTCTGCTACCTGATCCAAAGGCTTTTGGGCTGGATTTTGCCTTAGTGGCTATGTTTATTGGGATTTTTGCAGCCCAGTTCCAAGGAATGCAACTGACAGAAAAGACCAAGACCATGCTCTTGGTGCTCTTAGCAGTAGCAGTGAGTTTCTTTCTCTTCCTCTTTTTTGTTTCGCAACCGCTTGCTGTGCTAGCTGCGACCTTGATTGGCTGTTTTGTGGGGGTGGTTTGTGATGCGCGTGAATAGTTCTATCTTCATGGCCATTCTGGCCTCAGCCCTCGTTACCTGGATTCCTCGGATCTTACCCTTCCTCTTAGTCAAATACAAGGGACTGCCGGCTCCTGTGACCCGCTTTCTCAAATACCTGCCCATTTCCATTATCTTTGCCTTGGTTTTATCAAGCTTAGTAGATGGGAAAATTGGAAGCCTCCCGCAGCTCCACTGGTTGGACCTCATAGTGACCATTCCCAGTCTCTTTGTAGCCTTTCGTTACAAAAACCTTATGGGAACCGTTTTGTTTGGAATTGTCTTGATCGCTCTATTACGATTGGTGATTTAAATGCAAAAAATATGTTACAAAAAAATTACAATTGTTACAAAAAAACTTGATTTTTGTAACAATTGGAGTATAATGGGAGTCAGAAAGATAAAGAGGTGATCGTATGAAAAAATCAATCTTCCGTTGGAGTGCTGCTGTTCTGGTGGCTACTTCACTTGGTCTAGCTCTCGGTGGTTGTGGTGCTAAGGATAAAAAGACAGCTTCCTCATCCGCAAAAGCATCTACCAGTAAGGTAGAGAAAAAAGCCAAAAGTAATAGCAAAAAGAGTGCAGCATCTTCTGCTCAGGCAAAAGATACAGCTAGCTCTTCAACTCAAACCAGTAGCGAGACAGGTACAAAAGACTCTGGTAAGACCGAGAATGCGTCTACTCCGACGCAAGCTACTGTCCCTGCAGAACTGGTGGGAACTTGGGTAGGATCTAGTCCACAAGCGGATGCGATTAAAATGACCGTCGATGCCAATGGGGATGTAACAACAGTGGTAAGTTTCAAAAATGATAGCGAACCGACTCGGACAGCGACCTATACGGCAAGAGCTGTCCGAGCAACTGGAAATATCTACTATTGGGATGTTGAAGGCTTTGATGGGGCTGATGCCTTGCTCCCTGGGATCACAGGCTTAGGTGGAGCAAACTTCCGATTTGAGCCTGGTTTTGTCTTAGAAGAAGGACACTATACACCGATTGTTTTCACAACGGATCTCAATACAGAATTTGACTATACTAAATACAATGATTTCCGCTTTTCATTAACCAAAGAACAATAAAAAGACGAACTCGATGGAAAATCGAGTTCGTTTTTTAGTAATGAGGGCTCCCTGCTACCCAACCAGTGCAGAGGGCGGATGTAATATTAAAACCGCCTGTATGGGCATTGATATCGAGGACTTCTCCTGCAAAGTGGAGTCCAGGGACGAGCTTACTTTCTAGGGTTTTCGGATTGATTTCTTTGAGGCTGACACCGCCCTTGGTCACAAAGGACTTGGCTAGAGACATCTTCCCGGTGACGGGGATAGGCAACTCTTTGATCTTTTGAATGAGCTCTTCTGTCTGAGGAGGAGTGAGTTGCTTGGCTTTTTCAGGGAATCCTTGCGCCAAGAAATCAGCTAACCGTTCAGGAAGTAGGGCTTTGAGGCTATTTTTAATGGCCTTTTCTCGATGCTCTTCTAGAAAGTCTTTTAACTCTTGGGAAGAAGTGATCGGAAGGAGGTCCAGAGATAAGATTTCCCCGCCTTTAACAAAGCTGGACATCCGAAGGGCTGCAGGGCCAGAAAGTCCAAAATGGGTAAAGAGAAGGTCGTGTGTGATGATGTGTTTGCCGTAGCTGAGGGTCACATCTGTCAGAGAGATCCCTTGGAGGGCCTTGTGTGGAAAATCTGTCAAAAGAGGGCTTTCTGCCGCTTCTAGATCTGTAATGCTATGTTTGAAGTGGCGGGCAATTTCGTGTCCGTAGCCAGTAGAGCCGGTAGAAGGGTAAGATTTTCCTCCAGTCGTAACGATCAGCTTATCAGCTGTCCAAGTGTTTTCAGATGATTTGACGATGAAGACGTCTTCTGGCTTGGTGACGGAGACCACTTCGCAGTTGGTGGCCATGCTAGCACCTAGCTCAAGGATCTTATTTTCTAAGGCTTGAATAATGGTGCGGGATTGATCACTAACAGGAAAGACCCGACCATGATCTTCGACCTTCAGTTTGACGCCATTATCGGTAAAAAATTGGATGATATCATGATTATCAAATTGGGAAAACACACTGTAAAGGAAACGGCCATTTCCAGGGATACCGGCCATCAAATCGTCTAAGGTCCCGTTATTCGTGACGTTACAGCGACCTCCTCCGGTACCAGCAAGTTTCTTACCGAGCCTTTTATTTTTTTCGATCAGTAGCGTAGGTTGGCCATAAGAGGCGCTAGCAATAGTAGCCATCATACCTGCTGGGCCACCACCAATGACAATGGTGTGAAAATGAGTCATGTCGTTCTTCCTTCTCTTGTTTTTTCATGATTTGCTTTGTCCATTATATCATTTTATGGACGGCTTCGGAAATGAAGGAATCAAAAAACAAGCATCTTTCGATGCTTGCTTTTGAATGATTCTTCGATCAACTTATTACATGATTCCAAGGAAGTAACGGATGAAGAAGAAGGCAAGGACAGCACCAACAAATGGAGCAGTACCTGGTACAAGAAGACCATATTGCCAGTCGTTGTTTACTTTATCTTTGATTGGCAAGATTTGGTAAGCGAAACGAGGTCCAAGGTCACGCGCTTGGTTCATCGCGAAACCTGTAGTACCACCAAGACCCATACCGATAGCCCAAACGATCAAACCAACAGTGAATGGAAGCATTGCTTCGTTGGCGTGTTCAGCAGCCATGATAGATGTCAAGAAGATAAATGTTGCGAACGCTTCGACGAAGTAGTTACGTGGAAGGTTACGGCAGTTAGGGTTAGTTGAGAAGATGTTACGGATAGCAACACCATCAATTTGACCTTCAGAAATCTTGAAGTGGTCTGCGTACATAAAGTAAGCAATGACTGCACCAAGGAAGGCACCTATCATTTCAGCGATTGCAATTGGGAAGAATTGAGCGATTGTCAATTTACCAAGAAGGACTTTCAACAAAGCCATAGCAGGGTTCATTGAAACGCCGCCAAAGACGAACAAGCAGACAGTGATACCGAATGCCCATGTAGTGATCGCGAATAAGTGTCCAGTTCCAGCATATTTTGTTTTCTTCAAAACGTCGTCACAGTGTACGCCAACCCCGAAGATAATCATCAAAGCTGTACTCATAACTTCTGCAAGTAATTGATGTGTCATGTTAATTAATGTCTCCTAAATTAATAAATGTATTTTTGTAATTGGTGATAAACTTCTTGAATCGGCAACTGCATCTCCGTAGCAATACGCTGACAGTCTTCGTATTCAAGTGTTTTTTTAGTGGTAGATCCGTACTGGTTAATTTTTACCGTAACGGGTCCAAATTCCGTATCGATTTGTTCAAATCGACGTTGCATGACCTTTCGGTCGACTTGTTGGTATCGAAAACCAATGGTACTGGTTTCTTTGAACAAGAGGGCTGAAAAATCTTCCAACTGACTTCCTTGAATCAAGAGAATCAATTCAAAGCCAGGGCGATTCTTTTTCATAACGACGCTACGATAGTAGACATCTAAAGCTCCAGCGTCCAGGAAACGGTGGATAATATAACCAAGTTGCTCTGGTGTTTGATCATCGATCGTAGTGGTGATCTCAATAATTTGATCTTCCGTGCGATGAACAACAGTGGTGCTGTGAGAGGTGTCTTCTTTCAATAGCGAACCGCGTAAAGCATTGAATTTTCCAGTCTCTCTTTTACCAAATCCATATCCCACACTTTCGATGGAAAGGTGAGAGGGGATTGGTTCAAAGATTGGTGACAATGCTTTAAGGAGGGCTAACCCTGTCGGAGTAATCAACTCCGTTTTAACTGTGAAGTCTTGAGTAATCGGAATAGTCGTTCCTTTTCTCAACTGCATCACAGCGGGAACCGGAACAGGCATTTCTCCATGGGCAACTGAAATGGTCCCACTTCCCTCAGTGAGAGGAGTAGAGTAAACTGTATCGATACCGAGCGATTCCACTAGGATGAAAAAGCTAACGATGTCGACAATGGAGTCAATTGCACCAATTTCATGGAAATGAATCTGTTCGACAGGCATGTTATGCACAGCTGCTTCGGCCTTTGCGATATCAAGAAAGACTTCAAGACTTTTTTCTTTCACAAAAGGACTCAACTGTGAAGCGGCAATCAAATCGTGGATATCCGCATAACTGCGAGCATCCGCGTGGGAATGGTGATGATGGTGTTCATGATCGTGATGATGTTCGTGATCATGATGGTGTTCGTGATCATGATGATGTTCGTTATCATGATGATGTTCATGATCATGATGATGTTCATGATCGTGATGGTGTTCGTGATCGTGATGATGTTCGTGATCGTGATCGTGATCGTGATCGTGATCAAAATCACCTTCAATCCCCGTATCTTTCTCCCCGTGGTGAAGGTGAACATCGAAATCAGTTCCCCAAATTGCGCTTTTTGCGACGCGATGAACGTGGAGGTGGAAACCATCCACTCCCAGTTTCTCGAGTTTTGTGTGAAGAAGGTCGACATCTGCCCCAAGGTCCACAAGAAGACCATTGAGCATATCGCCACTTATTCCAGAAAAAGGTTCTAAAAATAGACTGGTCATCAGTTTTCCTTTCGATTGTGGTTGAGTCGATTGATCATACATGCTGAATAAGCTGCACCAAATCCGTTATCAATGTTGACGACCGTTACACCAGAAGCGCAAGAGGTCAACATACTCATCAAGGTTGTTAGCCCTTGAAGGTTGCTTCCGTATCCAATGCTGGTCGGAACGGCAATAACGGGGACATCCACAAGGCCTCCTACGACACTGACAAGAGCTCCTTCCATACCGGCAATCACGATGATCACACTGGCTTTTTGGATCTCTTCTAAGCGATTGAAGAGGCGATGGATGCCGGCGACTCCCACATCATAGATTCGGCGAACCGAATGGCCAAAGGTTTCTGCAGTGACTGCAGCTTCTTCTGCAACAGGAACATCACTTGTCCCTGCTGTGACGACCGCAATGTAGTGTTCAGGATCGGCTTCTTCCTTTTTAGAGTTGAGAACGAAGCAGCGGGCTTCTGGATAATAGTGGCCAGTCGGAAAGCGCTGAGAAAGAGCCTCTCCCTTTTGGAGAGAGACTCTTGTTGTGAGGATCGGCAATTCTTTTTGTGAAAGAAATTGCAGGATTCCTTCCATTTGCTCAACTGTCTTTCCTTCGCCGTATACGACTTCAGGGAAGCCGTTGCGACGTTGCCGGTCAGTATCAATTGCTGCATACCCTAGTTCTTTAACCCCGTTGATTTGCTCCAGCGCATCCTCAACTGAGAGATGGCCTGCTTGCAAAGAACGGAGTGTCTGTTCTAGATTGGGTTGAAAATCCATGTTTGATTCTATTCAACAACGACAGAAAGTCCGTCGCGGATAACTGCTACTTTAGCATCTTTTCCTTCACGAGCAAAGGCTTTTTCAAGCGCTTCGTCAAATGAAGTTGCAAGTTCCATATGCATACCTGTGATCAATTCAGGATCTACAAGGTCAGATACAAAGATAACATGGTGGTGTACCAAAATACGTGCCAAGATTTGAGAAGTCCATTGGTCTGGGACAGTCTCTAAACGAGGTGTATTGATGGCTTGTTCCAAGAATTCTTTTGGATCTTCTACGTCAGCAAGGTTGCGATAGAAACCTTCTCCACCGTGACCATCTGCACATCCAGCCACCATGATGATTGTTCCGCCTTCTTTGTTAGAAGCTTCGGCTGCAGTCATCCCTTTAACAGCTTGGTAGATATTTTGGTCAAGTGGGAAACCACCGTTTGTTGAAATTGTGATGTCGCTTTCGATCTTAGACACATGTGCCAAGTCTGCAACGAAGTCACAACCAACTTTGTGGGCTTCAACCATGTCCCCAGCGAAAGATCCGATGATGTGTTTTTCGCCGTCCAATACAACGTTGACGATGAAGGCCAAGTTTGCAGTACGAGCAGCGTAAAGCATATCTTCGTGGATTGGGTTGTGGTCAAGGTTACCAGTACGTGCCTTATCAGAATTGATGAAGTCACCTGAGTGGTTCGCCATGATAGTTTTGTATGATGCGATACCTGGAAGGACTGATTTACGTCCACCTGAGAATCCAGCGAAGAAGTGAGATTCGATGAATCCTTCTGCTATCAACAAGTCAGCTTCAGCAGCGATTTTGTTGATGATACAGTCACCACCTGAAGGGAGTTGTCCAATTTTAACCATGTCATCGTCGTTTGTTGAAATGTGCATAACGATTTCTTCATTGTCAACGATTTCTTGGCCGTATTTATTGATCAATTCTTCACGAGTTGAAGGACGGTGGAAACCAGTAGCAACCAAGATACGCACGCGTGCATCAGGGTTAACTGAGCGAATACGACGCAAAATGATTGGAGTGATGATGTGAGAAGGAACGGGACGAGTGTGGTCAGAACTGATCAACACGATGTCTTTTTTGCCTTTAGCAAGTTCTTCCAAAGTAGGGCTGCCGATAGGGTTGTCCATTGAACGTTCAACAGTTTCTTCTTCAGACAGTGGGTTATGGAAGTTTTCCGCCTTAGACTCTAACAATCCTGCAAAGTTTTCATCTGGAATCTTTGCAACAATCGATTTTTTGTCGTACGGTAATTTAATTTCTACCATTATTTGCGATCTCCTTTATTAATACTGATACTTATAGTATAATTCTTTTTAAAAAGAGGTGTGCACCAATTGATGTCAACAAATGTTAACGTCGTTCGTTTTGAACAGGTGTATCATTAGTGTGACTTCAAGAAAGAGCAGATGGGGAGGAAAAACCGTCGTGAATTCAGAATTTTTAGTGAAATTTTTGGAAGAGAGGCGAACGCCGATCGTCAAGAAAAAATACCATAGTTACCTCTCCTATCGTGGGATCAAAGAGGATTACATCTACATCTTGAAAGAAGGTGTGGTCAAGACAAGTGTCATCATGCGTGATGGGCGTGAGTTTAACTTTTCCTATCTAAAAGCCATTGACATTGTCTCTTTGATTCGTGATGAGGTGTCCAACTATACAGACTCACCTTTCAATGTGCGAGTGGAGACAGAAGAAGCAAGTTTTTATCGTATTCCTCGGGTCAAGTTTTGGAATTTTGTCAAAGAGCATAAAGAGCTGCAGGACTATGTGAGGGACTATTATCGTAATAAACTGTCTGAAAGTATGGAGTCTCAGCAGTATATGATGATGAATGGTAAAAAAGGGGCGGTTTGTTTTCATTTGCAAAAACTAAGCAGTTTGTTTGGTGTGGAGCAAGAAGACGGCTTCTTGATTGATTTCAACATTACCAATGAAGATATTGCCGGTTTTTGTGGGATTTCGACGCGAAACAGTGTCAATCGCATTCTCAATGAATTAAAACGAGAAGGTGTTTTGGATATTCGACAGCAAAAGATCGTGATTTTGGATAATGAACGGATTGAAGAATTTATCGGAAGGGAGCTATTCTAAGATGGCAACAGAAGCACAAATCAGAAAAGAAAAAGAAGAAAAATTACAAGATATTTTAAGAAAAATCGGAAAGGTAGCCGTTACCTATTCAGGTGGGATTGACAGCTCTTATCTCTTGAAGGTGGCCTTGGATACCTTGGGACCTGACAATGTTATTGCGGCCGTCGTGAACTCTGAGATGTTTTCAAATGAAGAATTCGATCTAGCGCTCGACTTGGCCGATCAGCTAGGAGCACCTGTGCTTGGACTGGAAATGAGAGAATTGAGTGATCCACGGATTGCTGCCAATACGCCCAATATTTGGTATTACACCAAACAATTGATGTACCAAACTATTAAGGATTCAGTTACAGAACTGGGCTTTAAGCAATTGGTAGACGGCAATATTATGGATGATATCGACGATTTTCGCCCTGGTATCAAGGCTCGGGACGAAGCGGGTGTCCGCAGTGTCTTGCAAGAAGCCGGCCTCTATAAGACAGAAATTCGTCAATTGGCCAAGGAAAGAGGGGTCTCCAATTGGAATAAGGTGCCATCTTGTAGCGTTGCCTCACGCTTCCCATACGGAGTGAAAATCACTTCAGAAAATGTACAACGGGTTTTTGAAGGGGAAGAGTTCCTTGTAGGACTTGGCTTTGAGCAAGTCCGTGTGCGTGTGCATGGAGACTTGGCGCGCATCGAAGTGGAAGAAGACCATCTGCTTAAAGCCATCCAACTGCATGACAAGATCAATGACTACATGAAGAAAATCGGATTTACCTATGTAGCCTTGGATTTGGCTGGATATAAGTACGGCCGGATGAATGATGCATTGGATGAAAAAACAAAAGAAAAAATTATGGCAGGTTAAGCAATGAAGGAAGTGATAAGGTTCTGGTTCGAAGAGTTGAAGCCAGAGGATTGGTTCAAAAAATCAGAAGCACTGGATCAAGAAATGCGGGAGCGCTTTGAGGAACTTTATTGGAAGGCCAGTCGTGGGGAATTGTTTCACTGGCGGGCTACGGCAGAAGGGCGTTTAGCAGAGATTTTGCTCTTGGACCAAATTCCTCGCAATATTTTTCGAGGGACTGCCCAAGCTTTTGCGACAGATTCCCTGGCCTTGGTCTTGGCCCAAGAAGGCCTAACACAAGCTCAAGAATTACTAGTTGTACAAAGAGGCTTTTTCTACATGCCCTTTATGCATTCGGAATCTTTAACCATTCATGAAGAAGCTCTGCGCCTATTTGATCAACCGGGCTTAGAAAAGCGTTTGAAGTATGAGAAGATGCACATGGACATTCTTCAACAATTTGGGCGTTATCCACATCGGAATGCCATCTTAGGACGGCCTTCGACCAAGGAAGAAGAGGAGTATTTGAAAGAACATTCTGGCTTTTAAGGGAAGATGAGGCCCACAGATTTCAAAACTCTTTTCTCTCTTCATGAAATTGCCTGAAACAGCAGGCATGATGTCAGAGTTCCCTCACCTAGGCTTTTCCAAGCGTCTAAAAAATGGTATAATGAACTGTAAATTTCACAATTTGGAAGGAATGTTATTGCTATGATGAATATGCAAAATATGATGAAGCAAGCTCAAAAATTGCAAAAGCAAATGGAGCAAAGCCAAGCGGAGCTAGCTGCAACTCAATTTGTCGGAAAATCTGCTCAAGATTTGGTTGTCGCGACTCTTACAGGTGATAAGAAGGTCGTCTCCATTGATTTCAATGTTGCAGTGGTCGATCCTGAAGATACAGAAACTCTTTCTGATATGACGGTTCAAGCCATCAATGCTGCCATTGAAGAAATTGATGCTGCAACCAAGAAAAAACTCGGTGCTTTCGCAGGGAAATTACCATTTTAAGCAAAGAAAGTTTCATCAACTCAAAAGAGGCTGGGACAAAAGTCCTAGCCTCTTAATTGTTTTTGGATTGTCGAGCAAGACGCAGTGGTTGAGTAGGTGGGACGACGAAATCGAATTCTAACGAATGACCGATTTCTGTCCCACTCTCTCTTTTTATTCATCAAAAAATCCGGATAAGTCCAAGCCTCCAAAGGGGTTGATGGAGAAGTTCTCTTGCTCTTCAAGGAGGGTACGGCCTTGATCAAATTCGAGGAATTGTTGGTAGACAAGAGCTGTCATGCGGGCGTCTTCTAAGCTATCGTGTAATTTTCCTGCAACTCCTAGAAATGCTGCAACGGTGTGGAGTTGGAGATTTTTAATGCCATGAAGGTCAGATGGACGACGTTCGAAGGCTTCGTCAAAGACATCGACAGCGTATTGCTCTTCTAAATCCAAGCCATTTTCAAGTAGGATGGGAAGGTCGCTCTTTTTGGCATTGTATCCAATCAAGGGGCGGTCTCCAACGAAGGCCTTGAATTCGCCGAGGACCTGCTCTAGTTGAGGGGCGTTTTGGATCTTATCCTGAGTAATGCCGGTCAGGCCGTTAATAAAGCTTTTTAGAGGCTTATCGGTGTAAACGTAGGAGTCGTAGTGGTCGACTTCTTTACCGTCCGTGAAACGCACGGCAGATACCTGGATGATCTGATAGGCACCTTCGTATTGGTTAAATTCGAGATCGAAGGCGATATAATCTTCTAATGCTTTCATGGAAAATCTCCTGTGGTAGAAAAGAAAAGGGACTGGTAGGATCCAGCCCCAGATTATCGACGGAAAACGCGTGCCCAGAAACCTTTGCTTTCTTGCTCTTGCACTTTTTCATTGGCTTGTTCGAGTTCAAGTTTCAAGGTATCGCGGTCGTTCATTGCTTGTAAAGTCAATTGTTGTTGTTGGTCCAATTGCTTGTCTTTTTCAGCAATTTGAACGTCTTTCACGCGCAACTGTTCATCTTTCTTAGCGAGTTGCTCGTCTTTGGCCTTGAGTTGCTCGTAGAGACGGACGATTTCAGCATTTTTTTCATCCACCAAAATTTCCATCAATTCTCGTTGCTTCACATCATCGCTGACTGGCTCATCTTCAAAAATAGTTTTTTTGTAGATTTCTTCGAGCTTGATCAAGCCACTACGGGTTACAACGGTAACCCCTTTTTCGTTTTTTTGGGTATCTTCTGGAGCCAGCGCCTTGACACGGTTATTGACCGCCTGGCGGCTGACTCCTAAAATTTCAGCAATTTCGCTGACAGTTTTTTCAATCGCCATAACTTCCTCTAATATCTTTTTCTATGAAATACTCTATTAGATAGTAACATAAGTAGGCTAAGCTGTCAAATGAAGCAAAGAAAGGCTAAGCCTTGATACCACGATTAGTGGGCCTCTGTCATTTCAGGAAGATGGAGGCTTGATTGTGCTAAGTCAATGGTGAGTTGGTAATCGGTTTGATCACGCACAGTGATTTCAAAGTCCGTCGTGTAGAGGACCAAGCGAAGGGTTGCGCCTTTTTCGAGCTTGTAGATGGTTGGTTGGAGTTCAAAGTCAAATTCCATCCACTCGCCTGGCGTTACGGCCTCAACTTCTAAGAGGTCATGCCGGTTTTGGAGGTTGAGATAACCTTTAGAAATGACTCGTTGGCCCGCTTCCTTGAATGGCAACTCGGTCAAGTTGTCTAGCATATGGTAGCGACCGTTATCCAGCGTACGGACCGATAAGACTGCAGGATAGGGTTGGAGGTATTTCTTGCTTCCAAGCTCTAAGAGTTGGGCTGAGAGAAGGCCTTTATTGGTGCTGGAGTGAAGTCGCAGGTGAAGGCGAGCTTTCCCGTTGAGGTGCAGGTCTTCTTCGATTGGAAGATCGATCGTCACCTGTTGGGCCTTGTCTTGGTAAAGATCGCTTAAGAAGGTCGGATAAGCCTTGCCATAGCGCTCGTAATCTTTTGTCTCGTAGCGGTTTTGGATGACTTTTTCACCATCTCCGAGTAGGAAGGTCCGCTGACTTGTTTGATTGCCAAAATCATCCAAGGAAGTCCAACTTTGTTCTCCTGTATTGTCCTGCCAGATGACAGTAGGCAATTCATAGCTTGAATCGTAGCCTAGCAATTTTTTAGAGAGAAGGGCATTCATGCTCTCACGGAAGTCAATGGATTGCCAGTTGTTGAGGTAAACATGGGCACCATTGTGATAGAAGAGGTGTTTCTTGATGCTTGTTGGAAGAGCCTGGAACATATTAAAGACGTGAAGAGGTTTCACGTTCCAGTCTTGCGAACCATGAGTGAAGACCACCTCAGCCTTCACCTGATCAGCATGTAAGAGATAATTGCGGTCGTGCCAGAATTGATTGTAGTCTCCAGAAGCGCGGTCCAGCTCTTTTTTCACGATGTCTAGATCGGCTTGGTGGGCTGCATTATGGTGCAAATAGTCTCCACCTAGAAGGTTGCGCGAGTAGGTCAATTCGGCAAGGGAATCGAAATCTTCACCTGGATAGCCACCAGGACTTGTCACGAGGCCGTTTTCGCGGTAGTAGTTGTACCAAGAAGAGATCCCAGCCTCTGCAATGATGACTTCAAGACCGTCCACACCTGTGGTCGCAAGGCCGTTAGACATGGTTCCAAGGTAAGAGATCCCGGTGGTTGCGACCTTTCCATTAGACCAATCAGCTTTGACTTGGCGTTTGCGTGTGTGATCTGTAAAGGCCCGGCAACGGCCATTGAGCCAGTCGATAACGTTCTTGTAGGCTTCGATTTGTTGGTAATTTCCATTGGTCATCAAGCCTTGCGAATCTTTTGTCCCCACTCCAGATACGTAGAGATTAGCGTAGCCGCGTGGAAGGAGGTAGTCGTTGAGGGTATAGCTGGAATTGATATGGGTGAGAGTTTCTTCAGCTTCATCGACTAGCTCAGCTGAACCGACAGGATCCACCAATTCTAATTGAGGTACTTCTACTTGAATGGTATGAGGTTCTTTGACCTCGAGGTCGACATTCATATTGTAGAGGGCCTTGTCGCTGGCCTTATCGTTGGTCCCTTGGTGATAAGGACTTGCGGTCATAACAGCTGGAATCTTGCCTTCATAGCGAGGACGGATAATGCTGACCTTGACCAAGTCTGGCAGACCATCTTTGTCGGTATCGACCCGACTTTCCACATAGACGACCTCGCGGATGGCATCATGGCTCGTAAAGGTTGCGAGGCTCTTGCCGTTAAAATAGTGATACTGGTTATCTTCAGGAATCAAGCCATCGCTGACCAACTGATCGATGAGTAAATTTCCTTTTACTGTTCGAGTATTGAGAAGGTGATAGAGGTTTTCTACCAAGTTTCCATACTCAATCGGAAATTGGACTTCTTTCAAGAAGCTATCCGTATCTTCAAAATCAATAAAATAGCGGAAACCGAGTAATTGGAGGGCTACTGTGTAAAAAATGTTCGGAGACCATTCGCAGTCAGATTGGATATACGTTAAAAAGTCTGTTTTAGAATCCACCACTAGGTTAGAGAGGGGATAATCTGTATCTTTATAGGTGAAGTAAACCTTGCGGACAAACCATTCAAACAGTTCTTTTTCTGGGAGGTGGGTGGGAAGGTCAAACCCAATTTCTTTTAGTTCCTTAAGAATGTCTTTTTGGTCAACAGATAGATAGCTATATTGATTGTATTTCATAGACTGCTCCTTTTATCATTTTCTTTTTTCTTTACTTCTTATATTATACTTGATAAAATAGTATTTGTCTAAAGACCTTTCGTCTATAAGGAGAAGGAATATTGAAAAAAATATCTTTTGAACAAGTTGCAAGAAGACGGACCTTATTGTTTGGGGTTCTTGCCGTCATTTTTGGGATTCTCATTTTTCGAAACGGCGTTGGTTTCACCAAATTTTCCTTGGATCTATTAGCCATTTACTTTTTAGTTGATGGACTAGGAAGCTTTCTTCTTCGCTTTTTGTTACGTAGCAAGTCTATTTCCTATAGCCACTCTATTTGGTTTATTTTTCTTTCACTTGCGTTGATCTGGTTGAATCGACTGAGTAGTCTGCCCGTAAACTTAGTTGTGATTTGTTTAGGGGCATATCAGTTGGGGAGTGCCATTGTCTATGGGATCACATTTTGGCTTTATAAGGCCAATCGGGTAAAAGGAGGCTGGCTCTATTTATGGGATGCGCTTTTAAACGGTGGGCTTGGTCTAGCAACTGTCTTGGAACCTGGTTCAGATGGGCACTTCCAATTTATCCTCTTGGGGGCTTATCTGGTCTTGTTGGGGATTTCTAATATTCGAGATGGTATTTTATTTGACAAAGACCAACAAGGCCAAGAGTTAAAACGTCGCTTTCGTATTAGCCTACCGGTTATCTTTGCAGCCTTTATCCCTGCTAAGGAGTTAAAACGGTTTAACCAGTTTCTTCAAAAAGGGAGCTCGGCGGGACACACAGGCCCTTATCGATTGGTGAAAAAAGAAGAAGAGGCAAGGGAATTAGAAATTTTGGTTCATACTTCTGACAGCAACTTATTTGGAGCGATTGGGCATGTAGATATTTGTTATCAGGGGAAGGTCATTTCTTACGGAAGTTACGATCCCTTTTCAGAGCGTCTATTTGGGACGATTGGGGATGGCGTACTGTTTAAAGTGGATAAGGAACCATACATCGAACTATGTAAAAAAGAGAGTCAAAAGACGCTGTTTGGCTACAGCCTATCCCTTACCGAAGAAGAGAATCAGGCAGTAGAGAAGCGTCTAGCTGAAATTGATCAGTTGTTAGAACCTTGGGATCCACCTAGGAGGTTACTGGAAGACGGTCAGCCGACCTACGCTTACAAATTGAAATATGATTTAGGGGCTGAGCTATATAAATTTACTTCTTCGCGTTTTAAATCTTACTTTGTTCTGTCTACTAATTGCTGCCTGTTAGCAGATTCCATTGTGGGACAGGCAGGAACGGCTGTATTAGATGTGCGTGGAGTGATTGCACCAGGGACCTATCAGGATTACTTAGAATACGAATTTGAAGCTCCAAACGGGCGGGTCCATACACGAACAGTATACTAAAAAAAGAAAGACAGATTTTTATTTTTGAAAAATCTGTCTTTTTTGCACAAGATTTCTTGTAAAAAGCCAGAAAATCTTTTACAATAAAAAGTGCTTGGAGGAAAGTATGACAGCAAATCAGATCGTAAGAGTGATCCCAGTCTTGAAAGTGAATAACCGAAATGTCAATCAACGCTTTTATGAAGAGACATTGGGAATGAAAGTATTAGTGGAAGAAGGAGCTCTCCTATCTTTAGGAGATGCCTCAAAAGTAGAGAAAATTGTCTTAGAAGAGTCACCGAGTATGCGTTCGCGTAAGGTCGAAGGTCCAAAGAAATTGGGTCGCATCGTGGTGAAAGTGGCACAAGCTCAAGAAATTGATTATTTGTTGGCCCGCCAGCCAGAAACAAGCGCCCTTTACCAAGGAGCTAATGGTCGCGCCTTTGAAGTTGTGTCTCCTCAAGGAGATACCATTTTCGTGCATGCTGAAGAAAATCTTGAAAGCCTAGAACCGTTGGAGAAAGCGCCTCTTGTTGACGTGCCAGAAGATTTCAAAGGTTTGACCAGCTTTGATGTGGACTTTCTTGAGGTCAATGTGGCCGATTTTGCTGAGGCTGAGAAGTTCTATAGCAACTTGCCAGCTTTGGCCCACTTTATCCATTTGCAGGAAGCTCAAGGAGAAGATCTCCAAGTGGAGAACAAGGTGACTTGGGATTTGAGCATGATCAAGGTCGAATTGGCATCTTTTGATGTGGAAGTCGTGAAAGAACGCTTGGGAGAAACTGTCGATTTTGTGCACCGTAAGGGAACTTTCTTGATTGCCAAAGATCCAAGTCAGATTGAACTCTGGTTTGAAGCCAATCAAGATCAGGTCCATATTTCTTATGAAGAATAAGAATGGAGTGATGAGCGTGAATGCAATCATCGAAAAAATTACCGAACAAATCCAAGAAGGCATCTATCCAGGTGCCTCTCTTGCGCTTTACCGCAAGGGTCAGTGGAGTGAGCACTATCTGGGACTAGCGGATCCTGAAAAAGGAGAGTCAGTAGTGGCTGACCTGGTCTATGATTTGGCCAGTGTCAGTAAGGTCGTCGGAGTCGCTACCATCTGTGCTTTTTTGTATGCGAAAGGGGAGCTTCCGCTCGATCGTCCCTTTAAAGAGTTTTACCCGCGTTTTGCTCATGAGAAGACGACCATCCGGGAACTCTTGACCCATACTTCTGGGCTGGATCCTTTTATCCCCAACCGGGATCAATTGGATGCGAGACAGTTGAAAACAGCTCTTGAAAATTTGCAGTTGAAAGAAGACAAGAGTTTTCATTACACCGACGTCAATTTTCTTCTGCTGGGCTTTTGGTTAGAAGACAGGTTTCACCAGCCCTTGGATCGTTTATTTGAAGAGCTGATCTTTACACCTTGGAAGATGACAGAGACACGGTTTGGACCGGTCGAAAAGGCGGTGCCAACGGTCCGTGGCCTTGCTTCTGGAAGTGTTCATGATCCCAAAGCGAGAGTATTGGGCTGTCATGCGGGAAGTGCTGGACTTTTTTCAACTGTTGCTGATCTAGAGCGCTTCTTAGAGCATTATCTGAAGGATGATTTTGCGCGTGACTTGTCTCAGAATTTTGCGCGTGAAGAGGGCAAGACCCGCGCTCTCGGATGGAATCTAGAGGGTGACTGGTTGGATCATACGGGCTATACTGGAACCTTCATCATGTACAATCGAAAGAGGCAGGAAGCTGTGATCTTTTTGTCTAACCGGACCTATGAGAAGGACGAACGGGCCCAATGGATCTTAGACCGCAACTCTTTGATGGACTTGATCAAACAAGAATGTGAAAAATAGAAATGGATGGCTGGGATGACGGATCCCGGCCTTTTCTTGTCTGTCCATAAGAAGGAGCTCTTCTGGGTGATTCATTTTTGGACTCCGTCTTAGGTTGGATTTCCTTCAAAAGCATCGCTTTTTTGGCTGATTTATATTAAAATAGTAATGACCTTAGTAGAGCGAGATGAATATGCATAAAGAGATAGGCGTCGGAAAGGCGCATAGTAAAATTATCTTAATTGGAGAGCATGCGGTGGTTTATGGTTATCCGGCTATTGCCCTGCCACTCCATCATATCGAAGTGATCTGCCAGATCATCCCGGCAGACAGTCCATGGATTTTGTTTGAAGATGACACATTGTCCATGGCGGTTTTTGCGTCTCTTGAGCACCTCGGGATTCGTGAGGCCCGGATTCGCTGTCGGATTCAGTCTATGGTACCGGAAAAACGGGGGATGGGGTCCTCTGCGGCGGTCAGTATCGCAGCTATTCGTGCAGTTTTTGACTATTATCAAGAGGAGCTGGACGATGAGACCTTAGAAATCCTGGTCAATCGAGCAGAAACCATTGCCCATATGAATCCAAGCGGTCTGGATGCCAAGACTTGTCTGAGCGATCAAGCCATTAAATTCATCCGGAATGTCGGCTTTTACCCGCTGGAGCTGGGTATAAAAGCGAGTTTGGTGATTGCGGATACGGGGATTCACGGCAATACCCGTGAGGCGATTCAAAAGGTTGAAGCTAAAGGGCAGGAAGTTTTGTCCCATTTCCATGAGATTGGTCAGTTGACCCAGCAGGTAGAAGCGGCTCTGAAAGAAAAAGATCTCATTGGCCTTGGGCAGGCTCTTACAGCTTGTCATGACCACTTGAGAGCCGTTGGTGTCAGCTGTAAAGAAGCAGATCACCTGGTCGCCGTTGCCCTTGAAAATGGGGCCTTAGGGGCTAAAATGAGTGGGGGCGGTCTTGGAGGCTGTGTGATTGCCCTCGTCAAGGATTCTCGTGAAGCAGAAACCATTGCCCATGCATTAGAAAAAGAAGGAGCGCACCATACATGGATCGAAAACCTGTAAAGGCTAAGTCCTATGCCAATATCGCGATTATCAAATACTGGGGAAAAGAAGATGCCAAACAGATGGTCCCTTCGACCAGTTCGATTTCGTTAACCTTAGAGAATATGTATACAGAGACCCGTCTGTCTCCCTTGCCAGCAGATGCGACTGCGCATGAGTTTTATATCGATGGAAAATTCCAAAATCCAGCTGAGCAAGCCAAAATTGGAGCTGTGATTGATAGCTTGAAGCCAACAAATGAAGCGAGATTTGTTCGGGTGGATACCAGCAACAACATGCCAACCGCAGCAGGCTTGTCCTCTAGCTCGAGCGGCCTCTCTGCTCTCGTCAAGGCTTGCAATCAGTATTATGATTTGGGCTTGAGCCAGGAGGAATTGGCTCAAAAAGCCAAGTTTGCTTCGGGCTCTTCTTCGCGGTCTTTCTTTGGCCCTTTAGCAGCCTGGGACAAAGAAAGTGGAGAAATTTATAAGGTCAAAACAGACCTAAAACTCGCGATGATCATGCTGGTTCTCAATGACAAGCAAAAGCCCGTTTCCAGCCGGGAAGGGATGAAACGCTGCATGGAGACTTCGACTAATTTCAAAGAATGGATCGAAGAGTCTCGACAAGATTACAAGGACATGCTGGGCTATCTAGCTGCCAATGATTTTGAACAGGTCGGTCAGCTGACAGAGCGCAATGCCCTTGCTATGCATGCGACGACTAGAACAGCCACTCCAGCCTTTAGCTACTTGACAGAAGAAAGCCACAAAGCCATGGACTTTGTCCGTGAGCTTCGCGCTGCAGGCCATGCTTGTTACTTTACCATGGATGCAGGGCCAAACGTTAAAGTCCTCTGTTTAGAAGAAGACTTGGATCAGCTGGTACCTTTATTTGATGCCCGCTATCGGACCATCGTATCTAAGACAAAGGACCCTCAAGATGAAGACTAAGTATCAGGTACAGACTGGAGGTAAGCTCTATCTAGCTGGAGAATACGCGGTGCTAACACCTGGTTATGGAGCTGTGATTCAGTTTATTCCTATTTATCTGTTAGCTACCATCCAAGAAGCAACAGCCTACCAGCTAGCCTCAGATCTCTTTGGTTACCAGGTGGATTTGACTCCAAATAAGGACTACGCCTTGATTCAAGAGACCATTCAGCTCATGGAAGAGTGGCTGAAAGATCAGGGAATAACCCCTAAACCCTTTGATCTTCACCTTAGAGGAACACTGGGCGAAGAGGGGAAAAAGTATGGGATTGGTTCCAGCGGAAGTGTGGTCTTGCTCGTGATCAAGGCCATGGCTGCTCTGTATGAGTTAGACTTAAATCCAGATCTGCTCTTTCGACTAGCAACAGTTGTCTTGGTGCAAAGAGGGGACAATGGTTCCATGGGCGATTTGGCTTGTATTGCTTACGAGGACTTGATTTATTACCAATCCTTTGATCGGGCTTGGTTGCATGAAGTATTGACCTCTCAGCCCCTTTCACAAGTTTTAGACCTGGATTGGGACTACCAGATCCGCTCGATCCAGCCAGCCATCGCTTATGATTTTCTGGTTGGTTGGACCAAGGAACCGGCCATTTCAAGTGATTTGATCCGCCAGGTTAAGGGAGCGATCAAGGAAGATTTTCTTCAGGAGAGCCAGAGCGCAGTGAAGAATCTTGAAAAAGGCCTCCGTGAAGGGAATCAAAAAGAAATTGAGACCAGTATCAAACGTGCGGATAAGAACCTAAAGTCTTTGAACACTTTGATCTATACCCCAGCTCTAAAAGAGCTACAAGAAGCGACAGAGGGCCTTTCTGCCTGTGCCAAATCCAGTGGTGCTGGAGGAGGCGACTGTGGGATCGCCCTTAGTTTTGACCCAGTTGAGACTCAGACCTTGATAGACCGCTGGAAGGAAAAGAATATTGAAGTCATTTACCAAGAAAGGATGGGAGATTCGTGAGCGAAAATCGAAAAGACCAGCATATTCGCTATGCCTTGGAGCAAAGCTCCTCCTATAATAGCTTTGATGAGATCGAGCTGATTCACCGATCCCTCCCCCTTGTGGATCTAGCGGAGATTGATTTGACAACCCATTTCGCAGGGCGTGATTGGGAGGTCCCTTTTTATATCAATGCTATGACAGGCGGGAGTAAACGGGCCAAAGAGATCAATCAAAAGTTGGCAGCAGTAGCCGAAGCCTGTGGGATTCTCTTTGTGACTGGCTCTTACAGCGCGGCACTGAAGGATCCGAGCGATCAATCGTATGCGGTCAAAAAAGACCATCCTCACCTTCTTTTAGCGACCAATATTGGCATCGATAAAGAGCCAGATTTGGGCTTGCGAACAGTGGAAGAGCTACACCCTCTCTTTCTTCAAGTTCATGTGAATCTGATGCAAGAGTTGCTCATGCCCGAAGGGGAGCGGATTTTCCACACTTGGAAAGACCATCTCAAGAGCTATGGGCAGGGCTTTCCAGTACCTGTAGTCCTGAAGGAAGTTGGCTTTGGTATGGATCCCAAAACAGTTCAGGCAGCGCTAGATGCTGGGATCAAAACCGTCGATATTTCTGGTCGTGGTGGCACTAGTTTTGCCTATATTGAGAATCGTCGTGGTGGCAATCGCGCTTATCTGGATGATTGGGGACAGTCAACGGCGCAGTGTCTCATACAGTTACAGGATCAGATGGATCAGATTGAGATCCTCGCAAGTGGGGGCATCCGTCATCCCCTTGATATGGTCAAGGCCTTAGTCCTTGGAGCGCGTGGCGTAGGACTTTCCCGTGTTTTTCTTGAGATGGTAGAGACTAAGAGCATTGAAGAAGTAATCGTCCTTGTCCAAGGATGGAAAGAAGACCTAAGATTGCTCCTTTGTGCGCTCGGTTGTCAGAACCTGAAAGAGCTCCGTGAAGTCGACTATCTCCTCTATGGAAAGTTGTGGCAAGCTCAGCAACAGAAAAAATGAAGAAAAATCATTTTAGAAACTTTCCTTAGGTGAGTACGGAGGTTAGGTGAAATTATCCAGTGGATGATTTCAGCAATCCAGGAAGTTCCATGACTAATTAAGATACAAAGGGCTTCTACGGATAAAGTCAAAATAGGAAGTTTGACGCAGAATCTTTCGATTCTAGGAGAACTTATCTTTTTGACACAATCCGTAGCCCGTGTTCAATTAGTTTTGAACCTAAGGTTTCAAAACTCCCGAGTGCCTGAAACAAAAACGTTTCAGGCACTTTTCTCACGGCGGAAAGTTTTCGTATATTATTATTCATTTTGAAAATTAGAACTCTTTTATAGTTCTTTGAAGAATCACTTAACTTATTTTACTTAAAAATTAGTTCCTATTCGTTTAGGATTGGCAAAATAAGCCAATTCTTTCTTTTTTTTGAAAAAGTGTTCTCCTCAAAAATTCTGATAGTTTACGAATCGTTTACGGTTGATGGAATCGCTTGCAAAATAGGCTTGTAAAAGAGTATACTAAATAAGGAAAAACATTTTTAAAAGGAGTTTAGGATGAAGAAGCACTATTTTCGATCAGCTGTAGCAGCCTTGCTTCCGCTTTTGTTGATTGCTCAACCTGTTGAGGCTTGTACAGGGTTCATCATCGGGAAGAAACTGACTGCCGATGGTTCGACCTTGGTAGGGCGTACCGAAGATTTAGAACCCAACCATAATAAAAATTTTGTGGTCAGAGAGCGTGTCTACAATAAAAAAGGAGCCATTTTTGAAGATGCTGCCAACGGTTTTCAATATCCCTTGCCAGAGATTAGCTATAAGTATACAGCGGTTCCAGATGTCACCCCTGATCAGGGAATTTTTGACGAAGCAGGATTCAATGAATATGGGGTTTCCATTTCTGCCACTGTATCTGCTTCAGCAAATGATAAGATCCAAAAAGTGGATCCCTATGTTAAGGATGGCCTCGCAGAATCGGGCTTGACCAGTATCGTTCTCCCTAGTGTGAAAACCGCAAGAGAAGGGGTTGAACTCATTGCTAAAATCGTCGAAGAAAAAGGCGCTGCAGAAGGAAATATTGTGACCATTGCCGATAAAGAAGGCGTCTGGTATATGGAAATCCTATCTGGCCATCAATATGCAGCGATTCTCTTCCCAGAGGATCGATTTGCGGTCTTTCCAAATACCTTCTTCTTAGGGCATGTCGATCAATCGGATACCGAACGCACGATCGCTTCAAAAGATCTTGAAAAAGTCGCCAAAGAAGCCAATAGCTATAAGGAAGTGGACGGAAAATTCCACGTTTCTCAATCCTATAATCCGCCTTTGCAAGAAGCAGATCGCTCTCGGGTTTGGTCGGGAATCAAATCGCTAGACCCAAGCTCTCCTGTTAAATATGACGATGCGTCCTTTGACCTTCTTCATACAACCGATCGAAAATTAACCCTCCGCGATGCTATGAATCTCCAACGCAATCGTTTGGAAGGAACCAAATATAAACCACAGGATCAAATGGAGTTGGATGGAAAAGGCATTCCGAAAAAAGGGGAGTTTGATGCGGTTTATAAATATCCTATTTCCAATCCAAATGTCATGGAGGCCCATATTTTCCAACTGAAAGATGATGTCCCAGCGAGTGCAGGTGGAGGCACCATGTGGCTGTCAATGGGTAGTCCACGAAATGCTCCATACTTACCGTACTATGGCAATATTCTCAACACCTATCAAGCCTACCAAGAATTAGGGGATCATTACAATGATCGCTCTTGGTATTGGACCATTTCAAGAATCAATGACCTTGTGGCCAAGTATCCAGATTTATTCGAAGATGGGGCGATTCGTACTGAAATGGAACGGTTGGAGTCTCAGTGGATGGTCGAACAAGATCTGAGTGATCAGGAACAAATTGCTCTTGCTTCTCAGCCTGAAGAAGCTAGTAAGAAGGCAACAGAGGAAAGCTTAGCAAGAGCTGAGAAGACCTTCGAACGCTTGCAAGAAATCAGAAAAGAAGCAGAACAAAAGGTGGCAGATGAACACGGAAAAAGTGCCCTGCAAGATCTAGATGACGAAGAAGATGCTGCTTATGAAGAGAAGATTGATCTCGTTGATTTTGACTATGATTACATTCTAGCAGCAGGCTTGTTCGGGGCAACCCTTCTAGCGATTGTGATCTACCTGATTCGCTCAAAGAAACAAAAGGGAGGAAAACAAGATGACTAAAATTCAAAGAGCCTCTATCTATCTTTTTCTACTGTTTGCAGGAATTGGCTTGGAGTTTGAACTCGGTCATCTTTCTCAACAAGAATTTAGCCAGTCTGCAGGCAGAGACTTAGTCTTAAACTTGTCTGTCTTAGCTGCTATTATTATCCCGCTTTATCTCTTTTCAAAACGATTGGCCAAGCAGTTGTCTGTCCCAACTTATGTCTTATGGATTGCCATGTTTGGAGGAGCCTTCGTAGCAGGCTGGTTGAGCTTTTCAGGCAATAGCTTGATTGATATTATAAATAGCC
This sequence comes from Streptococcus parasanguinis, assembly GCF_016648925.1. Taxonomy (GTDB): domain Bacteria; phylum Bacillota; class Bacilli; order Lactobacillales; family Streptococcaceae; genus Streptococcus. The sequence goes on along the minus strand of NZ_JACLQX010000002.1, from coordinate 115,974 downwards.
ATGTGATCAAGGATGCCACTGTCTTTAACAAGTGGACCGATGCCTTGACGGCCCCATTTTCAGAGGAATTCTTTAAGGCTCTAGTTGCCTTTTGGGTTGTCTTGATGGTTGGCAAGAAAGATCTAAAAGCGATTCTAATTGCAGGCTTGGGCTCTGGCTTTGGTTTTCAAATCATTGAGGATTTAGGATACGTTGCCCGCCAAACCAAAACCAGCCAATTAGCCGCTGTCACTGAGGCCATCAACCGGATCTCTGGTGGATTAGCTTCACATGCCCTCTATACAGCTGTTGTATCAGTTGGTGTCTTCCTTTTGTTGTCTCAAGTGACCCAGCAAAAGGAAAAACTCTTTGGGCTCTGGTGTGTTCTCTCGACAGTAGCCAATCACTTCTTATGGAACTCTCCGTTTTATGAAACAGACCATCGGATTAATCTTCTCGTCGGACTGCTCTTTGCCGTCCAAGTAGGGACCTTTATCGAAGTGGTGCTCTATACCAAGAAACATCCCGAGTTGCCATTTTTAAAACAATAAGAAAATTTTTTCAAACACAAAAGAACTAAGACGTGGGTCTTAGTTCTTTTATTTTCTCAATTCTTGTAAGAGTGTTTGTGCCTTTTCTAAATTAAAGGGTTTGTTTTCAAGGAGTTGGCTGACCAATCGGGGAACTTCCTCTTCCTTAGCTCCTGCTAGAAGGGCTAGGGAGCGTGCTTGGAGTTTCATATGTCCTGCTTGGATCCCTGTAGTCACTAAGGCTTTCAAGGCAGCGAAATTCTGTGCTAAACCGAGAGAAGCGATGATACCTGCTAATTCAATAGCAGAAGGCTCTCCTAGCAAACGGTGGCTGACTTGAACTGTTGGGTTGAGGCCAATCGAGCCTCCTTTTGTCGCAACCGGCATTGGTAGGGTGATCTCTCCATAGAGTTTTTTCTCTTCCGGATGACTTGTCCAGTGACTCAAACCCTTGTAAGAACCACTTTGTGCAGCATAGGCATGGGCTCCTGCTTCGATGGCCCGCCAGTCATTACCTGTCGCAAGGACCAGGGCATCAATCCCGTTAAAAATTCCCTTGTTATGTGTGGCTGCACGGTAAGGATCCACTTTAGCCAGTTGGCTAGCTAGCTCCATTCGGTGGGCAATCTCAATGGCTTCTTCAGGATTTCGACTCAGTGCTTTAAAATCGATGGCACACCGTGCACTCACCAAAGAGCGCGTGGCTAAGTTGGATAAAATCGCCATTAAGGCCTGTCCACCAGAGAGTTCTTGGATGCGATCGGTCAGCGCTTCCAGCATCGTGTTGAGCATATTGGCCCCCATGGCTTCTTTAGGGTCAACCGCCAAGTAGACAATAAGAAAGTCTCCCTTGTTTTCGACCCAAAGATCCCTCGCTCCACCTCCACGCTTGACGATAGAAGGATAGGCTTCATTAGCCAACTGAAGAAGGGTTTCCTTGTCCTCTAGGATGCGCTTGGTAGCCATTTCTACATCCTTAACATCTGACAGAGCAATCTCACCGATCATTTGGCGCTGGTGCACCTGGGTGGTGAAACCCCCCGAACGTTGAATGAGCTTGGCAGCAAAGCTGGCAGCCGCGACCACGGATGGTTCTTCTGTGACCATGGGAAGGACATAGTCACGACCATTGATCAGGAAATAAGGAGCAAGGCTAAAAGGCAAGTCAAAAGTCGACAAGACATTTTCCGTCAATTGATCTGCAATAGAAAGGGGAAGTCCCTTTTGTTCTTTTAAGATCTGTGCTTCATCCCAAGTTAAGAGGCCTTCCTTCAGTAAGGCCTCTATGCGTTCAGTGGGCGAAAGTTTTGCAAAACCTGGTAATCGTGCCATTATTTTTCTACTTTCTGGTAAGTGCGTTGGTGTTCCTTGATCTCTGTCAAAGCATAAGTTTGAAGCGTAGCAGGCTCAAACACTTGATTGCCACTAGGATCTAGATCTACTTCCTCATAAAATAGTCGTTCGTAGTCAGAAACACTAAGAACCGTACGTTGGTCCAGTCTTTCCATGCGTTTGTGATCTAAGAGTTGCTCAAAACCAGGAACGAGATTGGCGCTAAAGATCTCAGAAACCGCTCCACTTCCATAGCTAAAGAGGGCGATTCGGTCACCAGCTTTGAGTTGGGGGTCATTTTCCAGTAGTGACAGCAAGCCTAGGAAAAGAGATCCAGTGTAGATATTTCCTACGCGTTGGCTGTATAGAATCGATTGATCAAAGTTGTATTGTAATTGATCTTTTTTCTCTTCTGGTACTGACTTATCCAAGATTTTTTTCAAGCCCTTGAGAGCTAATTTTGGATAAGGTAAATGGAAGCAGACGGCCGCAAAGTCTGTCAAGGTAAGGCCAGTCCGTTTCTGGTATTCCGCCCAGGTTGTTTTCAGAGAATCTAGATATTGTTGTGTTGAATAAATTCCATTCACGAAGGGAGTTGTCGCGTAATTTGGACGCCAAAAATCCATGACATCGCGTGTTTGGGCAACATTATCATCGTTAAAAGATAGAATACGAGGATTTTGGCTGATTAGCATGGCAACCGCTCCGGCCCCCTGTGTTGGTTCTCCAGGAGTTCCAATTCCGTATTTAGCAATGTCACTGGCAATGACCAAAACCTTACTCTGTGGGAATTTTTCAACATGGAGTTTAGCATAATCCAAGGCAGCAGTTGCAGCATAGCAGGCTTCTTTCATCTCAAAAGAGCGGGCGAAAGGCTGGATGTCTAGTAAGCCATGGACAAACACAGCAGCAGCCTTACTCTGGTCAATTCCAGATTCTGTCGCAAGAATCACCATGTCGATTGCTTCTTTATCTTCGTCTGTTAAAATATCATCTGCTGCAGTAGCAGCCAATGTGACGATGTCTTCTGTGATCGGTGCAACACTTTGTTCTTTTAAGAGAAGACCCTTGCTCAGTTTTTCGGGATCAGTATCACGAGCAGTAGCCAAATCTTCTAAACGCAAGACATAAGGGCTCGTCGCAAAACCAATCTTATCAATCCCAATTGTCATTCTTAACCTCTTTTTTATTTGATATCTACTAGTATATTTCGTTACTATTTTACCATATTTAAGGGTTAAACTCCCTTGAAAAAGCTAGATCAGCAAGGAAATCATTCTCGGGACCGATTTTGCAATGTTTCAAAGAAAAATAGAGAATCTATAAGAAAAAGCCATCCTCAGATGGCTTTTCAACTCTTATCCTTGCTTATCTTTTTTAGGATTGCTCATGATTCGTATGAAGAGTTCTTTGCATTTGTCTCTTAGAACTTTTTCGTAGAAGACGATTAAAGCGATGTACACAATCGTAAAGTTCAAGGTCAGATAGAACAAGTCAAATGAATTACGGGCATAATCAGTTGCTAATAGATAGGAGGAGAGGGTTCCTAGGATCATCCAAGGAAGATACTTGATATACTTGCTTATCATCATACAGCACCTCGCATACTTTAAAGGATTTGTTTTTTCACTATCATTGTATCCCTTTTAAGTAAAAATGCAAGCGATAACACTTTGAGAAATTGAAAAACCAATGCTAGTTGGCATTGGTCATTTTTCTTTTTTGATGTCGTTGATAAGAATGGTAGAGTTTCAAGACAACAGAGCCACTAGCCATCCCGATGGAGATCACCAAGGCCAGAATAACCACCAGGGTCACGCTGGTTACTGCCTGGCGATATTGGCCACTGACAAAGAAGGAAGTGGTCCGATAGGAAATATATCCTGGAACTAAGGGCGCGAGAATGGACAACATAAAGACCACGACAGGCGTCTTGAGAATGATACTTAAAATCTGACTGATACAGGAGCCGACAATGGCTGCGATAAAGGTTGCAACGATGACATTGGTAGGCCCTTTCAGGATATAGTAAAGTAGCCAGATGCCCATACCGAGGATTCCTCCAGGAATCAACATGGAGCGCTGCACATTTAGGACAATTAAAAAGGTGATGATGGCAATTAAACTGGCCACCGCTTGGATTAAAAAGTCTATTAGATTCATGATTCTATTTCATAAGGACAAGGGCGACCGTTGTACCGGCACCAAGTGCTAGAGTAATGAGGAGAGTCTCAAAGAGTTTGCTCATCCCAGAGTTGAGGTGGTAATTCATCAGATCTCGGACGGCATTGGTCATAGCGATTCCAGGAACGAAGGGCATGACACAGCCTGCGATAATGAGATCGGTATTGGAAGGAAAACCACTATAGCGCGTCCAGATATGGGCCAAAAAACCAAAGACAAATGCGGCCGCAAAGGCAGTGGCAAAGGGGATGCGAACGTATTTCTCAACGACAAGAGAAAAAGCAAAGGCAAAGACAGTCGCAATACCTGCTCCAATCGCATCATAGAAATTTCCCCCAAACATGATGGAGAAGAAAGGCGCACTGAGGGTTGCCGCAATGGTCAACTGGAGATTGGTATAAGGAACGCGCTTATTTTTCAACTCGCTCAGGGCCTGGTAGGCTTGCTCGAGATCTATCTCTCCAGAGACGAGTTGACGAGAGATCTGATTGACATCACAGACCTTTTCAATATTGTAATTAGTCCGCAAGATCCGTTTCATGCGCGTGACATTGGCATTCTCAATTGAAAAGAAAATAGCGACTGGCATCGCTAAAACATTGCAATCGACGATTCCCTGTGAATGGGCGATCCGGATCATGGTATCTTCGACCCGGTGAATCTCAGAACCACTCTCTATCAGGAGGGTTCCAGCTAACATCAGGACGTCGATCACTTGGTTGATCTGTTTTGACTCTTCCATAATTTCCTTCTTACTAAATAATCTGTTTCTATTATAGCAAAAAAGGACGAGAGACAGAACTAAAATTTGACAATTCTAGTTTGTTTCTTATCCTTTCTGAATTCGTTTAGAATAGCTATTGTTTAGGCTTATCATTCGCTAACTCGGGTGGTGGTGCTGCACGGTGCTATCCTGGACTAGAAGGGTTGCTAAAAAGATCAGTGCAATCAGGATAAAGAGCCAAATAATAGCGAAAATAAATGTTAAAAACATAGGATCACCCCTTCTATATTATTTACAGCTCTACTATAACACTTGGAGAAAGCGCTGTCAAACTCTATATGGTAGGCTCTTAAACTCTTTCAAAATTCAGAATACTCTTGCGATGGGGATGAAAAAACCAGCCGTTTCCGACTGGTTTTTAAGACCTATTTGAATCTTAGTTCAAGGCATCATCCATTGAAAGAACTTCGTGGAAGACACGTTGTGTCAATTCAGTTTTTTGTTCTGGAGTGAGGTATTTAGTGTTTACACAGTATCCAGAGATACGAACGATAACGTCTTCACCTGACATGATCTTTTCGTAAACATCGTTCAAGTCCATAACGTTCAAGTTACAGTGTTGTCCACCGTTTTCGAAGTATCCATCAAGGATGGTTACCAAGTTATCAACTTGTTCGTCACGAGTTTTACCAAGAGCACGTGGTGATACTTGAGTAGTGAGTGAGATACCATCAGCTGCGTAACCAAAGTCAAGGCTAGCAAGTGAGTTCAAGTTTTGCAACCATCCACCTTTAGCTTTGTTAGATGGGTTAGCACCTGGTGAGAAGAATTCCAATTTAGATAAGTTCACAGAACCATCTTCGTTGAGGTATACCCCTTTGTGGACTGGTGAGTTACCAGTTTGTTTAGAGTAAGCAACGTTAGAAGTGATGGTAAGAAGTGAAACAGTTGCTTCAGCGTTCTTGTAAAGTTTGTGGCTGCGAAGACGAGTAGTGTAAGCTTCGATCAACCATTCTGCCAATTCGTTAGAACGTGGGTCATCTTCACCCCAACGTGGGTATTCACCGATTGTTTCGTAATCGTAGATGTAGCCATCTTCGTCACGGATTGGTTTAACAGTAGCGTATTTGATTGCTGACAAAGTATCAACAGTGTTGGCAAATCCACAGATACCGAATCCCATGTTAGCGCGTTGGTGAGTTGGCAAGAAGGCCATTTGAACAGCTTCGTAGTTGTACTTATCAGTCATGTAGTGGATGATGTTCAAAGCATCTACGTAAGTGTCTGTCAACCAGTCAAGAGATTTTTCGAAGTTTGCTTTAACAGATTCGAATTCAAGAACTTCGTCACGGATTGGATCGATGTCAAATACTTTGTAGTCTTTATGAACATCGTCGTAACCACCGTTCAAGCCAGTAAGAAGAGCTTTAAGAACGTTAACACGAGCACCGAAGTATTGGATGTTGTGGCGTTGTTCTTCGTTTTCTGGGTCAAGTGGAGATACACAACATGAGATACAGCTCATTTCACCGTATCCGTCTTTGGCCATTGTTGTTACACCTTCGTATTGGATAGAAGAGTGTTTGTGGCTCATGTGCATACAGTAGCGACGGAAGCTATATGGCAATTTGTCAGTCCAAAGAACTGTCAAGTTTGGTTCTGGAGAGTTACCGATGTTGTCCAAAGTGTTCAAGAAACGGTAGTCCATCTTCGTAACACGGTGACGTCCGTCGTTACCCATACCAGCCATAGAAGTTGTGATGAAGGTTGGGTCACCTGAGTACAATTGGTCGTAAGCTTTTGTACGAGCAAATTTAACAGTACGCAATTTCATAACGAAATCGTCAACGAATTCTTGGATTTCTGATTCAGTAAATGTACCACGAGCCAAGTCACGTTCAGCGTAGATATCCAAAACGATTGGCACACGTCCAAGAGAAGTAGCAGCACCGTTGATCACACGGCAGACAGCCATGAAGGCGATGTTTGTCCATTGGATTGCTTCTTTTGTATTGAAGGCAGGACGACGCACGTCTACACCATAAAGGTCACCCAATTTAACAACTTCTTGAAGTGCTTGGTATTGAAGGTTTACTTCTTCACGAAGACGGATTGATTCTTCATCGATTTCAGTAATAGAGTTCCAGTCGTTTGCTTTTTCAGCCATCAAGTAGTCAGCACCGTAAAGAGCCAAACGTGCATAAACCCCGATGATACGTCCACGAGAGTATGCATCTGGAAGACCAGTTACAGTGTGAGCGTGACGTGCACGACGGATGTTTGTAGTATAAGCACGGAAGATACCATCGTTTACAGTTGTAACGTATTTTGTGAAGATTTCATGAACTGCTGGATCTGGTTCGTATCCATTTTCTTTCAAAGTAGTTTCCGCCATACGGATACCACCACGAGGCATGAAGTTCAATTTGAACAATTCATCATTTTGGATACCGAAGATGACTTCGTTTTCTTTGTCGATATATCCAGCTGCGATATCAGCGATAGATGTTGGACGGTTATCGTATGGGAAACGAGTTTCTTCATAATGAGCTTTTGTTTCTTCAACAATCTTCTTGATGTGAAGAGAACGTTCAGTTGGACCAGCTAGGAAGCTTTCATCTCCATCATAAGGTGTATAGTTAGCTTGAACGAAGCGAGAAACGCTTGCTTTTTCTTTCCAATCTTCACCTTTGAAGCCTTCCCAGGCTTTGTCAAAAATATCTTGTGCTTCAACGACTGTTTTAACAACCATTTTTATTTTCCTCTATTGTCTTTCTAGCAACTATATCTGTTGCACTTACAATAGTAGTATACCACACAGAAACCGGTTACACAAAGGCAAATTGCGAAAAACAACAGATTCTTTTATAATACAGTTTCAACTCTTATGTGATACTGTACTACATTTTTGAAAACAAATACGGTTTTCCATCAATTTTCATGTTTTTAGGAAGGGCCGATTTTTGCAATTCTAAAATTTTCTTCTTATAATAGAAAAAAAGGAGGGTGAAAAATGCTGATATTCCCATTGGTGAATGATACGAGTCGCAAGATTATTCATATTGATATGGATGCATTTTTTGCTGCCGTCGAAGAAAGAGATAACCCTAGTTTAAAGGGGAAGCCTGTCGTAATTGGCCAGGATCCTCGTCAGTCAGGTGGGAGAGGTGTGGTCTCGACCTGTAACTATGAAGCACGGAAGTATGGCATTCATTCGGCCATGAGCTCCAAAGAAGCGCTGGACCTTTGTCCCCAAGCGATCTTTATCTCTGGAAATTATGAGAAATACCGAGAAGTGGGCGAGCAGGTTCGTGAGATTTTCAAGCGCTATACAGATCTGATCGAGCCTATGAGTATTGATGAAGCCTATCTAGATGTGACGGAAAATAAAATCCAGAGCAAATCAGCTGTCAAAATTGCTCGCTTGATTCAGCATGCGATCTGGGAAGAGCTGCATCTCACAGCTTCAGCGGGTGTCTCTTATAATAAGTTTTTGGCAAAGATGGCGAGTGACTATCAAAAACCCCGTGGCCTGACGGTGGTCTTGCCGGAGGATGCTGAGGATTTCCTGAGCCAGATGGACATTGCCAAATTTCACGGGGTAGGAAAGAAGACAGTAGAGCGCCTGCATGAGATGGGGGTCTATACTGGCGCGGATCTTTTAGCCATCCCTGAGATGACTTTGATTGATCGATTTGGGCGCTTTGGCTATGACCTCTTTCGTAAGGCGCGAGGGATTCACAATAGCCCTGTCAAGAGCCATCGTATCCGCAAGTCGATCGGAAAAGAGCGGACCTACCGCAAGCTCCTCTATGCTGAAGATGATATTTTAGAAGAAATTGCCAATCTGTCCAGTAAGGTAGCCCAATCGCTGGAAAAATACGGCAAGCAAGGCAAGACCTTGGTCTTAAAGGTGCGCTATGGAGACTTCACCACCCTGACCAAGCGAATGACATTGACGGAGCCAACACGAGAGGCTGAGCGGATCAATCGTTCTGCTCGCCAAATTTTTCAAGAAATCGAATCGACAAATACTGGAATCCGCCTCTTGGGTGTCACCATGACCAATTTCGTCGATCATACCGAGTTGCCTTTGGTAGAAGAAAAAGAAAACGACTAGTTTGTTCACTAGTCGCCTAAGATTTATGACAAAGTCATCTTAGAAACTTTCCTTAGGTGAGTACGGACGTCAGCGAACTTCTACGAAGTTCCATGACTTAGTTTTGAACCGAAAGTTTCAAAACTCCCGAGTGCTAGAAACCACAGTGTTTCTAGCACTTTTCTCACGGCGGAAAGTTTCAGTTGTATTTGAATGAGCCTTAAAAAATATATTATTTTAATTTTTGGGGTATCAATTAAGTTGTTTGACATCAAAAAAGGCTGCAATCTCTTCTTCAGTCAGTCCGATCATAGGAGAGATGGTGTGAAGATTGTCTTCTGTCAGTCGATAGACAGTCGGTTCATCAGGCTCAGCCTTCCTTTCAACAGTCCCTTCCTTGCTTCGTGTAGACTCGACTGTAGCAGAAGCGTTGGCAACGGCTGAAGAAGAGTCTTTGGTCGCCTCGCATCCGTCCAGGTCCTTGAAGCGCTCCACCAAGTAGGTCTTGCGCGCAGTACCGGTATTTTTAGTAGCGTAATCAAAGGCGCTGTATTCTCCTAAGAGGATCAGTTTGCTCTTGGAGCGCGTGATGGCGGTATAGATCAAATTGCGCTGCAACATCCGGTGGCTTTGATTGGTTATGGGTAAAATCACCACTGGAAACTCGCTCCCTTGAGACTTGTGAATACTCATGGCGTAAGCTAGGCGAATTTTGTACCATTCATTGCGCGGGTAGACGATTTCATTGCCATCAAATTGGATGGTCAATTCATCTTGCTTGGATTCTGTATATTTTCCTGGGAGAAGATCGGTGATGTAGCCGATATCTCCATTAAAGACATTGCTTTCTGCATCATTGACCAGATGGATGACCTTATCCCCATCGCGGTATTGGCAGTCTGGCGTGTCAAAGACCACCTGGTCTTTAACAGCTGGATTGAGAAGGTCTTGCATGAGCGTATTGATATTGTCAATGCCGGCCTGGCCCTTGTACATAGGTGCCAAGACTTGGATATCTCGAGCAGGGATTTGACTACGAAGGGCAGCAGAAGTGATTTGTTCGATCATCTTAGGGATGTGTTCGCTTCCTGCTTCGAAATAAGAGCGGTCGGCTTTTCGTTCTGTGAAATCTTGAGGAAGCTTGCCTTGGCGAATGTCTCCTGCTAGTGAGACAATGGTCGAGTCCTCACTCTGTCGGAAAATATGTTCCAGTTTGGTCTGAGGGATGCTCGGAATCTGCAAAAGATCAGCCAAGACCTGACCAGGGCTGACGGAAGGTAATTGGTCGGCATCTCCCACAATCAAGAGTTTGGTATCCGTTGCAATGTTGCTGAGTAATTGATTAGCCAACCAGGTATCGACCATGGAAAATTCGTCCACAATGATAAAGTCTGCGTCTAAATAGTCCTCTAAGTGGCTGGTGTCATCATCTCCTGTCATCCCCAAATGGCGGTGGATGGTGGCGCTCGGAAGTCCTGTCAGCTCATTCATGCGCCTAGCTGCCCGTCCTGTTGGGGCAGCCAAGAGGATCGGCAGGTCTTGTTTCTTGCGAAGATCCAGCTGGTGGAGTTGGGCATAGACACTGATCATCCCATTGATAACGGTGGTCTTTCCTGTCCCCGGTCCTCCGGTGAGGATAAAGACCTTGTTTTGGATAGCTTGGTGAATCGCCTCTTTTTGAATCGCATCGTAGCGAATCCCCAAATCTTTTTCAACCGCCTCAATCGCCTGGTTGATTTTCTCAGGGTCAAATGAAGCTTGCTTTCCTTTTTCTAGGAGGCGACCGATATGACTACGAATTCCCTCCTCCGCAAAGAAGAGGCTGTTGTCAAAGATCTTGGTGTCCACGTTTTGGACCTTGTCTTCCTCGATGAGGCGTCCTAATTCTTGGGCGACAGTGGAAGGATCTAATTCTACTGGCCGAGCTGATTCTAAAAGGTCAATGGTATAGCGCAGGAGGTCCTTGGCTTCGATGTAGGTATTTCCAGTCTCGATAGAGTAGCTAAAAAGGCTGTGGATCAGGCCCGCGCGGAACCGCTCAGGGGCGTCACTTGCAATCCCCAATTCTTCGGCTAGTTGGTCCGCGATTTTAAAGCCCATGCCTTGGATATCTTCCACCAATCGGTAGGGCTGTTGCTCCACGATCTGGAGAGTTTCTTCTTTATAAAAATCTTGGATCTGAAAGGCCAATTTATTGGGAATGCCATAGTTGGCTAGTTGGACGAGAATGCGCTCCGTTCCGTAATTCTGACGGAGTTTTTCTACAAAAGCCAGGCGGTTTTTCTTGGAGAGACCTGTGATTTCTTCTAATTTTTCAGGGGCTTCCAGAATTTTGTCAATGGTATCGTCCCCGTAGAGGTCCACGATTTTTTGGGCTGTTTTGAGACCAATTCCTTTAAAGTGATCACTAGAAAAATATTTCACCAAGCCCTTGCTAGAAGGTTTGGCACGTTCATAGCGACTGATTTTGAGCTGCTCTCCGTATTTAGGATGATGGACCAACTCCCCCCAGAAGGTGTAGTCTTCGCCTTCCATGATATCTGCCATAGTGCCAGTCACAATAATCTCAAAATTATCAAAGTCTTCGGCATCGGTATCGCTAATGTCGAGCAAGAGGATTCGAAAAAAACTGCTAGGATTTTCAAAAATAATGCGCTCAATAGTACCAGAAAAATAATATTCCATCATTTCTTTCCTTTTTATAAAGCAAGGCTGGGACATACTTGTCTCAGCCTCAGTCTGTTGATCTATACTAATAAGTTTTGAAAGGGTAGATCGGCCATAGTCTAAAGACGGCTTGCCCTTTGATTTGTTCTTTCTTGAAAGCTCCGACCTGACGGCTATCTTTAGAAACGATCCGGTCATCTCCAAGTAGGAGGTATTCATCGTCGAGCAACTTCAAGGTAAATTTAGGATTGCCATCCTTGTCTACTGTAAAAGCTTGGGCTGTATTGGCCAATTGGCGGAAGAGTTCTCCGTTTTCTTCGAACCCTTTTCCAGTGTAGGTCGATTGCAATTTATCTTTTTTGAAACGAGCGATGTAGTCTTTCAAATAAGGCTCATTGGTCTTTTTCCCATTGATGTAGAGGGTATCGTTGTCGTACTGGATGGTATCTCCAGGAAGACCGATGACCCGCTTGACGATGTCCTTGGTTTTGCCGTCGTCGTCTTTTTCACTGGCAACGACAATATCGAAACGATCGATTGAGAGGTGGTTGACCACAAGGAGGTACTCGCTATCAGCCAGGGTTGGATCCATCGAATGGCCATCCACCTTGACCGGAGCCCAAAGGAAGATGCGAGAGGCGATGATGAGACCAACGATGATGCTGAAGAGGCCCCATTCTTTAAGGAATCTCACCACTGGTGAGCTAGATGTATGTTTTGAACTTCTTTTTGACATAACTTATCTTTCTAGTAATTTCTTTGCTTTTTCTGTGTTTTTAAAATGGAGTTTGGCACAATAATCCAGAGCTTTCATCCCGTAGGTCTGAAGCAATTTAGCAGCGACTTGGTCTGACTTCGCCCCTGCTCCACTAGGGAGATTAAAGCCCAGTTCCTTGCCCAGATCTTCCAGATTTTGAAGGAAGAGATTGCGGGCGATGATGGAACTAACCGCAACAGCTAAATACTTACCTTCTGCTTTTTCTTCCAACTCAATGGCTTGGGTGACCTGATTTTTTTCAGCTTTCACGTATTTTTGGTAGTTTTTAGCCGTCGTAAAGGAATCGATCACAATTCGCTCTGCTTGGACTCCTTTATTTAATAGAAGATAGATAGCCTGATTGTGCAGGGCCACTTTGACCGAAACAGCATTGTAGCCAGAAGCAATGACTTCATTGTACTTCTTTGGAGACAATAAGAGTGCTTGGTGCTGGATGTTTTCCTCAAGGAGAGGAGCCAATTGCTGAATTTTTCGATCATCCAAGGTCTTTGAATCCCCAACACCGAGCTTTTTGAGCCAGTCGTGCTGGTCAGGTGTGACAAAGGATGCAACGACGGTGAGTCCACCAAAATAAGAGCCGTTTCCAACCTCGTCGGTTCCGATCATGGCTAAATCTTGTCCTGCAGATGAAGTAGTAGAACCTTTAGGGTTCTCAGCATCTTGCCCGAAAAAGGCCAGGTAAGGAGTAAGGTCATTGCCCTGGAGCAAGACTTTTCCAGACTTGTAGATCGAAACGGTCGCTCCCTCTAGTCGAAAGAAATAATCCATATGAGGGTTCTTGCTTTGAGAGAGAGAACGGCGATAGGTATGGACAAAATCAAGGATTTGCTCCTGTGTTGGAGTGAGTGTCATACTTTCCATAACCACTATTGTACCACAAATTCAGGGAGAGAGGGAGCAAAAAGAAAGAAAGAATCCACTGGAAAATCCCTGTGAAGAGGGGCTTTGCTACTGACAAAGCTAGCCTTTTTTGGTATAATACCGTGAGGTGATTTTTATGGCGAGCTTAAATAGATATAAATTTACATTTGGAAACAAAGCGCTCACTTTAACAACCAACCATGATAATTTGTTTATGGAAGAAGTCGAACGTGTTGCGAAAGAAAAATACCAAGCAATTAAGGAACAAATGCCAGAGGCAGATGATGAAACCATCGCGATCTTATTGGCAGTAAACAGTTTGTCCATGCAACTGAATCGCGAGATTGAGTTTGACGACAAAGAAAAAGAATTAGATGATTTTCGTCGCAAGGCTTTAGACGACTTAAAGGATAAATCATCCAAATAAGAGGAGATACATGTTAACTTTCTTAATCTTATTGATTTTGGCATGGAGCTTTTATATTGGCTATGCAAGAGGGATTATCCTCCAGTCTTATTACTTTCTAGTGACCTTAGTGGCCCTCTTGATTGCAGGTGGCAGCTATAAGGGACTGGCCAAGGTGTTGTCTCTATGGGTTCCTTTTTCGAGTCCCACCCAGCAATCGGTGAATTATTTTTATGCCAACCGCTACCTATTTCAATTAGATGACATCTTTTATGCAGGATTAGCATATGTATTGATTTTTGCGATGGTCTACCTGATTGGTCGTGTGATTGGGATCTTTATGCACTTGGTACCTCAGCCAGAAAAATTGGAGGATCGCAAGTATCAAATTGGAGCGGGTGTGATCGCCGTCGTGATAACTCTCTTGGTCATCCAGATGGGCTTGACTGTCCTCTCAACAGTTCCCATGGCTTCCATCCAAAATAGACTAAATGCAAGTGGATTGATCCGCTTTATCATCCTTCATACCCCGATCAGTTCCAGTCTGTTCCACAACTTGTGGGTGACTGCGATTATCGGAGCTTAAGGAGCAAAAATGAAGAAAGGAGTGAGACAAGTCCGATTCAAGGAAGGACGCTCACTTTTTTTGTAGGAGAAACATGAATAAAAAAATCTTAGATATTCTGGAGTTTGACAAGGTCAAGCAACTCTTTGAACCCTATCTACAGACAGAACAAGGGGAGATGGAGCTAGCAGCCCTTACTCCAACTGATAAAAAAGAAAGCATCGAAACGGCTTTTATGGAGCTAGAAGATATGGAGCAGATCCTCTTGGAAGAGCCTCGCTTTGCCGTATCGACCATTCAAGATGTCCGTCCAGTGGCCAAGCGTTTGGAGATGGAGGCATCCCTCAATATCGATGAATTACTAGCGCTAAAAGCTGTCCTTCGGGTGACACATGAGCTTAAGGATTTCTACGACAACTTGGAAAATGTCCGTCTGGAAAGGCTCAATCGCCTCTTTGACAACTTGGTGGATTTACCACGCCTACAAGGTGGACTTCAAGCTATCAACGAAGGAGGCTTTGTCGAGTCTTTTGCCAGTGAAAAATTGGCCAAAATCCGTCGCCGAATCCAGGAAAATGAACACCAGGTCAGAGAGATTATACAAGATCTGCTGAAAAGCAAGGCCGATATGTTAGCGGATGTTGTGATTGCTAGTCGGAATGGCCGCAATGTTCTACCAGTAAAAAACACCTATCGCAACCGGATTGCAGGGGTGGTCCACGATATCTCAGCCAGCGGGAATACCGTTTATATCGAGCCTCGGGCAGTCGTCAATCTTAATGAAGAAATTGCCAACCATCGAGCCGATGAACGGTATGAAATCATTCAGATTCTGGAGGAATTATCTGACACCCTGCGCCCTCATGCAGCAGAAATTGCAAATAATGCTTGGATTATCGGTCACTTAGACTTGATCAAGGCCAAGTATCGGTTTATGCGCGATTATAAAGCAATGGTACCAGAGGTTAGTAGCAATCGCTCTATTCAGCTCTTGCAACTACGTCATCCCTTGATTGAAAATGCCGTCGCGAATGACCTGCATTTTACCGAGGACTTGACAGAA
Organism: Streptococcus parasanguinis; assembly: GCF_016648925.1. Lineage (GTDB taxonomy): Bacteria > Bacillota > Bacilli > Lactobacillales > Streptococcaceae > Streptococcus. The sequence goes on along the minus strand of NZ_JACLQX010000002.1, from coordinate 100,786 downwards.
ATCGTGATTACCGGTCCCAATACAGGGGGGAAAACCATCATGTTAAAAACGCTGGGACTAGCGCAAATTATGGCCCAGTCTGGTCTCCCCATCCTAGCGGATCCAGGTAGTCGTGTGGGCATCTTCTCACAGGTCTTTGCAGATATTGGAGATGAACAATCGATCGAGCAGAGCTTGTCGACCTTCTCCAGTCATATGACCAATATCGTATCTATCTTGAATCAAGTAGATACTGCCTCCTTGATCCTTCTGGATGAGTTGGGGGCTGGAACCGATCCCCAAGAGGGGGCTGGCCTTGCTATTGCCATCCTAGAAGACCTGCGCTTACGCGGGATTAAGACCATGGCAACAACCCACTATCCAGAGCTAAAGGCCTACGGGATTGAGACTGCAGGAGTGCAAAATGCCAGCATGGAGTTTGACACAGCAAGTCTGCGTCCTACCTATCGCTTCATGCAAGGAGTTCCTGGTCGCTCCAATGCCTTTGAGATCGCCCGCCGTTTGGGCTTGTCTGAGACCATTATCCAGGATGCCATGAAGATGACCAATACGGATAATGATGTCAATCAAATTATTGAAAAATTGGAGGCGCAGACCTTAGAAAGTCGCAAGCGCTTGGATACCATTCAAGAGGTCGAGCAAGAAAATCTTAAATTCAATCGTGCTCTTCGAAAACTCTATAACGAACTGACCCGAGAGAGAGAAACAGAGCTCAATAAGGCGAGAGAAGAGGCCAAGGAAATTGTGGACATGGCCCTATCAGAGAGTGACCGTATCCTTCAAGGACTTCACGCTAAATCCCAGTTAAAACCACATGAGATCATTGAAGCCAAGGCTCAGTTGAAAAAACTAGCGCCTGAAACCGTCGACCTTTCTAAAAACAAGGTCTTGAAAAAAGCCAAAAAGGCGCGTGCTCCTAAGGTGGGAGATGAAATCTTGGTTATCAGCTATGGCCAACGCGGAACCCTGGTCAAGCAACTCAAAGATGGCCGCTGGGAGGCGCAAGTTGGCTTGATCAAGATGACCTTGGAAGAAAAAGAATTCAACCTCATCAAGGCTGAAAAAGAAGCGGCTCAACCTAAGAAACGCCAGGTGAATGTCGTCAAACGTTCGAACACGAGTGGGCCAAGAGCGCGTCTGGACCTCCGTGGGAAACGTTATGAAGAGGCCATGCAAGAGCTGGATGGCTTTATCGATCAGGCTCTGCTCAACAATATGGCTCAAGTCGATATCATCCACGGGATTGGGACAGGTGTTATCCGTGAAGGGGTGACCAAGTACCTCCGCCGCAACAAACATGTCAAAAATTTCGAATATGCCCCCCAAAATGCAGGTGGAAGTGGCGCGACTATTGTTACGTTTAAAGGCTAAGTTAAGCTCTAGCTTTTCATTAGCTAGATTCAGATTAAAGAAAAAGTTATCTTAGAAACTTTCCTTAGGTGAGTACGGACGTCAGCGAACTTCGAAGAAGTTCCATGACTTAGTTTTGAGCCTAAGGTCTCAAAACTCCCGAGTGACTGAAACAATTGTGTTTCAGTCACTTTTCTCACGGCGGAAAGTTTCAGTATATGTTTGAATGAGCCTATTAGTATGTATCAGTTTTAATTATTCTTTATCACTTAAGTTGTTTTAAGTAAAAAATTTTATCTACATTCTAAATCCTAGCTGTTTATCAGCTAGGATTTTTAAAATCTGACATAATGAAAATGATTGAAAGTTGTTGAAAAGGATTCGCTTTTATATCTGATTTTCAGTAGGTCCTCCCTTTTAAAAGTGCTATAATAGAGGCAATGAATGATTTGGGAGGATACGCATGCGTAAACGTGAAAGTGCAGACTCGTGTACAACGATTCTAGTCGGAAAAAATGCTAGCTATGATGGTTCGACCATTGTAGCACGAACAGAGGATTCTCAAAATGGCGTTTTTACGCCCAAAAAATTGATCGTGGTCAAACCAGAAGATCAACCGCGTCATTACAAGTCTGTTTTATCAACTTTTGAAATCGACTTGCCAGATAATCCAGTTCGCTATACAGCGGTTCCAGATGCCATTCCTAAAGACGGGATCTGGGGAGAAGCTGGGATCAATGTCTACAATGTAGCTATGAGTGAGACAGAGACCATTACGACCAATAGCCGTGTGCTAGGGGCAGATCCTCTTGTAGAGAGTGGCATCGGTGAGGAAGATATGCTGACCTTGGTCTTGCCTTATGTCAAGACAGCCCGCGAAGGGGTCTTGCGTCTCGGAAAGATTTTGGAAGAGTACGGAACTTATGAGTCTAACGGGATTGCCATTTCAGATGTCCATGAAATCTGGTGGTTGGAAACCATCGGAGGTCACCACTGGATGGCGCGCCGTGTTCCAGATGATGCCTATGTGACCAACCCGAACCAACTGGGAAGTGATTATTTTGAATTTGGCAATTCAGATGAGTTTCTTTGTGATCCGGATCTTGAACGTTTTGTCACAGAGCACCATTTGATTTTGGATCAAGAAGGGAAAGGCTTTAATCCACGCTATGCCTTTGGTAGCCAAAAAGACAAGGACCGTCACTACAATACACCGCGGGCTTGGGCCATTCAGAGTTTCCTCAATCCTGAAATCGAGCAGGATCCACGGAGTTTTGAGATTCCTTGGTGTCAAAAACCTTATCGTAAGGTAACGATTGAAGATGTCAAATATGTCTTGAGCAACCACTACCAAGACACTATCTACGATCCTTATGGTCCTGAAGGAGATCACGTGAGTCAGCGGACCTTCCGGACGATCGGGATCAACCGGACCAGCCAGACAGCGATTCTGCAATTGCGTCCAAATAAACCACAAGAAACGACAGGCATCCAATGGATTTCTTATGGCTCCATGCCTTACAATACAGCTGTTCCTTTCTTTACCCAAGTGGATACAACACCAGACTACTTTGCCAATACGACGGCTAAGGTAACAACGGATTCCTTCTACTGGGCCAACCGGATTATTGCGGGACTGGCAGATCCTCACTATGCTCACCATGTTGGTGATTTTGACGATTACCAAGAAACGACAATGGCCTGGGGACATGCGCGTATCAATAAAGTCGATCGTGCACTTGTAGCAGGTGAAACCGTTGATTTTGAAGCGGAAAACCAAGCCATGAGTGATCAAATCCAGGAAGCGACAGATCAACTCTTGGACAAGATTTTGCTCGATGCTAGCAACCTCATGACCAATCACTTCTCCTTGAGTGATTAAAAAGCGTAAATTTTCAGGTTGCTTGCAAGATGATTTCATAAACGATTGACAAACTTTTGAAAATCAATTAAAATAGAGAAAATTACATACGACCGAATGAAGTTTGCAGGAGCGCGAGTGACTGTGAATGGACGGAACTCTGGAGAGACCAGAAATGGCACCGAAGGGGCAAGGTAGAGGATGCATCTACTCAAACTCTCAGGTAAAAGGACAGAGCGAAAGATAGGGAAAGCCCCTATTTTAAGCAGGACCAGAGTACATGTTTGACATGTGCTCTTTCTTTTTCTCTTTTCTGTCGAGCGGTCGATGAAAAAGGAGACAGAAAATGGATCATGTATTGCAGTTTTTTCAACAACTCGATAATCTAGTGTGGGGCGCCCCACTGTTGGTGCTCTTGGTAGGAACAGGGATCTACCTGACCCTTCGCTTGGGTTTGCTTCAGATACGCTACCTTCCAAAAGCTTTTCGCCTGATCTTTACAGAAGATGAGGGACACGGGGATATCTCGAGTTTCGGAGCCCTTGCGACAGCTCTAGCGGCTACTGTAGGGACGGGGAATATTGTAGGGGTGGCTACAGCGATTCAGACAGGTGGCCCAGGTGCCCTCTTTTGGATGTGGATGGCAGCCTTCTTTGGAATGGCGACCAAGTATGCAGAAGGGCTCTTAGCCATTCGTTATCGGACCAAGGATGACAACGGTCATATCTCAGGTGGTCCGATGTACTACATTCTTCACGGGATGGGAGAGAAGTGGCGACCACTGGCTATTTTCTTTGCAGTTGCAGGAGTGCTGGTAGCCCTCTTTGGGATCGGAACCATGACCCAGGTTAATTCCATTACGGGATCCCTTCAAGCTAGTTTTGGAACGGCTCCAGAAGTGGCTAGTGTAGTGATTGCGCTAGTGGTTTCGACCATCATTTTTGGTGGGATTCACTGGATTTCCAAAGTCTCTGAAAAAGTAGTTCCTTTTATGGCGGCTGCCTATATCTTTGCGACTGTCACGATCATTGCCTTGCATCTGGATCAATTGCTTCCAGCCTTGAAATCGGTCTTTTCGGGTGCTTTTACAGGGACTGCAGCCATGGGAGGTTTCGCAGGAGCAACGGTCAAAATGGCTATCCAAAAAGGGGTGGCGCGTGGAGTTTTCTCTAATGAATCGGGTCTTGGATCTGCCCCAATTGCAGCAGCAGCGGCGAAGACCAATGAGCCAGTCGAGCAGGGCTTGATCTCCATGACAGGAACCTTTATTGATACCATTATCATCTGTAGTTTGACAGGACTCTCGCTCTTGGTTTCAGGTGAGTGGATGGCTAAGGGCAGCACTAGTACCTTGACTCAGGATACGTTTACAGGTGTCTTTGGCCCAGTTGGAGGCATTATCTTAACGCTGTGCTTGGTGCTGTTTGCGACAACGACCATTCTTGGGTGGTCTTACTACGGGGAACGGTGTTTCGAATTCCTATTTGGTGTCAAACATATCAATCTTTACCGGATCTTCTTTGTCTTAATGGTTGGACTAGGTGGTTTCCTAAAATTAGATCTGGTCTGGGTCATTGCGGATATCGTTAATGGGCTTATGGCTCTGCCCAACTTGATTGCCCTACTAGCTCTGTCACCTGTCATTATCAAAGAAAGCAATCGCTACTTTAAGAAATAAGAAAACCCAGATCGCGAGGTCTGGGTTTTCTTGTCTATTTGAGATAGGAGCATTTAATAGCGTTTTTCTTTTGGCCAGCTACTCATTTCGGCGATGGCGGTGAAGAGCACATCTGTCGAAGAGTTGAGGGCTGTTTCGCATGAGTCTTGGATGACCCCGATGATAAAGCCGACACTGACGACTTGCATGGCCAAATCATTGGTGATACCAAAGAGGCTACAAGCAACAGGGATGAGAAGGAGAGATCCTCCCGCAACTCCAGATGCGCCACAAGCAGAGATAGCCGCTACGACACTCAGGATGAGCGCCGTTCCAAAGTCAACTTGAATGTGCAAGGTATTGGCAGCAGCTAGCGTTAAAATATTGATCGTCACGGCTGCACCTGCCATGTTTACAGTTGAACCAAGTGGAATGGAAACAGAATAGGTATCTGGATTCAGCCCCAATTCTTCACAGAGACGCATATTGACAGGGATGTTGGCTGCAGAACTTCGAGTGAAGAAGGCTGTTACCCCACTGACACGGAGGCATTTAAAAACAAGGGGATAAGGGTTCTTGCGGATCATGAAAAAGACGATCAATGGATTGATGACCAGGGCTACAAATGCCATGGTACCAACCAAAACAAGTAAGAGAATCCCGTAGTTGCTAAGGGCGCTTAGTCCTTGGCCAGCGATGGTCGTGAAGACCAAGCCTAAGATCCCAAATGGAGCTAGGTTGATAATCCACTCAACAATTTTTGAAGTGATGTCTGCTAGGGTTTGTAGGAGGTCTTTACTATGTTCGCTCGCTTCTCTCATGGCAATTCCAAAGACAGTGGCCCATGAAAGGATCCCAATGTAGTTGGCTTGCTGCAAGGCGTTTACCGGGTTGTCGACGATCTTGAGCAAGAGGTTACTAATCACTTCACCAATCCCGTTTGGAGAGGATCCTTCAGCGGCCTTTCCAGTCAGAGTAATGGTGATAGGGAAGATGTAATTGACCAAAACAGCGACGAAGGCAGCTGCAAAGGTTCCTAGGAGATAGAGGACGATGACCTTTTTCATATTGGTCTCTGTTCCTTTTTGGTGTTGGGAGAGAGCATTTGCGACGAGTGCAAAGACCAGAAGGGGTGCGATGGCACGGAGCCCTCCAACGAAGAACTCTCCTAGGAGTCCAATCCCAGTTGCTTTCGGAAATACAAGTGCTAGAACGACACCAAGTACAATTCCGATTGCGATTCTTTTCATAAGGTTGGTTTTATTCCAAGTGGTAATCAGTCGATGAATCATGTAAGGCCTCCTTAAAAAATAATTAAGGAATATTATACGATAGTGAGGGGGTAATAGCAATGAAATTTTTAAAAAATAGCCTTATTTCCGAATATTTGATATAATCATACTATTCTTTGTTAGAAAGGCCCGAATAAATGAGTCAAGCTTTCCAACGTTATTTCAGTAAAATAGACTGGACAAAGATTTTTGATGACCTAATTTCAAAATGCATCTCTCTGATTTTTGTCTTTCTCTTATTTTTTATCGCTAAAAAGGTCATCCATAGCCTGGTCAAGCGGATATTAACCCCTTCTTTTAAGTATACGGTGCAGGATGAAGCCCGTAAAAAAACCATTCTCCGTTTAGTAGAGAGTCTCTTGAACTACTGCTTGTATTTTATCTTGATTTACTGGATCTTGTTGATCCTCGGTCTTCCAGTCTCTAGTCTATTGGCTGGTGCTGGGATTGCTGGGGTGGCTATCGGGATGGGAGCCCAGGGCTTCCTTTCCGATTTGGTCAATGGTTTCTTTATCCTTTTAGAACGCCAGCTGGATGTGGGGGACAATGTCCGACTTACCAATGGTTCTATTAATATTGCCGGCATCGTTAGCAGTGTGGGAATTCGGACAACTCAAGTACGTGATTTTGACGGGAGTCTCCACTTTGTCCCAAACCGCAATATCACTGTCGTCAGCAACCTCTCGCGTGGAGATATGCGCGTGCTGGTGGATATTCCACTAGATGCGAATACTGATCTTGACAAGATCTACCAGGTCATCGCTCAGGTCAGCCAGTCTCAACAAGACAAACACCCAGAAGTGTTGACAGGTCCTACCATTTTAGGCCCACAGATTGAAAAAAATGGTCGCTACTCCTTCCGTATTGTGATGACCGCTCAAAATGGAACCCAGGTTACTGTTTATCATACTTACTGTAAACTCTATCATGATGCCTTGATGGAAGCAGGGATTAGCCTACCGACAGGAAAGAACGGGATCATGTAATACAAAAAAGAGGCTGGGACAAAAGTCCTAGCCTCTCAATTATTTTTGGATTGTCGAGCAAGACGCAGTGGTTGAGTAGGTGGGACGACGAAATCGAATTCTAACGAATTACCGATTTCTGTCCCACTCTCTTTTTTGGTCTATTTTAAGTGGCAGTATTTGAAATCCAGCTTTTTAATCTGGTCCCAATTTTTTCGAGCCTCTGGTGGCAAGACGATGAGTTGCTGGCGTAGCATCGTCGTGATTTCAAGATTTAAGGATTCGATGGGGAGGGCAATGGCTACGGAACTTTTTGCCCTTTGGATCTTGTCCATGCAATATTCAATATGATGGCAAGCTGCGCCGGTCTGTGATTGACGGCTAGCTGCGATTTCTTGTCGCATATTGGAGAGTAATTGGACCAATTCAGACTTAAGGAATTCGGTCGTATCTGATTTTTCTTGAGCTAAAAGAAACATAAGCACACCTCCTTTTGCTATAGTTTAATACTAATTTATTAAAAATGCAAGGGGGTAAAGTAAAAAAAATAAAATTTTTTTAGAAAAAGATACAGAAAAATAGAAGGCTCAAATCTCCCCATTAGAGACGGTCGAGTTCCTTATCTAAAAAATGGCTTTCCTCACTTGGGACGGGGTGTCTTGACAGAGGCTTTTAGATATAAAAAAACTCCCGAAACACACTGGATTCAGGAGTTGAGAGGCTTTGACCCGAAGGCCTTAAAGAAAAATATCGATTGATTATACAAGACCTTGTGCAATCATCGCATTTGCAACATTTTCAAAGGCAGCGATGTTGGCACCTGCAAGGTAATCTTTACCAAGTCCGTAAGTTTCTGCAGTTGTTTTAGCAGTATTGAAGATGTTGGTCATGATGTCTTTCAAACGTCCGTCCACTTCTTCGCGTGTCCATGAAAGACGTTGGCTGTTTTGGCTCATTTCAAGAGCAGATACAGCAACCCCACCAGCATTGGCTGCTTTAGCAGGTCCGTAAAGGATACCATTTTCTTTGTATACGTTGATGGCATCAAGGTCGCTAGGCATGTTGGCTCCTTCAGAAACAACTTTTACCCCTTGAGCAACCAATCGGTTCGCTGCTTCACCGTTGATCTCGTTTTGAGTCGCACATGGAAGAGCGATATCATAGTTACCAGCGTAAGTCCATACAGAACCTTCGTAGTATGTAGCAGTTGGTTTTTCAGCAGCGTATTCAGTCAAACGTGCACGACGTTTTTCTTTCACGTCTGTAAGAAGGTCGAAGTCAATACCGTTCTCGTCGATCACGTAACCGTTTGAATCAGATACAGAGATAACAGTTGCACCAAGTTCAGTAGCTTTTTGAAGAGCGTATTGGGCAACGTTACCAGAACCTGAGATCACGACTTTCTTACCAGCAAAGCTGTCGCCGTTGGCTTTGAGCATTTCTTCAGTATAGTAAACCAAACCATAACCAGTTGCTTCTGGACGGATCAAGCTACCACCAAAACCAAGAGGTTTACCAGTCAAGACACCAGCATCGAATTGGCGAAGGCGTTTGTATTGACCGTAAAGGTATCCGATTTCACGTCCACCAACCCCGATATCACCAGCTGGGACATCAAGAGAAGGACCGATGTGCTTTTGCAATTCAGTCATGAAGCTTTGACAGAAACGCATCACTTCAGCGTCAGTTTTTCCTTTAGGATCGAAGTCAGATCCACCTTTACCACCACCGATAGGAAGACCAGTCAAAACGTTTTTGAAGATTTGTTCGAATCCGAGGAATTTCAAGATCCCTTGGTTAACAGTTGGATGGAAACGAAGACCACCTTTGTAAGGACCTACAGCAGAGTTGAATTGAACACGGTATCCACGGTTTACTTGGATGTTTCCTTCACGGTCAACCCAAGGGACACGGAAGGAAATCACGCGTTCAGGTTCTGTAATACGAGCTAAAATGTTTTCTTCGATGTATTCAGGGTGTTTTTCAAAAACAGGTTCCAAAGTGCTGAGGAACTCTTCAACAGCTTGAAGGAATTCAGCTTCATGGCCGTTACGAGCTTTTACAGTTTCGAAGGTACTTTGAATATATTCTTTAGCAGTTGTCATGTTAATTCTCCTTTGTAAATGAAACAAAAACCAGCAAATCCGCTAGGGGAGTGGCTTTGAGACAGTTGACAAACAATGTCACGTTTTATTACATGGATCATTATAGCAGACTTTTTTTGGCTTGTAAAGAAAAAAGTTGAATTTTCTGAAAATTTTATTGTGACTAGGAAAGTCCGAATGTTTGGAAGAATTTTTAGCTTTGTTTGTCCGGAAGCTTCCAAGTGATGGTATAATGAAAGAAGAAAATAGAGAGCATCCCGAACGATTCTGTTGATGGGTGTTTCAAAAAGGAGTACAAGATGGTATCGACAAAAACGCAAATTGCTGGTTTTGAATTTGACAACTGCCTGATGAATGCGGCAGGTGTAGCCTGTATGACCACTGAGGAATTAGAAGAAGTGAAGAACTCAGCTGCGGGGACCTTTGTGACCAAGACAGCGACCTTAGAATTCCGTGCTGGTAATCCAGAGCCACGCTACCAAGATGTGCCGCTTGGTTCGATCAATTCGATGGGGCTGCCTAACCAAGGGTTGGACTATTATTTGAATTACTTATTGGAGTTGCAAGAAACGGATCCTGACCGGACCTTCTTCTTATCTCTCGTCGGCATGTCTCCTGAAGAAACTCATACCATCTTGAAAAAGGTGCAAGACAGTGACTTTAAAGGCTTGACAGAGTTGAACCTATCTTGTCCCAATGTCCCTGGAAAACCTCAGATTGCCTATGATTTTGATACGACAGATCGGATCTTGTCCGAGGTCTTTGCCTATTTCACCAAACCTCTAGGGATCAAGTTGCCACCTTATTTTGATATCGTTCATTTTGATCAAGCAGCAGCGATCTTTAACAAATACCCGCTCAAGTTTGTCAACTGCGTCAACTCGATTGGAAATGGCCTCTACATTGAGGATGAATCCGTGGTGATTCGTCCTAAGAACGGCTTTGGTGGGATTGGCGGAGAATACATCAAACCAACGGCTCTCGCCAATGTCCATGCCTTTTACCAACGTCTGAATCCAGAAATTCAGATTGTGGGGACAGGAGGTGTCTTGACCGGTCGCGATGCCTTTGAACATATCCTTTGTGGGGCTAGTATGGTGCAAATCGGCACGACGCTTCATAAAGAAGGAGTAGGAGCATTTGAACGCATCACTGCGGAGCTCAAAGCCATCATGGAAGAAAAAGGATACCAAAGCCTGGAAGACTTCCGTGGGAAATTGCACTACATTGACTAATCTTTCGAAAAGAACTTCCTCAAGTGGAAACTTGGGGAAGTTTTTTATGAGAGTGGGACAGAAATCGGTAATTCGTTAGAATTCAATTTCGTCGTCCCACCTCCGCACAGTTGAGTAGGGCTGTAAAAGCTGATGAAATCAGCGTAGTAGAGCCCACTCAACCACTGCGTCTTGCTCGACAATCCAAAAATAATTGAGAGGCTAGGACTTTTGACCCAACCTCATTCTGTTCCTAGTTTTAGGAATTTTCCATTTTTATAGAGAGAAAAAGGTGTACAATGGAGGTGAAAAGGAAGGTGATTTCTATGGAAGAAAGGGATGTGATTCAAGAGGCAAGGACGACGATCACCCTTCTTCAAACAGCCTTTTCTAAGGGATTCACCCCTAGTTCAGATACCCTTCGATTTCGAGAAAATCTAGATCAGATGTTGAAAGGTTTACGAAAGGCTAGGCGGGTAGACAATCGTCTGTTGATTGAGTTAGAAAAGTTTTATCAGACCGCCAGTCTATTGATTGGTCTGGGTGGGCTAGCTTTGAACGAAGAGGCCTTTCAAGCTTGGCGAGCTTATGATCACTGGCATTACGAGGTTGTGAAGCCTCAGTTACAGGTCTACGGACCGACGGTGCTTTTATAGTTGATGTGCCTTGAGTTTGTCTACAGATATTCAGAGGAGGTGTTGGTCATGGTAGTCCTTCATGATTTTCTACATCAGTTAACCCTATCGTTTTGGAACTTCTATTACTCGCTCTTTTTCTTATTTGAAAAATAAGAAGGATTGAATCCCTTTTACATATAGTAGAAGGGATTTTTGATGCAGAATCCTTGAAAATTTGAGGCTCTTGGATTATGATGGAGCTAATAGATGTCAAGCGTTCCCTTTGGGGAATGCAGGAAGCGAGGAAAAAAGATGGCAGAGATTTATCTAGCAGGTGGCTGTTTTTGGGGCTTAGAGGAATATTTTTCACGGATCCCCGGTGTAGAAGAGACGACGGTGGGCTATGCCAATGGCCAGGTAGAAACGACCAATTACCAACTGATCAAGGAAACGGATCATGCAGAGACCGTTCAGGTCATCTATGATCCAGATAAAATCAGCCTACGAGCGATTCTGCTCTACTATTTCCGGGTGATTGATCCCTTGTCCATTAACAAGCAGGGAAATGATCGAGGCCGCCAATATCGGACCGGTGTCTATTATACAGACGAGGCAGATCGTGAGGTGATTGCCCAAGTGTTTGAGGAAGAAGAGAAGCAACTGGGCAGTAAAATAGCTGTTGAGCTAGAGCCTTTGCGCCACTATATCCTAGCTGAGGACTATCATCAAGACTACCTTAAGAAGAATCCCGGAGGCTATTGCCATATCGATGTGACGGATGCTGAGCAGCCCTTGATTGATCCGGCAGCCTATCAGAAGCCAGATCAAGAAACCTTAAAGGCGAAACTGACAGCAGAGCAGTACCAAGTCACTCAAGAAAGTGCGACGGAACGCCCTTTCCACAATGCCTATGATCAGACCTTTGAAGAGGGGATCTATGTGGATATTACGACGGGGGAACCACTCTTTTTTGCCAAGGATAAGTTCGCGTCTGGCTGTGGCTGGCCAAGTTTCTCCCGTCCCATTGCCAAAGATGTTGTCCACTATTACCAGGATCATAGCCACGGGATGGAACGGATCGAAGTTCGTTCCCGCTCAGGCAATGCCCATCTAGGTCATGTCTTTACCGATGGACCCAAAGACCAAGGTGGCCTTCGCTATTGTATCAATTCGGCCTCTCTGCGCTTTATTCCAAAAGAGGAAATGGAGCAAGAAGGTTATGGTTATTTGTTAAAGGCTTTGAAATAAGAGGGCCTTTCTAGTAGATAGAAAAACGGAGTTTATGATGAAAAATAGAAATTTGTGGTTAACAATTTTTTCACTTTCGGCTATGGTAACTCTGATTGGATTAGGATTTACTGCCTATAATCATTTTGTATTCCATCAACCTTTTATGAATCGGACGACAAAAGGGTTGCTTTCGGCCTTTTTCCTAAGTCTTGTCATGGTTGCGATTAGCTTGTCCAAATCAAACGATAAGAAGTGATGATCGATCATTTACATGAATTAATCAACTGTGCAGGAGCAGGACGATGAAGCGGTTCTAAACAATGGCGCTTCTGTCCTGCTCTCTTTTTTCTCTTCTTAAAAATTGTGATACAATGAAGAGAAAGTATTTCAATGACAGCTCAATCTGTTGGCGGATCATTGGAGAAATTAGATACGAAGAAGAGGTAGGAATGTTAGAGAAGTGGGAGAGTGTGAAAGGAACCATCAAAACGATGGGAAAAGAGCTATCGGCAGCCTTTGATTGGGCTTTTGATCGTCTCTTTTCAAGGATTCAGCTGACCAATGAACAGTTTGTCTATGTGCTCTTGTCTGTTGTTTTCATCGTGGCCAATGCCATCTTGTGGGTGCAAAAGTTTCAAGGCTTTCCGATTACCGCAACCGAACGGCCAGAGGTTGTGTACAAGGCAAAAACACCGGCTGATCAGATTCCTCATACAGCGCGGATCATGGCTAATGGAGACCAGCTCTACCATGATTTGCTTTATATGAGCGCGCAAAAAGAAGATGGAAGCTATGATTTTCATGAAAATTATGAGTATGTCAAACCCTGGCTACAAAAAGCGGATCTAGCCTTGGGCGATTTTGAGGGAACCATTAACCCCAATTATTATTTGTCAGGATATCCTCTTTTTAATGCGCCGAGCGAAGTCGTACCAGCCATCAAGGATGCTGGTTATGATGTCATGGATTTGGGACATAACCATATCTTGGATTCAGGTCTAGAAGGGGTCTATTCGACAGCCAAGGCCTTTGAAGATGCCGGCATCACACCTGTCGGTGTCTACACGCATGAAAAGAGAGGCCAGGCCCCCTTGGTGATCAAGGAAGTGAATGGCATCAAGATTGCTATTCTAGCTTATGCTTACGGCTTTAATGGGATGGAAACGACGCTCACTCCAGAAGAGCAGGCGGATGTCTTGTCTGATCTGGATGAAGAGCGGATGAAGGCGGAGATCCAAAAGGCAGAGCAAGAGGCCGATATTACTATTGTCATGCCTCAGATGGGAATCGAGTACCAGTTGGAGCCGACAGAAGAGCAAAAAGAACTCTACCACAAGATGGTTTCTTGGGGAGCTGATATCGTCTTTGGCGGTCATCCCCATGTTGTAGAGCCTGCTGAAGTGGTCAATAAAGATGGTCAAAACAAGCTCATCATCTACTCGATGGGGAATTTCCTTTCCAATCAGCGTCTGGAAACGATGGGGGACGTAGAGACTGCCCAATGGACAGAGCGAGGGGTCTTGATGGATGTGACCATCGAAAAGGTTGGTCGCAAGACACGGATTAAGACGGCTACTGCTCATCCAACCTGGGTCAGTCGGACTCCGAAGGGAACCTATTCTCCTGAAGGCTATGACTTGTACAAGTACCAGACCTATATTTTGGAAGATTTTATCCAGGGTGGCAAATACCGCGACAAGCTGGATGAGGAGACCAAGGAGAGAGTGGATACGGCCTACCGAGAAATGAAGGAACATGTTCACTTGGACTGGCCTCAGAGTGGAAAGGAATAGAGCATGGAAGGAAATGTGAACTGGATCCCGCTTGGGATCTTAGGATTGATCGTGGTGATTTGGGCAACCAAATTTCTTACGGCTATCCGCCTCAAGCAAAAGCTGAAGAAGGCTTGGGATGGAGCGCCTTTCTTTCGCAAGAAAGACACAGAAGAAAGTTTGATAGATAGTCTGACTTATCCAGCTAAGGGACAGACGATTGATAGCCAAGTGGATGATCAGACCTGGCATGATTTGGCTTTGGATGCGGTCTTTGATCAACTCAACTATACCCAATCGAGCCTTGGGGCAGAGGCTCTCTATCAAAAAATGCGACTGCTGGAATTCCAGCCTCAGGACCAGCTTCATGACTTAGAAGCCTTCTTTGAAGAGCATCCTGATTTGCGCCTCAAGGTCCAGGTCATTTTCAACCAACTGGGCAAGAAGAACCACAACATGGCGCGGAGCATTGTCGCAAATCCCGGCAAGCATTATGCAGGTTTGCCTCTCTATCTAGCCTTGGCCTGCCTTCCCATTGTCTGTCTCTTTGCCATCCCCTTTGAGCCAGTCGGTGCCATTACCCTCTTGGTGATCAGTGTGGTCTTTAATATTGTCTTTTCGAGTTTGCGCAATTGGTCCAATAAAATCCGTCTGGATAATGTTAGCTATCTGGTCCGCATCTTTGCTTCGGCAGAACGCTTGAGCCATCTAGCCTTGCCACAACAAGAAGAACTAAAGCAAGCGGTCAAACCCTTTAAGAAAACGCGGATCCTTGCCAGTGTCTTGCAGAGTCCAACGGGGACCTCTGAGATGGAAATTGTTCTCCTCTACCTCAATGTCCTCTTTTTACTCCCGCAGATCGCTCAGGTTTATATTTACAATCAGGTGAAGGCTCATCAAAAAGAGGCCCAGAAGCTTCTGGATCTCCTTGGAGAGATGGAAGTTGCTATTAGTCTCTTGCGCCATAAGCGGGATCTAGAAGTGGTCTGTCAGCCAGTCTTTATAGAGACGGGTGGGATTGAAGGTGAGACGCTCTATCATCCCTTGCTGTCTAATCCGATTGCGAATGATGTGCATTTTCAAAAAAATATGGTCATCAGTGGGGACAATGCATCTGGGAAATCGACCTACCTGAAAACTGTCGCCATCAATGCCATTCTGGCTCAAGGATTAGGCTTTGCCTATGGAGAAACCTTGACCCTGCCTCACGGTCATGTCCTAACGGCTATGGATGTGAGCGATGATATTGAAGTTGGAGATAGCTACTTTATCACTGAGAGTAAAGCTATTTTACGTATGATTCAGCATCTGAAAAAACCTGGTTTTCACTATTTCTTTATTGACGAGCTCTTTAAGGGGACCAATACTATCGAGCGGATCGGATCAGGCCTTGGGATTGTCCGCTGGTTGGCTGCCCAAAACTGCCTCTACATGATCTCCAGTCATGATATTGAGCTGGTCTCAGCTTCTGGTGAGGTCAATGATAATTACCATTTTGATAGTCGCTATGTGGATGGCAAGATCGTCTTTGACTACCAGATCAAACCAGGGTCAGCCGTGACCAAGAATGCGGTCAATACCCTAGAAAGCCTGCATTATCCAGAGGAGATTACGCAAACAGCCAAGGACTTGATTGACCAGTATGAAGAGACGGGATACTGGTCTTTGAAAGCGATTGAAAAAGAATGAAAATGAATAAAGGAGTTTGTAAATGATCGGTTTAGGGACCTTCTATAATGCCTTAGGGGTCGTATTTGGTGGGCTTTTAGGACTGCTCATCGGTCAACGTTTGTCAGAAGATTTTCATGAGACCCTTCTGAAAGTGACGGGTGTTGCTGTTTTTGTCTTGGGCATCGCAGGGACCTTGGAAAAGATGCTGGTGGTGCATGGAAGTCATGTAGAAAGTCACGGCAGTATGATGTTGATTCTGAGTCTAGTGATCGGGACCGTTATCGGGGAACTCTTGAAGATTGAGGAGGGCTTTGAGCGACTGGGAACCTGGCTGAAGGAAAAGACGGGCAACCAAGGCGATACCGGTTTTGTTGATGCCTTTATGACCACGGCCTTGACCATTTGTATCGGGGCTATGGCGGTGGTTGGAGCTGTCCAGGATGGCCTGACAGGCGACACCTCGACCTTGTTGGCCAAAGCTATTCTCGATATGGTTATCGTTCTGGTCTTGACCGTTTCAAAAGGAAAGGGCGCGATCTTTGCGGTGGTTCCACTCGTGATCCTTCAGGGATTGATCACGCTGTTGGCCCATTTGATCGCACCGATCATGACTCCGCAAGCCCTTTCGAATCTGTCCCTAGTTGGCTCCAGCCTCATTCTCTGTGTAGGGATCAATCTCATCTGGGGCAAACGAATCAAGGTCGCCAATCTCCTTCCAGCAGTGCTAATTGCCATTATTTGGGCTTTTGTCGGGTGAAAAATAGAAGCTAAGCAGTAGCTTCAGATTTAAGACAAAGTCAACTTAAAAACTTTCCTTAGGTGAGTACGGACGTCAGCGAACTTCGTAGAAGTTCCATGACTAATTATTGAGCCTAAGGTCTCAATAATTCCGAGTGCCTGAAACGTATTGTTTCAGGCACTTTTCTCACAGCGGAAAGTTTTTGTATTTTCTTGATTCATTCTAAAAATAGGAACTCATTTTTACTTACTTTTAGAATCGATTAACTTATTTTACTTTTAAATAGTTTGTCTCATTCTAAAGTTAACCGGTAAAGACTGGTTAGTTTTTTTGCTTGTCCTTGTGCTCTTGTTAGAAAAATGGCGGTGCTCCAAAAAGGAGGGACATTATCTTTTTTGCAAATACGGGAATTCATTTATGGAAAACAGGATTTCTGGTATGATAGTCGTAATTTCGAATAGGGAGGTTGGAGTCGCCATGAGTGATTTGAATCAGACAGTTGAATTTATTAAAGAAATCGAGAAATTAAAGTCAGTAACAAGGTTTAATAGAACTCTTGATGGACGGTTTGAAAATAGTGCCGAGCATTCCTGGCAGGGTGCGATAGCTGCGATGGTTCTGCAAGATTATTATCCCGAAAAATTGAATATGGAAAAGGTCATGTTTCTGTTATTGATTCATGATTTAGGTGAGGTTTATGCTGGAGATACTTGGGTGTTTGATGATGAAAAAAAGCTTCATTCTCATGATAGAGAGTTAGCATCTATAGAAAAAACAATGAGCCTCCTTCCAGAAGCAACATATGTGAATATGAAAAATTCGTGGTTGGAGTTTGAAAAAGGGCAGAGTCCTGAGGCAAGATATGCAAGAGTGATTGACGCATTGGTACCACTGATTAATCACTTGGAAGTGTCAGAAGTCAATTATAATCCTGATCATATCCGTTCAGAGATGGTATTAGAAAAGAAAAAGTTCATAAAAAGTGAATCGGAAGAATTATGGAAACTGACAGAAGAGTTAATTCAGGAAAGTGTGGAAAAGGGCTTATATTCATAAGATCCCCTGGCCATCAGTAGGAACCTTCAACCCAAGAGGAAGCCACCTGTTTTCACGGGTGGTTTTGACTGGCTTGATCTGTGGTATAATGGAACCAGATAATTTACACCCTTTGAAAGGGAAAAGGTTAGATTGTATGATTAAGTTGATTGCAACAGATATGGATGGAACCTTATTAGATGAGCGAGGAGAGGTAGATCTTCCGCGCCTGGAAAGGCTATTGGACCACTTGGATCAAAAAGGGATTCGCTTTGTCATTGCGACGGGAAATGAAATCCATCGCATGCGCCAGCTCTTGGGTCCTTTGGTCAAACGGGTGACTCTAGTCGTAGCCAACGGAGCTCGGATTTTTGAGGATGACCAGATGATTCTAGGAAAATTCTGGGATCGAGAACTAGTAGAGGCGGTTCTTGCTTATTTTAAGGGGCGGGAAATTTCAGACCAGCTGGTTGTGTCAGCTGTCAATGGTGGCTTTGTCAAGGAAGGAACGGTCTTTACAGAAGTTGAGAAATTCATGCAGCCAGAAGTGATTGAAGCCTTGTACAAGCGGATGAAGTTTGTTCCGGAATTGACAGCAGATCTATTTGATCAGGTGCTTAAAATGAGCTTGGTGGTAGGCTTGGATCGTCTTGATCAAGTGAGCCAGGAAGTCCAACAAGCTTTTGGAGATCAGCTGATGGCGGTTTCGAGCGGTTTTGGCAGCATGGATCTCTTACAAGCTGGCATTCACAAGGCTTGGGGACTGGCTCAATTAATGGAGATGTGGCAGCTTAACGCCAGCCAGGTCATGGCCTTTGGTGATAGTGGAAACGACATCGAAATGCTTGAAATGGCAGGTCACTCCTATGCTGTAGCCAATGCAGAAGAAGCTGTCAAAGCTGTTGCCAAACACCTAGCACCGAGCCATCAAGAAGGTGGTGTCTACCAGGTGATCGAAGAGTATCTAGGATTGACCCCCTGGGAACAAGTGAAGGGAGAGAAATAGATGGCGGTACAACTGTTAGAAGACTGGCTCTTAAAGGAGCAGGAGAAAATCATAACAACCTATCGGGAACTCAATCAAGCCCCTCTGAAGGAGCCTGGTTTGATCTTTATCGGAGACTCCATCGTAGAGTATTTTCCCATTCATGAACTATTACAAAGTCCCAAGCACATGGTCAATCGAGGAGTGCGAGGCTATAAGACGGATCTCCTTCGTGAGCATCTAGACGCCCATGTCTTTGGAACGGCGGTGGATCAGATCTTTCTCTTGATCGGGACCAATGATATCGGAAAAGAAATTCCTCAAAAGGAAACCCTAGACAATGTAGAAGCGGTCTTACAAGCAATTATGCGAGATTTTCCGCTGACCCACATCAACCTGATCTCGGTTTTACCGGTGAGTCAAGAAGAGCGCTACAAACAAAAGGTCTATGTGCGGACCAATGAAAAAATTCAGTCCCTCAACCAGGCCTATCGCGAATTGGCTCAGGCCTACCACCAGGTCAGCTATGTCGATGTGTATTCGTCTTTATTGGATGAAAAGGGGCAGTTGGCAGAAGCCTATACGACAGATGGCCTCCATTTAAGTGTGGCTGGTTACCGCATCCTAGCTCAAGCTCTGCAGGAGATATTATAGAGACAAAAATAGGGAGCGAAAAAAGCCCAACTAGACAAATCTTCAAAGGAAGATTTGTTTTTTTTAAATCTTTTGGTTGACAAATGTAAATCTTAGGAGTAGAATAGCATCATAAGATTTACAAATGTAGATTTAGAAAGGAGAAGCCATGCAAATTTCCAATGCGGAATGGCGCATCATGAAAATTATCTGGATGGAAGGCAAGCAGACCAGCAGGGATTTGATCGCCGTCTTGTCCGAGCGCTTTGACTGGTCCAAGTCGACCATCAAGACCCTCTTGACGCGCTTGGTTGAAAAGGGCTGTCTGACCAGAGAAAAATCTGGCAAAGCCTTTGTCTACTCGGCTTTGTTGAAGCAGGACCAGAGTTTAGACTTGGTGGTTGAGGAGGTGAAAGACAAGGTTTGCTCAAAAAGAATTGTCCAGGTGCTTGAAAACTTGATTCAGGAGAGTGACTTTACGCTTGCAGATCTTAATCAGCTGCAGCAGGTCCTCGAAGAAAAGAAAGCAGAGGCTGTCGCAACAGTCCGCTGCAATTGTATGTAATAGAAAGAAGGAAATTCCATGTTTGGATTGTTAATTAGTATTGTTTGTTTACTTTTGGTTGCTTTTATTGCTTGGTGGTTCTTTGCAGAGCATGAAAAGGTAAGCGGCCACGCTCGTCAGAAATCAGGTTATCAAGAAATTGAAGTCGAAGTCATGGGGGGCTATTCGCCTGAAACCATTGTCCTGAAAAAAAATGTTCCAGCCCGGATCATCTTTAATCGCAAGGATCCATCTTCATGTCTGGCTCAAGTGATCTTTCCAGATTTTGGCGTTCATGAAGATTTGCCTTTAGGTGAAAAACATGTCATTGAAATTACGCCAGAAAAAGCGGGCGAATATGGGTATTCATGTGGAATGAACATGATGCATGGTCAAATGATTGTGGAATAAAGGAGTAGGTATGGTAGAAAAACAAAAAGCAGTTGTGGAAAACGGAGTGCAAAAGATCCGTATTACAGCAGAAAAGGGCTATAGTCCCAAAGAATTTCAACTTCAAAAAGGGATCCCTGCTGAAATCACCTTCCATCGGGTCAATCCTTCCGGCTGTTACAAGGAAATTTTGTTTGAAGATCAGGGGATTTTAGAGCCTTTGGAAGTCGGTGTGGATAAGGTGATATCCTTTACCCCGACAGAAACAGGGGACTTCGAGTTTTCATGTGGAATGAAGATGCAAAAGGGTTCCTACACGGTTGTGGAAAAACGCCGTCGTGTCTTAGGTTTACTGGGTCGCTTTTGGATTACTAGTATCTTTACTCTTCCTTTATTGATCTTGATGATCGGGATGATGGCAGGATTTGTATCCCATTCAGTCAGTCACTGGGGGACTTTTCTAGCGACAACACCGATCATGTTGGTAGCAGGAGTTCCTTTTATCAAGAGTGCCTGGGCCTCATTTAAGAAGCACCATTCCAATATGGATACCTTGGTAGCTCTTGGAACCCTGGTAGCCTATGTCTATAGTGTATTTGCCCTTTTTACTGGTCAGCCAGTATACTTTGAGGCTGCGGGTTTTATCATCTTCTTTATCCTCTTAGGACAAGTCTTTGAGGAACGGATGCGTAACAATGCCTCCGAGGCTGTGGAAAAGTTGTTGGATTTGCAGGCAAAAACGGCTCAAGTTCTCCGTGATGGGAACTATGTCGAGGTGGCGGCAGAAGATATCCAAATTGATGACTTGATTCGGGTCCGTCCTGGGGAAAAGATTGCGGTTGATGGGACGATTGTAGAAGGAAGTACGACCATTGATGAGTCGATGGTGACAGGTGAAAGCTTGCCTGTAGAAAAATCAGTTGGTGATGCAGTTATCGGCTCCACTATCAACAGCAATGGGACCATTCTCTTTAAGGCTGAAAAAGTCGGTAGTGAGACCCTCTTATCTCAAATTGTGGACTTTGTCAAAATGGCCCAATCCAGTCGTGCTCCCATTCAAGATTTGACGGATAAGATTTCAGGTATCTTTGTTCCAGTGGTGACGATTTTGGCCATTGCGACTTTCTGGGTTTGGTCCGTGCTTCTGGGCGCGTCGCTTCAAGAGGCCATGCTCTATGCAGTCTCTGTCCTCATTATTGCCTGTCCTTGTGCCCTTGGTTTAGCAACCCCAACAGCCCTCATGGTCGGAACCGGCCGTAGTGCCAAGATGGGGGTTCTGATTAAAAATGGAACAGTTCTTCAAGAAGTGCAAAAGATTCAAACCGTTGTGTTTGATAAGACAGGGACTATTACCATTGGCCAACCACTTGTAACCGATGTTGTAGGAGATGAAGCGCGTGTCTTGACACTGGCTGCTAGTCTTGAAACTTTTTCAGAACATCCACTAGCCCAAGCGGTGTTATCCCAAGCAGAAGAAAAAGGTTTGGTGTTATCCCCTGTGGAAAACTTCCAAGCGATTGAAGGAAAAGGGGTCCAAGGTCAGATCGACCAGCAGTTGGTGACCTTGGGAAATGGCAAACTTCATGACGGGACAGCGATGGATCCGGAGCTTGAAAAACGGATGGTAGAGTTGCAAGAGCAGGCCAAAACAGTGATCAGTTTGTCTGTGGATGGGCAAGTGATTGGCTTGATTGCCATTCAAGATGCTCCGAAGGCCAGCTCAAAAGAAGCGATCAAAAAGCTCAAAGAACGGGGCTTGAAAACGGTCATGTTAACGGGGGATAATGAACGGGTGGCCCAAGCTATTGCTAAGCAAGTGGGAATTGACACCGTCATTGCTGATGTCCTTCCTCAAGAAAAAGCTAGCGCCATCCAAAAACTGCAAGAAACTAGCAAGGTCGCCTTTGTTGGAGATGGGATCAATGATGCTCCAGCTCTCTCGATCGCGGATGTGGGGATCGCTATGGGATCTGGAACGGATATTGCGATCGAGTCCGGTGGCATCGTGCTCACGCAAAATGATTTGCTTGGCGTTGTGCGCGCCTTTGACATGAGTCAAAAGACCTTCCGCAGGATCTTACTCAATCTCTTCTGGGCCTCTATCTACAATATCCTTGGGATTCCAATTGCTGCTGGAGTCTTTGTAGGACTGGGATTGACCCTCAATCCAGAACTAGCAGGTCTTGCTATGGCCCTTAGTTCTTTGTCTGTTTTGACTAGCTCGCTGCTTCTCAATGTTGCGAAAATTGATTAATGGGAACAAAAAGTGATACAGAATTTTGTATCACTTTTTGTTCGATTTCCTACAGCTACAAGTCTTAGAGGTGCATGTAAATTATAATAAAATATCCTATTCTACTATAGTTTGTGAAATTTTCTCAAAATCAGCATCTGTTATGTAATAGGGATTGAGCATCTCTGAGCAGATTCTTATACATGTGCATCTCTTTGTGATAAATTAATACTGTAATCGTTTTGTAAATCGTTTTCATGAGAAATGTCAGAAAAAACTCATTTTCAAAACGAAACCTGATCGCAAAGATGAAGTAGAAGCGCTATGCTACATTTTTAAAGGATCAAAATAGATTTAAAGGAGAGTTAGAATGACTCAAGGGAAAATTACTGCATCTGCAGCAATGCTTAACGTATTGAAAACATGGGGCGTAGATACCATCTACGGGATCCCATCAGGAACACTTAGCTCACTCATGGACGCTTTGGCTGAAGACAAAGATATCCGTTTCTTGCAAGTTCGCCACGAAGAAACAGGTGCTCTTGCAGCGGTTATGCAAGCTAAATTTGGTGGCTCTATCGGGGTTGCAGTTGGTTCAGGTGGACCTGGTGCAACTCACTTGATCAACGGTGTTTACGATGCAGCGATGGATAACACTCCATTCCTTGCTATCCTTGGATCACGTCCAGTTAACGAATTGAACATGGATGCCTTCCAAGAATTGAACCAAAACCCAATGTACAACGGTATCGCTGTTTACAACAAACGTGTAGCTTACGCAGAGCAATTGCCAAAAGTGATTGACGAAGCTTGCCGTGCTGCCGTTTCTAAAAAAGGTCCAGCTGTCGTTGAAATTCCAGTAAACTTTGGTTTCCAAGAAATCGACGAAAACTCATACTATGGATCAGGTTCATACGAGCGTTCATTCATCGCTCCTGCTTTGAACGAAGTTGAAATCGACAAAGCTGTTGAAATCTTGAACAATGCTGAACGCCCAGTAATCTACGCTGGTTATGGTGGTGTTAAAGCTGGTGAAGTGATTACTGAATTGTCACGTAAAATCAAAGCACCAATCATCACAACTGGTAAAAACTTCGAAGCTTTCGAATGGAACTACGAAGGTTTGACGGGTTCTGCTTACCGTGTTGGTTGGAAGCCAGCTAACGAAGTGGTCTTTGAAGCAGACACAGTTCTTTTCCTTGGTTCAAACTTCCCATTTGCTGAAGTATACGAAGCATTCAAAAACACTGAAAAATTCATCCAAGTGGATATCGACCCTTACAAACTTGGTAAACGTCACGCTCTTGACGCTTCTATCCTTGGTGATGCAGGTCAAGCATCTAAAGCTATCCTTGATAAAGTAAACCCAGTTGAGTCTACTCCATGGTGGCGTGCAAACGTGAAGAACAACCAAAACTGGCGTGATTACATGAACAAACTCGAAGGTAAAACTGAGGGTGAATTGCAATTGTATCAAGTTTACAATGCAATCAACAAACATGCTGATCAAGACGCTATCTACTCAATCGACGTAGGTGACACTACTCAAACATCTACTCGTCACCTTCACATGACACCTAAGAACATGTGGCGTACATCTCCACTCTTTGCGACAATGGGTATTGCCCTTCCTGGTGGTATCGCTGCTAAGAAAGACAATCCAGATCGCCAAGTATGGAACATCATGGGTGACGGTGCATTCAACATGTGCTACCCAGACGTTATCACAAACGTTCAATACGACCTTCCAGTTATCAACGTTGTCTTCTCAAATGGTAAATATGCCTTCATCAAGGACAAATACGAAGACACAAACAAACACTTGTTTGGTTGTGACTTCCCTAATGCCGACTATGCGAAAATTGCTGAAGCGCAAGGTGCTGTAGGGTTTACAGTTGACCGTATCGAAGATATCGATGCAGTTGTTGCAGAAGCTGTTAAATTGAACAAAGAAGGTAAAACTGTTGTGATCGATGCCCGCATCACACAACACCGTCCACTTCCAGTAGAAGTACTTGAGTTGGATCCAAAACAACACTCAGAAGAAGCGATCAAAGCCTTCAAGGAAAAATACGAAGCTGAAGAGCTTGTACCATTCCGCCTCTTCTTGGAAGAAGAAGGGTTGCAATCACGCGCAATCAAATAATTCCTCTCGTGGAAAATCAAATGTAAACTGCGTTATCTTCACCTTGCCGTACTCCAGTACTGTCTGCGGTTCGATGCCTTGTTTATTCTTTGATTTTCTTAGAGCAGAACTTAAAAAGATCGGAGCAATCCGGTCTTTTTGTGGAGGATAAGAAATGAATTTAAATCAATTAGATATTATCGTTTCAGATGTTACCCAAGTTTGTGCTAGCTTGGAGCGTATTTTGGATAAAAAAGCCGATTATGTTGACGACAGTTTTGCTCAGTTCACGATTGGCAGTCACTGTCTCATGTTGTCTCAAAATCATTTGGTTCCTTTGGAAAACTTTCAGTCAGGAATCATTCTTCATATCGAGGTTGAGGATGTAGACCAGAACTACCAACGGTTGAAAGAACTTGGTATCCAGGTTTTAAACGGTCCAGTTGTAACCGATTGGGAAACCGAAAGCCTGCTAGTTAAAGGCCCAGCTGGTTTAGTGATTGATTTTTATCGTATGAAATAGGACGCGTGATCATTTAACGTCAACCTTAGCTATTCTTAAAACAGAATTTGAGAAAATGAACTATTTAAAAGATCGGAGCCATCCGGCCTTTTTGTGTTGCACGTGAACAGAAATAACCTTAGAATAGGTTTAGTTTTTCATAGGATCTTGTAGGATTTTTTGGAAAGAGAAGGGTATAATAGAACTATCAAATCAAGTGAGGTAGAGAGATGACCGACAAACTTCAATTTCCAGATGGTTTTCTTTGGGGTGGGGCGACGGCTGCTAACCAGTGTGAGGGAGCTTATAATGAAGATGGCCGTGGCTTGGCTAATGTAGATGTGGTGCCGATTGGGCCTGATCGTCACGCCATTATTACAGGTCAGAAAAAGATGTTCGACTTTGAAGAGGGCTATTTTTACCCAGCTAAAGAAGGTATTGATATGTACCATCGCTACAAGGAAGACATTGCTCTCTTTGGGGAAATGGGCTTTAAAACCTATCGCTTGTCCATTGCCTGGTCTCGGATCTTCCCGAAAGGGGATGAATTGGAGCCAAACGAAGCGGGTCTACAGTTCTATGAAGACCTCTTTAAGGAGTGCCATAAGTATGGCATTGAACCCTTGGTGACCATTACCCACTTTGACTGTCCCATGCATTTGATTACTGAGTACGGAGGTTGGCGCAGTCGCAAGATGTTGGAATGTTATGAACGTCTCTGCCGGACCCTCTTCACTCGCTACAAGGGCTTAGTCAACTACTGGCTAACCTTTAATGAGATCAATATGATCCTTCATGCGCCTTTTATGGGAGCGGGTCTCTGCTTTGAAAAAGGGGAGAATGAGGAGCAAGTCAAATACCAGGCAGCTCACCATGAGTTGGTCGCTTCAGCCATTGCTACCAAGCTAGCCCATGAGATTGACCCTAACAATAAGGTCGGCTGTATGCTGGCAGCAGGGCAAAATTACCCGCATACTTGTGCTCCGCGAGATGTCTGGGCTGGTCTAGAAGAAGACCGCAAGAACTATTTCTTTATCGATGTGCAAGCGCGTGGGGAATACCCTAACTATGCTAAGAAAGAGTGGGAGCGTCAGGGAATTACGGTTGAGATGACGGAGCAGGACCTTCAATTGTTGAAAGATCATACAGTGGACTTTATTTCCTTCTCCTACTATGCCAGTCGGGTCGCTTCAGGGGATCCAGCTGAAAGGGAGAAAACAGCGGGCAATATCTTTGCTTCTCTGAAGAACCCCTACCTAGAAAGCTCAGAATGGGGTTGGCAGATTGACCCTCTTGGGATCCGCATTACGCTGAACACCATCTGGGATCGTTATCAAAAACCCATGTTTATTGTAGAAAATGGACTAGGCGCCGTTGATACCCCAAATGAAGCCGGGGAGATTGAGGATGACTACCGGATTGATTACCTGGCTGCCCACATCAAGGCCATGCGGGAGGCCATCAACGAAGATGGCGTTGTCCTCTGGGGCTATACAACTTGGGGATGTATTGACCTGGTCTCTGCTGGGACTGGAGAAATGAAGAAACGCTACGGTTTTATCTATGTCGACCGGGACAACGAAGGCAAGGGAAGCTTGGCCCGCTCACGTAAGAAATCCTTCTATTGGTACAAAGAAGTCATTGCGACCAATGGGGCTTCTGTTAAATAAAAGTTTTCGGTACTTGCTCGCCAACTCTCTCCTATAAACGAAAAAGCTTAGAATCCCACTCACAAGCTGGGGTCCTAAGCTTTTTGTATGTAGTTTAGCTAAGTCGTTACGGATTTACTGGTCGTAATCTAAGACGTTGTTCTCGATGACAAACTTAGATTCAGCGGAAATGTTGGCTGCTCCTAGTTGCAACTGTGAACTTCCGTCTGGCTTCATGATGTGCCACTGACCGTCCTTGTGGGCAAAGATAGCCTGAAATGTGACGTTGTCACTCTTGTCTCGAATAGGTAGAACAAATGCTTGATCAGTATTCTCTAAGAGAATCTCTTCTTTTTTTTCAAAGTTATAGATATAAAATTGCCCAGTTCTTTGTCCCAAACCATGGAGTTCATCGACTTTTTTCCAGTTCTCAAATTTTGTCCGAACAAGGGATTCATTATAAATCTTGTTGAAGGTTTCGTTGCGTTTCTTCGTTTCTTCCTCGTCTAGTGTTTTCTGAAACTCTGCAACCTTTTTAGTCGTTTGGATGGTTTGTTTGTTTTGCTCCCTGATTTGGTGTCGGTGGATGACTCGCAACATTCTTGCAGCAACGCCCAGGATGACAAGGATGGATACAAGACTGATTTTAGTTTTAGCATTATTTTTCATAGATGAGTCTCCCTATTGTGTCATTGGTCCTATTATACCCTTTGAAAGAAAGGATCGTCAAGTTCATCTTGTGATGATCTAACATGCAGATCTACCTGGGGACAATAGAATTTTATCAGATTTTCATTGACGAAGGTCCCTTTATTTGATAGGCTAGGGGAATAGAAATGATTTGGAGTTTAAATGAAAAAGGAGTGAGGCAAGTGGCACGGATTTTATTAATCGAGGATAATAATGATATCCAAGAAATTTTATACAGTCTCTTAAGTGAAGATCATGAGGTCCTTCAGGCTTTTTCAGGTACAGAAGGGCTGCGGCTCTTCCAGCAAGAAGTCGTTGATTTGGTTCTTCTGGATATCATGCTTCCAGGGAAAAATGGGGACCAGGTCCTGGAGGAGATCCGTTTGCAGAGTCAGGTGCCGGTCATCATGATGACGGCCCTTGGAGACAAACACCTCATTAGTCAGTACCTCCTTGCAGGTGCCAATGATTATATTGTCAAGCCCTTTAATCTGGACGAAGTAGCAGCTCGAGTGACGGTGCAGTTGCGAAATCACGTCTCACCAGCAAAGAAAGCTCAAGCGTCGCAAAAGCTCTCCTTTAAAAATCTGGTTCTGAATCCAGAAACCTTTGAACTGGAGTCTGGCGCACAGACGCTTCGATTGGGCAAAAAAGAATTTCAAATTTTTGAGACCTTGCTGGTTCATCCAAAGAAGATTTTTACCAAGGAAGAATTGTATGAAGCGGTCTGGGAAGAAGTCTATCTACCTGGTGACAATACCCTCAATGCCCAATTGAGCAATCTTCGAAAGAAAATTGCCCAGCTTGACCCAGATGAGGACTATATTGAAACGGTCTGGGGCTTGGGTGTTCGCTTGAAAGGAGACAAGTAATGTGGGTTCTAGTTCTAATTCTTGTCGTCCTTGTCCTTCTCTTGGGACTGGGCTACCTTCGCCTACTCTCTGCTCTCACAGATTTGCAGGAGCAGATTCAAAAGAAGCTCCAAAGCGGGAGTGGGGTACGGCTGACCTCCCAGGTCTCAAAAAAAGAATTGGTCGCCTTGACCAAGCAGGTCAGTGATCTCTTTGATCAGATTGAGCGGACCAATCGGATTGCCCTTCAAGAAAAGAAGACCTTGGATATGGCCATCAGTAATATTGCTCACGATATCCGGACGCCTTTGACCATTGCGTCGGGCTATACCCAACAAATCATCAAAGGTGGGACGCAGGAAGAGGAAAAGCTGAAGAAAATTGCTTCCAATCTTCAAGTCGTCTCAAAACGCTTGGAATCTCTCTTGGAATACAGACGCTTGATGGAGGGAGCTATTCAGCCTCGGCTTACAGACGTCAATCTCAGCCAAGTCCTGACCCAGCAGTTGTTCCAGTATTATGACAGCTTGTCCGAAGCGGGGATTGCCTTCGAGGTGGAGCTAGAAGAGCATCTTCATTATGCGACCGATCCTGAGCTTTGGGAGCGCCTCTTGCAAAATATGCTCAGCAATGTCCTCAAACATGGAAAGGAGCAGGCGCGTTTGACCTTGATGTCGGACGCGGACACGATTCGGGTAGAGCTGCGCAATATTGTGCAACAACCGATCCAACATTTAGACCAACTGGCTAGTCGATTCTATTCGGAAAATCTGTCGGACACAGAAGAGTCTTCTGGCTTGGGTCTCTACATTATTCAAAATTTTGTAGAGATCTTAGGCGGCGACTTGCAACTGGCGACGGAAGCAGACTGGTTTGTTTTGACCATTACACTAAGAAAAAATGCTTGAGCACCGCTCAAGCATTTTTGTTATAAATCTTTGTGTTTAAAAGTAGCCAGTCCCAAGAATCCGAAAACAAGGATGAATCCAAGGGCAATCGAGAGAGTGTTGTTCGTTGCTGTCGTACTTTGGACCATGGAATATTGAAACTCCAAGTTTAGATAGTGGAGAATGTCAATATCTTTAAAGAAGAGCGCAGGAAGGCTTAAGAGGATATTCCCAATGAAGTAGCCAACGAAGGCCAAGGTGATGGATTGGCTAGCGTAAAGAAGGAAGGAAATGATGCTGACCCAAGCCAGGGTGGAAAGGAACTGAATCAGCACGGTCAGTCCAAAATGAGCCAAGAAGTGCTCAGGCATGGTGCCAAGTCCATTGTAGAGGGTCGCAATCAAGAAGACGAGACCATAAGAAACGAGAAATTGGAAGAGGGCAATGGTCAGGACAACGGCGCTTTTGGCAAAGTAGTAGCTGGTGCGCGAAACCCCATAGGCCAGATTATTCTTGTATAAGTTTTGCGTTAAGTCTGTTCCTAGAACCAAGGTGATGACAATAATGGTAAAGAGGATAGTCACACTGATGCTGGAAGAGTAGTTGGTCAAGGCTTTAAAGCCCGTCCAAACTTTGGTTGCTTGGGGTAATTTGGATTCCGTATTGACGCCGACGTGGCCGGTAGCTCCAAAGATGACTCCAGACAGGATGTTGAGAACGAGAATGGCTTCTGTAATCCAAAAACCTTTAGAGCGAAAAAGTCTGTAAAAATCTGCTTGAATGGTATGCAACATGATAAATCTCCTAAATGAAATATGTGGGATAAGTAATGCAAGACGGTGGGTTGACTAGTCTACCAAGTCCGTAAAGAATTTTTCCAGAT
Organism: Streptococcus parasanguinis; assembly: GCF_016648925.1. Classification (GTDB taxonomy): domain Bacteria; phylum Bacillota; class Bacilli; order Lactobacillales; family Streptococcaceae; genus Streptococcus. Next base: position 70,906 of record NZ_JACLQX010000002.1, on the reverse strand, counting down.
CTTGGCGGGCATAGTAGATTTCATCCACGTCAATATCTGCTTGAACGAGCGCTTTGACAATGACTTTAATATCGTGAGTCTGTCCAAAGATATGGATTTCTCCATCCTTATCGATGACTTTGATACGGTGATGGAGTTGATCCTGGATCAGTTGACTGGCAAGGGCTAGCTGGCTAGTCTTGAGGATGATGTAATCTTCTCCTTGTTCTTCGAATTCAGCCTTGCTAATTTCTTTAATCAGGCGTCCTTGGTCGACAATACCAAAACGATTGGCAACCAGATAAAGTTCGGACAGGATGTGACTGGAAATGAGGATGGTCATGCCGAGTTCATCGTTGAGGCGCTTGATCATCTGACGGAATTCCTTGATTCCGACAGGATCGAGACCATTGATGGGTTCGTCCAAAATGAGGAAGTCGGGCTTGGCAATGAGCGCAATCGCAATTCCCAACCGTTGTTTCATCCCGAGTGAAAAATCGCGGAATTTCTTCTTACCCGTATTATTCAGGCCGACATAGTTCAAGGTTTCTTTGATGACCTGATCAGGGTTGGGGATATGGCGAGCTTTGCAATAATAGACCAGGTTTTGATAAGCGGTCATATGCTTATGGGCCACAGGACTCTCAATGACGGAACCAACCCGTTTTAGGGCTTGCGTCCACTGGGAGCGATTTGTAGAAGAAAAGAGAGAGACGCTTCCGTCAGTTTCCTGAATTAGTTGGGTGATGACCTTGATGAGGGTGGTTTTTCCTGCGCCATTTTTACCGATGAGGCCGTAGACGTCGCCTTTGCGAATGGTGAGATTCACATCATTTAAGGCGTATTGTTGACCGAATTTTTTGCTCAAATGGGAAATTTCTAATACTTTTTCCATGGTTTTCTCCTTCGTCCAAATGACTAGTTGTTTTCTTTACACTCTTAGTATACAGCTTGCTTTTCAAATAACTATCAAGCAATTCTCAAATATTTCTAAAAAAGAGAGAGGGACAGAAATCGGTAATTCGTTAGAATTCGATTTCGTCGTCCCACCTCCGCACAGTTGAGTAGGGCTGTAAAAGCTGATGAAATCAGCGTAGTAGAGCCCACTCAACCACTGCGTCTTGCTCGACAATCCAAAAATAATTGAGAGGCTAGGACTTTTGTCCCAGCCTCTTCATTTTAAAATCCAGCGACAAACTCTTTGATGGCTTGCGCGAGTTCATAGGGTTTCTCGGTATTGAGTAGATGACCTCCGTCTGCGATTTCTTGATAGCGGCCTTTTGGCAGGAGCTTGGCCAATTTTTTAGAAGAAGATTGATTGGCCCAATCTTTGCTACCACAAATCACCAAGCTAGGAAGAGGGCAAACTTTAACGGTATCGGTTAAATTGAGCCCTTTTAATTCGGTTAAGATTTGAAGCATCTGTTGTTTATTGGCATCTTGTTTTTCAAAGACATGCTTGGGAAGCAGACGAAAAAGGAGAATCTGGAGCCGATAGAGGGGATTGGTGTTGAGTTTGTATTGTGTTCCTACAAGGACCAAGCCCTTGAGTTGCGGGAAGTCTTGTCTGGAGAGATCCAGAGCGAGCACGCCACCTAGTGAGAGTCCTACCAGAATAAAGGGTTCGCTTTCTTGCTGAAGGCGCTCCATCAACCTTTCTTTAACTTCCTGATAGCTTTCTTTTGGATGGGAGAAAATATCAAAAGTTTTGGAGTGCAAGGGTGAAAGTGCAAATTGGACTCCTTGCCAAGAGAGGACATCTTGCCCTAGTCCATGTAAAAAAATTAGTTTCATCAGGAATCCTTTCTTTGAAAATCGAGTTCGTAGAGACCACGAAGAGCATTGCAGGCATAAATACGATCGGCGTCTATTAAATCGTTCAGAGTTAAGAGTTTTTCTTCAACCTGATGGGTCTCAAGAAGATGGCGCCGATAAATGCCATCGAGTAAGGGGAGGTGAGCTGGTGGGGTATAGAGTTGTCCCTCTATCTCCAGCACCAGATTGCCAATCGTCGTCTCTAGCAAGCTTCCATCTGGCAGATGGAAAATTTGCTCGTGATCTGACTGGCTGAGATGGTCTCTCTGACTCGTTTTGAAATAAGTAAATGGCGTCGCTAAATCAAGCTTTTGCTCGGTCAGTTGGGCCTGTAGATAGCTAGCGGGCAAGTCTGTCAGCTCCGTGATTACTAGGTGAAAGGTCCCGTTTTTTTGCAAGGCGATCCGACAACGATAGTCAAGGTTGGATTCCAAATGAGCAAGCTCTTCTTGAAGTTCTTTCAGGAGTTTGGGTTCATCATAAGGATAGGCAAAGTAGCGACTAGCTTCTCTCAAGCGTGTTACATGTTTGTCTAAGAAAGTCAACTCTCCTTGGTGGATGCGGCCGGTCGTCAGGAGCTCAAAGTGAGGCTCTTGCCGGTAAAGGACAGCTGATTTTTGCTTGGTTTCCTGGTATTCACCTTCCCATTTGCTGTCCCAAGTGATGCCTCCTCCCACGCCATAGATGGCTTGATTCCCCTGCATTTGAAGGGTCCGGATGGCTACATTAAAAATCCGTTTCCCTTTTGGAAGAAGGATGCCGATCGTTCCACAGTAGACACCTCGAGGAGACTTCTCCGTCTTTTGGATGATTTCCATAGTGGAGATCTTCGGTGCTCCTGTAATCGAGCCACAAGGAAAGAGAGCTCGGAAGGTTTGGATCAGGTCGATTTCAGCTCGTAAGCGACTTTCAATGGTCGAGGTCATCTGCCAAACAGTGGAGTATTGCTCGACTTGGCAGAGATGGGTCACATGCTCACTTCCAATCTCCGAAATCCGGTTCATGTCATTGCGGAGGAGGTCGACGATCATCATGTTTTCTGCTCGATTTTTCGGGTCGGCTTCTAGCCAAGCAGCCTCTTGAAGATCCTCTTGGTTGGTGAGACCACGGTGCGTCGTTCCTTTCATGGGGCGCGTGGTCAGTAGCCGGTCGTCTTGCTCAAAAAAGAGCTCAGGACTGATGGAGAGGATGGAGACATCATCGTGCTGGATGAAGGCATTGTAATGGGCTTTCTGCTCTACCACCAAGCGATTGTATATAGCCAAAGGATCTGCTTTTAGCTCTTGAGAAAGCTGGACAGTGTAGTTGACCTGGTAGGTATCTCCCTGGCGGATATGGTGATGGATGGTCTCGATGGCTTCTTGATAAGCAGGTGCCTCTACCTCTTCCTTCCAATTGGCTGGAAGATCCACAGCTTCATAGTGCTCTGGGAAAGGAAGGGTTTCGACCTCCTCGTGGATAGTAAAATAGAGGAGATACTCTCCCATAAGAGGTGCTGGATGGACAGCAAACTTCTTCTCAAAAGCAGGAGCAGCCTCATAGCTGACATAGCCAACCGCATAAAAGCCTTGCTCCTGGTAGGCTTCGACTTCTCTAAGAAGATCCTCTACCTGGTCGAGGTTTCTAGTTTTTAATTCCTTTATGGACTTGGTGAAAAGGTAGCGCAAACCAAGCTCTTTAAAATCAATAATCGTTTGTTTATGCATGCTTTGAGTATATCAAAAATAGAGGAAAAAAGGTAGATAAGGATGCAAGATTCCTTGATTGGCCTTCCCTTTCATGCTAAAATAACCATAGAAACTGCTTTGGGCAAGGAGTAGGACCATGCAAAAGAATCCCCTCTATAACACCTCTAGTATCAGCTTTTTTCAATACCTCTTTGCGATTGCAGTGATTTTGGTGCATAGTGGTCGCTTGACCTCCTATGAGCCACTGCATTTTGGTCTCAAGAGTATGCTCGGCCGGCTAGCGGTTCCATTTTTTATCGTCTGTGCCAGCTTTTTCCTCAAATAATCCCTAGGGAATTCTCAGAAAATGAAGGCCTATCTGGTTAAAATCGTAAAAACCTATTTGTTTTGGAGTTTCGTTTACCTCCCTTATGCCTGGCTCTTTTTCTCCTTCCTGTTTATCTCTTTCCAGCAGGAATCTTGATTGCTCTGGTCTACTTGGGAATGTGCTACCAACTCTGGTATATTCCTGCTTTTTTACTGGGCTTGTTTTTGGTCAATCAATTGGTCAAACGCCTAGGTATGGTTTGGACGGGGGTGATCACTTTTCTTCTTTACTGCTGGGGCTTGATCGAGACCTATTCGGCTTATCTGGACACCACAAGTCTTCTTAAGGGTTACCAGCTCTACAGCAATTTATTTTTTACAGCGCGAAATGGTCTCTTTTACACGCCCATTTTTATCTATATGGGTTATTATCTGTATGACCATTTTCATGCACAAACTTTTAGAATTCACCGTTGGCAAAAGCTAGCACTTGCCTTTGGTTTGCTCTGCCTCGAAGGCATCATCATTTTTCAACACGAAGGAATTGATAAGAACTTTTTCTTTCTTCTTCCTTTTGTGACCGTTTATTTGGTCAATGCCTGCCTGCGATCGTCCTTTTTGAAAAGCTATGATTTACAGTATTTAAAGCAAATGAGTATAGCTCTTTACTTTTCGCATCCGATCTTTATCGAGTGGGCTCGCTATGGCTTTAGCAGCCTCCCTCTCTCTTATCCAGACAGGGGCAAGCTGATTTTTGTGACTGCCTTGTTTGGCAGTCATCTCTTTGGAGTGGCCATGCTATGGGTGCGAGATAGAAGGAAAAACAAAGGGTTCCTTCAAATGGTGAAGAGTTAGATAAAATAACCAACCAATAGTAGGGTGTACAAAACTCAAGCAGATGTGTTTGAGTTTTTTTGTATGAAGAAAATCAAGGAAGAATAAGAATTGGCAGACTGCTCCTCCTTGTTTATAAATGTTTTATTTTCTTGCCCTTGGATAGAAGAAAGGGGAAATCAGTACCAGATAGTGATTTATAATATAGACATCATTGTAAATAATGTCTATATTATTGAATAGTGATGATTTAATTTGAATAGCAAAGGATATTTTAAAAAATAAGTGATAAAATTAAAGGGCGGGCCTTTTGGAAGGCTAACAAAAGTAAAGGAGATAAGACATGAAAAAGCTTCGTTCATTATGGAAAGACTTTTTGAAAAAAGGTTTTGCCATTTTAACAATTTTCATGATGCTAGGTCAGCTTGGTCAAGGGGCTATCACGGCTTTTGCCAATGAGCTAGCAGTCGGGGATAATGGGGCCTTGGATGTTACCCTTATGTATGGGGATAAACAAGATCATCCAGGTGGAATGTCCTATTATACAGGGGATACCATGTCTGGTTATATCCAGATCACCCCTAAGAATTTGACAACGGATATTAATGAGGTAACGGTCACCTTAAATATTCCTGGGAAGTACCTACGAGAAGTTAGTATTCCTGACTTCAATAGTGCCTCAGCACACGATAAACCGACGGTTACAAAAGTTGGTGATGATTACCAAGTTACTCTCCGATTTAACAACTATCAAAAGTCAGAAGTCTTAACTCTGCCTTTTATTGGAAAATTTAAGCTTGGTTATGCACCAACAAATTATTCATTGGATATTACAGGAACATTGAATATCAATGGGCAAGAAACGAAGCTCAATGATATCATTTGGAAACCCAAGTACAATGACTACCGTTTGACCAAGTATATCAACCAAAACTTGAATGAAGCCATGTCCAAGGACTATGCGGAAGCCATGCCTGGAGTGGTCAAAGGGGCTGACGGGAAAAATTATATTGAAACGCCATCATCTGTCCCATTTGCATTTCAATTGGAGGGAATGCAAGGACAGTATGAAGGTCAATACCGTCAATTGGAGTCAGCAACCATCACCGATAAGTTACCAACCTATACAGATAAAAATGGCAATACCCGGACAGCAGTTCTAGATACAGCTAAGTCTGAAGGTTGGGTAGACAATGGAGATGGAACGGTTTCGAAGACATTTACAGCCGTAGCAAATGATAATCCAGCAACGTATCACATAGATCTGATGACTCAAATCAAGAATTCAAGTTACCTCTACTTGAAATTCCCGGATTTGGTATTAGAGAAGGATCAAACGCTGAAGGATGTTCTCAGTAAGGATTTGACAAATGCAGGTAGTGTTGTTGGGATCCCTGCTAACCGTGGAGAGGGAGAACCAGATATTACAGCTGAAGATTCTCTCATTTTCCGCTTGACTTCTCGTGACCTGGAAGGGGCTGGAAGTTTTGCCAAAAAAGCAGATGGTGATGTCTATGATTCAACTGAATATAAAGCAGCAAACTATAAGTGGATCATCGCTTTTGATAACAAAACTCCTTCACCACAAAAGAATTTTGTTTTCTATGATGAGACAGTGGACTCTCGGTTAAAATTTACCAAAATTGATTACGCTCGTCTCATGCAAGGGAATTATGGAAATGGCGAGTTTGTTAGCAAATATGTGAAACGCTTGATCCTTACTTTGGACGATGGTAGTAAAAAAAAATTCAGCCAGAAACTGATAAAGACGGCAATGGCTTGATCGATTTAACCAAGTATGGAACAGTTGTCGGTTGGCGGATGGAAATGAAGGATGACTTTGTCCTTCAATCTGGTCAAGGAATTCGCCTCAATACCTATACAAGCTTCAAAGATCCAGAAAAGACTCGTTACGATGAAAATGATGCGACCAAGAATGAATTCAAGAATACGGGTCGTGTCACTTATCAAACACAATCAAATGTTGCAAAAGACCAAACATCAAATTGGACCTTTAAGCTGATTCCTTTGAAGGAAAGCTTTGAGATTTCAAAAACGACGGATTATAATAATGTTCGTTATACTGATGGACAAAATATTCGTTTTGGTTTGATGGCAACGAAAGTGGTCTTGGATCCTGATAAGGATTATGGAGACCTGCGAATCATTGATCTGTATGATCCAAATACCCTTAAAGTCGACTATAAAGATTTTGAGAGAAACCTTGCCTCTAATGAAAAAGGTATGAAATTCTTAAAGAGTTACGATGTCATTGAAAACTATCACAACTCTGGACGGACAGCTCTCATCATGCATTTGGACCAAAAAGAGTTTATTAAGGCTTCTCTGAAAGATCTTAACCGCGTGCGTCTACCGTTTATTGTGGCTGATCTGAAAGGGAAAGATGATGGTGGTACCTTCACAAATAAAGTATATGTCGCTGGAAACGGGATCCACGATCTTGAAAATGCCAACCCTGATCGGGTCACGGAAGACGTTTACGATCTGAATGGAAATGGTTCAACAACGGATAAAATCCCATATGCTCAATCAAACTATACGATTGTTGCGGCTGAAGGAATCTATGCACGCAAATATATCGCTAAAAATGATGACCTGTCAGACGCTTCGATTGTGACACGTACCTTCAAACCAGGTGAAACCTTTAACTACAAACTCACCATTAAAAATAATACGGATAAGGCAGTAGAAGACGGAGTCGTCTATGATGTCCTACCAAAAGTAAAAGACGTTAACACACTAGACGGATCTGGTCGGATGACAGAATACACGGTCATCCTTCGTGGACCAGTGACAGCTCCAGAAGGATGGACGGTCTACTATACAACTGATACAGGCGTTACGACAGATACCATGGCGCAAGCTGCTGACAAGGATATCTGGACGACAGCTGTGGCTGATTACAGTCAAGTAACAGGAATCAAGTTAGTTGCAAATGCTGCTACTACAATTCCTGCGCGTGGAGAAGCAAGCTTTGGTGTCCCAGTCGTGAATCCAAGTGAATTGACCGATGAAGTCAAGGCCTTGATGCAAAAACGCACCAAAGATAATGAAGATAACGGCGGTCGTTCTGGTCTTGTTCAAGCCCATAACCAGTTTGGTTACAAGGCGAAAGGTCATGAAGGAAATCGTGAGTCTAATACCGTAACTGCACAAATCTTCTCGGCTGTTTTCCACGTCAAGAAGGTGGACAAGGATGATCCTAAGAAAGTCCTTGAAGGTGCTGAATTTACTTTAACAGATGCGAATGGTGCGGTTGTTGCGACGGCAAGTTCTGATAAAAATGGAGAACTTTCCTTTAACACCTTAACAGAAGGAACCTATACACTCAAAGAAACCAAAGCCCCTGCAAACTATAAGTTGGATGAAACTGAACATGCAGTAGTTGTTGCTTATGATGCAGACAAACAAATCTATCATGTCACAGTGGATGGACAAGCGGTCGGTTCCAAAGCAGTTCCAGTTGAGATCGCTAATGAAGTAGATATCAAGTATCTGGATCTTGAAGCTTCAAAAGTTTGGGATGACCAAGACAACCAAGAAGGGCTTCGCCCAGCAAGTGTGGAATTCCAACTCTATAAGAATGGCAAAGCTCAAGGGAAACCAGTTGCTGTTTCAGCTGCAACAGACTGGAAAGCCCACTTTACGAATCTTCCGGATAAAGACAGTGATGGCAAGCTCATTACCTACACTGTCAAAGAAGTGAAAGTACCGACTCATTATACAGTCGATACAGAAGAAGCTAGCTTCACAGATGGAAAAGCCACCATCACCAACAAGCGCATTCCTGAGACAACGACGGTTACAGTCAAGAAAGTCTGGGATGATGGACAAAACCAAGATGGTCTTCGTCCAACGACCATCAAAGTTCACCTCTTGGCAAATGGAACAGAGGTGCAAGCTCTTGATCTGACTGGTGAAGGAGATGAATGGACTCATACCTTCACAGACCTACCAGTCTATAAAGATGGTCAAAAAGTTGTCTACACAGTGACAGAAGACAAAGTGGACAATTACACCACTAAGATTGATGGAACAACGATTACCAATACTTACAAACCAGGTAAAACGAGCCTCACTGTTACGAAAAACTGGAAGGATGCCAATGACCAAGATGGCCTTCGTCCAAAATCCATCAAGGTTCAACTCTATGCTGGCGATCAAAAGGTTGGTAAGGCTGTTGAATTGTCAGCAGATAATCAATGGACCCATACCTTCTCAAACCTAGATGAGAAGAAAGCTGGCCAAGTCATCAACTATACGGTGAAAGAAATCGATGTCCCAGAAGGCTACACACAAGCCGTCGAAGCAACGAATCCAGGTCAAGTAGTCGTGACCAATACGCACGAACCAGAAAAGACCAAAGTAGAAGTGAGCAAGAAGTGGGAAGATGGAGACAACCAAGATGGCCTTCGTCCAGCCAGCATTCAAGTTCAATTGTACAAAGATGGTCTTGCGACGGATCAAGTGGTAGAACTTTCAGCTGCGAATGACTGGAAAGGTGCATTTGAAAACCTTGATGCCAAGGCAGCTGGAAAAGCCATTACTTATACCGTCAAAGAAGTAACGGTCCCAGATGGTTACAAAGTAACGGTAAATGATAAGGACAAGGCCAATGTTGTCTTGACCAATACGCATGAACCGGCTTTGACAGAGATGAAAGTCACGAAGAAATGGGAAGATGCCAATGACCAAGATGGTCTTCGTCCAAAATCGATCAAGGTTCAACTCTATGCTGGTGATGAAAAAGTAGGAGATCCAGTGGAGTTGTCAGCGGACAATCAGTGGACTCATACCTTTAGCAAATTAGCTGAAAAGAAAGATGGTCAAGCTATCAGCTACCGTGTGGAAGAAGTCTCTGTTCCTGAAGGCTACCAAGTCACTGCTGATACCTCTGATGCTGCTCACACGATCTTGACCAATACCCATACGCCAGAAGTAATCGATATTCCAGTGACTAAGATCTGGAATGACCAAGACAATCAAGATGGTCTTCGTCCAGCAAGTATCGTGGTGAATCTTCTTGCCAATGGTGAAAAAGTTGCTCAAAAAGAACTCACCAATGCGACAGATTGGAAAGAAAGCTTCACAGGTCTACCAAAATTCAAGGATGGAAAAGAAATCGTCTATACCCTCCAAGAAGAGAAGGTAGCTGATTATACAACTGCGATCGATCAGGCTGCTTATACCATTACCAATACCCATGCACCTGGTAAAACAAGCGTCACGGTCACTAAGAAGTGGGATGATGAAAATGACAAGGATGGACTTCGTCCGAAGAGTATTCACGTTCAACTCTATGCCAATGATCAAAAAGTCGGTCAAGAAGTAGAATTGTCAGCTGAAAACAAGTGGACCCATACCTTTGCAGATTTAGATGAAAAAGCAAATGGAAACACCATCACTTATACAGTGAGAGAAGTCAGTGTTCCAAAGGGCTATGAAGCTCGTAACGACGAGGATGGTAAAGGAAATGTTGTGATTACCAACAAGCATGTTCCAAAAGAAACTCCAAAACAACCAACTCCTCCAAGTTCATCTGAACCAAAGAAACCGGGTCAACCTGAACCTAAAAAACCAAGTCAACCAGAGCCGAAGAAACCAGGCAAGATCTTAGGATTCTTACCAAATACAGGTACGACCATCTCTATTATTAGCCTAGTTTTAGCCTTTGTCTTAGCAAGCATTGCAGCTTATATTTTGAAGAAAAAGAAAAAATAAGCTAGTGCTTCCTTTATAAAATGAAACAAACACCAGAGATGGTGTTTGTTTTTTATAGTGGCCTCTTATAATTGTTTAGTGATCGTTCTCATGGGCGCTCGCTCTATTTTTCAATTCCCGAACGTTTTCAAGAAAACTTCAGAAAATTCTTGACTTCTGATGAAATAGGCGTATGATTAGTTGTGAACTGTTGAACAATCCTTTTCAAGAGAAACCCTGATGTCGACTAAGGGATCTGTGAAAGGTGAAGCGGTTCAAATCAAAAATCTACAGAGCGTTGCGTCCGAAAGTCTAAACAGACACGGCTCTTTAAAAACAAAAGGAGAAGATTATGAAAACAGAACCGATTCATCGTACCAGTATGTGGAAATTTAAGTTAAGTGCTGCCACCATGACTTTGATTCCCGCTGCCGTGGGGATTAACTATGTTGCCAAAGCCTTGGCGGAGGGGTTAAAGTTGCCCGTTTGGCTGGGGTCTTTGGGAACCTTTCTTGCCAGCATGTTGGCTGGGCCGGTTGCCGGTGCCATCAGTGGTTTCATCAACAACGTGATCTATGGGCTGACCTTATCGCCAATTTCAACCGTGTATGCGATTACCAGCATCGGAATTGGGATTGCTGTCGGAGTTTTGCACGCCAATGGGTGGTTCTCGTCAGCGCGACGAGTATTTGTTTCTGCTATTATTATTGCCATCGTTTCAGCTGTCATTTCAACGCCACTCAACGTCATCTTTTGGGGTGGTCAGACCGGTATCGCTTGGGGTGACTCATTGTTTGCGGTAATGGTCGCCAATCATGCACCAGTGTGGCTGGCCTCATTTACCGATGAGTTTGTCTTGGATATTTTGGATAAAGTCTGCGTGGCCTACCTGGCATTCTTCATCTATCGTCAGCTGCCGAAGCGGATGGTGCACTTCTTTAGCGGTGATAAATGATGACTGATCAAACATTGATTTCTGGAGCGCCACGGGTCAAGCTCAAGTGGTACCAGGTGATCGATCCGATTACTAAGCTCTTGTTCATCTTGGACATGACGTTGTTGAGCTTTGCCAGTATGAATTTATTGCTTCAGGTCGGATTAATTCTTGTCGCAACACTGCTATTGTTATTTTCCAAATTGAGTTCTACCACCTTTAAGGCGCTAGGATTCAGCCTGTTTCTGATTTGCACTATGCTGATCATCCAAGGGTTATTTTACAGTCGGAATCAAACTGTGCTGTTTTCTGTGCTTGGGGTATCGTTCTACAAAGAAGGCCTGATTTACGCCACCACTCTGGGTTGTCGAGTATTGGTGATTATTTTGACCAGTGGCTTTTTTATGGTGACCACGAGTATTTCAGAAAACGCGGCCTATTTGGAACTGTCCGGATTGTCTTATAAAACCGTCTACGTTCTGATGTCGGTCTGTTATATTTTGCCGGAAATGATGCGCAATATGCGGAAAATCCAGCAGGCACAAAAAGTTCGCGGAACCAATCCGCAAAAAACGTTGATTCAGAAATTAAAGTCAGTCCTGCCGGTTCTAATTCCATTGGTGATTAAGACCTTGGATCAATCGATGGCACGGTCGATTTCTCTCCAACTGAGAGGTTTTGATAATCTCAACCGGACTGTCAGAACCTCCCAGCGCGTGTATCGCCTGTCGCGGACGCTGCACATTGGTCTGACTGGATTGGCAATTTTATTGATTGGGTGGAAGATATGGACGAAGATAAACGGATTGTAATTGAAAATTTGACCACCCGTTATCCGGGTACTGAGCGACCACAACTGCGTCAGATTAACGCGGAGGTTCATACCGGCCAGGTGGTTGGGATTATCGGGAATAGCCACTCCGGCAAATCGACATTGTGCCGTGTGCTGGCAGGGATCATTCCCAAAATGGTGTTTGCTGAGATTGAGGGCGACTGGCACATGTTTGGCCAGCGAGTGTCCGACAATTGGCCCGTTTATAATGCCATGAATGGAGTTGTACTGCAAAATCCAGCTGGCCAACTAAGCGGGTTGGCAGACACGGTTGCCGATGAAATTGCCTTTGACTTGATTAATCAGGGAATGGCTGAAGGACTGATTCAAAAACGGGTTGAAGAAGTTGCCACGCAAATGGGGCTGATTGAACAGCTGAATTTGCGTCCTGAGAGCCTTTCCGGTGGTCAGATCCAGCGGTTGGCAATTGCCACGGCGATTGCGACTAACCCGGCTGTTTTGATTATGGATGATCCGACCAGTCAGATGGATCCCCTTGGCCGCCGACAATTTTTCCAATGGCTGGCCCAAGTCAAAGAGACGACTGTCTTCATTGTCACCAGTGAAATTGACGATTTGTGCGAAGTCGCCGACGTTGTGTGGGTGCTGCACGAGGGTCAAATGGTAGCCCAGGGCAGGCCGGGTGAGGTGTTTAATCATTTGGCAGCTGACTGGCAGATTCCAGCCCCGACAATCCAGCAACTTGCTCAAAAAATGGATTGGCACTTGGCTGATGGCCGGTATCCGGTGAATGACGCTGAACTGAAGGAGGTTTGTTATGTCCACAATTGAACTGAGCCACCTGACGTTCACTTATCCGGAACGGTCCTTTAGCTTGGATGTTGAAGACAAACTCTTCGCCGATCCGATGGTGGCGATTGTCGGCCAAAATGGTGCCGGCAAATCAACGCTCTTCAAATTGTTGACGGGCTTGCTGACACCACAAACCGGTGTGATTAAGATCGATGGAGAAAATTTTAATGATCTTAAACCAGTCGAAAAGTTACTGAAGGTTGGGATTACTTTTCAGAATCCTGACGATCAGCTTTTCAACCCGACCGTTCAACGAGAGGTGGAGTGGAGTGTCGCGCAGGTCATGGATGACCACGACACGATTACGAGGCGGGCTTTAGCGGCTCTAAAAAGAGTTGGCTTGGATGATAAAACAGCTGAAAGTCCATATGACCTGTCATTGTCGGAACGCAAGCTGTTGAGCGTTGCCACAGTTTTGGCAGTGGATCCGGCGATTTATTTATTTGATGAGCCGATGATGTCGCTTGATTGGGAAAGCCGGCGCAAGTTGACCGCAATTTTCCATCAGTTGGCTGATTCGGGCCACCAAGTTGTGACCATCACCCATGACATGGATTGGGTCGCCGCCGAGTTTGAGTCGGTGTATGTTATGGAACACGGGAAGTTTGGCTTCGCCGGCAGTCCACGGGAATTGTTCAGCGATCACGAACTTGTCCAGCGAGTGGGATTACTACCACCGCGGATTATGGACATAGCGGAGTCGCTGGGTGATTCACAGACATATTTATCGGTTAATGATTATTACCAGAAAAATCGAGATGTATAGAAAAAGTCACCTCTGCGGGTTTTCCAGGTTGAAGGATTAACTTCAGCTTCTGGCAAGAACTCACATGGGTGACTTTTGTGTTTAATAACGTTTCATGATCATCGGGTGCTTCCTCAGATCACTCGGTTTGATTTTACTTTGTTTCATGGTCATAATCATATACCATTTCTTTTGGATCTTTTGTTTGACTAATACAAAATAGGTCTTCATAGGTCTTCGCATTTTTAGCGCCCATTAGGATCATCAGTATAATTTTCTGAATTAGGAGACTGTCCCATCACTATTCGAACTTCGTCTCCCAACTTACGCTGTTCCCATTCATCCGCGAATCCTTTAAATCGCAATTCTGGAACTTTCTTTTTAACTGAATCATCTATTTTCGCCATAGTCCCCACCATTTTATTGGTTTTTCTTGATTTACCTTATCAACAGTCTCGTTGGTTGGTACCAATGGACCAAGGTGGCTAAGAAAGGCTACTAGTAACAATCAATAAAATACAAGAGGTGGGCATATTGCTCCACCTCTTTTTATGATATACTAGAGTAGTTTTTGAGACTTGTAAAAAATGTGATTTTCTAGTTCAAATTTATAAAAAGAAAAGGGGAGAACATGGACATCTTTTTGAGGAGCATATCAGGGATTCTCGTCATCCTGGGCATGATTTTAGTGGGCTTTGTCATAGGTGAAAAAGGCTGGTTCGACGACAAGTCACGTGGCCTGATCGCTAAACTGGTCACTCAGGTTGCTCTTCCCTGCTATATGCTCTACACCATCACGCAGCGTTTTACAGCAGCAGATCTACTTAAAATGTTGCCAGCCTTGCGGTTTCCTGCCCTGTCTATGGTTATTTTGCTTGGTATCGCGACAGCAGTAGCTAGGATCTTTGCGGTGAGAAAGGACCGTCGTGGCCTCTTTATTTCCATGTTTTTTAATTCCAATACGATTTTTGTGGGGCTCCCCATCAACCAGGCCCTTTTCGGGGATGCCAGCATTCCCTATGTTTTGATCTATTACATGTGTAATACGACCTTGTTTTGGACCTTGGGGACCTACCTGATCCAGCGAGATGGCGAAGGAGAAGCGCAGTTTGATATCAGAACCAGTCTGAAAAAAGTCTTTTCTCCTCCCCTCATGGGCTTTCTCTTAGGGCTAGTCTTGGTGATTCTTCATATCAAGCTCCCTGCCTTTCTAGCCAGTGATTTGCAGTATCTGGGCAATTTAACAACTCCTTTATCCATGATATTTATTGGTTTATCAGTGTCCAATGCAGGACTAAAGCAGCTGACTCTGAAAAAAGACCAATTCTTAATCTTGTTAGGACGCTTCGTGGTTGCCCCTCTCTTGATAGCAACCATCGTCTACTGGGTGCCTCTTCCAAGCTTGATGAAGCAAGTCTTTATCATCCAGTCCGCTATGCCTGTGATGACCAATGCGCCAGTTGTTGCCAGACTTTACGGAGCTGATAGTGATTATGCAGCCGTCATGGTGACAGAGACGACCCTTGCAACCATGGTGGTGATCCCTATTCTCATGCTGTTGATGGCTTAACAAATAGAAAATACAAAAGCTCAAGTTTTTTGAAAACTTGAGCTTTTCTTATAACAAGGCTAACAAGATGGTAAGGACTAGAGCGATGCCCATCCGAATCAGGTGGTGAGCTGGATGGAAGTTTCCTTTGTGTTTCCCATTCCAATAGGCCCCGTAGCAAATCAAACCACAGCCGATCAACCAAAGGACTAGAGAGACAATCGGTAAAAAGAAGTAGAGGGTGAGAGATAAGGTCGCAAGACTACTTCCGATGAGGAGAAATGTATTTCCTAGAGTGTGATTTCCTTTTTTAACTTCAGAAAGAGAAGCCAATAAGTGAAGAAGAGCAAAAGCAAGGGCAAAGAAGGCTGTCAAAAAGCCGAGAAGAATGGGGAAGAACATAGGGTTTCCTTTCTAAGATATGATTGCCTGAGTACTATTTTTTATGACTGATTTTATGAAGAATCATAAATGATACTACAAGATTTAAAATAATAACCAATAAGGTAAAAAGAGAGTAACCATAAAGTGTAATTGGAATTTCATTTTTGAGGGAAATGATAGAAAAGTAACTTGTTAAAATGCCCGTTAACAACCCAGGCACGTATTTTCGTATAACGATTGTTTGAATCAGATGTCCGAATACATGGTAGATATAAGCGATTATGATGCTTGCGTAAATGCTATAGTTATTAAACTGGTAACTAAGATATAGAGACGTCATTAGGATGAGAAATTGCTCCAAGACAATAAAGTTGAAAGCAAAAGGAGTGTAATAAGTTAGGATTCGATTGTTTGGATACTGGATTGATATTTTTTTGACAAAGGATGGCATCCAAACGATTTCTTCCAGTTCGTGAAGCATGAAGAGTGATGGAAATAGAAAGTAAAATTGTACGCTGGTCATTGAAAATACTCCCTTCTAGTTCGACCCCACTTTTAAAATCTCCAAATAAAACTGGGTCACTTCTTGTTCGGTGTAAGACTTGCCTTTTTTCAACCACCAGCTGAGGGTTTCGATGAAATGGCTGACGACCAGGTGTTTGAGGTAAGAGTGAGGGAGAGTTGGATGGGCCTTGATGAGTTCGTCGGCTACCATTGGGTAGACATCGTGTTCTAGTTCTTTTCGCAGTTGCCGTATAAAATAATCGTTTTTAGAGAGCAAGAGACTGGTCACATGGTCTTGATTTTTCTTGAAATGCTGGAAGATATGGGCCAGATAGTCTTGTGGTGAGAGGTGTTCAGCACGCTCAAAGAGATGGTGAAAGAGTTTTTGACAGAGTTCATCTAGCAATAATTCCTTGCTCTCGTAATGGCTGTAAAAGGTCGAGCGCCCCACATCAGCAAGGTCTATAATTTCCTGAACGGTGATGGCCTCGTAGTCTTTTTGGTTGAGTAAGTGTAAGAAAGCTTGATAGATAGCTTTTCGAGTTTTGGTGATGCGACGATCCTGAGTATTCATATGGACAATTTGAACAAATTGTTCAGTAACGTACACCCTAAACAGTTTGCTCCTATCCTTTCTGTTGATAGTAGTGGATAATAGATAATGAACATGATGTTCATGAATCTATTATATCAGAGGATTAAGGATTATGAAGACAAAACATGCGGTCTGGATCGCTTTTTTCTTGAATTTGAGTTATGCCATTGTTGAGTTTATTGCAGGAGGGATTTTTGGATCCAGTGCAGTCCTTGCGGATTCGGTCCATGACTTGGGGGATGCAATCGCTATTGGGATCTCCGCCTTTTTGGAGAGTATTTCCAATCGTGAAGAAGACAGCCACTATACCTTGGGCTACAAGCGCTTTAGCCTTTTAGGGGCCATGGTAACAGCTGTGATTCTCATGACAGGGTCCGTTCTGGTTATTTTGGAAAATATAACGAAATTGGTTCACCCACAACCTGTCAACGATGAGGGCATTCTCTGGCTTGGAATCATAGCCGTCAGCATCAATGTGCTAGCGAGTCTCGTCATTCGCAAAGGGCAAACCAAGAACGAATCCATTCTCAGCCTGCACTTTCTGGAAGATACCTTAGGTTGGGTGGCTGTCATCTTAATGGCCATTGTTCTCCGATTTACCGACTGGTATATCCTGGATCCGCTCTTATCTCTTGCCATTTCCATCTTTATTCTGTCAAAAGCCATTCCACGTTTTTGGAGCACGCTCAGGATTTTCCTGGATGCCGTGCCAGAAGGAGTAGATATCCAGCAAGTCAAGAGTGATTTGGAACAGTTGGACCATGTGGCTAGTATCAATCAGCTTAATCTCTGGACCATGGATGGGCTGGAAAAGAACGCCATTGTCCATGTTTGTCTAGAGCATGTCAACCACATGGAGGTTTGTAAAGAAGCGATTCGTACCTTGCTCAAAGATTGTGGCTTTCAAAACGTCACCATTGAGGTAGATGAAGACTTGGCAACCCACCGAGCTCACAAGAGAAATATCGAAGACCTGGAAACTGATCAAGGTCATGGGCATGATCATCACCACCATTAATGACGACTTGGTATGAGCAGAAGCTCGATAAAAAGTGTATACTATAGATAAGTAAGCAATAGAAAGTAGGTCGTCCCTATGAAGAAAACAGTCTATACAGAAGCTGGGCAAGTGGGCCTTGTAGAAGTGGAACGTCCACAGATCGAAGCGCCAGATGATGTCATTCTCCGTATCGTTCGCACCTGTGTCTGTGGATCCGATCTATGGAGCTACCGTAATCCAGATATTGAAGCGGGGCACCAAAATAGTGGCCACGAAGCCATTGGGATTGTCGAAGAAATCGGTGAGGCCATTACAACGGTCAAACCGGGAGATTTTGTCATCGCACCTTTCACCCATGGCTGTGGAGAGTGTGATGCCTGTCGTGCTGGCTACGATGGGACTTGTGACCGTCATATCGGCACCAACTGGTCTGATGGAGTGCAAGCGGAGTACATCCGTTTCCACTTTGCTAATTGGGCCCTTGTCAAGATTCCAGGGCAACCTTCTGATTATACAGAAGCTATGCTTAAATCCTTCTTGACGCTAGCAGATGTCATGCCGACGGGCTATCATGCGGCGCGTGTAGCAGATGTGCAAAAAGGTGACAAAGTCGTGGTCATTGGGGACGGTGCCGTTGGTCAATGTGCAGTGATCGCAGCTAAGATGCGTGGTGCGTCTCAAATCGTCCTTATGAGTCGCCACGAAGACCGTCAACAGATGGCCTTGGAGTCAGGCGCGACAGCGGTTGTGGCTGAGCGTGGTGAAGAAGGGATTGCCAAGGTTCGTGAAATCCTCGGAGGAGGAGCAGATGCGGCCCTTGAATGTGTCGGTACCGCGGCAGCTGTCGATCAAGCCCTTGGGGTCCTTCACAATGGTGGACGTATGGGATTTGTCGGTGTGCCACACTACAATAACCGTGCCCTTGGTTCGACCTTCGCCCAAAATATCTCAGTGGCAGGTGGAGCAGCCTCAGTTACTACTTATGATAAACAAGTTTTGTTAAAAGCAGTTCTTGACGGTGATATTAATCCGGGTCGTGTCTTTACTTCAAGCTATAAACTGGAAGATATCGACCAAGCTTATAAGGACATGGATGAACGTAAGACTATTAAGGCTATGATTGTACTTGACTAACAAAAAATTCTAGTAGAGGATGTCTACTAGAATTTTTTTGTAGTGAAATCAGTTTTATTTCAAATCCGACATCACTTGTTTCTTGGTGAAGGTGCGCTCTTGTTTGTTAGCTAGAGCCTTGATGCGAGCATCTAGGAGAATGGCGCGACCTTCGACACTTCGGGTATAGACGAGGTCATACTTGCCTATACTCTTTCGGATTTGCGCGACAAAGGCTTGGGCATCCTCTTTCCGTTTGTCAAAGAGGCTTGGTACAGCGAAATATTCTGTTTGATCGGATACCTTTTCCTGTGCTTTCAAGATATAGCGCTGATTTTCAATCGGTGCGAAGAATTCGATTATGGTTTGCGAGAAGAGTTCCTTCTCCCGCATGGTTCCGCCCTTCAAATAAATCAGCGTGTTGATGGCATCCTTTCTGTCTCGTACGACTTGGATACGGGTCTCCTGGGTTTGAATATGCCCAGAGAGGAGCAAGGCTTGGTGAATAGCTTGTTCAAAGACCTCTAACCGTTTATAAGGGCTCTTATAGAGATAGTAGCGGAGCCAGGCAAGGAGAGCGAGAACAGCTAAAACGAATAGAAGAATTAGAGACGCTTTATTCCCTCCTCCTCTATGTGAATAGTAAAAAAGGTTGGCGAAAGCATCGGTCAAAGTGGCGGCCGTCAGCCAACGAGCCAGCTTTCTGGCATCGAAGAATAGGGCCAGAGGCAGGAAGTGTTTATCCACTTGGACCTCATTTGCAATCTCCATATTCTCCAGAATAGGCAGGGCTTTTTGCCAGCCGTCTCGGAGTTCTTGACGATGGGTGGAGCGCTCTAAGGTCTCTTCATTGAGTTTTTGTAACTGTTTTTTGGTATAGCGAATATTGTCAAAGGCTAGGCGTTCGATACCGGATTCGATGAAGGGCTCCTTGTAATGAAGGCCTAAAAATTGCTTCATCCGTCTTTCTAAGAGCTCCAAATCAGGACTGTATTCTTTCAACTGATCAGTGATGGCTTCGATCTCTTCCTTTTCAAGATCGGACTTTTCATACCATTTCTTTAGGGAAAGGTTGATAGAGACTAGATGCCAGATGTTACTGGTCTTGTCTGGATCCTCAGGCCACACTCGGATGGCACGACCCCGCATTTGGTTACTGAGCATAAAACTGCCGACAAAGCTCGCTAGGATCAGGGAATTGACGCAAGGAGCATCCCAGCCTTCCCCTAGAAGTGACTTGGTTCCAATAACAACCTGGATGAGGCCCTCTTGAAAGAGCTGGGTCACGGCTGTCACCAAATCATGCTGAGAACCAACCAAGCGAACCTTGAGAAAGTCATCAGGAGATAATTGGCCGACACTTTGGTAAGTCAGTCGATTCCCTCCTAGAAGCTCTTCTAATCTTGGCTTAGCGACCGTCGGGATGATGACGATACTGCCGGTCAAGACAGCGATGGCAGGAGGAGTTGCTTGCTCTAAGCTTTCCCTGCGAATAGATTCGAAATAAGAGAGCACTCCCAATTGAGTAAATTGGGCGTCCTTATCTCCTAGATGAACTTCAAAATCTTGGCGGATATAGTCTGTTAGGACCAGTTGGCGCAGTCGGCTTCCAAGAGCCTGGTATTCCGCCTTGAAAATTTCTCGGACTGCATTGAGTTTTCCGAGGGATTGATTGAGCAGGAGGTCTTGTTTTTTGTTGCGGACCAGTTTAACTTGTTTTCGATCGATTAAGCTGGCTGCTTTTAGTTCATGGAGGACTTGCTTCTCGTATTCCTCAGGTAGATTGTACCAGTGAGGTACCTGAAAGAGCAGACCTTGCAGGAGAATTTCAAGCCAGTCCAGGGTGAAAGCAGGTAGTTTCTTGGCTCCTAAGAGGTCCTGGAAACGTTTGGGAAAGACGATTCCCTTGCTTCGAAGAAAGATCAGGGTAGCAGAGAGATACTTGGGATCATTGAGCAATTCATCATCGCTGATCTGACCCGATAAGGCTTGGCAGTTTTGGAGGTATTGGCAAAAGAGGGGATCGGAAGTCAGTTGCTGCAAGAAAGCATTCTTTTGTTGGCTAAAGGCGTCCAACTGCTCTTGCTCTTCCTTGGTTGGAAAGGCAAAGTAAACATAGTCTTGATGGGGACAAAGGGTGTCTTCTTTGACCAATTCGGGGACGGTGATTTCCTCATCGATCTCACCACACATGCGGATATAGCGATCCCAAAGGGCAGGATCCCCTTCATAGGGAGGGGTAGCAGTAAGGGAGATCATCTTTAAGTCAGGGAAGGCTTGACGAAAGGCTTCCAAACTCTTCCACCACTCATTACGCAGGTGATGACACTCATCCAAACAAAGGGTTCCGAGTGAGATGGCTTGGAAAGTAGTAAAGATATCAAAGCCTTTGAAATCAAATGTTTCAATCTCTGCCTGGTCATCGGTATCCTCAGCTTGTGATTGACCGACGACTTGGTTCATGGCGCTGTGTAGGGCCTGATAGGTAGCCACTGTAATCAGCTTAGGGTGTTTGAGGTCCTGAGAGATCAATTGCTCCGCTTGGCTTTCATCACTCAAGAATGCCTGGATAATCCGGTCCACCCATTGCTGACGAATGGTGACCGTAGGAGCCAAGATCAGGGTTGGCTGGCCAAAGCGTCTGATAAATTCGATTCCCAGGGTTGTTTTTCCAGAGCCAGGAGCTGCTACCAAATGTAGATGGCCATCCGCCATAAAAGCGTCACTCTTATCGAGAACGCGTTTTTGATAGTGTCTCCATTGGCCTGTAAAGGCTAGTTCTTGTAACATTGGTTTCCTCCCTTGTACTGTCCCCATTATATCATAGCGGAGGACAAGAATCTTTTGGTAGAAGCTGAAGATTTCTACTTTCAAATGGAAATGGCAAACAGGAATCATTCGTACAGAGCTAAAAAGGCCTAATCATTTGATTAGGTTTTTTCATGTTAGTCTTTTTTTGTTTTACGAGAGAGTCCAAAGGCAGCACCCATGCTAAGAAGACCAAGACCTAGAGTCGTCAAAGCAATGGAGTTTTTGCTTCCTGTATTTGGAAGACTTGCTTCTTTTTGAGGAAGAGCTGCAGGTGCGATATAGACTGCTGTTTTGGCAGGCTCGTTTTTAGCTGGTGTGAATACTGTCGGTTTCGCAGGAGTTACAACAGCTGGTTTTTGAGGAGTAGGAGTCGGTGTTGCAGGCGTTTGGATGCTAGGAGTTTGTGGTTTTGCTTTTGCCACACGGTGGGTTTTTGAAATCAACTCATACTTGTCTGTTTGTACCTTAAAGACACGACCTTTTTGGACGGTTTCAACGACTTTATTGGCAAATTGAACGTTCAACAAGTCAGCAAAGTTTTTGTCAATATCTAGGTAGAGACCATTTGTCCCATTGACCAATGGAGCAAAGTCTTTTTTAATATATGTATATGTTTTACCAACTACGGTCAAAGAGATACCGGCATCTTGAAGGGCCTTCAGTGTTGCTTCTTTGGTTGGTGTATCTTTTGTAAGATCAATGTCTTCGTCTGTGATCAAGAAAGCAAAGCGATGATTGTTTGCTCCAGTCCCCCAGTTATAATCCGCTGAAGTAGCGATATGGTGCAACGGAACAGTAGCATTTTCATAACCACCGTAGGTTTTGATTGCTTTTAAAGCAGAAATAAAGCTTTCTGGATCTGTTGTGAATTTTGATCCATTAAAATCATGGTAGTTGGTATGCTTTGAGTCTTCATAATCAACCAATCCCAAGCGTGCTTGGATATTTTTTGCAGATAAATTACGGACGAATGTCTCAACATTTTTCATCGTATCATTGATGTGGGAATCCATTGAGAATGATTTATCAATGACAAAGACGATGTCGGATGTTCCTTGGACTTCTTTTTTATTGACCACATCTGCTTCTTTTGTCACTTCGACTACAGTTGTTTTGTTGACTGTTTCTGTAGTTGTCTCAGTGTAGTCAGCTGTTTCTTTAGTTGATGTAGCTGTCTTGGTAGATGACACTGGTTTTGAAGTGCCAACAGGTGTGTCTTGATCGGCTAAGCTAGTCGTTTTGATAGTTGCTGTTGAAGTAGTGGTGGTGTCTGCGCCGTCTGTTTTAGCAGATGGGCCAGTTTTCTTGACGTCCACAGCAATGACATCTCCAGCTTTTGCTTTATCAGCGGGAACAACTGGTGTATTGGCTTTGGCGGTGATTTCTTCTGTTGCAGCGGATAGGTGATTTTGCTGCTGTAGTAGCTGCAGGAGCAGCTTGGGTTGTGCTAGGTGCAACGTCATCAGCAGAAGCAATAGTAGTCCCTGTGAAGACCGTTCCTAAAACAACGGAAGCTAAAGTTAAAGTTTGTTTACGTGAAATAGTATATTTTTTCAAAATACGTCCCCTTTTTAATAAACTTTTTTCTATCATACAGGTTTTTGAAAAACTTGTCAACGGTATAATAATCAAGGGTTTCACTGACTTTTATATTCCTAATTATTGATAAATAACCAAACAAGAAAAATATGCATAAAATAGGTTTAATATACAAAATATATAATAAAAAATAGGATTCCTAGCAATTGGCAAGAAACCCTATTCTATCAGTATTTCTACTCTATTTTTTTGCCGTAAAAAATACTAGCTAGTCACTTTATTTATGTCTCTAAATCAACACATAGATTTCAACCGCTTGTCCAGCACCATTTTCATTGTTGGTCTTTGTCACGACAGTCGCTCCGTCTTTCACTTCTTGTGGAGCGTTGCCCATAGCGACCCCGATGCCTGCTTTTTTGAGCATAGGGAGGTCGTTGAAGTTGTCTCCCATGGTGAGGACTTCTTCTAAGCACAAGTGGTAGTGGTTGGCTAGCTCAACCAGAGCATCCTCTTTGGAGACCTGCTTAGCCGTGACTTCTAGGTAGTTGGCTTTGGAGAGATAAAAGGCGGTAGAAGGGAAGTCGTCGGCAGAAATAGTGCGATAGAGAGCTTGGATCTCTTCTGGCTCTCCAATTAAGAGCAATTTGTGGAGGGGCTTAGTCGCATCCAGCAAAGGATCCAATAGGGGAAGAATGAGAGGTTTTTCCCCTGTAATCCGGGCTTCCTCTTGACTCCATTGGTCAAGTCGGTCGGTCATCCAGTCTTTTCCACTATAGAGGTTGATCGAAACCTGAGGAAAGTGTTGGTTGACCCAGTCGATAAACTGACGAGCTTCATTCTTGTCTAAGGGATGCTCAAACAGAACCTGCTCGCCTTTTTGAATCAAGGCCCCGTTGTAGCAGGCCATGGGGCAGTCTTCTATACCGAGTTCTTTGGCAATGGGTGCCATTCCTTTGGGGGAGCGAGCAGAGGCTAGCACGAAAGGGATCTCTTCACGCTTTAAATCTGGGATCAATGCTGCCAACTCTGGGTCAATCTGATGGTGGTCATTTAAGATGGTGCCATCGATATCGCTGATGATGAGACGAATGTGAGACATAAAGATTACCTCCTAATAGAGAATAGTGGTTTCGTTGCCGACTTGTTTAAGGATGTCAGGGCTTGGTTTTTGATCAGTAATCCAATAGTCAAATTGTTGGAGACGAGCGAGATAGTAGTTGGCATGTTGGTGGAACTTGGTACTTTCTGCCACCAGCACCTTGGTACGAGTCCGCTCAAAAACGAGAGACTTGACTGCAACGTCTTCAGCATCCTCAAAGGTGACTTCGCCATTGGCTAAGCTACTCGCTCCAAAAAAAGCGAGATCAAAGCGAAGATTGTCCAGTATTTGTGCTTGATTCGCGTCATAGTAGAAGCGGTTTTTAGGGTAGAATTTTCCTCCTAAAAGATGAAAGTCAACCTGGGAATGGCTACTGAGCTGGATGGCATTGTCAAGGGAATGCGAATAGACTGTGACTTCCTTATTAAGCAAGCCAGCAAGCAGGGTCATCGAGGTAGAAACGTCGAGAAAGATCACTTGGCCATCTTGGATCAATTGCAGGGCCTTTTGAGCCATAGCAGTCTTTTCCTTGTTGGCTTTCTGACTACGGTCTAGGTAAGAAGGGCCGGGTTCTTTGTTTAAGGGGAGGAGTCCACCATGGGTCCTGCGGACCAGCTGGCGCTGACTAAGGAGAGCGAAGTCTCGACGGATGGTATCTTTTGAGACCTTGAAATAGTCGACCATTTCTTTAGCCGATAGCTGTTTTCGCTCTTCTAAGAGTTCTAATATTTTTTCGAGTCGTTGTTCCTGATACATGAGCTCGCTCCTTGTTTCTGTTCTTGCCTATATTCTACATCATTTATTAAGTTAATGCAAGTGTTTTTAATTATTTTTAAGCATTTATGATCTTTTTCCTTGTAAAGCCTTATTCTGACGTTTGTTTTAAAGGGGAAATTCTGCTATAATATGTCAAAATAACGTGGAGGTTTCCTTATGGCCAGTGAATATGAAAAAATGATTGCGGGTGACTATTATAGACCTGCGGACCCTGAATTACGGGCTTTGGCAAAAGCCTCTCGGGAGAAACAAGAGGCCTTTAACCAAGAGGTGGATCCTAAAAAGGGGGCATCCATCATCAAAGAGTGGTTTGGATCAACCGGTGAAAACCTCTATCTCAATCGCCAGGTTCTTGTGGATTATGGGGTCAACATCCATCTGGGAGAAAATTTCTATGCCAATTACAACTTGACCATGTTGGACATTTGTCCTATCACGATTGGAAAGAATGCCATGATTGGTCCTAATTGCCAATTTTTGACCCCCTTACACCCACTGGATCCAGACGAGCGCAATTCTGGTCTCGAGTACGGGGCACCAATTACGATAGGAGACAACTTCTGGGCAGGAGGAGGTGTCACCATTCTTCCTGGTGTGACGCTGGGAAACAATGTGGTTGCTGGCGCAGGAGCAGTGGTCACCAAGTCCTTTGGAGACAATGTGGTCCTTGCAGGAAATCCAGCCCGTGTCATTAAAGAAATACCCGTCAAAAAGGAGAAGGAATGATCCATCGACATGAAATTCCCATTTTAGAGTTTGACGACAATCCACAGGCAGTCATTATGCCGACCCATGAGGGGTTAGACCTGCACCTACCTGAAAAATGTGTTTATGCTTTCTTGAAAGATGAGATTGATCGCTTTGCCAAAGCTGTTGGAGCCAAACAAGTAGCTAGCTTTGTCTCAGCGACTAAGACCTATCCGGTCTATGTTATGGAGCACCAAGGAGAGGAGATCGGCTTGGCCCAAGCGCCAGTTGGATCTGCAGCTGCTGCGCAATTCATGGATTGGTTGATTGGCTATGGAGTGAAGAAGATCATATCGGCAGGTAGCTGTGGGGTCTTGGTGGATATAGAAGAAAATGCCTTTTTAATCCCGACCAAGGCCTTGCGAGATGAAGGAGCCAGTTACCATTATGTCGCGCCCTCCCGTTATATAGAGGTGGACGGTCGTGCCCTGACTGCTATTGAAACAGTTCTCAAACAAGCGTCCATTCCTTATCAAGAGGTCATGACCTGGTCGACCGACGGTTTTTATAGGGAAACACCTGACAAGGTGGCCTATCGCATCGAAGAAGGGTGTAGTGTGGTGGAGATGGAGTGTGCTTCACTTGCTGCAGTGGCCCAACTTCGTGGGGCGATTTGGGGCATGCTCCTATTTACCGCAGATTCTCTAGCAGATCTGGAAAATTATGACCAACGTGACTGGGGCTCAGAAGCTTTTGAGAAGGCCTTAGAATTGTGCCTTGAGATGGTTCATCACTTATAAATCTTTTCTTTTTTTATGATACAATGAAGCTATGTTAGACAAATTATTTTTTAAACAATGGCGGGCCAAATTGACTCGCTTGTCTCCAGCAAGGCGGATCTTTCTCAGCTTTGCCTTGGTTATCCTGATAGGCTCTCTCTTACTGAGTTTGCCCTTTGTCCAGCAAGTAAGCTCAACAGCAGGCTACATCGACCACCTCTTTACCGCGGTCTCTATGGTCTGTGTGACAGGGCTCTTTACCCAGTCGGTGGCTTCGACCTATAATGGCTGGGGGCAATTGATTTGTATGCTCTTGATTCAGATTGGAGGCCTAGGGATTTTGACCTTTATTGGTCTCTTCTTTATGGAAAGTCGCCAAAAGCTCAGTTTCAAGGACCGGCAGACTATTCGGGACAGCTTTAGCTTTAGCAATAATCAAAGCTTGACCCGTTTTGTCCGCTCCATCTTTATTACCACCTTTACCATCGAAGGTGTCGGGGCCTTGCTCCTCATGACTCGCTTTATTCCTCGCTTTGGCTGGGGCCATGGGATCTTTAACTCCATCTTTGTCGCAGTTTCCGCCTTTTGTAATGCGGGCTTTGATAATTTTGGGGGCGATAGTATGATGAGCTTCCAGACCGATTGGTTGGTCAATATGACCTTATCTGCCCTTATTATTACTGGGGGCTTGGGCTTCATGGTCTGGTTTGACCTGGCTACCAAGGCCCGTAATCAATCAGGACGGCGGACTCTTCGCTTCCATACCAAGGTGGTTCTCTGGTTAACAGCTGCGATCCTTCTCTTTGGGACAGTAACCAGTCTCTTGACCGAGTTTAATAATCCAGCAACGATTGGGTCCCTTCCATTAGGAGAGAAGATCTTGGTCAGCTTCTTCCAAACTGTCAGTATGCGGACAGCTGGTTTTGCATCCTTAGATTATACAGCAGTCCGGCCAGTGACGCTCTTCGTCTATCTCTTGCAGATGTTTTTAGGTGGAGCACCGGGTGGGACAGCAGGGGGCATGAAGATCACCACCTTCCTGGTCCTCTTGCTCCTGGCTCGGAAGGAACTATTGGGGCTACCACATACCAATTTAGGAAAACGTACCATTTCACCAGACATTGTTCAACGTTCCTTTGGGACGGCGGTGATTTTCCAGTTGACCTTCTTAGTGGGTCTATTAGGAATCTGTTTGGTGACGCCGGATGGCCAACGCTTTATTTATTTGGTCTTTGAGGTGGTATCCGCTCTAGCGACAGTAGGCGTGACAGCCAATGTGACCTCGACCTTAAATGGGGCGGGACTAGCCATTATTATGGTCCTCATGTTTATCGGACGGATTGGTCCTTTGACCCTTATGGTCAGTTTGAACAATTACCAAGCCAAGAAAGCAGATACCTTGCAGTATGCCAAGGCAGACATCATTATCGGATAGGAGAAACTCATGGCGAATCGAACCATTGGAATTTTAGGATTGGGAATTTTTGGACAGAGTGTCCTGAAAACCTTACAGGATCAGGATGTGGATATTATTGCAATTGACGATCACGCAGATGTGATCAACCAATATGAATCCATGATTACGACTGGAATTGTTGGAGACATTACAGAAATGGACCTCTTGGATGCGGCTGATATCGGTACCTGTGACACAGTCGTGATCGCGACGGGTGAAAACCTGGAGTCCAGTGTGCTGGCGGTCATGCACTGTAAGGCCCTTGGAGTCGAGCACGTCATTGCCAAGGTTAAAAATGAAGTGACCAAGGAAGTCCTTGAGAGGATTGGGGCTGATTTGGTCATCCTACCAGAGGTAGAAGCGGGCATGTCTCTAGCTAAGATGATCCTCTTCCAACATGGGATTGAAGTTTTCCAGTTGGATGAAGCAGTGGTGGTGGTCGAGTTTACGGTTCCAGCTAGCTGGGTAGGAAAAAGCATCCGAGACTTGGAAATCAGAGACCAATTTCAACTCAATATTATTGGCTATCGAGATGCGGAAGACCAGCCTTTGCGAAGTCAGATTGGTCCCGACTTTATCTGGCCAGAAGGGGTGCGCGTGATGGCGGTGACAGACAACCAGTATCTGGATAGAATCCAAGACCTCTTAGAGGAAACAAACTGAGAGAGAGTGGGACAGAAATCGGGAATTCGTTAGAATTCGATTTCGTCGTCCCACCTCCGCATAGTTGAGTAGGGCTGTAAAAGCTGATGAAATCAGCGTAGTAGAGCCCACTCAACCACTGCGTCTTGCTCAACAGTACAAAAACAATTAAGAGGCTAGGACTTTTGTCCCAGCCTCAGAATGTTGATAACCTATTTTTTAACTAAAATAGGTGAAATGATTCTGCAGAAATATGATTTTTAATTTTTACTCCGCAGATGCCCTCTGTATCTTAATTTAGTCATGGAACTTCCTGAATTGCTGAAATCATCCACTGGATAATTTCACCTAACGTCCGTCCTCAAGGTCGTCAAGAATCTCTTGCCATTTTTCCTCGTGCATGTCTTGGCAGATATGTTTGGATCGAGTCTCATGTATCTCTTGATCCATTGGGGAAGTTGATCTTATAATATTTTAGGAAAGGTTCTGTCAGGTGTTGACAGGCCTTTTTTTGAGTGCTATAGTAAAATCGTAAACGCTTACACGGTGAGGTGAAGCAGATAAAAAGCGGGCAGTCAGATGCTCCATAAAAAGAGGAGGAAAGACAAATGGCAGGATCAGTGATACAGGGAGAGAACTACCGAATCTCCGTATTAACGGAATCTTTGGTGCGCTTGGAATATTCAGAGGGTGGTGTTTTTGAAGATGGTCAGACGCAAGTTGTGCAAAATCGTGATTTTGGACCTGTTGCCTGTGAGGTCGTAGAGACAGAAGAGGTCCTCGATCTGCATACGGAGCATCTCCACCTTCATTTTGAAAAGGGACCTTTTACACCGGATCGGCTTTTTATCGAGCTCAAGGGTCAGTATGCAGTCTATGGTAGCCGGTGGCACTATGGTGATCAGCCTGAGACCTTGAAAGGGACCAGTCGGACGCTTGACGAGGTCGATGGAGCTATGGAGTTGGAAGATGGGATCTTGAGCAAGGCCGGTTATGCTCTTTTAGACGATTCCAGCTCCTACTTGTATGATGTCGAAAGCGGATTTAGAGCACGGCCATGTCCAGAAGTGGATCTGTATTTCTTCGGTTATGGGCGCGATTATCTAGGGGCCTTGAAAGATTTTTACCATCTGACGGGACAACCCCCTCTCTTGCCACGTTATGCTCTGGGAAACTGGTGGAGTCGGTATTGGCCTTATACCAGTCAGGAGTACACAGATTTAATGGATCGTTTCAAAGCTGAAGGGGTGCCTTTGGCTGTCAGTGTGATCGATATGGACTGGCACAAGACAGCAATTCCTGCTCGCTTTGGAAGTGGTTGGACGGGCTATAGTTGGAACCGGGACTTGATTCCTGATCCAGCTGCCTTCTTACATGGTCTGCATGAGCGTGGTTTAAAGGTGACCTTAAATGTCCATCCGGCAGATGGAATTCGCGCCTTCGAAGATGCTTATCCCATGGTCGCAAAACGCTTGGGACTGGATGCGGAAAAAGAAGAAGCGGCTAGCTTTGACTTTTACAGTCCAGCCTTTCGCGAAGCTTATTTCGAAGATGTCCATCATCCCTTGGAAGATCAAGGAGTCGACTTTTGGTGGATTGATTGGCAACAGGGAAGTCATGGCAAGATGGATCCCCTTTGGTTGTTAAATCATTATCATTATCTAGACAATTGTCGTACAGGTCAAGCTGGTCTTATTTTATCGCGTTATGGAGGTCCTGGCAGCCACCGGTATCCGATCGGTTTTTCAGGGGATACCATTGTGACTTGGGAATCCCTAGCCTTTCAACCCTATTTTACCAGCACAGCTTCAAATATCGGTTATACGTGGTGGAGTCACGATATTGGTGGCCATATGCGGGGTTACTATGATGAAGACTTGGCTCTTCGCTGGTTGCAATTTGGGGTCTTTAGCCCGATCAATCGTCTCCATAGTTCTTGTAATGCTTTTAACAGCAAGGAACCGTGGTTTTACTCGTCTGAGACCTGTCGCTGGATGAAGCGATATTTACGCCTGCGTCACAGCTTACTACCTTATCTTTACACCATGAATGTGGCGACGCATGAACAAGGACTGCCTTTGGTTCAGCCCCTCTATTACCACTATCCAAACGAAGAAGATGCTTATGAGGGTAAAAATCAATATTTCTTTGGTAGTGAACTCATGGTGGCCCCAATTTCAGAGGCTCTGGATCCTGTCTATCATAGTGCTTCTGTGAGTGTTTGGTTCCCAGACGGAGTTTGGTATGATTTCTTCCATGATTGGAAGTACGAAGGAAAAGGCAAGCTTACAGTCTTTAGAGCTAGCCAGGATATTCCGGTCTTTGCGCGTGCAGGAGCCGTCATCCCTATGGATGCACACCCGCAGACAGGGGTAGAGCTCCCAGAAATGCTGGACTGGCATCTTTTCCCAGGTGACAATCGTTCCTTCGTGCTCCT
Source organism: Streptococcus parasanguinis (assembly GCF_016648925.1). GTDB lineage: Bacteria > Bacillota > Bacilli > Lactobacillales > Streptococcaceae > Streptococcus. The sequence goes on along the minus strand of NZ_JACLQX010000002.1, from coordinate 39,867 downwards.
TGAAGGAGAAGGAGATAACAGGGTTGAAACCCGCCTAACTGTCAATTGGGATGAAAGAAAGATTAGGTTGGATTTAACAGGTGATCGAACGCTGCTTCCTGAAAAGAGACAGCACCGGTTCTTCCTCCATACCTTTGAGACAGCCCCTATCTTAGTGGACAATCACAGTCAGGAGATTGCGATGGGTGAGCTGCAATCGCGTCCTACTGCAAAAGAAGATCGGATGTTTGAGCTCTTGAAATCTGCCAACCTGGCCTACGATAGGAAAAATGAATTATTTGCGGCTTGTTCAACAGCCAAGAATTGGAAACAGTTGATGAAGGTCATTACGCCTTTAGAGGAAGGTTTGCGTCAACGTCTCTTTGAAGTGATTTATTCCAGTGAAGAGAATGAAGACTTGTAAATTCTTGCAATTTCATCCCTATTTTTGTATGATGAAAGTGATTTCACAATCATAAAGGAGAAGAAAAAAATGGAACAAAAATGGTGGCATAATGCCGTAATTTACCAAGTTTATCCAAAGAGTTTCAAGGATAGTAATGGCGATGGCATCGGGGATCTCAAGGGGATCACGAGCAAGCTAGACTACTTGGAAAAATTAGGGATTACAGCGATCTGGCTCTCACCAGTCTACAAGAGTCCCATGGATGATAACGGCTATGACATCTCGGATTACGAGGATATTGCCTCCATCTTTGGGACTATGGAAGATATGGAAGAATTGATCGCAGAAGGCCATAAACGCAAGATCAAAATCATCATGGACTTGGTGGTCAACCATACCTCTGATGAGCATGCTTGGTTTATCGAAGCACGTGAAAATCCAGATAGTCCAAAGCGGGATTTCTATATTTGGCGCGATGAGCCCAATGGTATTATTTCTGCTTTTAGTGGCTCTGCTTGGGAATTGGATGAAGCATCAGGCCAATACTACCTGCATAACTTCAGTAAGAAGCAACCAGACCTCAACTGGGAAAACGAGGAGCTTCGTCATCAGATCTATGACATGATGAATTTCTGGATTGACAAGGGGATTGGTGGCTTCCGTATGGATGTCATCGATATGATCGGTAAGATCCCAGATCAGGAAATCATCAGCAATGGTCCCATGCTCCATCCTTATTTGAAGGAAATGAATCAAGCTACCTTTGGCGATAAGGATCTGCTCACCGTGGGAGAAACTTGGGGAGCGACTCCAGAGATTGCTAAGCAATATTCCAATCCAAAAAATCAAGAATTGTCCATGGTCTTCCAATTTGAACACATTGGTCTTCAATACCAACCGGGTCAACCAAAATGGCACTACGCTAAGGAATTGGATGTGCCAAAATTGAAAGAAATTTTCACCAAGTGGCAGACGGAATTAGGAAAAGACGAAGGCTGGAATTCCCTCTTTTGGAACAACCACGATCTCCCACGGATTGTGTCAACTTGGGGGGATGATGGCGACTACCGTGTCAAATCTGCCAAGGCTTTAGCAATTCTGCTTCACTTGATGAAGGGGACTCCGTATATCTATCAAGGAGAAGAAATCGGGATGACCAATTATCCATTTCAGACCCTCGAGGATGTAGAAGATATCGAGTCAATCAACTATGCCCATGAAGCCTTAGAAAAAGGAGTGCCACTCGAAGTGATCATGGATCAGATCCGCCATATTGGTCGGGACAATGCACGGACACCGATGCAGTGGAATGATGAGGCAGAAGCTGGCTTTACGACAGGTCAACCATGGCTTGCGGTCAACCCAAACCACAAAGAGATCAATGTTGAGGCTGCTCTAGCAGATCCAGACTCCATTTTCTATACCTATCAAACTCTGGTGGCCTTGAGAAAAGAGCATCCTTGGCTTGTGACGGCTGATTATGAATTGGTGGACGCAGTAGACAAGGTTTTTGCTTACAAGCGGGTAGAAGGAGTGCAAGCCTACCTCGTCGTTGTCAATCTCTCAAGTCAAGAGCAAGACTTACCACTTGTCAATGGAGTTGAAGAGGTTCTCATTGCCAATACCAAGGTGGAGCAGGTCCTCGAATCGGGCAAGTTAGCCCCTTGGGATGCCTTCTGTGTCAAATTAGCCTAATGAAGCAAATGAAAAAAATTAAGGAACGAACTTCCTTATAAAAGCAGGTCTTTCTCAATAGAGAAGGCCTGTTTTGCTTTTTAGGGGTTGTTCTTCTAGCAGAATCCGCTCAAAAATGGTTCGGTGATGCAGGGGCTATAGGAAATATTTATAAGTAGTCCTAGTTTTTGCTTTTGATCTCTGGTCCCAAGGCCTATTAAATCTGTGTTATAGTTTTTGCCTATATCAAAATTCGTGTAAAAGCAATTATACAAGACGGCTATCTTCTGATATGATAGTGTCAATTAGAATTTTTGGAGGACACAACATGTCAACTACAATTATCGGTTTCCCACGTTTGGGTGAATTCCGTGAATTAAAATTTACAACTGAAAAATACTTTAGAAAAGAAATCTCAGCAGACGAGCTCTTGGCAGCTGCCAAAGACTTGCGTGCTAAACACTGGAACATTGTCAAAGAGCAAGGCATCTCAGAGATTCCTTCAAATGACTTCTCACATTACGACAATTTCCTTGATGCAGCCTTTCTTTTCAACGTCGTGCCTGCATCTGTTCAAAACTTGGATTTGACAGACCTTGAACAATACTTTGCTTTGGCGCGTGGTTACCAAGGTGAAAAAGGGGATGTGCGTGCTCTTCCAATGAAGAAATGGTTTAACACGAACTACCACTATATCGTTCCAAAATTTGAAAAAACAACAGAAGTTAAATTGGCTGGTCACAAGATTTTTGATGAGTACCAAGAAGCTAAAGACTTGGGCCTTAACACTCGTCCAGTAGTCGTTGGACCCTTCACATTCCTTCAATTATCTGACTTTGAAGATGGAGTGAAAGCAGAAGACTTCGTCGACAGCCTGGCTGCTGCTTACCAAGAAGTCTTTGCAAAATTGGCAGAGCTTGGTGCGACTCGTATCCAACTCGATGAGCCAGCTCTTGTCAAAGATTTGTCAGCTGAAGAAAAAGCCCTCTTCTTGAACCTCTACAACAAACTCTTGGCGGACAAGAAAGGCCTTGAGGTCTTGATTCAAACCTACTTTGGTGATGTTCGTGATGTCTACAATGACCTTGTAAACTTGCCAGTAGATGGTATTGGTCTTGACTTTGTTGAAGGAAAGAAAACACTTGAATTGGTGAAAGGTGGCTTCCCAGCTGATAAGACCCTTTATGCTGGTATTGTGAATGGGAAAAACATCTGGCGCAACAACTATGAAAAGAGCTTGGAAATCTTGGATCAAGTTCCAGCTGAAAAGGTTGTCTTGACGACTTCTTGCTCCCTTCTTCATGTGCCATTTACAACGGCTAACGAAGATTTTGAACCAGCTATTTTGAACCACTTCGCCTTTGCGGTTGAAAAATTGGGTGAATTGCGTGACTTGGATGCCATCCGCAATGGTCAAGGTGCAGAAGCTCTTGCTGCCAACAAAGAACTCTTCGCAACCGAACGTGTCGGAGCAAATGCTGAACTTCATGCTCGTATCGCAGCGTTGACAGAAGCAGACTACACTCGTTTGCCAGCTTTCGCAGAACGCGAAGAAATCCAAAAAGAATCCTTCAAACTTCCAGCTCTTCCAACAACTACCATTGGTTCATTCCCTCAAACGAAAGAAGTTCGTGCTAAACGTTTGGCCTTCCGTAAGGGTGAATTGACTCAAGAAGAATACGATGCCTTCCTTGCTGAAACAATTGATGAATGGATCAAATGGCAAGAAGAAGTTGGATTTGATGTGCTGGTACACGGTGAATTTGAACGGAACGACATGGTTGAGTACTTCGGTCAAAACTTGTCAGGTTACCTCTTCTCTAAAAACGGTTGGGTACAATCATACGGTATGCGTGGGGTGAAACCACCAATCATCTGGGGTGATGTCACTCGTCTCAACCCAATCACTGTGAAATGGTCTAGCTACGCACAAAGTCGTACGGATAAACCTGTTAAAGGGATGTTGACTGGACCTGTTACCATCCTTAACTGGTCATTCCCACGTGAAGATATCTCTATCAAGGATTCTACTCTTCAAATCGCTCTTGCCATTAAGGATGAAGTTCTTGACCTTGAAGCTGCAGGCGTGAAAATCATCCAAATCGACGAGGCTGCTCTTCGTGAAAAATTGCCACTCCGTCGCAGCGACTGGTATGAAGACTATCTTGATTGGGCGATTCCAGCCTTCCGCTTGGTACACTCAACTGTAGCGCCAGATACACAAATCCACACGCACATGTGTTACTCAGAATTTACAGATATCATCCCAGCTATCGACAACTTGGATGCGGACGTTATCTCATTTGAAGCTAGCCGTTCAAACCTTGAAATCTTGGATGAGTTGAAAGCCAAAAACTTCCAAACAGAAGTTGGACCTGGGGTATACGATATTCACTCACCACGTGTCCCACAAGACGGTGAAATTGATCACACTATCGAAGCGATCTTGGCGAAAGTACCAAGTGGCAAAGTTTGGATCAACCCTGACTGTGGTTTGAAGACTCGCGGAATTAAAGAAACAAAAGAAAGCTTGATCAAACTAGTTAATGCTGCTAAAGAAGCGCGTGAACACTTGTAAGAAAATGTTTCGAGGACCTTCTATCATCGTGTAGAGGGTTTTCGAATCATCCCTTATCCTAGAAACAGTGGCTCAGAGTTCTTGATCAACGAAACAAAAGAAAAGGATAGAATATGTCACAACACACACCGTCTCTGTCATTTGAAGTTTTTCCTCCAAATCCTGAAGTAGGCAATGCCAAACTCTTACGTGCTTTGGCAAATATGCAGGAGCTAGCTCCTCACTTTATTAGTGTGACAGCTAGCAATAATAAATACAATATCAAAGAGACGACGGTTGCTTTAGCCAATTATATTCAAAATGAATTGTCTATTCCGACAATTGCTCACTTACCAGCCGTCTATTTGAGCAAGGAAAAAGTGGCCGATACTCTTCAGGAGTTAGATGAAGTAGGGGTTCATCGGATTTTGGCTCTGCGTGGGGATATTATCCCGGGTGTGGAACCTTTAAAAGACTTTCGTTATGCAACGGATCTGATTGAATTTATCAAAACAGAAGCGCCCCATTTTGAGGTAATTGGTGCCTGCTATCCTGAGGGACATCCGGATTCGCCCAACCAAATTTCAGATATTCAAAATCTTAAAAAGAAGGTAGATGCAGGGTGCTCTAGCTTGGTCACTCAACTTTTCTTTGACAATGAGCGTTTCTATGATTTTCAAGATAAGTGTACCTTGGCTGGGATCAATGTTCCTATTCATGCAGGAGTGATGCCGATTCTCAATCGCAATCAGGCCCTTCGTCTCCTTAAGACTTGTGAAAATGTTCATATCCCACGGAAGTTTAAAGCCATTCTGGACAAGTACGAGCATGATCCAAAGTCTCTTCGCGCAGCTGGCTTGGCTTATGCAGTCGATCAAATCGTTGATTTGGTTACTCAAGATGTGGCAGGTGTCCATCTTTACACCATGAACAATGAAGATGTCGCTTACCACGTCTACCAAGCGACAAAGGATTTATTTGCTCATCAACCGAATTTTGAAGTGAATTAATCAACACTTTTAGTAGGAAGTGTAGAGATTGAGAAAGAATCGTTCTCAGTCTCTTTTTATTTGGATAAATTACTTGCTAAAAGCCAACTTTTTTTTTATAGTATTAATATGAAGTTTTTGGAGGCGCTTGCAATGAAGAAAGATCTCACGTTAAAGTTATTTGGACCCCCTAAGGTTGTTTTCAATCAGAAAGATATTCGCTTTTCTTTCTCGAAGATGGAGGCCTTGCTTTATTACTTGGCAGTCATGGGCCAGGTCAACCGCGATGAAATCGCCGGTATCCTTTGGGGAGATAAGGAAAACCAAGTAGCTCGCAAAAACTTACGGAATACGGTTTACCAAGCCAATAAAATCTTTGAAGGAGATATCATTGTCTCTCCAAGTCGGAGCAGTTTGGCCCTTAATCCTGATTTGAGCCTTTCTTTGGATGTCAAACTCTTTGAAAGAGATCCACTAAGTGCCTTGGATCTTTATCGGGGAGACTTTTTAGAGGGCTTCTATGTCAAGGATGATGAAGACTTTGATCAGTGGGCTTCTCGAAAACGGGATGCTTATAGGAAGCTTTATGTCGAAAGCTGCTATCAAAAAATTGAAAAGGTCGGTTTCGGAGACCCTAGTATAGAACTCTTGCTCCATCATTTGGTAGAATTGGATGAATATGAAGAGAAAAACTACCAGCTCTTGATGGAGTATTATAGCTTCCATCACCAGCTAGGAAAATTTTTCGAGACCTATTATAAGCTAGTCGATTTATTGGATCGCGAGCTCAGTGTGCGTCCCAGTCGAGCGATTGAGGAACTTTATCACTCCGTTTTGGAAGCCAAACGAACTCATAAACTGACCAATCGCTTGAATATTCGTGAACTTTCTTTCTTTGGTCGGAAACAAGAACTCTCGCAACTCGAGGAATACCTTTCCTTAGTCGAGACAGGTGAAGCGGTAGGACCGTTTCTCGTGATGGGGCAATCTGGAACAGGTAAGAAACGTCTCTTGCGGCAGTTAGTCTTGATGTCCAATCGCAGTTTTAACTTTATCAAGGCGGAAGGAAAAGCTACTAGTCAACGCTACGAAGGAAGCACCTGGAATGATCTCAGACAAGCTCTAGAGAAACTGGGGGATGAGATGGGGATTTCCCTTCTGGAAGAGGAGGATGATCTCATTTCGGTATGGAATCAGCTTCAGATCCTTAGCAAAGAAAAACCGCTCCTGATTCTGCTTGAAAATGCCCAGTGGATCGATGCAGTGTCTCTAGAAAAAGTGAAACAACTAGAGGAGAGAAGAAACCAGGAGAAATGGCAACTGATTTTTACAGCTGAAGAGCCTCTGCCAGCTTTCTTCGTCAACTTCTTGGGGAGCTTAAAGGTAGAGAAACGGCTGTCTCAACTAGAGTTGACCAATTTTGATCCTAGTGAAAGTCGTGCTCTCTTGAAAGGGGAACTGGGAGCAATAGAGCCGGCAGTGATGGAGCAGATGGTCGAATGGAGTGAAGGCAGTCCGTTCTTGCTGTCCAGCTATATCGAAGAGTGGAAAGAAAATGAAAATTTAGAGCCCTTGCCGGATATCATTCAAGCTTATCTTTCTCAGGAACTCGGGGACATGAGCAGTGAGGAAGAGGCCCTTCTACACTACCTATCTTGTTTTCATAAGCCAATTTCTCTGTCTATCTTGGCAGAATTGACGGCTACAGAGCTTCCTGTTTTGACAGAATTAATTGAGCCTTTATCTGAAAGAGCGATCGTCTCAATTGTAGAAGAAGGAGAGGCTCTCTTGGTTCAATTTTGCAAGCAATTGGTAGCCATGTACTTTTACCATCTTCTTTCGCCAGCTAGACGGCGGCTCTTCCACCAACAAATTGCGCAAAAATTGGAAGAAACTTTAGAAGATTCGACGGACCTTCTTCTTTATAAGGAAATTGCCTACCAATACAAGCGATCGCAAAATCTTTTGCGTTCCTTATCTTTTGAGTTGACCTATTTAGAAGAAATCCTTCAGCTGGAGCATGAGCTGTTTCCGATTTATTCCAAGGTAGATGAGGGGTTCCTATCAGATGGTACAAATAGCCATTTGGACATTTTTGGAGAGCTATCCCGCATTCGCCAAGAATTAGATAACCTCTTTTCAAGGCACCAAAGAGATAGAGAATACAAGCATTTACAACTGCGTTACTTGTACCTAGAAGGTCGCTATTTTATTCGAAGTGGGGAGTATCAAAAGGGGATTCATGATATCCAAAAAGTCATCTCCTATGCGCGGGAACTCAAGCAATCCGACTTCCTCTTAGAGGGTTATCGGCAAATCATTTATTATTGCATTCAAACTGAAAATATCTCTGAGATGGCCTATTATACAGATTTGGCTCTGGAAGATGCCATCCAAGCCAATAATCATGAGGTCATCGCGATCCAGTTGCGTTTGAAGGGCTTGTATCACCTGATGGTTGGGGATGAGGAGCAGGCGACTCGGCATCTGTATCGCTCTATTGATTGCTTTAGTTTGACCAATAGCATGCAGGCCAAGTATGCCATTCAAATTGCAGCTTCTTTGGCCTACCTCGCTGAAATCGAGCAAATTAGGGGCCATTTCCAAGTAGCGGTCACCCACTTAGAAGAGGTTCTGCGTTTGGTGGGGGATCAAGCTGTTGATTCCGTCCGTGTCGTCTTTGATATTGATCTTGGGATCGCCTATTATTGGAAGGGAGATTTGATCCAAGCTCGCCTCTGTTTTGACAGAGCTCAGAAAATTTTGTCCAGTGTTCGCTTCCCTTGGAAGGAAGAATTGCTCGAATTTTATCAATCCTTGATCGCCTGTCAGCAAGGGGATCAGGAGAAGGTTGCGGCTTATCTGGCTCGAAAAGAAAGGACGATGAATCCATCTGCTAATTCACGGGATAAGGGGATGGTTCATTATCTATTAGCTTACTTATCTGATCAAAAGGAGAAAGGAGAAGAGCTCGCTCCTGCCCTGAGCACCTTCTTGAAAGAAGATAAGAATTACTACAAGAAGGTGGCAGAGCAACACTTGAATCCCTACAGAGATCGTCAGTTTCTTAAGAAATTAAAAGATCTGTAGTGTCTCTTGCCTAAATCATAAGAGAGGACTAAGCGGCCTATCCTCCTTTTAGGCAAAGATCATTGTGCCTGAAAATGAAGAAAAGCATAGAAATACCCTAGCAATGGGTGTTTCTATGCTTTTTATGTGTGTAGAAATCTTCTTAGTTCAGTTTTTGTTGCGCCAATATTTGTGTCAAGTAAAAGATAAAGGTCGCAGCAAGGTTTGAAGTATGGTTGTCAATGTCATGAGGAGGAGAAACTTCCACGACATCAAATCCGATTAGTTTACCACTGGCAGCAATGTGTTGGAGAAGCAGGAGGGCTAGTTTAGGATCGACACCAAGTGATTGGATGGCGCTAACACCAGGAGCAGAGCCGACCGCAAAGCAATCCATATCAATAGACAGATAGATCGCGGTTTGGTTTTCTAAAAATTGATCGATTCGATCCAGAATGGCTTGGTGGCTCATCTGGAAGAGGTCTTGGCCAGTTAAAAAATCAATGCTTGGTGTTTTAGCAACGTAATTAAAGAGGAAGAGGTTATTATTGTGCTCTTGGATCCCCAGAATGAGGTAAGGGAAGTCCTGGCCTTTTTCTTTAGCATGATCAGCCATTTGACGAAAACCTGTTCCAGAATTGGGACCGGTTTGGTCGTAAGGTCGCAAATCAAAGTGGGCATCCAGATTGATCACAGCCAGTTGTTCATCTTTTTCTAAACTGGATTGAATCCCTAGATAGTGGCCGTAAGCAGTTCCGTGACCGCCTCCTAGGACAATGGGTTGGATCCCTAATTGGTACATGCGCTGGATCGCTTGTGAGAGACTTTCTTGGAGTTCTTCTAGTGAATGGTTGGGCCCGTCAATATTTCCCACATCATACACTGTCACATTGGTTCCCCAGTGCCATGGAAGTTTAGCGATTTGAGAACGGATGGCTGTAGGACCCTCGACCGCTCCTACGCGCCCATTATTGATATAGACTCCTTTGTCGCTCTTAAAGCCGATGATCCCAAAGGTCATCCCCTCAAATGGAGTGAGGGTCTCGTCGTTTAGGTCTAAAAATTTGGTGACCATTCCCCATTTGGCCGTGTAGGGATTGTCCTCGATACTACCTTGGTAGTAGCTGTAGGTCATTGGATAGTAGTTTGTGAGCAAGCTTGTCGCCTCCCTTATTTTTCTGAAAGCAGGCAGAGGCTGAGAAGATCGCCAGCCTCTGTTTTTGCTTTATCCTTACTGTATCAGTATTGAATCCGTAAGTCAACTGCTTTTTCGATGGTTGCTAAGAATTCTTCGCTTTCGACAACAGCAGATGCTTTATTGAGTTCTTCAAAGATTTCGATATCTTTGTCAAATTCAATGAAGTTCAGTTTTTGACGAATCAGCTCATAAGCTGGTTTTGTCCCTTTACCAAGTTCATGATTTTCTGGTTTGAGATCCAAGGCTTGGCAAGCTGCCATGATTTCAGTAGCAACGATGCGACGGGAGTTTTTAAGAATTTCTGCTGCTTTACGAGCGGCAGTCGTTCCCATGCTGACGAAATCTTCTTGGTTTTCACAAGATGGAATAGAATCGACACTAGCAGGGTGAGCCAAGATTTTATTTTCCGATGCAAGGGATGCACAAGCATACTGGGTAATCATGAAGCCTGAGTTGAGTCCAGGGTGTTTAACCAAGAAGGATGGCAATTTGCTGAGTTGGCTGTTGACCAAGCGTTCCACCCGACGTTCGGATACATTCCCAATTTCAGAAAGGGCAATGCCTAAGAAGTCAAATGGTTGCGCCATTGGTTCACCGTGGAAGTTCCCGCCGGAGATGACGTGGCCTTCTTTGGTGATGATTGGGTTATCTGTGACAGAGTTGATTTCGATTTCAACTTTTTCTTTTACGTAAGCAATAGAATCCTTGCTGGCTCCGTGGATTTGAGGGATACAGCGGAGTGTATAAGGATCTTGGACCCGTTGTTGAGTCGCAACTGTTGTGTTCTTGCTTCCTTCAAGGAGGTTACGGATGTTGCGAGCAGTTGCCAATTGTCCACTTTGTGGGCGGATGGAATGAAGGTCTTCTTCGAATGGACTGGTAATTCCATTGTGAACTTCCATTGAGAGAGCACCAGCGATATCAGAGAGTTTGAGCAATTGGATACCATCATAAGTCGCAAGAGCACCGATACCGGTTAGGACAGTCGTACCATTGATCAAGGCAAGCCCTTCTTTGGCAGCTAATTGGATCTTTTCAATTCCAGCACGATCTAAGGCTTCTTGACCACTGAGAAGTTCTCCTTTGTAGTAGGCGCGTCCAAGACCCAACATTGGTAAAACCATATGAGCAAGTGGTGCTAAGTCTCCAGAAGCTCCGAGAGAGCCTTTTTCAGGGATATAAGGAGTGACTCCTTTGTTGAGCAATTCTAACAGTTTTTCAACAGTTGACAGACGAATGCCAGAATAACCTTTCAAGAGTGAGTTGATACGGATCAGCATGATGGCACGAACGGCATCTTCAGGAAGTGGATCACCGAAGCCAGATGAGTGAGTCCGGATCAGATTTTCTTGCAGTTGAACAGTATCTTCTGGAGAGATGCTGACATTACAGAGGGAACCAAAGCCAGTGGTTACACCATAGACGACTCGTTTTTCTCGGACAATGTCATCAACGATTTTACGGGATGCGATAACGGCTTCTTTGGCTTGTTCATCAAGCTCACATTGGGCACCGTGCCGAGCTACAGCGATGACTTCTTCGAGTGTTAAGCTATTACCATCTAAATGAATCAATTGAGTCATATAAAACCTCCGATTATGAATAGTTGTTCTGTGGAAGTAGTGTTGTTTACTTCGGTTTGAATACCAAACATGGGCCCATTGTCTATTGATCTAAAAAATTGAAAAGAGTCATAGAGAAAAGGGCTCAGGTTTGACATTCGAGGAGTCCTAGATGGGCTAGGGAGCAAAACTGAGCTTCGCTCCCGTCTCTGTTCCCATCTAGTGTGTAAAGAAAATTAGTGAGGAAGGGCTTTAGATTTATGTAGTTTATCACCGTGGAAAACAAAGTAGAGTCCACTTGCGATCACGAGACCGATGGCACCCCAAACAAAGTTCATTAGGTTGTCCCCTGCAATCATCAAGATACTGATGACAACAGCTAGAACTGGGATAACAGGACCAAATGGAACTCGGAAGGTAACCTTTTTGTCTGGGTACATTTTTCTGAGTTTGATGGCTGCCAAAGCAGTTGGAATGTATTGGAAGAAACGGAAGACAACACTGAAGGTTGCTAATGTTTCGAAAGAGCCAGATAACAAGAGTAAGAAGGCGAAGATACCAGAAATGATAATGGCAATGACAGGGGCATTCTTAGAGTTTGTTTTTCCAAGCCCTTCTGGCAAGAGTTTTTCAGTTGCTAATGCGGCACCAAAACGAGGGACCATGATGGATTCACCGATGTTTAGACCGGCGATTGAAATGAGGGCTCCGTAAGAAACGAGTGGAGCTCCGATAGGGCCAATCATTTCGACAAATGCGTCTTGTACTGGTGCACCAGTTTGCATAATGCGACCACCAAGCATGGCGATTGTTCCTGCGATGATCAACATGTAGAGAACAGATACAATACTGATAGAACCTAGAATAGCGCGGGGAACGTTCTTTTCAGGGTTGCGCATTTCCCCTGCAACGATAGACATGGTTTCAAATCCGATGAAACCGTAGAAGATGTAGACGGCTGTACTAGAAATAGAACTGAAGAGGTTTGTTCCACTTTCCAATTGAAGGAAAGGTGTGAAGTTGCCCTTGCTCACGCCACCGGGAATGAAGAAGATGGCAAAGAGTGAGAAGAGGACAATTGGAATTAATTTTGCAACAGTAGCTGTCAGAGTAAACATCTTAGAGGTTTTCAGACCGGCAATGTTCATCAGACTCAAGAGAATCAGCATACCGATACTGATCGGAAGGTTGTAGCCTTCAAATGCTGGGAAGGTGATGATGAAGATCTTAGCAAATCCGGCTAACATGGCAGCCCAAGCGATAACAGTAACGGCCCAACCGAGAATCCCAACGTTAAAGCCAACGAAGTCTCCGAAAGCGGCTTTTGAGTATTGCATGGCTCCACCGTTTTTGTCGAAGTAGCCAGCTGTTTCAGCCAGACAGGCTGATAGTAGCATGACGAGAATGGCAACCCCGAACATGACAGCTAGAGAAGCTGGTCCGAGGCCAGAATAAATTTTTTGAGGAAGGAGGAAGATACCAGATCCGATTACGGCGTTGATACCGTAAAGAGTGGCACCGCTAAAGCTGAATTTCGCTTTTTCTTGTTCCTCAATCGACTGTTTATGTGCTCCGTTCATAATGTTTCTCCTTTGTGAACATTATTGTAGTCCAGTCCAGATAGCAATCGGTTGCTCCCCAGACTGATGGGGTAAAAACGTGATTGTCATCTCTTGAAGGGGAGATGGTTGTTCGATCACCAGGAGCTCGTGAGTTTGGAGGATTTGAGAATGATTGGTTCCCCATTTTAGTGTTAGCGGACAGAGAGCATAGATCAATTGATAGCGACTCTGACTTTTGACACTCTCTTTTGGGGATACAGCACTCATATGCCCCTGATAAGAAGGTTTGTAGATCAAATTAAAGTCTTGACAAGTCCCATGGCTAGATACAGGATCTCCCCCATCAAAGAAGTAGCTTTGAAAGGGGTTCAAAACCACTTCTTTCTGTTGATGGTTGAGTCGAATGGAGGCATTCAAGGGCATCAAGATTCGGTGGTAGCCAGTGAGATCGGTAAAGTTACTTTTTTCAACCTCCACCGTTGCAGTGGAGAGGCGGAAGTCAAAAGTCCGATCTGGATAACTTCCTCCCTCTGGGGAGAGAAAGAGTTGGGTGGTTTGGCCACCGGACCAGGTAGAAATTTGATAATCTGCGGGGGTAAGATGAAGGAGAGTCACCATAGGACGCCTTCTTTCTTAAAAGAGACCAGTGATATTGCCGTGGGCATCGATATCAATCTTTTCACTGGCAGGTGCTTTTGGTAGGCCAGGCATGGTCATGATGGTACCCGTGAGAGCCACGATGAAGCCAGCTCCGGCAGCTACCTTGAGATTGCTGATGTTAACAGTAAAATCTTTTGGTGCTCCCATTTTCTTCGCATCATCTGAGAAGGAGTATTGCGTTTTGGCCATACAGATTGGGTAGTTTGAGAAGCCAAGAGCTTCCAATTCTTTAAGTTCGCGTTTGGCTGCTGGTGTTAAGCTAATTCCTTTACCACCATAGACTTTTGTAACAATCTTGGTCAATTTCGTTTCGATGCTGTCTTCTTGGTCATAGACATAAGAGAAGTGGTTTTCTTCTTGAGCCAGTTGAATGACTTTTTCAGCTAGGTCGCGTCCACCAGCACCACCATGTGCCCAGACATCTGAAATAACCACATCTACATGGCGTTTCTTACAAGATTCATAGACAGCTTCTAGCTCTGCCTCTGTATCCAGTGGGAATTTGTTAATGGCAACGACCACAGGTAAGCCATAGACTTCTTGGATGTTGGCCAAGTGTTTGTCTAGGTTTGGCAGACCATCGATAACAGCTTGGACATTTTCAGTAGCCAAGTCCGCTTTGGCGACTCCACCATGCATCTTGAGGGCTCGGATGGTTGCGACGAGGACTACGGCAGAAGGTTTGAGTCCGGCAATGCGGCACTTGATATCAATGAATTTTTCAGCACCTAAGTCTGCTCCAAAACCAGCTTCTGTCACAACATAGTCTGCATATTTGAGAGCTAGTTTAGTAGCCAGCACGCTGTTACAGCCATGAGCAATATTGGCAAATGGTCCGCCGTGGATGATAGCAGGAGTATGTTCTAAGGTTTGTACCAAGTTTGGATGGATGGCATCTTTGAGGACGGCTGCCATAGCACCTCCAGCCTTGAGGTCTTTAGCTGTGACTGGTTGTCCTTGGTAGTTGTACCCAATAATGATGCGATCGAGGCGTTCTTTGAGGTCAAGGATATTTTCTGAGAGACAAAGAATGGCCATGATTTCAGAAGCCACGGTGATGTCAAAGCCATCTTCACGAGGAACTCCGTTTGTTTTTCCTTGAAGACCATCGACAATATGACGGAGTTGGCGGTCGTTCATATCGACCACCCGTTTCCAGGTGATGCGACGAGAATCGATGCCCAACTCATTGCCGTGATGGATGTGGTTGTCAATCAAGGCTGCAAGCAAGTTGTTGGTAATCCCAATGGCATGGAAGTCTCCGGTAAAGTGAAGGTTGATATCTTCCATTGGAACCACTTGGGCGTACCCGCCACCGGCAGCTCCACCCTTGATCCCAAAGACAGGGCCAAGAGAAGGCTCGCGCAAGGCAATGACGGCTTTTTCACCAATAGCTGAAAGAGCATCGACCAAGCCAACAGAGGTGGTTGTCTTTCCTTCTCCAGCAGGTGTTGGTGAGATGGCTGTCACGAGGATCAGCTTTCCATCTTCCTTATCCTTGAGTTGTTCCAGTTGGTTGCTATCAATTTTTGCCTTGTATTTTCCGTAGAGCGAAATATCGTCTTCGGTCAATCCAAGTTCAGCAGCGATATCGGTGATGGGCTTCATTTGGACAGAATTGGCAATTTCAATATCCGATAAAACCATAGAATCCCTTCTTTCTTTATTTTTATTTGCTAGGTTTAAGATAGACTTTCTAAAATGGTTTGGTAAATGTTATCTGCAAGATCAGAACCGGTTTGGAGGAGTTTGAGTCCCTTACCGTGGTATTCTTGGACAAAGTCTTGGTCCTTGATTCCTGAAATGTTGATCAAGACATTGAGCCAAGCACCTTGAAGGCCAGCTTTAAGATTCAAAGCAGCTACCCCTAGGTCACTAGCTGCATTGGTGTTGGACTTGCCAACAGCTTCTTTGGTGGTTTCAAGCGCTTCAACGATGAGCTCCATCATAGAGAAAGGAGATACTGTTGCGTGTTTCAAAGCTTTTTGCATGGCTTCACGACGAGCAGCTTTCTCTTCTTCCGTTTCTTTTGGAAGATCAAAGACAGCTGATACGACATTGAAAGCTTCTGTATCCTTGTCAATAGCTTCTAGTAACTGGTCTTGGAGGTGAGCGCTTTTTTCGTGAACCCCTTTGATGTGGTCTTCAAATTCTGCGTATTTTTTCTTTCCAATGGTCAGTTCACAGACCATTTTTGTAAGGGAAATCCCATTCGCAGCGGATAGGGCAGCAGCAGAACCACCACCTGGAGCTGGAGCATCTGAACCAAGGACCTTGGCAAACTCTGTAATACTTAAGTCAACTAGTTTCATAGATCCCCTTTCTAACCCAACAAGTGATTTTCCAAGACTTGTTTGCTGTAGTCAAAGTCTTCTAATTGCAAGTAGTATTCAGCAGAGTCGATCAAAGCCTTAGCAGGAGCCAGTCCGATAAGTTCTGTTCCGATGATGCGAACACCGTAGCGTTGTGCTTCGAAACGAACGGTTTCCACAACACGATACAATGGGAATTGTTCCAAGTTGACCATGTTGATGGAGACTTGGGCAATGTTGCGATCTTCTAGCATGACGCCGATCGCTTTACAGTACTTGTATCCACCGCTTGATCCACGAATGATTTTAGAAATCTTATTGGCAATCTCTAGGTCGTCTGTGTCAAGGTTGATATTGAAAGCAACGAGTGGCATACGGACACCGACAGCTGTAACCCCTGCAGTTGGGTGAATCTTGCGTTCACCGTAGTCTGGCTTCCAGTCTTCTTCCAATAATTTTTCTGGCATTCCTTCAAATTGTCCTTTACGCACTTTGGCCAAGTTCTTCCGTTCTGGACGAGTTGCGGCATCTTCATAAAGGAAGATTGGAATACCCAACTCACGATTGATGCGTTCGGCCACTTTATTAGCGATCTCAACGCATTCAGCTGTAGTGATATCTTTAACCGGAACGAATGGACAAACGTCTGTTGCCCCCATACGAGGGTGTTCGCCTTCGTGCTTGGTCATATCGATGTTTTCAGAAGCGTATTTCACCAATTGGAAAGCCACTTCTTGAATGCTTTCTTCATCCCCAACGAGTGTAAAGACGCTACGGTTGTGGCTGGCATCAGACGAGTAGTCCAGCAGCGTAACACCTGGAATACTTTTTGCTGTTGCTGCTAATCCGTCGATCACAGCTTGATTGCGTCCTTCAGAGAAGTTTGGAATACACTCAACAATTTTTGCCATATGATTACCTCTTTTTATAGGAGAAGTTGGGGAGGAAGAGTCTTTGTATTTCCTCCCCTTTCTCAGTTTTTATTTTTTGATGTTAAAACAATTTTTGAACGGCTTCTTTGACCAAATCTTCATCTGCCAGATACGGAATGGTGATGTGGTCTGTTCCTGCATGGAGACGGTTGTACTCGATCGCTGTTTCAATGGCATGGTTATTCCGTGCCCAGTTCCGGCGAGCAACCCCACCCATAGTGTCCCAGGCAATGGCAGATTTAATGATTTCATCGATCCGGTGGCTACCGTCTAGAACGAGACCAAATCCACCGTTGATGGCTTTACCGATACCAGTACCACCACCGTTGTGGAGGGCAACGAGACTCATACCGCGAGCAGCGTTACCAGCGTAACATTGAACCGCCATGTCACAAGTGACGTTCGAACCATCTTTGATGTTTGATGTTTCACGGAATGGAGCATCTGTACCAGATACGTCGTGGTGGTCACGTCCGATCATGACCGGTCCGATCTTGCCTTGGCGAATGAGTTCATTGAATTTCAAAGCAATGTTGACACGGCCCATACAATCTTGATAGAGGATACGTGCTTGTGTACCAACCACCAGTTGGTTCTTTTCCGCATCGCGAATCCAGTTGTAGTTGTCGCGGTCTTGGTAGCGACGAGTTGGATCGATCGCTTCCATGGCTGCATGGTCAGTTGCAATCAAGTCTTCATGTTTACCGCTGAGGCAGACCCAACGGAATGGACCGTATCCATAGTCAAAGAGCATAGGTCCCATGATATCTTCTACATAAGATGGCCAAATGAAGCCGTCCTTGTCATCCAAGCCATTCTTAGAAATTTCCTTGATGCCAGAGTCGTAAACAGATTTCATAAAGGCATTACCGTAGTCGAAGAAGTAGGTACCTTTAGCCGTCAAAGCTTTAATCACTGCAAAGTGACGAGCCAAGGTTTCATCGACCAAGCGATGGAAGGTTTCTTTGTCTTCTGCCAACAAACGTGTCCGCTCTTCAAAGCTGATGCCAACTGGGCAATAGCCACCATCATAGACGTTGTGGCAAGAGGTTTGGTCAGACAAGAGATGAACGTGAACTTGGTGTTCATTGACATATTCGAGCAAGTCTACGATATTACCATGGTAGGCAATCGAAGTGGATTCACCAGCTTCCAGTGCTGCTTGAGCCAATTTCACAGCTTCTTCGGCGCTATCTGTCACTTGGCTAATCCAGCCTTGAGAGTGACGAGTTTCGATCCGAGAGCGGTCCACTTCTGCAACGATGGCAACCGCTTTTGCGATTTCAGCTGCTTTCCCTTGAGCTCCGCTCATTCCACCGAGACCAGATGAAATAAAGAGTTTACCGGTCAAGTCGCCGTCATCAGGCACACCGAGTTTAAGACGACCAGCATTGAGAAGGGTGTTGAAAGTACCGTGAACGATCCCTTGAGGACCGATGTACATCCAGCCACCAGCCGTCATCTGACCGTAGTTGGTTACTCCCATTTCTTCAGCGATTTCCCAGTCGCGCATATTGTCATATTCACCAATCAAGAGACCGTTAGTAATGACGACACGAGGAGCTTCTGGTTTCGATTTGAAGAGGCCTAGAGGGTGACCAGATTCAACCACCAAGGTTTGGTCTTCTGTCATAACTTCCAAGTATTTCTTAATCAAGTTGTATTGCATCCAGTTGGCACAGACAGATCCTGTTTCCCCATAAGTGACCAATTCATATGGATAAAGAGCAATTTCAAAGCTCAAGTTGTTGTCGATCATGACCTGCATAGCCTTAGCAGCTGTGCATTTTCCTTTGTACTCATCAATTGGTTTTCCATAGATGCGATCTTTTGGACGGAAGCGATAGCCATAGATCCGACCACGCGTTTTTAGTTCTTCCAGAAATTCTGGGATCAACTCTTGGTGGAATTTTTTAGGAATGTAACGCAAAGCATTTTTAAGGGCAATTTCAGTCTGAGCTTGCGTTAAGCGGAAGCCTCTATCAGGTGCACGACGGATGCCTTCTTGAAAAGTCGCCTTTTCAGGTAGGACATCAAAGTCAAGTTTGACAGACATAGCAGCTGCAATTTCTTTCTCGTCTATAAATGACATAGCAGAACCCTCCTTATAGTTGGACTGTGAATTTATATTTTCTTTATTGTATCGAAGAAACGTCAATAAAGAGTCAAAAAAAAATATAATTTTTAATAAAGCAAAAAAAAATGAGGGAAAAACTTTTTGACTTTTTTTTGACGCTTTTCCTGTAGAATTGTAAAATGAATAACAATGGAAATAGAAAGGAATGTTTCATATGTCTGCTGATATCCTATTAACCCACTTTAACCAATTGTTTTGTCCGAATGATCTGGGTCATCCTCTCTATGGCAAGGAGATGGCAGAAGCGCAAATCCTTTCCGATGCTTATATCGCTATTAAGGATGGAAAAATTCTTGCAGTTGGGACAGGTCAACCAGATCCAGAACTGATTGATGACCATACGGAAGTGAAATCCTGTGAAGGAAAAGTTGCGACTCCTGGCCTGATTGACTGCCATACCCACTTGGTCTATGGAGGCAGTCGTGAACATGAATTTGCGAAAAAATTAGCGGGTGTTTCTTACTTAGACATCCTCGCCCAAGGCGGTGGAATTCTGAGCACGGTTCGGGCGACACGGGAAGCTTCTTTTGACAATCTCTATGACAAGTCCAAACGACTGTTGGATTACATGTTGCGTCATGGGGTGACTACTGTCGAAGCCAAGAGTGGCTATGGTTTGGATTGGGAAACTGAAAAACGCCAGTTGGATGTTGTGGCTGCATTGGATCGGGATCATGAAATTGATCTGGTATCAACCTTTATGGCAGCCCATGCGATTCCCACAGAGTACAAGGGCCGTTCCCAAGAATATTTAGATCTCATTGTGGAGCAAATGCTTCCCAAAGTGAAGGAAGAAAAGCTAGCTGAGTTCTGTGATATCTTCTGTGAAAAAGGTGTCTTTACAGCAGATGAATCTCGCTATCTTCTTTCAAAGGCTAAGGAGATGGGCTTCAAGCTACGGATCCATGCCGATGAAATCGAATCCATTGGTGGTGTTGATGTGGCGGCTGAATTGGAATCTACTAGTGCAGAACACTTGATGGTGATTACCGATGAAGGCATTCAAAAATTAGCTGCAGCAAAAGTGATTGGAAATCTTTTGCCTGCTACAACCTTCAGCCTCATGGAAGATACCTATGCACCGGCTCGTAAGATGTTGGATGCTGGCATGGCCATTACCCTAACAACGGACAGCAACCCAGGGTCTTGTCCGACAGCCAATCTCCAGTTTGCCATGCATCTGGGTTGCTTCATGATGCGTCTAACTCCAGTAGAAATTCTCAATGCGGTGACCATCAATGCGGCCTATTCAGTTGATCGTGCTAAAATAATCGGCTCTTTCGATGTTGGCAAACAGGCTGACATTACCATCTTTGATGCACCAAATTTAGATTATCTCTTCTATTTCTTTGCGACAAATCTCGTGACAGATGTCTACAAGAAAGGTCAAAAAGTCATTTAACCTCCTCCATTTCATTTGGGACTTTGCTGGTTTGCAAAAATCAGCAAAGTCTTTTTTTAAAACCTATCCCTGTAGGGAATAGGACCACTTTAGTAGAAAATTAAAATTTGATGTTCAAAGAATATTTTTCTTACTTTCTAATGTACAAAAAGGGAAATTCTTGATAGAATAGAAGTAATATTGAATATTTTCTTCAATATCATCTGTTTGACTGGAAAACAGATTGTTTAAATTATTAATAAAATGAACAGGTTGTTCAACTGACCTGTCTAGAAATTGTGAGGAGACAAGATGACTGTCGATTATAACAGCAAAGCTTACTTGGATAAAGTAGACGCTTGGTGGCGTGCAGCCAACTACATTTCAGCTGCTCAAATGTACTTGAAAGATAACCCATTGTTGAAGCGCGAAGTCGTTGAAAATGACTTGAAAGCTCACCCAATCGGACACTGGGGAACTGTACCAGGGCAAAACTTTATCTATGCTCACTTGAACCGTGCCATCAACAAATACGACTTGGATATGTTCTACATTGAAGGACCAGGTCACGGTGGACAAGTAATGGTATCAAACTCATACTTAGATGGTTCTTATACTGAATTGAATCCAAATATCCCACAAAATGAAGAAGGCTTCAAACACTTGTGTAAGATCTTCTCATTCCCAGGAGGAATTGCTTCTCACGCTGCGCCTGAAACACCAGGATCTATCCACGAAGGTGGAGAACTTGGTTATGCCCTTTCTCACGCTGCAGGTGCTGTATTGGATAATCCAGATGTGATTGCTGCCACAGTTATCGGTGACGGTGAAGGTGAAACAGGTCCATTGATGGCTGGTTGGTTGTCAAATACCTTCTTGAACCCAGTCAACGATGGGGCGATCCTTCCAATCTTCTACCTCAATGGTGGGAAGATCCACAACCCAACGATCTTCGAACGCAAAACAGACGAAGAATTGGCCCTCTTCTTTGAAGGTCTTGGTTGGAAACCAATCTTTGCGAATGTCACTGCAATTTCAGAAGACCATGAAGCTGCCCACGCTTTGTTCGCTGAAAAATTGGACGAAGCAATTGAAGAAATCAAGAAAGTCCAAGCAGAAGCTCGTAAAGGTTCTGCTGAAGAAGCAACTCAACCAGTATACCCTGTCTTGATTGCTCGTATTCCTAAAGGTTGGACTGGTCCAAAAGCATGGGAAGGAACACCAATCGAGGGTGGATTCCGTGCTCACCAAGTGCCAATCCCAGTAGATGCTCACCACATGGAGCATGTCGATGCCCTTCTTTCATGGTTGGAATCTTACCATCCAGCTGAATTGTTCGACGAAACTGGTAAACTAGTTCCTGAAATTGCTGAAATTGCACCAAAAGGTGACCGTCGCATGGCGATGAACCCAATCACAAATGCTGGTGTGATCAAACCAATGAACACAGCTGATTGGAAGAAACATGCCCTTCAATTCAACACACCAGGTGAAATCATGGCTCAAGACATGATCGAATTTGGTAAGTATGCGGCAGACTTGGTAGATGCGAACCCAGATAACTTCCGTATCTTCGGTCCAGACGAAACCAAATCAAACCGTCTTCAAGAAGTCTTCACTCGTACAAGCCGTCAATGGTTAGGACGTATGAAACCTGACTACGATGAAGCCTTGAGCCCAGCTGGACGTGTCATTGACTCTCAATTGTCAGAGCACCAAGCAGAAGGTATGCTTGAAGGATATGTCTTGACAGGTCGTCATGGATTTTTCGCTTCTTACGAATCCTTCCTTCGTGTCGTGGATTCTATGATTACTCAACACTTCAAATGGTTGCGTAAGTCTAAGACACATACAACATGGCGTAAAAACTACCCAGCCTTGAACTTGATTGCAACTTCAACGGTCTTCCAACAAGACCACAATGGTTACACTCACCAAGATCCAGGTATCTTGACTCACTTGGCAGAAAAAACTCCTGAATATATCCGCGAGTACTTGCCAGCAGATACCAATAGCTTGCTTGCAGTGATGGACCAAGCCTTCAAGGGAGAAGATGTGATCAACTTGATCGTTTCTTCTAAACACCCACGTCCTCAATTCTACTCAGCAGCTGAAGCAGAAGAATTGGTTCGTGAAGGATACAAGGTGATCGATTGGGCTTCAACTGTTTCAGCAGATGAAGAACCAGATCTTGTTATTGCAGCTGCAGGTACAGAGCCAAACTTAGAAGCTCTTGCAGCCATCACAATCTTGCACAAAGCCTTCCCAGAATTGAAGATCCGCTTTGTCAACGTTATCGACATCTTGAAATTGCGTCACCCATCCGTTGATGCGCGTGGACTTTCAGATGAAGAGTTCGACAAAGTCTTCACAACTGATAAACCAGTCATCTTTGCCTTCCATGGTTATGAAGGCATGATCCGTGATATCTTCTTCAACCGTCACAACCATAACCTTCGTGTACATGGTTACCGTGAAAACGGGGATATCACCACACCATTTGATATGCGTGTGATGTCTGAGTTGGATCGCTTCCACTTGGCACAAGATGCAGCTAATGCAGCTCTTGGAGATGCAGCAAGCGCATTTGCAGCGAAGATGGATGAAACAATCGCCTTCCACCATGACTACATCCGTGAAAACGGAGACGACATTCCAGAAGTTCAAAACTGGAAATGGGAAAACGTGAATAAATAAGAAAAAGAGCCGGAGCAATCCGGCTTTTCAGATTTAAGACAAAGTCATATTAAAAACTTTCCTTAGGTGAGTACGGACGTCAGCGAACTTCTTCGAAGTTCCATGACTAATTATTGAGCCTAGGGTCTCAATAATTCCGAGTGCCTGAAACGTTATTGTTTCAGTCACTTTTCTCACAGCGGAAAGTTTCGGCATTTTTTTGAATCGATTTAAAAATTGGAACTCATTTTTATTTCTTTGCAGAATCGCTTTACTTATTTAACTTTAAAATAGTTTGTCTACATTCTAAATATCCGGAGCAATCCGGCTTTTTTTGTGATGAACAGCAAGTAACAAAAGTAAGAGGATGAGAATAGATGTTCGGAAATCAAGCGTTTTCAAATAAAATTGCAAGAGTTTCCAGGAAAATATTGAAGTAAAAACGAAAAAATAGTAAAATGGAAGAGCTGATTGCAGCAAATCAACTGTTCTGCGTTCTCCTTTTTGGAGAAGTATCCTACATTAGAAAATGGAGTATTCTATGAAGAAAAAAATTATCCTGAAAAGCAGTATCCTAGCGGTCGCTGCGGGTCTTAGTGTTTTTGCGATCAATAGCGTTTTTGCAGACGAATTGCCCGTGCAGTTTATGGGCGTCAATGACTTCCACGGTGCCTTGGAACAAACAGGGACAGCTCGTTTAGAAGGTGAAACTGTGAAAAACGCAGGAACAGCCCCACTTTTGGCAACCTATTTGAACGATTCGCAAAAAGACTTTGAAACAGAGAATGCAGGAACGCCTAATGCCAGCATCCGTGTGCAAGCGGGAGATATGGTTGGCGCTAGTCCAGCCAACTCTGCCCTCCTTCAAGATGAACCAACTGTAAAAGTCTTCAATGAAATGAACTTTGAATACGGAACTCTTGGTAATCACGAGTTTGACGAAGGACTTGGTGAATTCAACCGGATCATGAAGGGAGAAGCCCCAACACCTGGTCAATTCAATAAGATCGTCGATGAGTATCCTCATGAAGCTTCAAAACAAGAAGTTGTAATTGCCAACTTGGTTGACAAAGATACCAATAAAATCCCATTTGACTGGAAACCTTATACCATCAAAGAAATCCCAGTCAACGACAAGACCGTTAAGGTCGGATTTATCGGGGTTGTTACGACAGAATTCCCAAATCTTGTTTTGCGTAAAAATCACGAACAATACCGTGTTTTGGATGAAGCAGAATCGATTGCTAAATATGCGCGTGAATTAAATGACCAAGGTGTGCATGCTATCGCTGTCTTGGCCCACGTTGCTGCCACTAGTAAGAATGGTGTAGCAGAAGGTCCTGCTGCAGATATGATCAAAAAATTAAACCAAATCTATCCTGAAAACTCAGTGGATATCGTCTTTGCAGGTCACAACCACCAATATACAAACGGGATGGTTGGAAATACCTTGATCGTTCAAGGTACCTCTCAAGGGAAAGCTTACTCGGATGTCCGTGGGGTCCTAGATACAGATACAGCTGACTTTGTCAAAGCTCCAACTGCTAAAATTATTGCGGTGGATCCATCGAAAGGCAAAGCAAAAGATGCCAAGGTTCAAGCGATCATCGATGACGCCAATGCGACGGTTAAAAAGGTAACAGAAGCAAAAATCGGTACAGCAGACAAGGCTGAAAATATTACCCGTGAGTTGAATGCGCAAAAAGAAAGTGCTGTTGGAGATTTGGTCACAGCAGCGCAACTAGATATTGCCAAAAAATCAGGTTATCCAGATGTTGACTTTGCCTTCACCAATAATGGAGGAATCCGTGCAGACCTCGTGGTGAAACCAGACGGAACAGTCACTTGGGGTGCAGCTCAAGCGGTGCAACCATTTGGAAATATCCTTCAAGTAGTTGAAATTACTGGAGACCAAATCTACAAGGCATTGGACCAACAATATGATGAGAAAGAGCTTTACTTCTTGCAAATGGCAGGGATCAAGTACACCTATACGAAACCAGCTGATGCAACAGAAGAAAATCCATATAAGGTCGTGAAAGCTTACAAGGCAGATGGAACTGAAATTGATCGCAACAAGACCTACAAGGCGATTATCAACGACTTCTTGTATGGTGGCGGAGATGGCTTCTCAGTCTTCCGCGATACAAAATTGATCGGTGCCATTAATCCAGATACGGAAGTCTTTATCCAATACATCGAAGATGTGAATAAGGCAGGGAAGAAGTTGTCTGCTTCAATCTTGGGCAATAAGACCTTTGTGGAAAAAGTGGAAGAAGAAACACCAACTCCAGAACCACAACCACAACCTCAACCAACTCCAGAACCACAGCCAGCGCCAGTTGATCCAGTAAGTCCTGTAAATCCAGTTCATCCTGTAGCTCCAGTGTCTCCTGTTACCCCAACTCCTCAACCTGAAAGCCCAGTAAGCCCAGCTCAACCAGCTGCAAGCGAAACAAAAGAAGTGGCAACAAACAAACCAGTCGCTGTCACTTATCATACAGGTGGTCAAGCGGAAGTAGTTGCTACACCAGCAACCGGTCTTCCAAAAACAGGTCAAGAAGAATTGGCTTCAACCGTCCTTAGCCTCTTTGGCATGACCTCACTAGCTTTAGCAGGCTTTGTAGCCAGCAAAAAACGCGAAGGCTAAGTTCTTCATCCGTTAACTTACCCTAAAAAACGTCCGTTCTATAAAGAAACGGACGTTTTTGATCTTAGGCTATTTTCTCCACCCAGACACTGCGGACAAAGAAGAGGCTGATCAGAGCTAGTGCTAGAAAGGCGACTCCAAGGTAATAATAGGGTTGATCCATTGTGGTAGATCGACCAGAGAGGTTGACAATCCCTCGGTAGAGGGCTCCGGCTGTTAGCGTAGCCACTCCTGAATTCCAAAGATTGAGGCTCAGGCGAGAGAGGCCTTTCACCATCAACTGTAGAAGCACTAGTAGGGCGCCACCGATCAAAGGAATCAAGAAGAGGTAGTGCATGAAGGCAGAGGTTTCGCCAAAACTAAAGTGTTCATAGATGCGACTTCCGACAAAGAAGAAAGCTGAAATCAGAGTGTACCAGAGAATCGTTTTTTTCAACCGTTGTTTAATAGGATTAGTAACCGATGTAGACAATGTCACTCACCGCCCTTTCTGAGATAGTACCATTTGTTGTTGGTTTGTTAATGACTTGGCCATTGAAGTAAAGGGTAGAAGATCCACCCCCATCCAGGTTGTAGGCTGTTTTAACGCCATACGATTTCATCACTTCCGCTAATTGGTAGAGAGAAAGCCCTTCACTTTCTGAAGTCCGTCCGTCTGACACGACGATAATGTAGTGGTTTTCATCGATGATCCCAATCGCTGTCCGTGGGTTGGATGCCATAGATTGCCCGACCTCTGAGTTGGTATCGACGGTAATTTCTCCATTTTCAACTAAGGAAGGACCGAAAGCGAGGAGATTGACGACCCCGTCCTTGACCAATTGATCCGCAGAGATCTCATCTTCGTAGATAATTTTGAAGGATCCATCCTTGTAAATGGCTAAGTCCCCATTGCTTGAATCTTCCCGAACGGTATCTCGGTAGACCACTCCATTTCGGATGACGTATCCTGTACTGTTAGCCCCGTAATAGTCACCATTCACTGCCAGAATGGCACTGTTGTTGGCGGCTGTGACAGAGGTCTTAGCAGTCACGTTGGTTCCGTAAGTATTTTGTGCAAAGGCTGTTTTGAGGTAGTCAGATGAGCTGACTGTGATATCTGCGATGTAAACCTGGGTATTTTCAACCGTTTTTTCTGTTAGGCTCACCTGGATATTGTCATCTGAATAGCTAGTATCGGTCGTTGTAGCCGATGCAGCTGCTTTTTTGGTTGCCTTGGTGTCCGTAGTCGTAGCTTTTACAGTTTGGATGGCATCGGATAAGACAAAGGTCTTGAGCATAGAGTAGCTAAAACTGCTGGTCAAAAGAAGGCCAAAGCAGGCAGCATAGGTGTAGGATTTTTTAAAGAATTTCATGGTGGGGAGCAGTCCTTTCTTTGAAGATCACTTTTTTCTGGATCACCCATGAGACCAGAAAGAGGAGGAAGCCGACGACAATCTTACTGATCAGGAGATTGAGCCCGAAAGCAGTATAGAAGAGTCGAATCAAGAGCGTATCGAGAATAAAGAGGCCGAGGGCTAGGCCAAAGTAGCCACTTCCAGTTTTAGCGACGCTGTCTTTGTTCTTAAAGACTAGGTGCTTATTGGTCGAGTAGTTAAAGATGGAACTCGTTACACGAGCGATTCCATTCGCTAGGAGAATACGCAGACTAATGGGCACGGCCATCATCACGAAAAGGAAGAAGGCGTAGACCAGATAGTCAACGATAAAACTACTCAGAGAGGAGAGGGCAAACTTGAACATGTCCTTGTAGATCATGAGTCCATCTCGAATAGGTCGGAAATGGGAGCCTTCGTTGTCATTGATGTAGACCGTCTCGATGGGAACTTCCACGATGGGGAAGGATTTGCTTGTTGCGAGGAGCACATTCATTTCATATTCATAGCGCTGTCCTTCAACCTCAAGCATGAAAGGTAAGAGATTCGTAGTAAAAGCTCGTAAGCCCGTTTGGGTATCGCTGACCGCCACTCCGGTTTGTTGTTTGAAGAGAAAGCGAGTCAATTTATTCCCGAAAGCAGAACGCAAAGGAACTTTTCCAGAGAAGGCGCGAGCTCCTAGAATAAGTGTTCCAGGATGCTCTTGAGATTGGTTAACAACCCTGAAAATATCCCAAATTTTGTGCTGACCGTCTGCATCAGCTGTAACAATGCTTCCATAGGTGCCTCTTTCTAGGATGTAGGCATAAGCAGTCTTGAGAGCTTGCCCTTTTCCTTGGTTGTGCTCATGGGTCAGAACTGTCGCAAGACCCTCTAATTTGTCAAAAATCACTTTCTTGTCAGCGTCACTCCCATCGTCGACCACGATGATGTGGAGATCGCTCTTAGCGTGAACCAGACGAACCAGTTTGACAAGATTCAGATCCGGTTGATAGGCGGGGATGATAAGATAATTCATAATCGTTCCTCGTTTCTTGAGATTTGTTGTAGCTAGTATAAAGACTCAAGCTTAAAGCTAACTGATATCAGTTTTCTTTAAGGAAAGAGGAGAAAGAAGGGGAGGGGTTTCTTCTATAAAATGTCATTTTTTAGGACATTTCTTTCTTTTTTCTCGAAGGGGACGTCCAGAATCATTTTTTAAATCCTAAAGATAATTCTTGCCTTTGTTCGAAAAGTCTGGTATAATAGTTTCTTGTGAGTAAACCTCACTTACCCCTTGCAAAGACAGGGGGTCATTAGTCCAAAAGGAGGAACATTATCAATGGCTAAATACGAAATTCTTTATATTATTCGTCCAAACATTGAAGAAGAAGCTAAAAACGCTTTGGTAGCACGTTTCGATTCTATCTTGACTGACAACGGTGCAACTGTTGTTGAATCAAAAGATTGGGAAAAACGTCGTCTTGCATACGAAATCCAAGATTTCCGTGAAGGACTTTACCACATCGTAAACGTTGAAGCGAACGACGCTGTAGCTCTTAACGAGTTCGACCGTCTTTCAAAAATCAACGGTGACATTCTTCGTCACATGATCGTAAAAGTTGACGCGTAAGAAATCATCAGAGGTGACTTATGATTAACAATGTTGTACTTGTCGGTCGTATGACCCGTGATGCTGAACTTCGCTACACTCCAAGCAATCAAGCAGTTGCTACTTTCAGCCTAGCTGTCAACCGCAACTTCAAGAGTCAAAATGGAGAGCGCGAAGCCGATTTCATCAACTGTGTGATCTGGCGTCAGCAAGCAGAAAACTTAGCCAACTGGGCTAAGAAAGGTGCTTTGATTGGGATTACCGGTCGCATTCAAACACGTAATTACGAAAACCAGCAAGGTCAACGTGTTTATGTCACTGAAGTCGTAGCAGACAGCTTCCAACTATTGGAAAGCCGTGCAGCACGCGAAGGGCATGCAGGTGGTGGTTATTCATCAGGCAACGGTGGTTTTGCTGGAAATGCAACCCCAAGCTTTGGTGGATCTGAACCAAGCAATGCAGCGCCAAACTTTGGTCGTGAAGAAAATCCATTTGGAGCGAATCCAATGGATATCTCAGACGACGATCTTCCATTCTAAGAATGG
Source organism: Streptococcus parasanguinis (assembly GCF_016648925.1). Taxonomy (GTDB): domain Bacteria; phylum Bacillota; class Bacilli; order Lactobacillales; family Streptococcaceae; genus Streptococcus. Next base: position 10,611 of record NZ_JACLQX010000002.1, on the reverse strand, counting down.
GTTTAACGAATTAAAACTATAAAGGAGAATTAAACATGGCTCAACAACGTCGTGGCGGATTCAAACGCCGTAAAAAAGTTGATTACATCGCAGCAAACAAAATCGAATATGTCGATTACAAAGATACTGAGCTTCTTAGCCGTTTCGTTTCAGAACGTGGGAAAATCCTTCCTCGTCGTGTAACTGGAACTTCAGCGAAGAACCAACGTAAAGTAACAACAGCTATCAAACGCGCTCGCGTAATGGCTTTGATGCCTTTCGTAAACGAAGATTAAAAAAAAGACCCTAACGGGTCTTTTTTTCATGAGCTTGAAGACAAGAGAGCGAATTAAGACCCAAACGGGTCTTTTTTTCACGAGCTTGGAAATGTAAGGGCGAGTTGAGGTCCAGTGGACCTCTTTTTCACGAGCTTGAAAATAAAAAAGCGAGTAAGACCCTAACGGGTCTTTTTTTGCGAGCATAGAAATGTGATAGTGAGTTAGGTCCGTGTGAAGCTCTTTGACCTTTCTCAAGCTCTAATTATGCTATAATGATGGGGAGAAAGGTATCAAGGAGCGCAACATGAAGGAAGGTGTAATCATCAGGAGGATGATAAAGGCAGATATTGAGCACATCTCTCAAGCCTTTATCCACCAAGGGTGGCCAGGTAGAGAGGATATCTTGACTAGCTATTTTCAAGAGCAGGAGAATAGAGAGAGGGACGTATTAGTAGCTGAGTCGGATGGATTTGTGGCAGGCTATATCACTATATTGCCTGCTGCCAAGCACGGCCCTTTCGTGGGAGTCTATCCTGAACTATCTGATTTTAATGTTTTTGAACCATTTAGAAATCGAGGGATTGGGAATCAACTCTTAGAGGAGGCGGAAAAAAGAGTCTGGCTACTATCAGAGATTGTTACTTTAGGGGTTGGTTTACACTCGGGTTATGGTCCAGCTCAAAGACTGTATGTCAAACGGGGCTATATCCCAGATGGATCTGGGGTTTGGTTTAGGGATCACCCCTTGGCCCCTTACAGTTCTTGTGAAAACAATGATGACTTAGTCCTCTATTTTTCAAAAAGATTGAACAGGGAAATACAGTAAAACAAAAACGGATGAAAACTTCATCCGTTTCTTTTTAACGTCGAGTTGCGGGTGCTGTGCTCGAACTTTTAATATTAAAGCGTTTCTTGAGGTAGAAGCGAAGGACAAGCGCTAGAGCTCCTAAAACGATGGCAAAAACATCTGGAATAGTTGGGTTGAGGACTTGTGGAAGTAAGGAGGTAAAGGACAAGACGATGACCCAAAGGAACATGACTCCGACAAGAATCGGCATGGATTTCCAAAGAGAGGGACGCTCACTGCGATCTTTTGTGCCATCCATATACTGATAGAAGAAGTAGTACATGAGATACAAGAGCAGAGCCCCTGTCAAACTTCCAAGGATTAAGGTGATCAACCCATAGCCAGTACGACGCGGTGCAACCAAGTTCATAAAGGCGCTAATCGCAGCAAAGACACCAAAGATAAAGAGGAAGGAATCCAAAATCATAAGAGAGGGAGCATCGTTTAATTTCGGATGCTCTTTTTCATAGCGTTCTTTCTCGCTGAAAGAATTCGCCCAAACAGTTGGAGCTCCAAAAAGGGTCCGTGCCGGAATTCCTTTTCCTTGGTTTTCATGGATAGCTGGTAAAATTTCTTGGATGAGGCTTTCTGCTTCTTCCTCTGTCTTTCCGTTTTCAAGCAATTGGTGTTTGGCGATGCGAACGAATTCTTGATTTTTTTTACTTAATTGAGTTAAATCAAATTGAGACATAAATACTCCTTAGTGTTATTAGTAGGTGTTAGAACCATTTTTTATGAATGAGGTAGACGACGAGAGACCCGGTCAGGGCAAAAGCGATGAAAATGATGAGCCAGAAGGCGTTTGGTTCTCCATTGAGCGGTAATTCATTGTCTTTGAAGTTCATTCCGTAGGCCGAGAAAATCATGGTTGGGATGGACATGACGATGGTCACCATGGCCAAGGTCTTCATGATGTTATTCTGGTTGTTGGAGATGATTGATGCGAAAGTATCGGTCATGGAGTGTAGGATATTTCCATAAATATCCGCCATCTCAATGGCCTGCTGGGTTTCGATCAAGGTATCTTCCAGTAGATCTTCGTCTTCTAAGTATTTCTTGATGTTACTAGTGGCGCTGGTCAATTTCTTGATCACGCGCTCATTGGTTTTCAGAGAGGCCTTAAAGTAGACGATGGTTTTTTCCAACTCCATCAATTCAATCAGCTCTTCATTACGCGTTGATTTGTGCAATTGACTTTCAATTTGCTCGCTTTTGCGATCCAAGGTACGAAGCGCTGACAAGTAGAGTTCAGCGTTGCGATAGAGGATCTGAAAGATAAAGCGTGACCGCATAAAGGTATAGAAATTCCGCAAGCGTCGGTTGATAAAGATATCGAGAAGCGGCAATTTCTCCAAGCAAGTCGTGATAATAGCCTCTTCTGTCAGGATAATCCCTAGCGGAATGGTCACGTAGTAGGTCTGATTGTTCCGCTCTTCCTTGATGGGAACGTCGACGATGATCAAGGTATACTCATCTTCGATGGTCATACGGGACATTTCTTCTGCATCGAGTGGTGCCCGTAAGTCTGCAATATCGATATTAAAAGCAGAGGCGATTTCCATCGATTCACTTTGAGAAGGGTTCACAAGGTTGATCCAGCTACCGGGTTCCAGCGTCTCTATTTCTTTAAATTCAGTCGTTGTCGATAAAAAGACCTGTTTCATGGTGCCTCCCCTTGTTTTTTTACACCTTAACATTATATCAGAAAAAGGACGGTTTTGGATAAAAGAATACTAAAAAATTTGTTATAATGGAGGTTAACAAAAAGGTGATTAGAGTAAGAATATGCAAGATAAAATTGTCATTCATGGGGCACGCGCCCATAATTTAAAAAATATAGACGTGGAAATTCCACGGGACAAATTAGTCGTGGTGACGGGTTTGTCTGGATCTGGAAAGTCCAGTCTGGCCTTTGATACCCTCTATGCAGAAGGTCAGCGCCGCTACGTAGAGAGCTTATCGGCCTATGCCCGGCAGTTCTTGGGAAATATGGAAAAACCAGATGTCGACTCCATTGATGGCTTGAGTCCAGCCATTTCCATCGACCAAAAAACGACCAGTAAAAACCCCCGTTCTACAGTAGGGACGGCAACAGAGATCAATGACTACCTGCGCTTGCTCTATGCGCGTGTAGGGACGCCTTATTGTATCAATGGGCATGGAGCGATTACGGCTTCTTCGGTTGAGCAAATTGTCGATCAAGTCTTGGAATTACCAGAGCGCCAACGCCTGCAAATTCTAGCTCCTATTATTCGCAAGAAAAAAGGCCAGCACAAGAATATCATTGAAAAGGTGCAAAAAGACGGCTATGTCCGGGTGCGGGTCGATGGTGAGATCTATGATGTGACAGAGGTTCCAGAACTATCTAAAAGCAAGCAGCACACGATTGAAGTAGTTGTGGACCGAATCGTGATTAAAGAGGGCATCCGCTCGCGGCTCTTTGATTCGATTGAAGCAGCCCTTCGGATTGCGGATGGTTATGTGGTGATTGATACCATGGATGGTAAGGAACTGCTCTTTTCTGAGCATTATGCTTGTCCAGTCTGTGGCTTTACCGTTCCTGAATTAGAGCCCCGCCTCTTTTCTTTCAATGCACCTTTCGGATCTTGTCCAGACTGTGATGGGCTGGGCATTAAGCTAGAGGTGGACTTGGATTTGGTGGTGCCAGATGATCGCTTAACACTTCGTGAAGGAGCACTTGCTCCTTGGAATCCGATCTCTTCCAACTACTATCCACAGATGTTGGAGCAAGCCATGATCCATTTTGGCGTTGATATGGACCGACCTTTTTCCGATTTTTCTCAAGAAGAAAAGGACTTGGTCCTCTATGGGTCAAACGGGAAGGAATTCCACTTCCACTATGAAAATGAGTTTGGTGGGGTTCGCGATATTGAGATTCCTTTTGAAGGGGTCGTAAACAATATTCACCGTCGTTTCCGTGAGACCAATAGTGATTTCACCCGCAACCAAATGCGCTCTTATATGAACGAATTGACCTGTGCGACCTGCCATGGCTACCGTCTCAATGACCAAGCTCTCTCTGTTCGTGTCGGAGGAGAAAAGGGGATGCATATCGGGGAAGTGTCAGATCTATCAATTGCGGACCACTTAAAAGCTGTGGATCAGTTGGTTTTAACGGACAATGAAGCTACGATTGCAAGACCGATCCTAAAAGAGATTAAAGATCGCTTGACCTTCTTAAATAATGTTGGCCTCAATTACTTGACCTTGTCGCGATCAGCTGGGACCTTATCAGGTGGGGAAAGTCAGCGCATTCGTTTGGCAACCCAGATCGGTTCCAACCTCTCTGGTGTCCTTTATATCTTGGATGAGCCGTCTATAGGCCTCCATCAAAGGGACAATGACCGCCTGATTGCCAGTCTTAAGAAGATGCGCGACTTGGGCAATACTTTGATCGTCGTCGAACATGATGAAGATACCATGAGAGAGGCCGACTACCTGATCGACGTCGGCCCAGGTGCCGGTGTCTTTGGTGGAGAGATCGTTGCGGCTGGAACCCCAAAACAGGTGGCGCGCAACAGTAAATCCATCACCGGTCAATATTTGTCTGGCAAGCGTAAGATTCCGGTTCCAACAGAACGCCGTTCGGGGAATGGCCGTTCTATTGAAATTACAGGGGCCAGTGAGAACAACTTACAAGACATCACAGCTCGTTTTCCTCTGGGCAAATTCATCGCAGTCACTGGAGTTTCCGGTTCTGGAAAATCGACCTTGATCAATGGCATCTTGAAAAAAGCCATCGCTCAAAAGCTCAACCGAAATTCGGAAAAACCAGGAAAATACAAGACGATTCAGGGGATTGAGCACATCGATCGCTTGATCGACATTGATCAAAGCCCGATTGGTCGGACTCCTCGTTCTAATCCAGCGACTTATACAGGCGTCTTCGATGACATTCGCGATCTCTTTGCTCAGACCAATGAAGCCAAAATTCGGGGCTATAAAAAAGGCCGCTTTAGTTTCAATGTCAAGGGCGGGCGTTGTGAAGCCTGCTCAGGAGATGGGATCATCAAGATTGAAATGCACTTCTTGCCAGATGTCTTCGTTCCTTGTGAAGTCTGCCATGGACGTCGTTACAATAGTGAGACTCTCGAAGTCCACTACAAGGAAAAAAATATCGCAGAAGTGCTGGATATGACGGTCAACAAGGCAGTTGAATTCTTCAAGCACATTCCAAAAATTGAACGCAAACTCAAGACCATCCAGGATGTGGGCTTGGGCTATGTAACGCTGGGGCAACCAGCGACCACCCTTTCAGGTGGGGAAGCGCAGCGGATGAAGTTGGCTTCTGAATTGCACAAGCGCTCTACAGGAAAATCCTTCTATATCTTGGATGAACCAACGACCGGACTCCATACCGAAGACATTTCTCGCTTGATCAAAGTCTTAGAGCGGTTTGTGGATGATGGCAATACGGTCCTTGTGATTGAGCACAATTTGGATGTCATTAAGACAGCAGACCATATCATCGATTTAGGACCCGAAGGCGGTGTCGGTGGCGGAACCATTATTGCGACCGGAACACCAGAAGAAGTAGCAGCAAATCCTGCTAGCTACACAGGACAATATTTGAAAGGAAAATTACAATGAATCAACGGATCAGCAACTTAAGAAACAAAATGAAAGCCCAAAACCTCAAAGCGGTATTGATTAACAATTTGAAAAATGTTTATTATTTAACCAATTTCTGGGGTTCAAACGGGACCGCTTTGGTGACAGAAGAACGCGTGGTACTCTTTACAGATTCGCGCTACACCATCCATGCCCATGCGACTTGTTTCCCCTTTGTAGAGATTGTGGAAACCCGCGATGAGTTGACTGCAGCTGCAGAGATCGTTAAGGACCTTGGAATCAAAGAACTTGGTTTTGAGGATGAAGTGACGGTGGCCTACCATGCCCGCATGGCTTCTGTTTTCAGTGGTATTAGCCTTCAATCCCTAGCGAACTTTGTCATGGAATTGCGCTTGATTAAAGATGAGACCGAGATTGCGGCGATTAAAAAAGCTTGTAGCATCTCTGACCAAGCCTTCCATGATATTTTAGACTATATCAAGGTAGGGAAAACGACAGAGTTGGAAGCAGCGACTTTCCTAGATTTTAGAATGCGGGAGTTAGGAGCTTCTGGTGTATCTTTTGATATTATCTCAGCAGCTGGTGAACGCTCTGCCATGCCTCATGCGACTCCAAGTGATCGGGTCATTTCAGCAGGAGATGCCTTGACCCTTGATTTTGGTTGCTTGTATAATCACTATGTTAGCGATATGACACGGACAATCTATGCAGGACATGTCAGCGACAAGGAAAGAGAGATTTACGAAACCGTTTTGAAAGCCAATCAAGCCTTGATTGATGCTGCTAAAGATGGACTTGGCTTCCGTGATTTTGATAAAATCCCACGTGATGTGATCGAGGCAGCCGGCTATGGTCAATACTTTACTCATGGAATCGGTCATGGAATTGGGCTAGATATCCACGAAGAACCATACTTCAGCCAAACGTCTAAAGAAGCGATTCAAGCAGGTATGGTCTTAACAGATGAGCCAGGTATTTATATCGAAGGTCTCTCTGGCGTGCGGATCGAAGATGACCTCTTGATTACAGAAACTGGCTGTGAAGTCTTGACTCTTGCTCCTAAAGAATTGATTGTCCTATAAAATAGACAGTATTTTCTTAACCCCTGTGTAACAAACAAAGATAAGAAATGAGGCCTATGAAAAAACGAATTTTAGTATTGGGAATTCTTCTAGTAGCCCTTCTATTTGCATTTGCTCCTTCTGCTCATGCTGGTGTCGGCAATACGCATAGTGGTGGTAGTAGCACTATTCATTCTGGCGGTGGTGGTGGTAGTAGCTGGTCTGGAGGGGGAAGTAGCTGGTCTGGTGGCAGTAGCTGGTCTGGTGGATCCAGTAGCTACAGTTCTAGTTCTGGATCAGACTCTGGTGGGGCGGTAGCAGTTGTCGCCATCATTGGATTGATTGGATTTGTCTATAATATTGCAAAAGAGGCTAATGAGAGTGATGATTCGTCCTATTCAAATAGTGGTCCAAAACGGACAACCGAAGAACGGGCTGGTCGACCAATTGAGAACAACTATGAAGCGATTCGTCGCATCCGTAAACTGGATCCAATGTTTGATGAAGACCGCTTCTTGTCGCAAGTTAAGCTGGTTTATCTTCAATTGCAGTCTGCCTGGACAGAAAAAGATTGGAATTCCGTGCGGAATCTAGAAAGTACGAGTCTTTATGAGCAACACTTGACGCAGTTGCAAGAGCATATTCGCGCCAAAACAACCAATGTTCTTGAGCGCGTGCGTGTGGAAGATTCGAAGATCAAAGACTTTATCGAAAATCCAGATGGTAATGACCGCATCGAAGTCATTCTGTCATCGACAATGAGAGATTACATCCGAAATGATGAAACGGGTCGTGTGATCGAAGGGGATCCAACCAAAGATCTCTTTACTGTTTACCGCATGGTCTTCCTCCGTGAACATGGAGCGCAGACAGAGATCATTAAGAATTCAGAAGTCGTTAGTGATCATTGTCCGAACTGTGGTGCGCCATTGACGATTGATTCAATCGACAAGTGTGAATATTGCCAAGCATCCTTGAAGCACAATCCAAAAGATTGGGTCTTGGATGTCTACGAAGTTGTGGATGAAATTGAATTCTACAGATAGGAGAATGTATGGGATTTATTAAAGCAGCCCTTTCAGCGGGCATTTCAAGTTTTCAAGATAGTAAATTTAAGGAAGCCATTACCTTGCCGGAAGCTGTTCCAGCAACAGCTTTGGCCATTAAGGGACAGCTCTTGACCAAAGATCCAGATGGGCGCTCTCGTCAGAGCAACCAAAATACAGGTCTATTGACAGATGGCTCTGTTGTCATCGTTCCCCAAGGATATGTTGCTCTCTTGGTCAATAATGGAACGTTTCTAGGAGACCTTCTAGAAGCAGGGAGCCACGAATGGCAAGCCGGTGAAAATGCCTGGTTGTTTGAAAAGGGTGGTGTGAAAGGAACGTGGGATCAGTTCAAGAATCGTTTCTCATTTGGAGGCCAAGTGGTCACCCAACAAGAAATTATTTTTGTGCGGATGCAACCTTTTACAGGAAATAAATTTGGCACTCAAAATCCAGTCGAGTATTTTAGCGACCGTTACCAACAACTTCTTAGTATTCGTTTTTATGGTCTTTATGATGTTAAAGTAGCAGATCCTGTACTCTTTTACATCAGTGCAGTCAGTCGTCAAATCACTACAGATAAGCCATTTACCTTGGAAGATGTGGCTCAGGGAACCTTACGCCAAAACCTGGCTCCAAAAATTGCAGTGGCCATTTCAAAATATACAGCAGAAAATAAGGCGGACATTTACAATATCAATGCGGACCAAGATGTCTTCAATGAAGTTGCAAAACGCGAAGTCAACAAAACTTGGACAGAATTATATGGTATCGAATTAACCAATGTCCTCATCGAAGATTTGAGCTACGATGCAGACAGTATGGCCAAGGTCAATAAACTGGACAGTGAATTGGCAGCGATGAAGTACAATACCATTGAAATCGAAGAACGTCGTGCTCGCAATGAAGCCTTGGTCGCAGCTGCTAAAAATGAAGGTGGTAATGGCATGAACATGATCATGGGGATGAACTTGGGTCAAGCCCTTGGCAATGACCTTCAAAAACAAGCCTCTCCAGCTCAAGACAAGCCTCATACCTTCTACATTGAAGTAGATGGAAAGTATGTCCATGTCACCAAAGATGCGGATGGCAATATTGTGCCTGTGGATCAATAAGGAATTGTGAAGATGGAGTTGGAGATGTAGAGATTCGAAGGACTCGTTTCTGCAATCTCTCTCCGCCTTCTAGCCTTCCTAAAAAGGGAAAATTGCTGTTTGAGAAAAATCAAATAGTGTGTTACAATAAAGAGTAATCTATTTTTAATAAAGAGGTAATAAAACATGATCGAAGCAAGTAAATTGAAAGCTGGTATGACTTTTGAAACAGCTGACGGAAAATTAATCCGCGTTTTGGAAGCTAGCCACCACAAACCAGGTAAAGGAAATACTATCATGCGTATGAAATTGCGTGATGTCCGTACTGGTTCAACATTTGATACAAGCTACCGTCCAGAAGAAAAATTTGAACAAGCGATTATCGAAACTGTTCCAGCTCAATACTTGTACAAAATGGATGATACAGCTTACTTCATGAACACAGAAACATATGACCAATATGAAATTCCAGTTGTGAACGTAGAACAAGAATTGCTTTACATCCTTGAAAACTCAGAAGTAAAAATTCAATTCTACGGAAGCGAAGTAATCGGTGTAACAGTTCCTACAACTGTTGAATTGACTGTTGCAGAAACTCAACCATCTATCAAAGGTGCTACTGTGACAGGTTCTGGTAAACCAGCTACAATGGAAACTGGCCTTGTGGTAAACGTTCCAGACTTCATCGAAGCAGGACAAAAATTGATTATCAATACAGCTGAAGGAACTTACGTTTCTCGTGCATAAGAGACATCTCAGGGTGTCAAATAGAAAGGAACTTCTATGGCAACTGAACAATTTGGTGACATCGTTATTGCACCACGTGTATTAGAAAAAATTATTGCGATTGCGACAGCAAAAGTCGAGGGTGTCTATTCGCTTGAAAATAAGAGTGTTTCAGATAGCTTATCCAAACGCTCACTTGGACGTGGCGTCTACCTTCATACAGAAGAAGATGGTCAAGTTTCAGTAGACATCTATCTCTATTTAGAATACGGAGTGGCTGTACCATCTGTCGCTGTAGCCATTCAAAAAGCGGTCAAGTCTGCAGTTTATGATATGGCAGATGTAACCTTGGATGCTGTCAACATTCACGTTGTTGGTATCGCAACGGAAAAATCTCCAAAACCAGACTTGAAAGATTTGTTTAATGAGGACTTCCTCAATGACTGATGAAATTTTATTAGAATCACGTCGAGATTTGCGTGAGCGCGCCTTCCAAGCCTTGATGGCCTTGGAATACGATGGAGACATTGTTGAAGCTTGTCGTTTTGCTTATCTACATGATAAGGACCTAGCAGAAGACAAAGAAGTCGATCTTCCTGCCTTTCTCATGAATCTCGTGACGGGTGTCTACCAATCCAAAGATCAACTGGACCAGCAAATCGGTCAACATTTGAAAACCGGCTGGACTGTTGAGCGCTTGACCTTGGTAGAGAAAAACATCCTTCGTCTGGGAATTTACGAAATGACAGAGTTTGATACACCACAGATCGTCGCAGTCAATGAAGCGGTGGAATTGGCCAAGGCCTTTTCAGATGAAACCTCTTCACGATTTGTCAACGGTGTCCTCAGTCAATTTGTGACAGAAGAATAAGTAAAAAGAGCCTACTGGCTCTTTTTTTGGTAAAAAAATATGAGAGTGGGACAGAAATCGGTAATTCGTTAGAATTCGATTTCGTCGTCCCACCTCCGCACAGTTGAGTAGGGCTG
>NZ_JACLQX010000019.1:0-38612 GCF_016648925.1 Streptococcus parasanguinis | reverse complement strand
ATTTCGTCGTCCCACCTCCGCACAGTTGAGTAGGGCTGTAAAAGCTGATGAAATCAGCGTAGTAGAGCCCACTCAACAACTGCGTCTTGCTCGACAATCCAAAGACAATTGAGAGGCTAGGACTTTTGTCCCAGCCTCATTTTGCTGTTACTGCAGGTATGGGAAAATGATTTGGCAAAAAATGATGCAAGTTAGTGGAATTCATGATATAATGGAATGTAAAAAATTTTTTATGAAAGAAAGTTAACCATGAATTTAAAAGATTACATTGCAAGCATTGAAAACTATCCACAAGAAGGAATTACCTTCCGTGATATCAGCCCTTTGATGGCAGATGGCAATGCTTATAGTTATGCGATTCGTGAAATCGTTCAATACGCGACAGATAAGAAAATCGACATGATAGTTGGTCCTGAAGCGCGTGGGTTCATCGTTGGATGTCCGGTCGCTTTTGAGTTGGGAATTGGATTTGCGCCTGTTCGTAAGCCTGGTAAATTGCCACGGGAAGTCATCTCTGCTGACTACGAAAAAGAATACGGTGTGGATACCCTCTGCATGCACGCAGATGCCATCAAACCAGGTCAACGCGTCCTCATCGTTGATGACCTCTTGGCGACTGGTGGTACGGTGAAAGCAACCATCGAAATGATCGAAAAACTCGGTGGGGTCGTTGCAGGGTGTGCCTTCTTGATCGAGTTGGATGATTTGAAAGGTCGCGAAGCGATCGGCGATTACGACTACAAAGTCTTGATGCATTACTAATATAGTCTAATACTATAACTGGCTACAGAAAAACCATAATTGAAAACTATAAGCTCCTATCATATAATGTTAGTTAAGAACTTGTAAGATGGGAGCTTTTTATGCCAATTACTCTAGATAAAAAATTACCAGCAGTTGATATCCTTCGTTCAGAAAATATTTTTGTCATGGATGATGTTCGGGCGACTCACCAGGATATTCGGCCGATGAATGTTCTCATTCTTAATCTGATGCCGACCAAGGTTGCAACAGAAACCCAACTCTTACGGCTCCTTGCCAACACGCCCTTGCAGATCAATGTAGATTTCCTCTACATGGCGAGCCATGAATCCAAGAATACAGCGGCAGAGCATTTGGAGAGCTTCTACAAGACCTTTGAGGATATCAAGGATAATTACTATGACGGCTTGATTGTGACAGGAGCGCCTGTCGAAAAGATGGACTTTGAGGAAGTGGACTACTGGGAAGAATTAACCCAGGTCTTTGAATGGTCTAAGCGTCATGTCTTTTCTACCTTACACCTTTGTTGGGGAGCCCAGGCTGGATTGTATCACCGTTACGGGATTCAAAAAGTAGAGCTCTGTGACAAGCTATCCGGTATCTATGACCAAGCAGTGGTGCGTCCTGATAGTCTGCTCATGAGAGGCTTTGACGATCGCTTCCTTGCCCCTCATTCTCGTTATACAGATATTCCTTTGAAAGAAGTCCTTGAAAAGAGCAATCTTCAAGTGATCGCGCAAGGAAATGAAGTTGGGCTTTCCATCATTGCCAGTCCAGACATGCGTGAGGTCTATAGCTTTGGCCATCTGGAGTATGATCGCGATACACTGGCAAAAGAATACCACCGAGATGTCAAGGCAGGCTTGGATCCGGACGTTCCTAAGAATTATTTTGATGGGGATGACGCTAATACAGAGCCTCGCATTCGTTGGAATCTAGCTGCGACGACTTTCTTTAGTAATTGGATCAACTATGCGGTTTATCAAGAAACACCTTACCGCTTGGAAGAATTGGAAAAAGATATTTCATTTTATGGTTACCTATAAAGGGGAATTATGACATATTCACAAGCATTTAAGTATGGCAACTTGGTTCTTCCAAGTGCCTTGCTTTTTCATTATCATGAATTGTTTGACCAAGCAGATGATTACTTGGTTTGGCAGTTTTTCTTCCTTCAAAATACGACTGGCCAAGAGGCCTTAACTCCCAATCAGATTGCTAGTCATCTAGGAAAAACGGTGACAGAGGTCAATCGGATTATGTCCAATCTGACCACCAAGGGACTTCTTCAATACCGGACTATTGAGCTCAATGGTGAGATTGAAGCCATCTTTGATGCGACCATTGCCCTGGAGCGCTTGGATGAGATTTTAGAAGCCCAATCACAAGGGAAGGCACAAAGCGCGCCTGCTAAGGGAAATGTCATCAAGGACTTGGTGGAAACCTTCCAACAAGAACTGGGACGACTCTTGACGCCTTTTGAGATTGAAGACTTGACCAAGACCGTGCGCGAGGATCAGACAGATCCAGATGTGATCAAGGCAGCCCTACGAGAAGCTGTCTTTAACGGCAAGCCTCACTGGAAATATATCCAAGCCATTTTACGCAACTGGCGCAGTGAAGGCATCAACAGCCTGGTCCAAGTAGAGGCGAAACTACAAGAACGCGAGCAAGCCAACCCACGCAATGTGACAGTTTCAGACGATTTCTTGAAGGCCATGGATTTGTGGAAGAATTAAAAAAACTAGCACTTATTTGAGTGCTAGCTGCAGATGGAAGGTAAAGTCTTCCTAGAAACTTTCCTTATGTGAGTACGGACGTCAGCGAACTTCGTAGAAGTTCCATGACTTAGTTTTGAGTCTAAGGCCTCAAAACTCCCGAGTGCCTGAAACAATTACGTTTCAGGCACTTTTCTCACGGCGGAAAGTTTTTAGTTTATACTTGAATAGTTTTAAAAATAAGACATTATTTTTACTGAAACAAATAGGTTCTTATTTGAAAAAATAATTTTTTACCATACAAAAAGCTAGCAGTCATATATTGCTAGCATTTTTCGTTTATAGATAGTCTGCATAGGCTTTTTCTAGTTTGCTAAGGAGTTCTTGTTTTTCCTCCTCACTAGCAAAGGAAGCCTGGATGGCATGGACATTGTGTTGGTAAAAGTCAGTTTCCTTGGTTTGGAAGTGCTGATGGTAGAGGGTGTATTCCTTGGTGAGGTTGGTATCAGATACAGTCCGGTTATCGGTATTGATACTGATCCGAGCTCCGGCTGCCTTCATCTTCAAATAAGGGAAATATTCTATAGTCGGTGCTGCTTTTGTTTGTAGGTTGCTGGTCAAGCAGAGTTCACCAGTGACCCCATTTTCAATAAAGGATTGGAGTAAGGCTGGTTCATGAGATAGAGCTGTCACGTGGCCATTGCGTTTGATGCCAAATGCAATCGATTGGGCAACAAAGTGTGGGCAATGACACTCACCTGCATGAAGCGTCATGGGCCGATGGTAACTCTTGACTTGCTCAATTAGGGGTCGAATATCTTCTGGAGAGTAGTTGTGCTCATCCCCGGCAAAGTCAAAACCAACAAAATCCTGATCACTAACTTGGTTGGCTTCTGCAAGAATGCGAGATGTGAGATCTTGATCGGACTGGCGCATGCCACAGACTAAGGCTTTTGCAACAATGCCAAATTCCTCCTGGGCTTGACGCAGTCCTTCACAGACAGCATCGATGGTTTCTGGGACGGTGAGCCCTTGGTCCATGGACAATTCTGGTGCAAAACGAACTTCGATGTAGACGACATTTTCGAGAGCAGCTTGCTTGGCCACATCGTAAGCAGCAAGCGTCAAGGCTTCCTTAGTTTGAAGGAGGGGCCGAATGTAGTCAAATGCCTCCAAATAGTCCAAAAGATTCTCACAGTGGGCAGGCGCAGTGACATGGTGCTTGAGCTCCTCATCGCTAGCAGGTAGGTCAATATTGGCCATAGCTGCCAATTGGCGAATGATTGGAAGCGATAAGGAACCGTCTAAGTGACAGTGAAGTTCTGTCTTTGCCAAACTATGAAAATCGATCGTGGACATGGTTTTCTCCTTAAAATTGTATTTTTTCTATACTATCATTTTGGCAAAAAAAGTCAAGTAGCCTTCGCGTAGCAGATCTTTGAAAGGGAGGCCGATATTTGATATGCTAGTAGTAACATAGACAAAGGAGAAAAGAGATGTCAGACTATCAATTACCAGAAGTATGGGAAGCACCGAGCCAGATGGGAGGAGCCTGGGGTGGCCTGAACCAACCAACAGCAGGTGCCCGCTTTGAACAAACTCTTCCAAAAGGGGATCAGCCTTTCCAACTCTATACCCTTCCAACTCCAAATGGGATTAAGGTAACCATTATGCTGGAGGAATTGAAAGAGCTGGGAGTGGATGCAGGCTACGACGCTTATCGCATCAAGATTGGTGAGGGAGATCAATTTGGCAGTGACTTTGTAGCCATCAATCCAAACTCGAAAATTCCAGCTATGTTGGATCAATCAGGAGAGGAAGCGATTCGGGTCTTTGAATCAGCTAATATTCTCTTGTATCTAGCAGAGAAATTTGGCCAATTAATCCCGACAGATCCTGCTAAGCGGACAGAAGTGCTCAACTGGCTCTTCTGGCAGACGGGTGCGGCACCATTCTTAGGTGGAGGCTTTGGTCATTTCTTCCACTATGCTCCTGAAAAAATCGAGTATGCCATCAACCGTTTTGCCATGGAAGCCAAACGCCAATTGGACCTACTGGACAAGGAACTGGCCACTAAACCTTATATCGCAGGGGATGACTATACCATTGCAGATATTGCCATCTGGTCTTGGTATGGCCGTCTCGCCCAAGACAAGGTCTGGGACCGAGCAGGAATTTTCCTAAATGTAAAGGAATACAAGCATTTGCAAGCTTGGACAGAGAAAATTGCCAATCGCCCAGCCGTGCAACGTGGCTTGGAAGTAGAATATAAGGAAATTGACTAAAGTCTAATATCGGCTTGTTGAGGATGATAGCGAGAGTTTCCGCCGTGAGTATAGCACATGAAACGTATAAGTTTCATGTGCCCGGAAGTTTTGAGACATTAGACTCAAAACTTAGTCATGGAACTTTGAAGAAGTTCGCTGACGTCCGGACTCACCTAAGGAAAGTCTAAAGTAATACCTTTCCATAATAGACAAGGCGCCGTTGCGCCTTTTTTTAATGGTGCAAACATGGTATACTATAGGATGGAATAAAAGTATAGAAAGAAGCACATGGAATTTACAAAATTATCAAATCGCTTGAATCTGGTGGCCAGTTTCGTCCCAGCTGGAGCGCGTCTTTTGGATGTGGGGAGTGATCATGCTTATCTCCCAATCGCCCTCTTACAAGAAGGCAAGATTGAGGCTGCCATTGCTGGGGAAGTGGTAGAGGGGCCTTATCAGTCTGCCCTCCAAAATGTCGTCGATAATGGTTTAGAGGACAAGATTGAAGTCCGTCTGGCCAATGGCTTGGCTGCCTTTGAACCAGCAGACGGCATTTCCTGTATCACCATTGCTGGCATGGGCGGACGCTTGATTGCAGATATCTTAGCGGCAGGTCTTGAGAAATTAGC
Source organism: Streptococcus parasanguinis (assembly GCF_016648925.1). GTDB lineage: Bacteria > Bacillota > Bacilli > Lactobacillales > Streptococcaceae > Streptococcus. Next base: position 33,236 of record NZ_JACLQX010000019.1, on the reverse strand, counting down.
CAATGTCTCTCGCTTGGTTCTGCAGCCCAATAATCGAGAGGATGAACTGCGGGCTTGGTTAGTCGACCATGATTTCCACATTGTTGATGAATCTATCTTGGAAGAAAATGAGAAGTTTTATGAGATCCTTGTGGTGGAACACGGTTCTCAAGAGTTGACAGCCAAGGAACTACGCTTTGGTCCCCATTTGATGCGGGAACAAGCTCCAGCCTTTGTCCAAAAGTGGTCCAAGGAAGTGGAGAAATTAGCCTTCGCCTTGGAGCAGGTCCCAGTTGAGAATCAATCTGCCAGAGCATCGTTAGAAGAGCGCATCGCTCACATCAAGGAGGTTCTACATGTTAGCAAGTGAAGTCATCAAACGCTATGAATCCTATTGTCCTCAGGAATTGTCTATGGAGGGAGATGTCCGTGGCCTACAAGTCGGCACGCTACAAAAAGACATCAAGAAGGTCATGGTAGCCCTAGATATTCGGGAGCAGACGGTGGCAGAAGCAATCGCTCATGGGGTGGACTTGATCATCGTCAAGCACGCGCCTATTTTCCGTCCCATCAAGGATTTGGTAGCTGATCGGGCCCAAAATCAGATCTATATCGATTTGATCAAGCATGATATCGCAGTCTACGTCAGCCATACTAATATTGACATTGTCCCAGATGGTCTCAACGATTGGTTTTGCCAGCTCTTGGAAATTGAAGATACAGAGCCCCTCAGTATGACAGGGGAAGGACTTGGAATCGGCCGGATCGGTCGGGTAGCTACACAAACCTTTGGACAGTTGACTAGCAAGGTTAAAGAAACCTTTGGCTTAGATGCTTTGCGCATAGTCAGTTATGATCAGGCGGATTTGGATCGGGTTATCAAGCATGTCGCAATCTGTGGAGGAAGTGGCCAGTCCTTTTACAAGGATGCTCTCGCCAAGGGAGCAGATGTTTATATCACAGGAGATATCTACTACCACACGGCTCAGGACATGCTGAGCGATGGCCTCTTGGCCTTAGATCCCGGGCACCATATCGAGGTTCTCTTTGTGTCAAAACTAGTAGAAAAGCTCAATCAGTGGAAGGCTGAGGAAGCCTGGGAGATTGAAGTGATTGGCAGTCAAGCCAGCACCAATCCTTTTTACCATATCTAAGGGGTCATGATGAAAGTTGCGATTATTGGTGCAGGGATCGTGGGATCCACTGCAGCCTATTATTTATCCAAAGAAGCACAAGTGGATGTGACTGTCTATGACCATGGAGTCGGCCAAGCAACCAAGGCGGCGGCAGGCATTATTAGCCCTTGGTTTTCTAAACGGCGTAATAAGGCTTGGTATCGCCTGGCTCGTCTGGGGGCTGATTTCTACCAAGAATTGGTAGAAGACCTGGCCAAGGACGGAATTAATACAGATTTTTACCAGCAGACCGGCGTCTATCTCCTCAAGAAAAAGGAAGAAAAATTAGACGAACTCTATCAGTTGGCGCTGAGTCGTCGGGAAGAATCTCCCTTGATCGGAGACTTAGCGATTTTAAACAAAGAAGAAGTGTGCCAACAATTCCCAGGTCTACAAGGCTTTGAACAGCTCCTTTATGCCTCAGGTGGGGCCCATGTAGAGGGAGCCCTTCTAACGGAAACTCTCCTTGAAGCCAGTGGCGCAAGACTGATTAAGGAAGAGGTTGCTTTGGCTATTACAGAGGATGGTTTTCAGATAGCAGGAGAAAGCTATGACAAAGTCATCTTGGCAACAGGAGCCTGGTTGGGTCAAATGCTCGAGCCACTTGGCTACCAAGTTGATGTCCGGCCTCAAAAAGGACAGTTGAGGGATTATCAGCTAGACCGAGATATTGCTGATTATCCAGTGGTCATGCCGGAAGGAGAGCTGGATATCATTCCCTTTCAGAAGGGCAAGATCAGTATGGGAGCCACTCATGAGAATGAGATGGGCTTTGACCTGACGGTGGATCAGGCTTTGCTGAATCAGATGGAAACAGAAGCCTTGGCCTACTATCCAGAACTCGCTCAAGCAGAAGTTATCGGGGAGCGCGTGGGAACCCGTGCCTACACCAGTGACTTTTCACCATTTTGGGGAGCTGTTCCTGATCAAGTAGGCCTCTATGTCGCCAGTGGACTTGGTTCGTCTGGCCTCACAACTGGTCCCCTCATTGGGTGGCACCTATCCCAACTCGTGGTAGGAGGAAACCTGCGCTTAGATCCAGCAGATTATCCAGTTGAACAATATGTGAAGAAGTAGGCTGGGACAAAAGTCCTAGCCTCTCAATTGTATTTGGATTGTCGAGCAAGACGCAGTGGTTGAGTGGGCTCTACTACGCTGATTTCATCAGCTTTTACAGCCCTACTCAACTTTGCGGAGGTGGGACGACGAAATCGAATTCTAACGAATTACCGATTTCTGTCCCACTCTCTTTTTTTCGAAAGACCTTCCGTAATTTGGCTAAAAATAGTAGAATAGAAGAAGTGAATCATCGAGAAAATGGGAGTTGTTATGAATTGGTTTCAATCGCAATCCGTGGTCTTACAGGCCTTTCTCGCAGGATTGTTTACATGGGGCTGTACCATTGTCGGGTCAGCCATCGTTTTTTTCTTTAAGCATATCAGTCGTAAGTTACTGGACATCATGATGGGCTTTGCGGCAGGGGTCATGATTGCGGCGTCACTTTGGTCCCTCTTGCAACCGTCGATTTAGTATGTGGAAAACTCTCCTATGGGAGCTTGGCTTGGTTGCCAGCGGCTATCGGTTTTTTAGCTGGAGGTTTTTTCCTCCGTTTGATCGACGCCATCGTCCCTCTCCTTCATATGACGAAGGAGATTGATGAGGCTGAGAGTATCCATACGCCGCGGGAGAAGAAGTTGTCTAAAACAATCCTCCTTTTTCTCGCCATTACCATCCACAATTTCCCAGAAGGCTTAGCGGTTGGGGTGGCCTTTGGAGCTCTGGCTAGCAATCCAAGTCCAGAAGCCTTTATCGGGGCGGTTGGCCTGGCCATTGGGATTGGCTTGCAAAATATCCCAGAAGGGGCTGCTCTTTCAATCCCAATCCGGACGGATGGAAAATCCCGTCTCAATGCCTTTTATTGGGGATCTATGTCAGCCATCGTCGAGCCCATCGGAGCCCTTCTAGGAGCAGTGGCCGTCTTATCCATGACGGCTATCTTGCCTTATGCTCTCTCTTTTGCGGCAGGCGCTATGATCTTCGTGGTGGTTGAAGAGTTGATCCCAGATTCCCAGACTAACGGCAACACAGATGTTGCGACCCTGGGTCTCATGGTTGGCTTTGTCATTATGATGATCCTAGACGTCGCTTTGGGATAAGGAACTGAAAAGGAGAGCATCAGGACAAGCTCTCTTTTTGATTGCTGTTATTGTCTTTGAGAAAAAAGATAGTCAGATACAGCTCAAAGGGTTCTTCATTAGTCAGGAGTATTATCTTATGGTAAAAATCAAGTTTATAAAGAAAAGCAAAAGGATGATGAGTGTCATCGCTTTGGCTCTCCTTATGGTAGTTGGGATCTTTTTGTTTCATATGAACAAAAAAATGGAAGAGAAGCGACGCAATAGAGAGTATGAAGTCAGCTTTGTAAAGACCTTGAAGCATTCTTACAAGGGAATTGAGGAAATTGAGATTAAAAACCCATCCTATAGCTCCATTACTTCAGACGCATGGGGAGCTGATGTCAAAATTACATTTGTTGATGGGACTACAAAGCAACACGAATTAGCCTATGATAAAGATGTTCATAAAATGAAGATAGGGGTCTATCATAATGAAGATGAGGAATTTCAGAGCTTTATGGATTCTAGGAAAGGCACGACCAAATCTGAAGTAAAGGTAAGGTTTTCAGACGGCTCAGTCAAGGAGCAGTAATCTATTTGAATCATGAGTAAGACCAATGCTAACAATTCTACAACACTCATCTCCTGTCATCACCTTGTAACACAAATGCAAGGTGACTTTTTTATATAAACATGATAAAATAAGGGTAATGACTACGTAGAAAGGCCTAACATTATGAAAGGTATTATTTTAGCAGGGGGCTCAGGAACTCGTTTGTATCCATTGACACGTGCGGCTTCTAAACAATTGATGCCCATTTATGACAAACCAATGATCTACTATCCGCTGTCAACGCTTATGTTGGCTGGGATCAAAGATATCCTGATCATCTCGACGCCTCAAGACCTACCTCGTTTTGAAGAGCTTCTTGGAGATGGTTCTGAACTTGGTATTTCCCTCTCTTATGCAGAGCAGCCAAGTCCAGATGGCTTGGCGCAAGCCTTCATCATAGGAGAAGACTTTATCGGTGACAATCATGTTGCCCTCATCCTTGGGGACAATATCTTCCACGGAAACGGCTTAACCAAGATGTTGCAACGGGCAGAAGCGAAGGAAAAAGGAGCGACTGTCTTTGGTTACCAAGTCAAAGATCCGGAACGCTTTGGTGTGGTAGAGTTTGACGCGGATATGAATGCCATCTCTATCGAAGAAAAACCAGAACATCCAAAATCCAACTTTGCAGTGACTGGACTTTACTTCTATGACAATGATGTGGTAGAGATTGCCAAAAACATCAAACCAAGTCCTCGTGGCGAGCTTGAAATCACAGATGTCAACAAGGCTTATTTGGAGCGTGGAGATCTCTCTGTTGAGCTCATGGGCCGTGGTTTTGCCTGGTTGGATACAGGAACTCACGAAAGTCTCTTGCAAGCATCTCAATATATCGAAACTGTTCAACGCTTGCAAAATGTCCAAGTGGCTAACCTTGAGGAAATTGCCTATCGCATGGGTTATATCACCAAAGAACAAGTCCATGAATTAGCGCAATCACTGAAGAAAAACGAATACGGACAATATTTGCTCCGTTTGATTGGAGAAGCTTAATGACGGAACAATTTTTTGATAAAGAATTAGCAGCACGCAAAATTGAAGCCATCCCAGGCTTGATGGAGTTTGATATTCCTGTGCGTGGGGACAACCGTGGTTGGTTTAAAGAAAACTTCCAAAAAGAAAAAATGCTTCCTCTTGGCTTCCCTGAAAGCTTCTTTGCGGAAGGCAAGTTGCAAAACAATATTTCATTCTCTCGTAAAAATGTTTTGCGTGGCTTGCATGCAGAGCCTTGGGACAAGTACATCTCTGTAGCAGATGAAGGCAAGGTTCTTGGAACTTGGGTAGACCTTCGTGAAGGCGATAGCTTTGGGAACACCTACCAAACTGTGATCGATGCTTCAAAAGGCATCTTCGTCCCTCGTGGTGTAGCCAATGGGTTCCAAGTTTTGACAGATAAAGTTGCTTATACATACTTAGTCAATGATTACTGGGCATTGGAACTCAAACCAAAATATGCTTTTGTCAACTACGCAGACCCAAGCCTAGACATCCAATGGGAAAACTTGGCAGAAGCAGAAGTCTCAGAAGCAGACAAGAACCACCCACTGCTCAAAGACGTCAAACCCCTAAAAGCAGAAGATTTGTAAGAATAGCTCTTTAAACAATCAAAGAAAGCATTCTATAGTTTTTAGCTTTGCTATAAACGAGCGAAGCGAGTTATATACTTAGCTTTCCGCCGTGAGAAAAGCACCTGAACTATTTTTGTTTCAGGTGCTCGGAAGTTTTGAGACATTAGGCTCAAAACTAATTGAACACGGGCTACGGATTGTGTCAAAAAGATAAGTTTTCCTAGAATCGAAAAATTCTGCGTCAAACTTCCTATTTTGACTTTATCCGCAAACGCCCTTTGTATCTTAATTTAGTCATGGAACTTCCTGGATTGCTGAAATCATCCACTGGATAATTTCACCTAACTTCCGTACTCACCTAAGGAAAGCTAAAAAAAGATTGATTTAAGGAACAATCAAAACTAAAAATTATTTGGAGAAAAAATGTCAGAATATAAACATATCATCGTAACTGGTGGAGCTGGTTTCATCGGTTCAAACTTCGTACACTATGTCTACAACAACCATCCAGACGTACATGTGACTGTCCTTGACAAACTCACTTACGCTGGTAACCGTGCCAACATTGAAGAAATCCTTGGAGATCGTGTCGAGTTGGTTGTGGGGGACATCGCTGATGCTGAATTAGTTGACAAATTGGCTGCCAAGGCTGATGCTATTGTTCACTATGCGGCTGAAAGCCACAATGACAACTCCCTCAAAGACCCATCTCCATTTATCTACACAAACTTTGTTGGAACTTATACACTATTGGAAGCGGCTCGTAAGTACGACATTCGTTTCCACCACGTGTCAACAGACGAAGTGTATGGAGACCTTCCATTGCGCGAAGATCTTCCTGGACATGGGGAAGGTCCTGGTGAAAAATTCACTGCTGAAACCAAATACAACCCTTCATCACCGTACTCATCAACTAAGGCTGCTTCAGACTTAATCGTGAAGGCTTGGGTTCGTTCATTTGGTGTTAAGGCAACCATTTCAAACTGTTCAAACAACTATGGACCATATCAACACATCGAGAAGTTCATCCCACGTCAAATCACCAATATCTTGTCTGGGATCAAACCAAAACTTTATGGTGAAGGGAAGAACGTCCGTGACTGGATCCACACCAACGACCACTCAACTGGTGTTTGGGCTATCCTCACCAAAGGCCGTATCGGTGAAACTTACTTGATCGGTGCCGATGGTGAAAAGAACAACAAGGAAGTGCTTGAGCTCATCCTTGAAAAAATGGGTCAACCAAAAGACGCCTACGACCGTGTAACAGACCGTGCTGGTCACGATTTGCGTTACGCTATCGATTCAACCAAATTGCGTGAAGAATTGGGTTGGGAACCACAATTCACAAACTTCGAAGCAGGTTTGGAAGATACCATCAAGTGGTACACAGACCACCAAGACTGGTGGAAGGCTGAAAAAGAAGCTGTAGAAGCCAACTACGCGAAAACACAAAAAGTTTTGAAATAATGAAGAAGGTCCAAGTGGAACATCGCTTGGACTTTTTCTTTTTTTCTGAAAAACAGTGATTGCCCTTTCATGTATGGTATAATAGGATCAGTTTGAAAACAATCATCGATTAGGAGGAATAGATGAATCAAAAAGATTGGGTTGACTATTTTGAAGCACTCCATAACCGGAAGCCGAGTCTGCAAGAGTTTCAAAATGCACGAGCGAATGGTGAGTTTGTAGTGGAACGAAAAGAGACCGTTCCTGAAGCACCAGTTCCATCAGCGGTAGCCTTACGAGAGAAAAGTGAGCAGGCTCAAATGCCGTCACAAGTGGAGTCAAGGCCTGAGACTCCAGCTATCAAACGCTTTAGTGTGAAATGGAATAAGCAGACAAAATGGGCTTTATCAGGTATGGGAATACTAGCTATCTTTGTACTGGCTTACTTCTTTTTCTTCCAACCGACTCCAAGTTTGGAAGGAATCTGGATTGGACCTGCTGATTCAACAGCAGTCGTTTATGAATTAAATCAAGAAGAGCCACGATCGAATGGTAAGTATAAGATTGAAAAAGTTTATAAGGGGAAGGAAGCGAGTCAAGAGTTTCAGAAAGCTTTAAACCAGTTAAACTACTCCAAGCTGAAGACCTTAGCTGATGTTGATAGAAAATTTGACCTCCACACGAGGGAAGTTGTCATCATTAAAGACGAGCATGGGCTTGTTTATAATCTACTCCAAAGCAATGGGACCAATGTGATTTTAGCCAATGACTTGATGGATTTGGTTACCTATAGTGATCATTCAGAGAGCTTTAAGAAGAATGCTGTTTTTCATAAGACTGAAATTCCAAAAGTGCTCCTTGGAAAATGGAAAATTGAGCGTTCTTACGATGACGAAACCAATTATCTTGAATTAAATGATCGTGGTATTCTGACTTATAGTGAATTTGATAGTAGCGAAGGTACGGCTTTTTATACCCTAGAAGAGCTTCAAAAAATGCCTTCCAGTAAGTTTGATCAAGAAAAGTCAGCTGACAAAGTGAATGAGGTCTTTGAGGATCTTCAAGATGCGGTGGATTCCCAAGATTACCAGCTAACTAGTATGAAAGACGTGTACAAGCAACTAGGATCTGATTTTTATTATGTCCCTGTAAATGGAGGGAAGACAGTCCTTGTTTTCACAGAGGGCTATCATCTATTCGAAAAATTGGAAAAAGTGAAATAAATCAGATGGACCAAAAGGTCCTTTTCTTTTATTTTCTGAAAATCACGAAATGGACCATGAATTTGTGGTATAATATGGTTAGTTTTTATGATGAATCAATAAGGGGGATATGATGAATCAAAATGATTGGGTTGAATACTTTGAAGCGATCAATGGTCGTAAGCCAAGTATGCAAGAATTTCAAGAAGCGCGTGAAAAAGGGGAGTTTGTCGTAGAGCGAAAAGAAACACCGACACCAATAACTGAAGCGCAGGTTCCTGCTCAAGAAGCACCTGTTGCACCTAGTGCACCTCTTTCACAAGAGCAGACGGGTTTTGTCCAACCACAACCATCTGCGAAAACCTTGCAACCTGTGCCAAGACCGAAAAAATTGACATTTTCTTTCAATAAACAAACAAAGATTGGGGTCGCAGTTGCGGGACTTGTCGCAGTGATTGCTCTTGCTTGGTTCTTTTTCTTTTCAGGTGGACCAAGTCTAGATGGGGTTTGGTTGAGAAATACGGATTCTAGTCCGGTTACTTATGAACTAAGTGGAAAGAAACAAAAAGTCAATGGTGGTGAGACCATCAAAAAGGTTCTCAAGGGGAATGAAGCGAAAAAAGAATTTAATACAGCACTTTCTTTGTTAAATGCAACAGACTTGCATTCACTTGCGGATGTCGATAAGAAATTTAACCTGAAGACGACAGAAATTGTTGTTATTAAGTCTGGTGGGAACACACGCTATAACTTGCTCCAAAAAGACGGAAGCAATATTATTTTAAGAAATGATTTATTCGACTTGAAAACTTATAAGTCATACAAAGGAAACTTTGAAGATAATTTGGTCTATCACAAGGTTGAAACACCAAAGGCCATGGTTGGAAAATGGAAGAATGTGACAGAAGGAGATAATACAACTGTTCAGATTTCAGATCATGGAATTATAAGTGATAAGTATTACGATAACAAGGCTTACGCATTCTATTCTCTAGCTGATCAAGAAAAGTATGATGGAGACACGACTTCTAAAGAAGAGATTGAACACACATTTGACGTAATTCAAGAAGCGGTGAAATCAGAAGGCTATCAAGTGAAGAGCGCTAAGGAAGTCTATATACAAGCTAATTCAAATTATTGTTTCGTACCTGTCAATGGTGGAAAAAATATACTCGTCTTACGTGGTGGTAATGAATTTGCTGCAAAACTAGAAAAAGTGAAATAATCAAAGGACCGCAAGGTCCTTTTTGTTTCCAAATTTCTGACTGAAAAACTATTCATGTCTAGGAAAAAATATGGTAAAATGGATAAGATATGTCTGAGATGTCTATTTCTTCTCAGGCGACTACAGGTAATGGAGTAGAAAATGCAAAATAGACCTATTATTATTGGTGTTACTGGTGGCTCTGGTGGTGGAAAGACCAGTGTGTCTCGTGCCATTTTGGCCAATTTCCCGAATGAAAAGATTGCCATGATTGAGCATGATTCTTATTACAAGGACCAAAGTCATTTGACCTTTGAGGAGCGGATCAAGACCAACTATGACCATCCTTTTGCCTTTGATACGGATTTGATGATTGCGCAGATCAATGAACTCTTGGCAGGTCGTCCAGTGGATATCCCAACCTATGACTATGCGGAACATACGCGCAGCAGCAAGACCTATCGTCAGGAACCACAGGATGTCTTCATCGTGGAAGGGATCTTAGTTCTTGAAGACAAGCGCCTTCGGGACCTGATGGACATCAAGATTTTCGTTGATACGGATGATGATGTGCGGATCATTCGCCGGATCAAGCGCGATATGGAGGAGCGTGGCCGGAGTCTGGATAGTGTCATTGAGCAATACCTTGGTGTAGTAAAACCGATGTACCACCAGTTCATCGAGCCAACCAAGCGCTATGCGGATGTGATTATTCCTGAGGGAGTGACCAATACAGTTGCGATTGACTTGATCACAACCAAGATTGAGAAAATCCTCAACGAGGCGCGTGAGGGAAAATAAAGATAGGGAGAAAGAGGACAATCGATCTCCATCGTTTATCATTAGTTGGAATAATTGAATGTCGCAGTAGTTGGTGAGACTCTTCATTCGCTAAAAGACTCGAAAGAGTTCTCAATCAACTTCGCGGGAGTGGTACCAGAAATGTTATGTAACATTTGTACCACTCCCTCTTTTTCCTAGGGAGAATGGAAATGAAAAGGGAGTTTCATTCGCGGACCAAGGCGTTCGCTTGTTTATTGACCATGTGTGCTGGTTTTTCAGATGCTTATACCTTTATTTGTCGGGGTGGGACCTTGGCGGCAGGCCAGACGGGAAATGTGGTCTTTCTATCGGTTGGTTTGATCGGCCAGCAGATCTCAGATGTAGAAGTGAAGTTAGCCACGATGCTGGCCTTTATGCTGGGGATCTTTTTAATGACGGTCTTGCGTCGCTTGATTGATAATTCAGTCTGGCGCTTGAGTACCCTAGTGCCCTATATCCTCACAACTTTGGTGACGGGATTTTTGCCAGCATCGGTAAAAAATGTCTTCATCGTGCCTTTTTTTGGCCTGAGTTTGGGAATCGTAGCGACCTCATTTGGAGAAGTAGGTAGCTATGCCTACAACCACTCTTTTATGACCGGAAATCTCAAGAAAACCATGGTAGCTTATGGAAATTTTGTTAGAGACAGGGAGATGAAATTCCTCTGGGAAGCCATCTTTATGACCTGCTTGATCGGGAGTTTCGTCTGTGGGGCCATCTTTTCGACCTACTTGATCCAGTTTTATGGTTTAAAAACTATCTGGCTAGTGGCCATCATCTTGACCATCTTTTTAATCTACCGGGCCATTCAATATTTTGAAGTCTTTCGCTTCAATCGGCGACATGAATAGATAAAATAATTTTTAGAAGAATGAGTTAAATGATTCTGCAAAGAAATAAAACTGAGATTTCATTTTTAAAATGAATCAAGAAAATATTGAAACTTTCCGCCGTGAGAAAAGTTTTAAGATAACTTTATCTATATTCCAGAGGCTGGGACAAAAGTCCTAGCCTCTCAATTGTTTTTGGATTGTCGAGCAAGACGCAGTGGTTGAATGGGCTCTACTACGCTGATTTCATCAGCTTTTACAGCCCTACTCAACTGTGCGGAGGTGAGACGACGAAATCGAATTCTAACGAATTACCGATTTCTGTCCCACTCTCTTTTCTTTCGCTGTTTGAAGCTTAATTTTTGGGCAAAGATTTGGTATAATGGAAGGTATGAAACATTCGGAAAAAGAATCACAATACCAGCTCTTGCTGGCTCAGTTAGACGCTCTCTTAACAGGAGAAACCAATGCCTTGGCTAATCTGTCCAATGCCAGTGCGCTCTTAAATCAAGCCCTGCCTCGTTCGGTCTTTGCGGGTTTCTATTTGTATGATCAAACTGAATTGATCTTGGGACCATTTCAGGGAGGTGTTTCTTGTGTCCATATCGCTCTTGGAAAGGGTGTCTGTGGAGAAGCAGCTCAAAAGCAGGAAACCATCATTGTCGATGATGTGCGCCAGCATGCCAACTATATTTCCTGTGATAGTCGAGCCATGAGTGAGATTGTGGTCCCTATGGTCAAGGACGGTCAGCTCCTTGGAGTTTTAGATCTAGATTCAGAGTGTGTCTCTGACTATGATCAGCTGGATCAAGAGTATTTGGAAAAGTTTGTCGCTCTCTTGATCGAAAAGACAAACTGGGACTTTAAGATGTTTGGAGTTAAGAACTAATGTATCAAGCTTTATATCGGAAATACCGGAGCCAGACCTTTGGCCAATTAGTCGGCCAGCAAGTGGTGGCACGGACATTGAGACAGGCCGTCGAGCAGGAGAAGATCAGCCATGCCTATCTCTTTTCGGGTCCTCGTGGTACTGGGAAAACCAGTGTAGCCAAGATCTTTGCTAAGGCTATGAACTGTCCTAATCAAGTCAATGGGGAGCCTTGTAACGACTGCTATATCTGTGAATCCATCACCAATGGGAGTCTAGAAGATGTTATCGAGATCGATGCAGCCTCCAACAATGGGGTCGATGAAATTCGCGATATTCGCGACAAGTCGACCTATGCTCCAAGTCTAGCCAAGCACAAGGTCTACATTATCGATGAGGTCCATATGCTCTCAACAGGGGCCTTTAATGCCTTGTTGAAGACGCTGGAAGAGCCGACGGAAAATGTGGTCTTTATCCTTGCAACAACGGAATTGCACAAAATTCCAGCCACTATTCTGTCACGGGTGCAACGCTTTGAATTCAAATCCATCAAACTACCGGATATCGTTCACCATTTGGAAAGCATCTTAGCTACAGAAGGCATTGCCTATGAAGCAGATGCTGTCCAGATCATTGCTCGGCGCGCTGAAGGTGGGATGCGGGATGCCTTGTCCATTTTGGACCAAGCCCTGAGTCTGACTGCGGGTAGTGAGTTGACGACAGCAATCGCTGAAGAGATTACTGGCTCCATCAGTCTAGCTGCGCTCGATCAGTACGTGGCTGCCATCCTGGCTCATGATGCGACAGCGGCGCTGGATCAGCTAGCGATTATCTTTGATAATGGGAAGAATATGGCCCGCTTTGTTACGGACTTACTTCAATATCTGAGAGATCTCTTGATTGTCCAGACAGGCGGAGAAAACACTCACGCTAGTGACTTATTTGCGGCGAATCTTGAAGCCGATCAAGCCCGTCTTTTTGCCCTGATTGACCAGGCGACGACTAGTCTAGCGGATATCAAAAATAGCCTGCAACCGCGTATCTATACTGAAATGATGACCATTAAATTGGCTGAAAGCACGGGCCAAGTTTCTAACTCAGCTGCTCTGGAGGTTCCTTCCAATGTGCTAGCTCAGCTGGAAGACTTAAAAAAGGAAGTCGCACAGCTCAAGCAACAGTTAGCGCAATCAGGTAGCAGTCTTCCTGCTTCAAAACCAGCAGTAGCTCGCCCAACCAAGTCGAGCAAGGGCTACCGTGCAGATCGAAACAAGGTCAACGCGATCTTGCAAGAGGCGGTTGAAAACCCAGAGTTGGCACGGACCAACTTGATCCGTCTTCAGAATGCTTGGGGGGAAATCATCGAGAGCTTGGCAGGTGCGGATAAGGCCCTCTTAATCGGATCCCAGCCGGTCGCTGCCAATGAGAACCATGCGATTTTAGCCTTTGAGTCTGCCTTTAATGCCGAACAGACCATGAAGCGGGACAACCTCAATACCATGTTTGGAAATATCCTCAGCAATGCTGCTGGCTTCTCACCAGAGATTTTAGCGGTTTCGATGGAAGAATGGACCCAAATTCGGGCAGAGTTTTCGGCTAAGGCGCGTGGGCAAAAAGCGGAAGTGGTGGAAGAAGAGGAAAGCGTCATCCCTGAGGAATTTCACTTTTTATCCGATAAAATCACCCTGCAAGACGATTAATACATGAATTTTTTACTGAATCATGGTAAAATAATTTTATGAATAGAAAACAATTTGCAGTGATAGCAGTCTTTACTGCTATGGAGACTTATTTTTTCAATGAAGCGACTATGGCGGGTCAAATGCTCTTTGCATGTTTTTGGGCCCTCTTGATCTTGCGCAATCTCCAGACGGCCTATATGGTGGAGAAAATTGCTAGTGCCATTGAAAAAGAAATTAAGAAGAGAAGAAAATAAAACCTTTGAAAAGGAATCCTTTTTCAAAGGTTTTTTTCTTGTTTTAAAAGGCTTCTTGGCATTGTTTGCGGTAATCTCCTGGGGAGAGGCCGACCTTTTGTTTAAAAGCCTTTGTAAAGTAGGAGTAGTTGTCATAGCCCACCTGGAGAGCGACTTGGTAAATGGGGGTATCGCTTTGCGATAGCATCTCTTTTGCAGCGGCCATCCGTTTATCGGTGATGTATTTCACCAGGGTTTCGCCGGTGTCGCGCTTAAACATCCGTGCTAGATGATCTGGACTAAGAAAAACCATTTCGGCCAGCTTGGTGCGACTGATATCCTCCTTGTAATGGTGGTCGATGTAGTCGGTGATCCGCTGGATGAGATTGGATTGGTGTTCTAGATCGATCACATAATGGCGAGCAGAGCTCCAGTAATCCCCAATATAGGCTTCAAAAGCTTCGATGGCATGAAACCGCCGTTCGAAGAGAAATTGATGGTGTTTGTTTTGAAATAACTTGTGGGCGAGAATGCCGTTCTTGTCCAGATAAATGCCAATTTGCTGGGTCCAGTCTAGCTGGAGTTCACTCAGAGCTGAGAGCGGGATGCGATCTTGAGTCTCTAAGCTATGGATGATTTGGAGGAGCTGTTCTGTCTCTAGCTGATTTGTAAAAGTGAGCGATGTCCGATGAGCAGGCTTTTGAGGTTGTGGAGCCAAAGAAGCATAGGAGTGGATACTGTCCCAATGGAAGACTTGTTCTTCACTGTATTGGCAGAGTTGCAGAGCCTGCATCAATAGCGTCTTAAGGGAAATGGCATCTGAATAGAGAAGGATAGAGGATCGGTCTAAGTCTTGCTGGATCTTCTGCTGGATAGCTTTTAGGAAGTCTGCACACTCTGTAGTCTGATTCTTTTTGAAGAGACAGAGGTAGCGATCGGTCTGGCTTTCGATTTTACTGAGGGCGCAGTAGTGGACAGGGAAATCCAGGGAGAGATCCTTGATACAATGGCGGAGCTGCAAGCGCCAAGAAGGGACGCTAGGATGAAAGTCTTCTTCAACTAAGTGGAGAGTGATGAGGACCAAGAGGTAGTCTTCATGTGGTTTGGGGTTATAGCCTCGTTTTGTCATTTCTTGAAGGAGCTGTTCTGCTTGAGATGGACGCGGTTTTCGCAAGTAGTCATGCCAAAATTCAGCTTCTTTTTGTCCTTGCTGTGCTAATTGGGCCGCACTCTTGTGGCGCTTGATCTTATTGAGGGCTTTTTGAATGATAAATTCTAAGCGGTCGGGGTCAATCGGTTTGAGGTAGTATTCAAAACTTTGGAGTTCAATGGCTTTTTGAGCATAATTGAAATCAGCATAATTGGTGAGGAAGATCGTTTGAATGTCATATTTTTCTGACCGGACCCAGGCTAGGAGATCTAGCCCACTGCCTTGTGGCATCTCGATATCACTGATCATGAGGGCGATTGGGTGACTTTGAATGATGGCTTGGGCTTGGCTCAGACTGGAGGCAGTATATACCTGCTCAATGCCCAAGGCTTCCCAATGGATGGTTTCCTGTAGGGCTTTAATGATAAAACGATCATCGTCAACGAGTAGGATATTCATGTGTGTCTCCTTTGTAGGGTTCATAAGGAAGTCTCAGTTGGATGCGGGCACCTCCTTGGGATCCATTTGAAAATTGAAGCGTGTAGTGATCTGGATAGAGGAGATCTAGTCGCTCCCGTGCATTGGTCAAACCAATGTGGTGGCCATCTTCAGTGACTAAGGATTTTTTCTCTGCTAGATCTTGTAAGATAGCGGAGCTAAAACCGGGTCCATTATCCTGAAGGGAAATGTCAAGCTGTTGGTTTGCTTCTTCATGAATGGAAAGCTGAATGTGGAAGGAATCTTGGAAAGAAAAGCCGTGTTTGATGGCATTTTCCACAAAGATTTGTAAAAGCAGGGGGGGAATAGCCGCATCTTTCAGACCAGGATCCCAGTCCAGGTCAAAGTGGATGCTGTCCCCATAGCGGATTTTCTGGATTTCTAGGTAATTTCGGATATGCTGGATTTCATCTGCTAAGCGATTGAAATCTTGATTGGCTTGAAAGAGGTGGCGCAAGTAGTTGGAAGTCACCTTGGTCAATTCCTCGATTTCCTTATAGTCCTTGGTTTGGAGCATGCTGTGAATCATGGAAAGCATGTTGAGGTAAAAATGGGGTCGGACTTGATTTTTGAGGTAATTGAGTTCGACTTTTTTGAGATTGAGTTGCGCGTGGTAGGCTCGAATTTGGAGATCTTTCATATGGATCAGGACCTGATTGAGCTTGTGATTGGCCTGATCGATCTCTAAGATCCCTTGGTCTTCGATCACATCTAGCTTGGTAGAAGCAGCATCTAGCTGAGAAAGACGCTGGGTGAGTCGTTTCATCGGTTGGATCATCCGTTGACGAATATAAAGGATCAGAATGGTAGAGAGAACGGCGATGATCAAAGGGACCAAAGAGAGAAGGGTTTCCAGTACGATATTTGTACGGAAAACGTCTCCGTAATCGACTGTCACATAAAGATCAAAAGGCAGATGGGTTTGATTGCTATCGGCTTGAATGACAGAATCTGTAGCATGGATCTGATTGGGGCGTTCGATGGATAAGCGCCCTTTTTTTCCAATATTGAGCTTTTGCAAGGGTCTTAAAATATCCTGGGTAGAAATGATGGCATAGATAGCCTTGCCCTTGTAATGAAGGGATTTCAAGAGATAATCATGCTGGTTCAGGCTGATTCGTTGCCATTTTTGACGGGTCTTGTCTGTTTCTTTGTCATAGGTTTTAAGATGATCTTTCAATTGTACATAGTCCAGGTAGGGCAGTTGAAGACTGGAGGCATTGAAAAAATGGGGGATATCTCTTGTCTCTATGAAAAAGGTAATGGGGCTATCCATCTGGTACTGAAACTCCGTGAAATCAATCCGCAGTTTTTTTAGATTTTCATGAAAATCTGTGAAATCAAGCGGAGTATTGAGCTCTGTCAAATAGTCGTTGTGACTAATGGTACTGTACATAAAACGCTCAACGGAGTGAAGCTCTGTATTTAAGGAATCCGCATAGATATGAATCGAGTCCTCTAAATGGAGCATATTTTGGTGTTTAATAAAATTTCGGCTAATCCCACCAATCAAAAGGTTGATCAAGGTATTGACAACTAAGAGGAGAAAGAGTAGGCGCGAAAAAAATTGAATCGAGTGATCTCGTGTACTTCTGTGAATAGCTTTCATAATGAGCACCTCACATATATTATAGCACTATTTGAAAACGGATTCATGAACAAAACCGATAGTAAAGTAAAAAAAATCGGGAAAGTGCATGTTTTTGTGTGGAGAAAACGGAAAAGTGAATGAAGATGCACGAAAAAGTTCTATAAAGATGGAAAGGATTCCTATAAAATAAAGGAGAAAGAAAAGGAGGGCCTTATGAAAAGCGAAGTTAATGCGAAGCAGAGCAAATTTAAGAAAAATATTCCTTTATATGTGCTGCTCCTGCCATCGATTATTTTATTGATTTTATTTGCCTATATCCCTATGGCGGGTCTAGTCATCGCTTTTAAAGATTACTCTCCCGCTACTGGGATATTTGGAAGTCCTTGGGCTGGTCTCAAGTATTTTAACCAGTTCTTCTCATCCTTCCAATTTGCAACAACCATGAAGAATACCTTGAAAATTTCTATTTACAGTATTCTGGTTGGTTTTCCCTTGCCGATTGTTCTAGCCATCATTTGCAACCAGATTCGTGTGGGCAAGTTCAAAAAAGTCTTTCAAGTAACGACTTATTTGCCTCATTTTATTTCGACTATGGTTATGTGTGGGATGATTATTCTTTTTCTCTCTCCAAGTAGTGGATTGTTAGCCAATGTCCTCAAACTTGTCGGCTTAAAGATGCCCGCTCTCTTATCCAAACCGGGTAGCTTTGCGGGTGTCTATGTCTGGAGTGATGTCTGGCAACATATCGGTTGGGATAGTATCATCTATCTAGCCGCGCTATCGGCCATTGATCCGACCTTTTATGAAGCAGCGACCATGGACGGGGCGAGTCGATTGCAAAAGATCCGTCATATTGACTTACCCTTACTTTTACCAACGGCCATGATTCTCCTGATTCTCAGAGCAGGAAGCCTACTCAGTGTTGGTTTTGAAAAGGTCTTGCTCTTGCAAAATCCACTCAATCTAGCAGGAAGTGAAATCATTTCGACCTATGTGTATAAAGTGGGGATGATTAATTTCCAATATAGTTACTCGACAGCGATCGGTCTCTTTAATACCTTGGTCAACTTGATCATCTTACTGTCGGTTAACTGGTTTGCGAAACGCTATACCAAGACGGGATTGTTCTAGAAAGGAGGAGAAATTGTGAAATTGTTTCAACATGCGAGAAAGACCAAGTCAGAAATTCTCTTTGATATTTTTATCTATGGTCTAGCGATTTGCTTGATTCTGTTGATTGTCTACCCTTTGTGGTTTGTCATTATTGCCTCCTTCAGTAATCCGTCTGATGTGGCAACTGGTAAGGTTTGGTTTATCCCGAGGGAATGGCGACTAGATGGCTATCAACGCTTGATTGAGCAGCCTTTGTTTCTAAAGAGCTATCTCAATACCATCCTCTACACGGTTGTAGGAACCATCGTTGCTCTGGTCATTAATATCCCGGCCGGTTACGCCTTGTCGCGAAAGGACCTCTTTGCTAAGAAATGGGTCAGTGTCTTCTTTATCGTTCCCATGTTTGTCTCTGGGGGCTTGATTCCCATTTATTTGACAGTGAAACAAATGGGATTGGTCGACACCTTCTGGGTAATGGTTGTACCGTTTGCAGTATCTCCTTACAATATCGTTGTAGCTCGGACTTTCTTTAACAATAGTATTCCAGAAGGGATGTGGGAAGCCGCCCAGATCGATGGGTGCGGAACCATTTATTACTTTAGAAAGATCGTGCTCCCCTTGTCCAAGGCTATTATTGCCGTTATTGGACTTTGGACAGCAGTAGGGATCTGGAATTCTTGGTTCAATGCCTTGATTTATTTGACCAATGAAAATCTTCAACCCCTGCAATTGATCCTGCGCCGTCTCTTAATTAGTAATCAAATGTTGCAATCGCAAGCAACAGGGGAGGTAGCTTCTGACCTCCGTATTAAGGCTGATATGATGAAATATGCAGCCATCGTTATCTCAACAGCACCGATTATGATGCTGTATCCATTCGTCCAAAAATACTTTAATCAAGGTGTCATGATAGGGGCCTTGAAAGAATAGGAGAAGATCATGAAAAACAGGAAATTTGCCTATTTGCTCCTTGGAGCAGCTGCTTTAGCTGGCTTGACGGCTTGTGGAGCTTCCACAAATAAATCAAGCACTGACAAGAATGATGGAAATACCTTCAAGATCACGACCGTCCGTTGGTCGGATTGGGGGGAAGACTATCACAAAGGTTTTCTAGATGATTCAGCCAAGGAATCGGGTATCAAGATCAAATGGGATACCATGGTGGCTGCAGACTGGTCTGATAAGAAATCTGTTCTTGTTGCCAGTGGAGATTTACCAGACGCTTTCTTGGGATCCAATGCCTTCACGGATTCTGAAATTGCTCAGAACCAAAACATGTTCATTCCATTGGAAGACTTGATCAAGGATAATATGCCAAACTTGAACAAGGCCTTTGAAAAAGAACCGAAATTAAAAGCCATGGTGACCAACCCTGATGGTCATATTTACAGTCTGCCTAAGAAATTGCCAATGCGGCCAATCGTCGGTAACCAACTCTTTATTAATAAGAAATGGTTGGACAACCTTGGCTTGAAGATGCCGGAAACCTATGATGAATTGGTGACTGTTTTACAAGCCTTCAAGGACAAGGATGCCAATGGTAATGGCGATGTCAATGATGAAATTCCATTTGGCTCTGGTAACTTTGATCCGACCTTCTCTTATATCTTGCCATTCAACAACCGTCTGGGTGGAGATAATACCTATGAAATGTCCGTCAAAGATGGCAAACCGGTCTACCTCCGGACGGAAGAAAGTTATAAACAAGGGATAGCGGCGATGCATGAAGCCTACAAGAAAGGCTTGATCGACCCTGAACTCTTTACAGAAGATACCTCCATGTCTGTTGCCAAACGGATGGATAAGGGTGTAGCGCGTGTCGGTGTGTCAAGTGGTTGGACAGCAGATGCAACCTTTGGCCAACATGCCAGCGAATATGCTCCTCTCCCAGCATTGAAAGGCCCAGATGGCAAACAATATGTCATTTCTGACCCAGATCATTTGAACTATGGACGCAATGAAATCCTGATCACAAATAAGTGCAAGGACCCTGCAAAATTGCTCAAATGGTTGGATAAATTCTACACGGATGATGCCAGCATCCAAAACTTCTATGGATCCTTTGGCATTGCGACTGAAAAAGATGGTGACAAGTACAAGGTCTTGGCTCCAAAAGATGGTAAATCTGCCGATGAATGGGCTTGGATTAATTCCCTTCGTGACTTTGGACCAAAATATGTGTCAGATGATATCAATAGTCATGTCGACATCGACCAAACACAGGGTGATGGGCTCAAATTGAAGATGGACAAAGAATTGAAACAATACGCTTTGCCAGCATATCCAAATGTCATCTACTCTCAAGAAGAATTAAACAAATTGTCCTCTATTTATGTCGATATCAACTCCTATGTTACCCAACAAGCTTCTAAATGGGTAGTCGAAGGGGGCGTCGAAAAGGATTGGGACGATTACAAAGCAACCTTGAAGAAGATGGGAATTGATGACTTTATGAAGATTCAACAGGATGCCTATGATCGTTACCAAAAAGAAGTGAAGTAACAGGGGTCTAAATGGATTCAAGTAAGTAACTCAGGGGCGTAGAGCCCCTGAGTGCTTCCCTAGAGGAAGTAGCAGAAATTGAGATGAAGAACAAGGAGAAGAAGATGCAAAAATTATTTTCATTGGATGGACGCTTGGTCAAGACTTTGACCCGGTTGACAGACATCATTATCTTGAATACCTTGTTTATCGTTTGCTGCCTTCCGATTCTCACGATCGGTGCATCGCTTACGGCTTTAGCAACCATGTGGCACCGCTTGTTGAAAGGGGAAGATACGGATCTCGTCTTTCATTTTTTCCGTCTCTTTCGAGCTAATTTCAAGCAAGCGACGGTGATTTGGCTGACCTGCCTAGGACTATCTGCCCTTCTTTATCTGGATTACTGTCTTTTTTCAAATACGGCCTTTTTAAGTGAGTATGGGATTTGGATCTTGCTTCCCTTTATCGTCCTTCTATGTGGAGGGATGACCTTGATCTTCCCTTATATTGGCCTCTTTGAAGACCCTACAAGAAAGGTCTGTCTGAATAGTTTCCTCATTGCTCTCTTAAATCCTATTCAAACCATCTTTCTTATCTTCTTCAATCTGGCAGTGATTTATATCAGTCTCAGTAGTCCTGAACGGTTACTGACAGCTATTTATCTCTTTACCTTTGGAGGTTTCGCTCTTTGGAGCTTCTTGAATGTCCGACTGACCGATCAGATCTTTTCAAATATCCAAGAAGGAGAAATCTTTGAAAAATGAAGTCAAGGAAGTGGGACGCATATTTTCCTAATATTATTTAAATCGAATATAGTTTCCTAGAAAATTTAGGAAACTTTTTCTATTTCATAAACATTTCACATTTCTTTTCTATAATAACTATAAAAAATGATGAAAGCGTCCACATTGTATTGTCGTGGACCTTGAAATGGAGGGTGAGATCATGCTCTTACAACAGGCAATCGCCTATATTTCTCGAAAAAGAACGAGGAATCTAGTTCTCTTTTTGATTCTCCTCTTAATTCTCTCTTGCTTGTATTTCTGTTTTTCACTGATGCAAGTGGGAGAAAGGTTGGAGGACCATATCAAGCAGTCGGCTGGGACCAGTTTTGCCCTGACCAGTAAACAGGGGAATACTCCCTTTGCGCTGAGGGAGGCTGAAAAGGTGCAGCGACTAGCTGGGGTAGGATCCATGGTTCCTCAATATGAAAGTCCCGTTCGTATTCTTGGTAAAGAAGCGGTGACTGGACAGCAGTCGGTAGAGCGGGATGATCTGGGTCAGGAAGCCAAGCAAGCGCTAGGTGCTGTCTTTACTCAGAAGACAGACCATCACCTGGATTTCCGGAGTAGCAGTTTCCAACTGGTGCAAGGCAAACACTTATCCGACAAGGCTCGCGGCCAGATCTTGATCCACCAAGAGTTGGCTAAGAAGAACAAGCTAAAGGTCGGAGATTCCTTGACCTTATCCAGCTTTCAGATGGGAGAGACTCCTGCCAAAGAGCAAACCTTTGAAATCGTTGGGATCTTTTCGGGTAAGAAACAGGAAAAATTCACAGGAATGACCTCTGATCTGAGTGAGAATCAAGTCTACCTCCCTTATGAGGATGCGACCAAGCTCCTAGGTCTCAGTCAGCAAGAAGTGACCCAGGTCACCTTTGGGGTCAAAGATCCTGAGAAAATCGATGCTCTCTTGAAGCAAGTCAAAAGCTTGGATCTGGATTGGCAATCTCTGCGCGTGGTCGAAGATCGCAAGGCCTTTGACCAGATGAAGGAATCCTCTCAGACCTTAGAAGGCCTGGTACGGATCATGATGATCGTCCTCCTAGTGACTGGAGCAGGTGCCCTATCGCTCTTACTCAGTCTCTGGACACGGGAGCGGATCCATGAAATCGGGGTGCTCTTATCTATTGGGAAGAGCAAGGGCCGGATCTTTAGACAGTTCCTCTTGGAGGTGGTGCTGGTATCCTTACTAGCGGTGATCCCAGCCTTTCTCATCGGACGGATGGTCAGCCATCGTTTCTTAGAGCAGTTTGTCAGACAGACAGGCCAACAGCAGACCCTAGACTTGCTCAACCAAATCCCTCAAGGCCTTTCCTTAGGAATCGCCTATGCTAGTCTCTTGTGCTTGATCCTTCTGTCGCTCGGTGTAACGACCAGCATGATCTGGCGCAAGAGCCCAAAAGAAATATTAACAAAAATGAGTTAAGGAGAAATGACACCTATGTTAGAACTCAAACATGTATCCTATAGCTACCAAAGCTACCAAGAAGAGATCTTCTCAGACGTGAACTATCAGTTCGAAAATGGGACCTTTTACAGCATTATCGGTCAGTCTGGAGCAGGGAAATCGACCCTCCTCTCCCTCTTGGCTGGTCTGGACAATCCCAAGAAGGGGCAGGTTCTCTTTGATGGGGAGGACATCCAGACCAAAGGGTCTAGCTACCACCGCAAGCACCATGTCTCCCTGGTCTTTCAGAATTACAATTTGATTGATTATTTGACGCCACTTGAAAATGTCCGCCTGGTCAACAAACAAGCTGGAAAAGACATTCTCTTGGAATTGGGATTGGATGAAACGCAAATCAAACGCAATGTTCTTCAATTGTCTGGAGGGCAACAGCAACGGGTGGCTATTGCGCGTGCGCTCGTTTCAGAAGCACCAGTCATCTTGGCAGATGAGCCGACAGGAAACTTAGATGAACAGACAGCGGGTGACATCATTGCCATTTTGAAGAAGTTGGCCAAGGAACGCCAAAAATGTGTCATCGTCGTCACCCACAGTAAGGAAGTGGCAGAGGCCTCCGATGTGGTCTTGGAATTGAGTCGCCGTAGCCTCGTTGAGAAGAGCAAGTAAGGAGGGAATGCTATGTTGCGAAATGCTTTTGCTTATATCACACGTAAATGGCCCAAGTCTCTCTTGCTCTTTGCCATCATTCTCCTCATGGGGACCTTGAGCTTGATCGGACTCTCGATGAAGGGTGCAACCCAAAAAGCTTCATCGGAAAGCTTGGGATCCATCACCAATAGCTTCTCCATGCAGATCAACCGCAGGACCAATCCGGGAACCCCTCGGGGAGCTGGGAATCTCAGAGGAGAAGATATCGAAAAAATCAGCCAGGTAGAGGGGATCACTTCCTCCATCAAGCGGATCAATGCCATCGCAGATATCCTAGACCACGAGATCATTGAGACCGAAGAAACCCTGCAAAATCAATCTCCAGAGCGGGCTAAGCACTTCAAGAATACCTTGATGGTGACAGGGGTCAATGACTCTTCAAAAGAAGATAAGTTTGTCTCTGGAGCCTACAAACTGGTCCAAGGGGAGCATCTGACGGATAAGGACAAAAACCAAATCCTCATGCACGAAGATTTGGCGAAAAAGAATGGCCTCAAGGTAGGCGATAAGGTGCGCCTCAAGTCCAACCTCTATGATGCTGACAATGAAAAAGGGGCCAATGAAACCGTCGAAGTGACCATTAAAGGCTTGTTCTCAGGAAAAAACCAAGCTCCTCTAACTTACGCACAAGAGTTGTATGAAGATACCCTCATTTCTGACTTGGATACAGCTGCCAAGCTCTATGGCAATACTGTCCAAACAGCTACCTATGAAGATGCGACCTTCTTTGCGAAAGGGGATCAGGACCTGGATGCCTTGATCGAAAAAATCAAAGCCTTGGATATTCCATGGAATTACTTTGACTTGGTTAAGAGCTCTTCCAACTACCCAGCCTTGCAAAAATCCATCAGCAGCATGTTCCAAGTGGCGAACTACTTGTTTATCGGCAGCCTCATCTTTGCTAGCTTGCTTCTTACCCTTCTCCTTGTCTTGTGGCTCAATGCCCGTCGCAGAGAAGTGGGTATCTTACTGGCTATAGGGCTTTCTAAGGTACAGATTGCAGGGCAATTTGTGGCAGAATTGGTCATGATTTCCATTCCAGCCTTCCTCCTCTCCTATGGAGTAGCAGGTCTTCTTGCCAAAGCAGTAGGAGATACGGTGCTCAAAAACGTAACCAGTGGCATTGCCAAACAAATGGCTCAAGAATCCTCTGCCGCTAACCTTGGTGGAGGAGCTGAAGCAGAAAGCTTCAGTAAGACCCTGACAGATATCCATATGGACATCCAACCGAGCCAATTGCTGGTGATTGTTTTGGTCGGTGGGCTCCTCTTGATTCTCGTATCCATCCTTTCTTCACAATGGCTCTTGCATAAGAAACCAAAGGAACTTTTGGTGGATGTCGAATAAGAGATTGTTTCCTAAAATAGAAATAGGGTATAATAGGAGGTAGAAGTTTCTTAGATAAAAAGGAAAGTGTATGAAGATACTAATCGTAGAAGATGAAGTCCTGATTCGCGAAGGGATGAGCGACTATCTCATGGAATGTGGCTATGAGGTCTTTGAAGCAGGTGATGGGCAGGAGGCCCTGGACCTCTTTCACATAGAAGCGCCGGATCTAGTCTTGCTGGACATCCAACTTCCCATCCTCAATGGCTTGGAAGTCCTCAAGGCCATCCGCAAGACCAGCTCAGTCCCTGTCCTGATGCTAACGGCCTTCCATGATGAGGACTATAAGTTGACGGCCTTTGGAGAGTTGGCAGATGGCTATCTGGAAAAACCCTTCTCCTTGTCCCTCTTGAAGGTCCGTATCGAAGCTATTTTTAAAAAGCTTCAACCTTCCCGGGTCTTCACCTATGGAGAGGCACGGGTGGATTTTGAGAGCTACACAGCCAGCCTAGCAGGCCAAGCCATTTCCATGAATGCCAAGGAGTTGGAAATATTGGAATACTTGCTCCAGCATGAGGGCAAGGCCCGGACCCGCTCTCAGATCCTCGATGCCGTCTGGAAGGAGACGGAGGAGATTCCTTTTGACCGGGTGATCGATGTCTATATCAAGGAACTACGAAAAAAACTAGAGCTGGACTGTATCGTTACGGTACGCAATGTCGGCTATAAATTGGAGAGACCATGACCAAACGGAGTATCTTTGCAAAAATCTTTCTGATCACCTTTGCCCTTTTTAGTAGCTTAGTCATCCTTCTACATGCTTCGGTTTACTTTATTTTTCCATCGACCTATATCGAGTCCCAGCGCCAGACAATTTTGAAGAAATCGCAAGCCCTGGCTATGAGTTTCCAGGGTCAGGAAGAAGGGACCATTGAGTCGGTCATCGACCTTTATTCCAAGACCAATGATATCAAGGTCTCGATTAAGGGCAAGGAAAAACAAAATGCCCTAGAGGTCAAGGATGACCTGCTCGTGAACCCTGATAGCCAGAACAATTCCCTGGTCATTGAAGAGCGAAAGATTCAGACCAAAGAGGGGAAAGACTTAACCCTGCAATTCTTAGCGACCGTCGATTCGCAAAAGGAAGCGCGGGACATCAGTCTGGGCTTTCTTCCCTATAGTCTCCTTGCATCCTTTGTTCTGTCGTTAATTGCCTCCTATCTCTATGCCCGCATGATTTCTGCTCCGATCCTTGAGATCAAGCAGATGACCAAGCGGATGAAACGGCTGGATCGGACAGCCAGTCTTCCCATTCATTCGCAGGATGAGATCGGTGTCCTTAAGCAACAGATCAACGACCTTTATCACCATCTTTTAGAGGTGATCGACAATCTAGAGCAACAGAAACAGGAAAATCTGAAGTTGGAGCAGATGAAGGTGGAATTCCTACGTGGGGCTTCGCATGAGCTCAAGACGCCTCTTGCCAGCTTGAAGATTATCCTAGAAAATATGCGGGATAAGATCGGCCGCTACAAGGATCGGGACCGCTATCTGTCGGTCTCCCTCGATATCGTCGATGAGATGAACCAGATCGTCTTAGAAATCCTTTCCTTGTCCTCTGTCCAAGAATTGGCCGGAGACAAGGAGTGGATCCAGCTGGACCAGGTCGTAGAGCAGATTCTCGACCAGTACAAGGTCTTGGCTCAATCCCGCGCACTCACGATTGACAATCAGATCCCAGCCAAACAAGTCTATATGGACCCAGCGATTTTGAAATTGGTCCTCTCAAATGTCATCAGTAATGCCGTTAAGCATTCGGATGCTGGTGGAGAGATCCAGCTCCGTCTCGAAGAAGAAGGGACGCACTTGGCGGTTGAAAATACCAGTCAGGAAATGGTAGAGACCGCTGAAATGCCAATGACCGCTAGCCGTCAGAAGAAGGAAGGCGGCTTGGGACTCTTCGTGGTCCAACACTTGCTAGACCATGAAGAACTGGCCTACCAATTTGACAAAACGGCTATGGGCTTACGCTTCCGTATGGAACTGCCTAAAGATCCTCAAGAATAAAAAGAGGCTGGGACAAAAGTCCTAGCCTCTCAATTATTTTTGGATTGTTTAGCAAGACGCAGTGGTTGAGTGGGCTCTACTACGCTGATTTCATCAGCTTTTACAGCCCTACTCAACTGTGCGGAGGCGGGACGACGAAATCGAATTCTAACGAATTACCGATTTCTGTCCCACTCTCTTGTATTTAATCAACCTTTTCTACCTTAAGCAATTGGCCATGTTTTAATTCATAAATGGTATCCACATAGGTCAGGATGGAGCGGTCATGGGTCACCATGACGGCGCTCTTGTTTTTGGATTTGACTTCTTTCTGGATCAACTGGGCGATTTCTTGCCCTCGATCTGGGTCTAGGCTAGCCGTTGGTTCATCGGCTAAGATGACCTGTGGATTTCCGATGAAGGCTCGAGCAATGGCTGCCCGTTGCTTTTGTCCACCAGACATCTGATTCGGATATTGGTGGTAACAGGCTTCGATGCCAAGATCTGCCAGCAAGGCTTTGACTTCCTCTTGGCGTTTTTTCTTGTCCTTCTCCCCTTTTAATTTGGCCACCAGTTCTAACTGGTCACCGATTTTCATATAGGTAAGGAGCTGGTGATCTTGAAAGATAAAGCCGAGCAATTCCAGGCGTTTTTGCGTCCACTGGTCTTGGTTGAGGTCAGTCAAATCTTGACCAGCGATAGAAATCCGCCCTTCGTCTGCTGATAAGAGTAAACCAGCGATAGCTAAGAGAGTGGATTTACCAGATCCTGAAGGGCCCAAGATGGCGACAAATTCGTTGGGTTCGACGCTTAACTCTAGCTGGTTGAGGACATGGTGCATTTGGCTGCCATCGGCGTAGGATTTTCTGATATTTTCTAATTCGATAATGGCCATCTTATTCTCCATTTCCACCAATGACTTCGATTGGATCTACTTTTTTGATTTTGACAAGGGACAAGGCACCACACAAAATAGAGGTCAGGATAAAGCTAACCGAGATGGTGAGGTTGTCTTTCAGGGTCATAAAGGAAGGGACGCTATTTGGTAAGAATGGCGCCATCATAGTTGCCAAACCAAGCCCCAGCAGCACTCCGATGAGGGAGATGATGGTGAGCTGGGATAGTTGGACATAGGTAATATGGCTCATGGACATGCCAATGGCCTTTAGGACACCAAACTGTTTTAACTTTTGCAGGGTGAGGATATAGAAGAAGACCCCAAGGATAGCAGAAGAAGCAAGCAAGAGAACCCACGTGATCATCCGTAGCGTCAGGTTTTGAGCCTTATAGCCAGGGATTTTATCGATGACTTGCTTCTTATCCGCCACCATTAAGTTGCTGGCTAGATCGCTAGAAGTAATGCTTTTCTTGGTCACAAGGGTTTGGACTTGCCATTGATAGCTTGGATCTGTTTTTTGCCGCATACCTGTGTAGGTATCCGAGCTGATAAAACCAATCTCACTATAGCCGTATTTGGCATTTTTTGCGAAAGCCACGACCTTGAGTTTTTGCTTAGAAGTTTTGTCGATCACTTGATCGCCGATTTGGATTCCCTCATCCTCTTTGAAAGAATGGTCCAGAATGATCTCGTTTTTCTGTAAGTCGGAGATTTTGAGGTCTGTATCTTCCATGATTGGATTGAGGATTTCTTCTTCGTTGTGGTCGGTCGCGAAGTAGGTGATGTCCAAAGTGTTGGAATCCTCTGATTTTGAGACGGTTGCCCGCTGGATGGACAAGCCAGAATAGTCCATCCCCTCTATCTTTTTGACCTCATTTAAATCTTTCGCCGTAATGGTTGAAAAAGGGATAATCCCTTCTGAATCCGTCGAAAGGATATAGTGCAGGGCTCCATAGTTATCGATTTGTGCCGATACCGACCGGCCCAGTCCATTTGTCAGACCGGACAAAAACACCACCATAAACATGAGAATGGTAATGAGGAGTTCAATCAGGATAAACTTCTTGGGTTGGTATTTAATTTCATTCCATGCGATTTTCATATTCGTTCTCCTTTTAGCAGGGAGGTGCTCGAGTAGCTCGGCACCTAAACATACTCTATCATCATACCATAAGTGGGGGGATAATAGGGGGATGATATTTGGTAGAGTATGAAGGAATCGGATTAGTTTCTCAATTATTAATTATTAATTGTTAATATATACAAAAAAGAGATATGCTATAGACAAACAAAAAAGCTTTTATTTCAAGGCTTTTTCCTGTTGATTTAGATGCCCCCTGCATGAAATCCTTCATTTTAGTGTAGAAGAAAATAGCAATAGACGCTTGAAATTGAGGGGGGTTATTAAAATCTTTCTTCGAATAAAAGTGATTTGAAATACAACTTGGTACAAATAAACTTCAATTTTATGAACATATAAGTTTATAAAGTTTATAATTATATGTTTCCGAAAAACATATCTTTTTCAGAAAGTGGAACAATAAGCAAAAAAACAGCCCCAACGGTTGGGGCTGTTGGTGTTTCTGATGAAATATCTTAATCATTTCATTTTAAAATGTTCAAAAATAATTATTTCAACATTAATTTTTTATAATTTATACAAAAAAATTCTCAATGAGAAAAAATAGTTTGAAAAAATCTGTTTTTTTGTGTATAATATACACAAAAAGATGAGGTGATTTAAATGGCAATTACAACTACAAAAGCAAGATTGAATCTAAGTATTGACTCTGAATTAAAACAGGAAGTTGGTGAGGTCTTGAAGGAGATTGGGCTTGACTATACTACAGCAATTAATTTATATTTCAATAAAATCAGACGTGATCGTAAAATTCCATTTGAACTTGAAGCACGAAAAAATTTAACTGTCGATGAATTTCTTGGTTCAAATTGGCGTGAAGGTTTGGAAAATGTAGAGGACGGTTGGGATTGAGTTATAAAGTTGAATTGATTCCTGAAGCGCAAGATGATTTTTATAAATTAGATAATAGTCAACGTCTTCATGTTAAAAAGTCACTTATCAAGTTAGAAAATCAAGGGATGCTTGCCGGAGAGGCTCTTCACGGTAATTTAGCAGGTTACAGGAAGTTAAAACACAAAAAATTGGGCCTGAGAATTGTTTTTCATGAAACTGTCAATGCAATTGAAATTATTGAAGTCATTGCTATTGGTAAAAGAAGTGATAACGAAATTTATACAGGACTTAATTTAAGATTCTTAAAGTCTTGTTATCCGTCAAAATATTGATTTTAAGCGATTTTGCATTCGATAAAATCAACAATTTATAGATGTATTACATTATATTGGACAGTGACAGAGTGTTTGAAGGAGAAAAAGAGGCCTAAGGGTCTCTTTTATGTTAATTACTTTCATTATTATAAATTATGGTCAGCAAAAAAAGCTCTTTTAGAAGTGACTTACCATATAGTGAAAATTCATGTGAATAATGATGTAACAATAGTTTTAGAGCTTTTAATTTTCCTAGTAGTAAAAAAGATTGAAGAAAATTATCCAAAATAGACTTTTTTCTTCAATCTGATACATTATAATCATCTTTTTTGTCTGATTACATCTAACTTAACTTATCTTTTTGTGGTGCTTATTTTAATACGGATATATCGTATCAACCACATGATGATTTTGTAAACTATAAATACTAATATGGGAATAAATATGGTTGTTTGTATCAAATTATAAAGCATTGGAGAATAATGATTGATTACTGAGAATAAGCAAAATATTAAAAAAATAATAATAAATTCTTTGAGATTCTTCATGTTATACCTCTATTCTGCAGATATTCCACCAATGCCTATTTTTATTCCCTTCTTTTGAAATGCTGCATCACTCATTGCTTGTAATATAGTTGCTGCCCCGAACCATCCAACGAAACCTCCGATAACAGTGCCTATTCCGGGGTAAAATGACAATATTACAGACATTGCTCCAGCAATGACACCTGGGCCATAACTAGCAGCTAAATTAACGATATCGAGCACTTCATAGTATGATAGATGAATATATCCTCCGCTAAAACTGGCTCTCGGCATCATAACTGGCGTTGTAATAGTTGTATTGTAATTAGCAATTGATTCAGTTAAGAAGGTGAAGTCATCATTGCTTAAATTATACTTATTTTTGATAAATTCAGCATTGTGTTTGAAATATAATTCTCCTTGATCTGTTAAAGCGAGTTCTTCTCCGATAGTGAACATTAAATTCAATTTTCGCTTTTGTTCAGGAGTGAGATCACTTAAGTGAATATCAGGGAAATCGGTTATTGATATTTCTTCAGGTGTTGAGGGTTTCTTAGTGTTTGCAGAAACAGATGTTGCGCTTGAAAGTATTGTTACACAAAGAGTCAGAACAGTTAATAGGGCGTTTGTATATTTGAATGTTTTTTTCATGATAGCTATTCCTTTCTAATTTATTTTATTATCCACGTTTTTCATTCAGGATTTGATAGCTCTTCTCCTTTCTAACCTAATTAATCTATCTATTTAATCTACTTTTATTATAACATTATTATGCATTAAAGTCAAATAAAATAAACTATATTATTATCGTATTTGATTGTATAGGTTGCTGATATCATAGCAATAGTACCTGGTCTAATTCGTTTAGCGATGACAGAAAATTATAAATATACCTACAAGACTAATCCGTTAATTCTTAACAAAAACAAAATAATTATGAAATCTAAAAGTTGTTGGAGATCTTGTGGGAATTCCAATATAGATAGTAAAAGCCTGATTTAAATTAACTAAGAGGATTAGATAATTAGTTTAAGTAAAACATAACACGGTCATGATTCATGAGTCGTGTTATTGTATGATAAGCAAAAAAAGCCTCAACTGTTGGGGTTGTAGGGAATTTTAGTGGTGGGATTTGTCCGTCCTCTAATCTGAAAATAGCTCAGAATGGCTATCTCAGCATCATTTTTAACAATTTATTTTACAATAAATGTCCGTTATATCAGACATTTATTAAAATTTCTATTATAACAGACATTGACACAATTTTGTAATATTATTTTGGTAAAATAATATTACAAAAGGAGGCGAAGGATATGAAAAAAATTATAAGTGTTTTGCTACTGTCAATAATGGCAGTTCTATTAATTGCATGTTCTAAAAGCAATCAACAATCGTTGGATGGTGAATATTATTGGATATCGGACGAAAGAAATGAATTAGCATTTACTATAAAAGGTAACAAAGGTTCAATTGAGCATGGAGAAGCTGATAACTTTAGTATTGATAAACAGAAGAAAACCATTGAGTTAACTGGACAAGATATTGCAAACAGGACAGAAGAATATTCGTTTAACGATGGAGTCTTTTCTGTTGATATTAGTGGAATGAAACATGACTACTACTTAAAAGGTAGCAGTGCATATAAGAAAGCTCTTAAAGAATTTGGTTATAGATAAGAAAATACACCTATTTTACCGAATAGGTGTATTTTAGTGCTTTTTAGATGATTTATCTATTTTGGACTTATCAATTTGTACCAAATAGTTTATATTTCTTACAGAATAATTTAATTAAAAAATTAGAGAAGAGTATAGTATATTTTTTCCTTCGACCTTTTCCTTAATTAGTTTACCTGATTTTGAAAAATTTGAACACAAAAATAATGCCATGTTATTAACTTTTCCTCTTAATACACTGAAAAAATGGTAATGAAGATATTAAAGATTATTAGTTATCATTTTCTCTCTTTTGCATAGAGAGAAACTCTTGAAGGAATAGTTTTTTAGCCTCTCCATCTGATGAAGTATCTAAATCCTCGATAATCATTCTGGCTACCTCTTCGCGTGAGGTTGTTCCGTACTCTTCTAACAATTTATAATCAATTCGTTCTTCAACGTTTGTATACGGGTAACGATCAAGTAAGTCATCGATACGATTATCAAATTCATACTCAGTCCATAACTCTTCAAAGACATCCCTATAATTCTCTATATTAGACTCTGAAGCAATTAAAGATAATGTATCCAGAAAGCCAGATTTATATCCTTTTATTTCTGAACAAAGAGCGATGACTTCATCTTTATTAATTTTGGTTAAATCTTCTCGGATGTCTAACAAGTCCTTATCTCTAAAAAGTTTTTCAAAACCTTCAAGTTGAGTATTGAAGCCGCTTAGTTTTGAATGCTCTGGTTGAACCAATATTTCTCTAAAATCCATAATAATCTCCAAATTTCTCTAAATAAAATATTAGAGTGTCATGAATAGACACTCTTGGAATGGTGGCTAAAAGTCAAATTGACTTGGAAGGGTTTACATATAAATATTATACATTTTATAAAAGTATACGTCAAATTTTATAAAAAATTCTCTATAAAATATAGTATTTTAAAAAAATTTTTTAAAAAAGCTAAAATTTCTATCGAATAGAGACTAATATATCATCCTAAACGAAACATAAAAT
>NZ_JACLQX010000018.1:0-46485 GCF_016648925.1 Streptococcus parasanguinis | reverse complement strand
GTAGAGCCCACTCAACCACTGCGTCTTGCTCGACAATCCAAAAATAATTGAGAGGCTAGGACTTTTGTCCCAGCCTCGTTTCTGTTTATTTGCGATCGTCCTATTTTGATTCTTCATTTCGCTT
The DNA here is from genome assembly GCF_016648925.1 of Streptococcus parasanguinis. Taxonomy (GTDB): domain Bacteria; phylum Bacillota; class Bacilli; order Lactobacillales; family Streptococcaceae; genus Streptococcus. Next base: position 46,361 of record NZ_JACLQX010000018.1, on the reverse strand, counting down.
CAGACTAAAATGGTCTGGCAAGGGGTCCGGTCCTGCTTTGGTTCCAGGATGGCAACGTAGAATCCTCGCAATCCCCATCAAGACACCTTTCACACCAAAACGTTCAATCGCTTGGATCATATAATTGGAACAGGTCGGTTGAAAGCGACAAGAAGGCGGAAATAGGGGAGAAATCCATTTTTGATAGCCTCTGACCAGTGCAATTAGGATTGTTTTCATGCTTTTTTAGATTTAGTTACTGCTAGATTGTGCAGTTGGCTGATTTCTTTTTTGTTCAAGCGACGGTATTCACCCGGACGTAGCCCTGAGACGTCCAAATTTCCAAACTGGGTCCGGGAGAGTTTATCCACTAAAAGTCCCACCGCTTCAAACATCTTTTTAACCTGGTGGTTACGCCCTTCATGAATGGTCAACTGAACCACTGAACGGTTCTTTTCAACATCGACTTTTAAAATCTCGTAAGTCGCTGGCTTGGTTTTCTTTCCATCAATGGTCACCCCTCGCGTCAAGGGACGCAAGTTTTCCTTATTGGCAATCCCTTTGACACGCGCCACATAGACCTTATCAATTTCATTGCGCGGGTGAATCATCTCATCTGTAAAATCACCATCATTGGTCAAAATCAAGACACCAGATGTATCCCAGTCCAAACGTCCCACTGGGTAGATGCGCTCTGGTACTTGAGATAAAAGGTCAACGACTGTTGTCCGCCCTTTATCATCTGATACACTAGAGATGACGCCACGTGGCTTATTTAAAAGATAATAGACCTTTTCTTCGTTATAGATTGGAGTCCCTTCTACTTCAACCTGATCACCGGTTTTAATGATAGTCGCTAATTCACGCACAACTTGGCCATTGACCGTCACCAAGCCTTGCTTGATCAGTTCTTCGGCCTTGCGACGACTAGCCACGCCTGCATGGGCAATATATTTGTTAATTCTCATCTAGTTCCTCTGTTCTCTCTGAAAATAATTGACCTTCTTCTGGATCGATGTCCACTTCCTCAACCTTTGGCAATTCCTCCAAATGATTGATCCCCATATAATCCAAAAAATACTCCGTCGTGACATACAAATTAGGACGCCCGAGGACTTCTTTTTTTCCGTCTTCGCGGATCAGATCAAATGACAGTAGTTTGGTAATAGCACCACTGGAATTGACACCTCGAATATCATCGACCTCCACGCGGGTGATCGGTTGCTTATAAGCAATAATTGACAAGGTTTCAAGGGCAGCCCGAGACAAACTTTGGTTCATAGGCGTTCTAGAATAGTCTCGTAAAACCGAAGCGTAGTCTGCCTTTGTCACCAATTTATAACGGGAAGCTGTCTCCATCAAACACAGACTCGTACCTGTATCCTCCTGGTATTTTTGGGCCAATTTTTCTAAACTTTGCACCACACCTGTTGGGGGTAAAGAGAGAAGATCTGCGATTTGTCTGGCAGTAATTCCCTCTTCACCCGCTACAAATAAGAGTGCTTCAATTTCAGCTAATTTGCTCATGTTCAATCCTATTTAAGTAAATTTCTCCGAAAGCCGTATCCTGTACCACTGTGACCTCTTGGATCTTGATCAATTCAAGGGTTGCAAGAAATAGGGTAATGACCTCTTGGAGATCCGCTGCTTCTAGAAACAAGTCCTGTAAGAGAACTTGTGAGCGATCGTGGAATCGGTGACGCAGCTGGTCCATCAGATCCTCAATCTTGTATTCATCCTTGACAATGGTTGTATGGTTCTGGCGGAATTCTTCTTTTTTCTTCGTCAATAGTTTTGAGAAAGCCAAGAAGAGATCCACCGTGGTGCGATCATGAAGTAATTCGGTATCGTCATAGACCAATTCCATCTTTGGTTTCGAATAATAGAGGGCGCGCTCCTCGTGCTGCGAGGCCATCAACTCTCCTAATTGCTTGTAAGTACGGTACTCTTCCAATTGAGAAAGGAGGTCCTGCTCTAGATCCTCTGCTTCATCCATCTCCTCTGCGACCTTAGGAAGAAGTCTACGACTCTTGATCAGGGTTAATTGACTAGCCATCAGCATGTATTCCCCAGCTACCTCTAGTTTCATAGCTTGGAGAGTCGCTAGATAAGCCAGGTACTGTTCGATCACCTCAATCAAGGGGACCTCATAGATATCCATCTGGTATTTAGAGACCAAGTGGAGCAAGAGGTCCAAAGGCCCTTCAAAATCTTTAATTTTAATATCCATTATTTATATTTTTCTAATGTCACCATGGTTTTTAGGCCCAATTCACGCGCAATACTAAAGAGATCCACACCGAGTTCCCGTTGTTTCAAAATATACTGCTCACGAATCGATTGTGCCGAAAGGTCTTGGTTGCCTTTTTCGATCAAGAAGGCTTCTAATTGTCGGAATCCCCACTGACGAGAGTATGATTTTCCTTTATTATCAAAGAGATAGACACCATCCAGGAAGAGTTGCAACTCATCCAGTAAAGGCTCTGGAACTTTTAAAACCCGTTTTTGGCCATCTTTGCCCACTCGAATGACATGAAAGTCCAGCTGAATATCTTCGACCTTGACTTGGAGGATCTCACTTGGCAATAAGCCCATCTCCAGAATCAATAAGGCCATCAATCGTCCCTGTGGATTGGTTGATTCTTCCCAAAAATGGGTCAGATCCAACAATTCACGATCATGGGTCTTGGCCGGTTGAATTTTAGGCAAGACCAAACGATGGTATTCAGAAATAAAGCGTTCTTGATACAAATAATATAAAAATTGGTTAACAGCGGATAATTTTCGTTTTTGAACCGCCGGTTTAAAATCTTTTATCGAAGCTTGGTAAATTCTCAAATTTGTCGGTGTCACTTTTCCATGGATCGACTCAATAAATTGGTCCAAATCATAGAAATAGGCAGACTGAGAATTTTCACTTAATTCTTTTTGATCAATAAAACTTGCAATAAATTCTTTCATTTTGGAATCATCTCGTATTCATTTGAAAAATCATGCATTAGCGAATTGATGGCTTTAAGAATCGATTTCCGTGTAATAATCCCTTGGAAATACCCTTCTTCATCCACCACTGATAAGAAGGAGTCATCCACCAACTTATGAAGGACTTCTGTCAAATTGAAGTCTAAGCCGATGACCCCGACCTCCTTCTTTGCAACGTCTAAGATATCCATCGAGGCAAAAGTCTCCTCAGGAATCTCGTGTTTCAATTGATAAGATAGAATATCCGTTAGGGAGATCGTCCCCACAAACTTGCGTTCATCCGTCACTACCGGAATACGACTATAGCTAATCTGGCTCAACAACAAGACAGCATGGTCTACATTGTGGTTATCAATCAAGACCGCTAAATTTTTGGCTGGAGTTAAGAACGTCTCTTCCTGCGCCAGCAAGAAACGTTCAAATTCCTTTGCTATCATCTGCTAAACTCCTTTGTCAATTCAGGATACAACTCATGATCTCGCGTATAATACTCTACCCTATAGTTCGAATCCGTAATCTCTATCTTGGCATACAAACACTCTCGAATCAGACCGCGTGGCTGACTGATCGATCCAGGATTCACAAAGAGGGTTCTTCCTTCCTTCCAAGCATCTGGGATATGAAGGTGGCCGTAAAGACAGATATCTGCTTCTTCCTCTTGGGCCCACAGATCCAATTTTTGAAAACTAAAATTGATCTGGAAGAGATGCCCATGGGTCTGGATAATCCGTGTTGGCCCTAGTTGAGTCACCAAGCGTTCCGGATAGCCGTCATAAAAATCCATATTTCCTTGGACAACGTGGATCCCTTCCCAGACAGGATCGTCACTTTTTAGCTCAGAATCCCCATTGTGAAAGATCCCATCGACCTGGCCTAGGTATTTTTCTTTAATAGCTTCAACAATGGAGCGGTCTCCATGCGAGTCACTCATCACGATGATTGTTTGTTTTGCCATGATGGAAATACCTCCAATAACTTTTTAACAGCTAAAGCACGATGTGATTGTGTATTTTTTTCTTCTAGCGTTAATTCAGCAGCAGCACGGCCCGTTTCCCCAACTAAGAAGAGAGGATCATAGCCAAAGCCGTGTTCTCCTTTGGGCTCAAAATTAATATACCCTGGCCAATCAGCTTCCACCACTAGGCTTTCCCTGCCTGGTCTTGCAACCACCAAGGTCGTATGGAACTGAGCTGAACGATCTTTCAAATCAAAAACCATGGCCAATTCGTGCAACAATTTCGCATTGTTTTCCGCATCTGTCGCTCCAACTCCCGCAAAACGAGCTGACCAAACTCCTGGTAAGCCTCCCAAGATATCTACCTTCAAACCTGAATCATCCGCTAAGACTGTTTTCCCAGTTAGCTCTGCGATGGTTTCAGCTTTTAGGCGGGCATTCTCCTCAAAGGTCATCCCTGTTTCTTCGACTTCTGGAAGCTCTGGATACTGATTGAGGTTTTCCACTTCAAAGCCTAGCTTTTCAAACATATTACGGAATTCTTTGGTTTTTCCCTCATTTCGAGTCGCAATAAGAATCGTATCTTTGACCTTGTCTTGACCCAAGAAGGCTTCCAAATCCACCCCATCACTTGGCAAATGCAAATAGAGCAATTTCCCTTTTTCAACCAAGAGCAAGGCTCCTTGACGCTGGATAATTTCAAAAGATCTTCCCTTGACTTCATTCAAAATTTCAGTCAAAAAGGTTAGGAAACGAAAGGCTGATCCATAGCGCATCACCGATAGATTGAGAGGAAATCCTTCAGGATCCTTGGCAAAGAGAAGTTCCAGCTGGTCTAACAAAGTGGAAGCTCCCGCAGGCACTTGACTAAATTGATTGTAGTCTGCATCTTCTCCCCATTGGGCAATATACCAATCTTGGGAATCTTTGTATTCAAATAGTTTGTCACTCATAAATTTACGTGCTCCACATTCACTGAACGTTCTAGCCATTTTTCGGCAATCGCTGCAAAGCTATTGGCATTTGCAGTGGTATAAAAGCGGTAGGTCTGCTCTAAGAGTTCGCGGCTCTTATTGAGCTCAAAATAGTTTAATAAGACGGAAATATCCCGAACACACTCCGCTCCACTATCAATCAATTTGACATCCGGTCCCATCACATTTTGAATGATCGGTTTTAACAGGGGATAATGGGTGCATCCCAAGACTAAGGTATCAACCTTTCCAACTAGTGGTTTTAGGGTTTCGTAAACCACCTTTTTGGACACACTGGATGCCAACTCGTTGGATTCCACTAAAGGAACAAACTTGGGACAAGCTAAACTGGTGACTTTCATATCTGGTGCCAGACTTTGAATCTTCTCTTTATAAATTCCAGAAGAAACCGTCATCGGTGTCCCAATCACCCCAATTTTTTGATGGGTCGTTGATTTAATGGCTGCAGAAGCACCGGGCAAAATCACTCCTAAAACAGGAATATCAAGTTTTTCCTTGACTTCTTCCCAAACCACTGCAGTCGCTGTATTACAAGCTAACACAATCATCTTGACATTTTTGGTCAGAAGGAAGTTCACCATCTGCCAAGTATACTCGCGAATTTGGTCTGCTGGTCTAGGACCATAAGGTGCACGCGCTGAATCTCCAATATAGACGACATCTTCGTGAGGAAGCTGACGGAGCAATTCGCGGACAACTGTCAGGCCCCCTACTCCAGAATCTAAAAAACCAATCGGTCGGTTATCCATATCTCTTCCTTCCAAAAGGAGGGACTAAGAAATTCCTCCAAGCCCCTCTCATTTATTATCGTGAGATTGCCCCACTCTTATTTTTTCTTGTTTTTCGCCATTGCTGATTTTTGTTGGCTCACAATTTGGCGATAGACTTGTTGAACTTTTGCTTCGCTTGGACGTTGGCCACTCGCACCTAAAAGAGTCCGAACTGCTTCAACATTCAAACGGGGATTTGATGCAAATTCTTTTTCAAATTGACGACGAAGCAAGAACATTCCTGCAACCATCCCACCAAAGAAAGCCAAAATAATCAACAAAATTCCTAAAAAGAGATTCATACAATTTTCTCCGATCCATTATTTTTACATAACTATCATTATATCAGACAATCGCTTATTTTTCAATGTCAAAGCCGTAGAGTGTCGCAAGATAATCTTCTGGTTTTTCTGCTCGACGAATCAAACGGGCCTGCCCATCTTCTTGAAGCAAAACTTCTGCCGAACGCAACTTGGCATTGTACTGATAGCCCATTGAAAATCCATGGGCTCCAGTGTCATGGATCACGAGTAAATCTCCAATCTCCGTCACGGGTAGTTCTCGTTGTTTGGCAAATTTATCGTTGTTTTCACAGAGACTTCCCACGACATCGACCACTTCAGTTGGTTCATCTGAACGATCCATATTGGTAATATGGTGATAAGCACCGTACATAGCCGGTCTAAGAAGATTCACAGCTGAAGCATCGACACCCACATAGGTCCGGTAGGTTTTCTTTTTATGAGTGACTCTTGTTACCAGGAGGCCGTGTGAAGCCAGCATAAAGCGACCAAGCTCGGTATAGATTTTCACATGACCAAGTCCTGCTGGTTTAAGAATCGCATCAAAAACGCGATGCACGCCCTCCCCAATAATGGCAATATCATTTGGTTCTTGTTCTGGCTTGTAATTGACCCCAACTCCACCAGAGAGGTTGATGAAGCCCAAGTGGACACCTGTTTTCTCGACGACTTCTACTGCTAATTCAAAAAGTTGACGCGCTAGCTCTGGATAGTAGTCGTTGGATACAGTATTAGAAGCTAATAAAGCGTGAATGCCAAACTCTTCCACACCTAGTTCTTTCAACTCGATAAAGGCTTGGATCAATTGCTCCTTGGTCATTCCAAACTTGGCTTCTTCAGGATTGTCCATAATATCGGTTCCCAGTTCAAAAACTCCACCAGGATTATAGCGGCAAGAAATGACCTTGGGAATGCTAGTCACAGACTTCAAGAAAGCAATGTCTTCATAGGCGTCCAGATTGATCGTTGCCCCTAATTCTCTAGCATAGACAAATTCATCTGCTGGCGTATTGTTAGAAGAAAACATGATCTCTTTTCCACTAAAGCCCAGTTTATCCGCCATTAACAATTCCACGTAGCTGGCGGTGTCGACACCACAGCCCTCTTCTTGCAAAATTTTTAGGATCGATGGGTTAGGAGTCGCCTTGATGGCAAAGTATTCTTTAAAACCTTCATTCCAAGCAAAAGCTTGATGGAGAGCACGAGCCGTTTCACGAATTCCTGCTTCATCATAGAGATGGAAAGGGGTCGGAAATTCTTGGGTCAGGCTTTCTAATTGTTCACGGGTTACAAAGGGTGTTTTCATAAGCGCTCATTTCTATTCTTTAGTCACTATTAGTATAGCACAAGTCGAAAGACAAAAAAAGCCGAGGCAACTGCCCCAGCTCAATCTCTCTTTGATTAGTCGTTTCTTCCGAAGATACGAAGAAGGCTGATAAAGAGGTTGATAAAGTCAAGATAAAGTTCCAAAGCCATCGCTACTGCCCAACCTGTAGCAGGTTGACCATTTGTTTGATCATAGACATAGCGAATCTTTTGGTTATCCCAAGCTGTCAATCCTGCAAAGAGGAAGACAGAGATAATACTCAAGATATAGTCCATTCCAGAACTTCTCAAGAACATGTTCACAACAGAAGCAATGATCACACCGATCAAGACTCCCATCAAGGCACGTCCCGTTCCAGACAGGTCTTTTTTCACGACGCGTCCGATAGCTCCCATGACAATAAACATCAAGGCACTGACCAAGAAAGCCTTATAGACAGTTGCTTGCATGTAGCGAGCAATGATAAAGCTCAAGGTAAAGCCATTCAAAGCTGAGTAGATCAAGAAGATCGGAAGAGCAGACGGGCTATTTTTAACAGCCTTCCCACTTGCAACAAAGACCAAGATCAATTCTACAACCACTGCTGCGTAGTAAACCATTGGTGCGGTTGTCAAGATTTGTACGAAGAAGTCTTGAAAGACTGTCATCATCAGGCCAGACACAAGGGCTGAAATCCCCACACCGATCCCAACTAATGAGTAGATTTTGTTATAAAAAGCATTCAATCCACTTTGTTCTTGGATTACTGAATCATTATACATATTAACAAGTTCCTTTCAAATTTGTTTACTACGATTTTAACATTTTTCGATGAAAAAATCTCCTTTTAGCCATCTTTTTACGCCATGGTTCTGAAGCTTCTTTAACAGCCCAGTATTTATCCACCATGGTCACTACGAAGGATTCTTTGTAGCGAGGCGGAGCAAGGGTAGCTCCCCACATGTGTTTAATAATGATGTCTTCTTCCTTGGCATTGAGATCTGTGATCTTTCGTGCATTTCTCACGGCAATGCGGGGATGGATCCAGGCGTGACTTTTCGTAAACTTGGTCTCGCGCCAATCATAGTAAAAGAGGTCATGCAAGAGGCCACCCCGAGCCGTACTTTTGGCATCCCAACCAAATTTTTTAGCCAGTTTATAACTGGTATAGCTCACATGAATGGAATGCTCCAAACGATTGGAATGAATATGGTGGGGAATGTCGGCTAATTTTTGAACCTTAGGATGCTGGATCAGATGGCCTACATAGGTCATGTATTCTTTGTCACGATGATATTGCATAAGATAACCACCTTTCGTTGATAAGCTCTCCCAATAAGATCTCCATCAACTTCTTCTTACAGGTTAAGTATACTTCTTTTTCTCAAAATTTCCTTAAAGAAAACATCAAAATTCCTGCTGCCACTGCAACATTTAAACTCTCTGCCCGACCTGGCATGGGAATATGAACCAGCTGGTCTGCTTGTGCCGCCATTTCCTGGCTGATGCCATTTCCTTCATTCCCCATAACCAGGATAAACTGATCGGTCTGAGAAAGCTGACGGTAGTCAATGGAAGCTTCTGAAAGCGTCGTTGCGAGAACTGCTAGATGAGAGTGCGCAGCTCGCTCCAATAGTTCTTCTCGATCCAGTTTCCAGATAGGAATATGGAAATGACTGCCCTGCATGGATCGAAGGGTCTTGAGACTGTATAGATCAGCGGAGGCTTTCGAAAGCATGACGCCATCAAAACCTGCTGCATCTGCTGTTCGAATCATCGTCCCTACATTGCCAGGATCCTGTACATCCTCCAAATAGAGGAATCGCCCTTGTAGCTGATCCGGAAGCTCTGGCTGCTCTAGAAGAATCTCTGCGACAATCCCTTGAGGAGTCTTCGAATCTGCCAAGAGGCTTAAGATCTCCGGAGTCACGATAGTGACTTTTTGGATGTCCTCTACCCGGTCTAAATAGGCTTCTAAAACAAAGACCTGCCGAATCTTCGCATGATTTTCTACTGCCTCTTCAAACAGATGCCAGCCTTCAATGAGATAAGAATCTGTCCGGTATTTTTTTTGATGTAATTTTTTTGCATTTTTGATTACATTATTGGATTTAGACGTTATAATATTCATAGAACTATTATAGCACAAAGAAAAAGAAGAAATCATACCTCAGATAGATTTCTTCGAGTCAAGGAGGTCGCACATGCAAAAGGTAAAAATGATTGCCCAAGGACGGGTTCAAGGGGTTGGCTTTCGCTGGGGAGTCTACAGTCTTGCTTTAGAGATCGGTGGGATCACTGGCCGTGTCTGGAATAATGACGACGGAACAGTTGGCATTCTGGCACAGGCAGAGTCTAGTAGCCAAATGGCCAAATTCATCCAAGAAATTCGCAAAGGTCCTACGCCTTTTGCGCATGTGACTTATTTAGATGTTACGCTCGCAAACTTTGAAAACTATACAGACTTCAAAATTGCAAATTAAGACTAGAGAACTATTGTGTATTTTCAAAAAAAACAGTAGAATAGAAAGGTAACATTAAAAAAAAGAAGGAACTATTTGTGAAAAAAAATAAACTTGCATTACTTGCATCGATGGGACTAGCTTCGCTTGTCTTCTTATCAGGATGCGTGAGTGTCGATCGGAAAACTGGAAATCCGACTGGATTGATCTGGAATCTTCTTGGCCGTCCAATGGGCGAAGCCATCAAATTCTTTGCCAACAACCTTGGCTTAGGCTTTGGGATCGGGATTATTATCGTCACCTTGATCGTACGGTTAATCATCTTGCCACTTGGTTTGTACCAATCATGGAAGGCAACCTACCAATCTGAAAAGATGAACTACTTAAAACCTATCCTTGGGCCAATCCAAGAGCGCATGAAGAACGCTAGCACACAAGAAGAAAAGCTATTGGCGCAACAGGAATTAATGGCTGCTCAACGTGAAAATGGAGTTAGCATGTTTGGTGGAGTTGGGTGTTTGCCACTCTTGATCCAAATGCCATTCTTCTCAGCTCTCTTCTTTGCAGCTCAGCACACCAAAGGGGTAGCAGATAGTAGCTTCCTTGGCATTGCTCTCGGCAAACCAAGCTTGCTCTTGACAGCGATCGTAGCAGTTCTTTACTATATCCAAAGTATGCTTTCTCTTCATGGAATTGAAGATGAAACCCAAAAGGAAAGCATGCGCAAAGCATCACTGATGAGTCCGATTATGATCGGTGTCTTCTCATTGATCTCCTCAGCCGGAGTAACTCTTTACTGGGTAGTCGGTGGGGTGATCCAAATTATCCAACAATTTGTCATCAACTACTTGATTCGTCCAAATCTTCGCAAACGAGTCGCTGAGGAATACAAAAACAATCCTCCTAAAGCGACTAGTCACCGCGTGAAAAAAGATGTCACACCTACTGCAACGACACAAATCCAACACAAACCAAAAAACAACCGCAATGCAGGAAAACAACGCAATAGAAAGTAGTACAAACTACTAATTCTAGCGGTATACAGTAGCACTTGAACCCAAGGTTCAAGTGCTTTTTTTGATATCGTTCAGTCAGCAAAGAATTTTCACTCTCACAAAAAGATTAAGAGCACAAAAAAACAAGCCCTCTTGGAGGGCTTGCGTTTTATAGTTACGCTGTTTTTTCTACGTTCAAAATTTTCACTTGGTAGCTTCCAGCTGGTGTCTCAACAGTGACAACGTCACCTGTCTTCTTACCAATCAAAGCGTGACCGATTGGGCTTTCGTTAGAAATCTTTCCTGCAAAGGCATCTGCCCCTGCTGAACCAACGATGCTGTATACTTCTTCATCTGTTTCGCCAACTTCTTGAACTGTAACGGTTTTTCCGATCGCTACTTCGTCTACTGCAACAGCGTCACTATCGACGATTTCTGCATAACGGATTTTTGTTTCCAAGCTAGAGATTTGACCTTCAACAAAAGCTTGTTCATCTTTTGCCGCTTCATACTCAGAGTTTTCTGAGAGGTCACCATATGAACGAGCGATCTTAATCCGTTCCACCACTTCAGGTCGACGGACCAATTTCAATTCTTCTAATTCTTGTTCCAATTTTTCTTTTTCTGCTAGGGTCATTGGGTATGTTTTTTCTGCCATTATTCTTCTCTTTCTATTATTTGAATGAAAAAGCTGTGGACGCGCCACATGCTTTTTCTAGTTTGAACTTGCTTGTGTCAATTTACTATTGACGTGTTCTTCAACATTTTTATTGTGTTCTTCGTATGTCTTAGCGAAGAAAACTTCACCATTTTCGACATTTGCGACAAAATACAAGTAATCGGTCTTACTTGGGTTCACCACCGCTTCGATCGCTGATACTCCAGGGTTATCCACTGGGCCAGGCATCAAGCCGGTATTCTTATAAATATTATAAGGTGAATCCAGCTCTGTATTGATCGTTGCATCTTCTTTTAAGGTCGTCTTTTGACCAAGTTTCCCTTCTGCATAAAGAATTGCAATATTACTTTGCAAAGGCATGTCTTGGTTCAAGCGGTTATAGAAGACACTCGCGATATCTTTGCGGTCCTGATCCGTCGCCCCTTCTTTTTCAACCAAGGAAGCAAGAGTCAATACTTCGTTTACATTGATGTTCTTGCTCTCAAGTGTTTCATAGTATGGGCTTAAGTTTTGATCCATTGCCGCAAGCATCTGATCGATCATCTCTTTCACTGTGGTATCTTTCCCATAGTTATAAGTTGCTGGGAAGAGATAACCTTCTAAACGGTAGCGAACACCAGAATCCTTACTTGGCAGATTCGCCAAGAGCTTAGGATATTTGGCCACCATCTTCTCAATAAAGGCATCGTCTTGGACAGCCTTCAAGAAATCTTCTTTCTTAAATGGAGTCTTGCCTGCCTTCTTAGTGGAGACATTGGTGGTGATAGCCGTCGCAATCTGATCGATCGTATAACCTTCTGGAATCGTGACCTTTCCAAGAACTGGAGCCTGAGGAGTTTTGGTTCCCTCTTCTTGCAGTTTTTGGATGATGGTTTCTAGATCCATGCTCTTTTGCAAATTGAAATAACCAGATTTGAAATTGCTATAGTTCTTGAACTTGGTATAGTAGTTAAAGAACTGACCATTTTTCACGAGTCCTTTTTTCTCAAGGATCGCGCCAATCTCACGATTACTTGAACCTGCTGGAATCTCAACCGTTACGAATTCTGTTGCATTTTTATCCATCGGCTTGACAGCTGAATGGATATAGGTCACAGCAAAGATCCCTGTAGCTACGATCACAATCAGCAAAAGGCTGACTACTGTCCGCACAATTCGTTTAGCGATTTTATTTTGTTTCTTTTGTTTTTGTTGGCGCTGGTTACGAGAAGAGCGCGATAAGCTTTCCTCTACCGGTTCCTGACTTGGTTCTTTTTTAGCAGGCTTTGTAAGCTCACTCTTTTCTTCCACAGCAGGAGTCGCCTTTACCGGCTCCACTGGTTCTTCTTTGGGAGCCAACGCAGATTCTTCTACTTTTGGAGGTAGTGTTGCTTCTTCCTCCTCTTTCAGTGAAGAAGGGGTTTCAATACTTCGATCAGGTAGATCATACTCTTTTTCGATTTTTAGAAGTTGCTCATTGGCCTCTTCTAAGTCTCTGAGGATCTGCTCTTTGAAGCTTAATAACTTCTCACTGTCTTGTGATTTATCAGTCAAATAATTGACCTCCCTCATCATAATCCTTAATATTATATCTTAAAAGATTTAGAAAAGCAATACAAATCGCCTTTCTTCTTTAAAATACCTATTTAATCAAGTTTTTCATTTTCCCAGACCAGATTGTACCAAACTTCACCCGCATATTGGGATTCTGACCGGCCTTCATTGGTAAATCCTTGCTTTTCATAATAAGGAATCAAATAATCATGACAGGTCAAATTGATCCCTTGGCGATTATCTTTCAACGCAATCTCTTTCATCGCTTCAAGCAAAAGGGTTCCCACTCCAAGTCCTTGAGCTTCTTTAGCAATGGATAGACTCGTAATGGAAATAAAGCCCTGTTCTAACTGACTTAGATCTTCAACCTCTGAAAAAGAGGAATCGATCAAATAGCGCTCCGGTCTAACAGGTCCTTCTAAATAGCCTAAAATCTGACCCTGGCACTCTGCTACAAGAAATGTCGTTTGAATCTTTTCGATGTGATCTTTTAAAATCTCACGCGCAATCGCTTCTTCTTCTGAGAAATTCTCAAGCTCAATGCGCTCGATGGCATCCAAATCCTGCAGCTCTGCCTGTCTAATGTGAATCTTTTCTTTCATCATTTACTCCTTCTATCGTTCCCAAACCATATGGACACCTCGATCAGACTCAGCTTCATCTCGAAATCCTTGCTGGGAAAAATAAGATAGTAAGTCTTCTGGGCAATCGATCCAAATGGCTTCCTTTTCCTTTTGAACAGCTAGATCCTTTAAAGCAGCGATTAAAATAGAACCATAGCCTTGACCTTGAAAGGCTGGTCTCACTGCTAGTCGCAATACAATTAGGTCTCTTTTTAAAGGCTGGTCTTCTGTCGCCAACAAGTAAGCCACAGCATCCCCCGCCTGCTCTGCAAGCAAAGAAATGGCTTCCTTCGAACCTAGCGCTTCCTCAAGAGTGGCCCTGTGCTCCTTTCCTTCATTGCCATGAAGTTCTTCTTCTAGTAACAGCAGCTGTTCTTGATCAGCTGGGGTGATTGATCGAATCATCATCCTGCTTTCCTCATCTCATACTCCTTCAGTGGACAGATAAATTTGAGTCTGGAACCAAAAGATTCCAGACTCAATCATCTCTTATTGTACACTATGTGTCAAACTAGATAATAAACGCTCAAATGAGTATTCATAGGTTTGAATATCTCCTGCTCCCATAAAGACATAGACTGCATTATCATGGTCAAGAAGAGGAGAAACATTCTCAGCTGTAATAATCGCTGAGCGTTTGACAATTTTTGCTTCCAAATCTTCAACTTTCACATCGCCGTGATCGACTTCACGCGCAGAGCCATAGATCTGTGCCAAGTAAACAGCATCTGCTTGATTCAAGGCTTCTGCAAATTCATCTAACAAGGCAATGGTCCGTGTAAAGGTATGTGGTTGGAAAATGGCCACAATCTCTTTACTTGGGTATTTTTGACGGGCCGCATCCAAGGTTGCAATAATTTCCGTTGGATGGTGCGCAAAGTCATCGATGATCACTGTTCCATTGACTACTTTTTCAGTAAAGCGACGTTTCACTCCAGCAAAGGTCTTCAAATGCTCGCGGACTAAATCTAAATCAAATCCTGCAATGTAAAGCAAACCAATGACTGCTGTAGCATTCATGATGTTGTGACGACCAAATGTTGGGATATGGAATTGCCCCAAATCTTCTCCACGGAAATGAACGTTGAAGGTTGAACCTGTCGTTGAGCGAAGCAAGTTGCTTGCCACAAAATCGTTCGTCTCCTTATCAAAACCATAGTAATAAATTGGTGCTGATGAGGTAATCCGACGCAATTCTTTGTCTTCTCCGTAGATGAAGAGGCCCTTACTGATTTGTTTGGCATAATCGTTAAAAGCATTAAAGACATCTTCCAAGCTCGTGAAATAGTCTGGATGGTCGAAGTCAATATTGGTGATGATGCTGTATTCAGGATGGTAAGGCATAAAGTGGCGTTCATACTCATCTGATTCAAAGACAAAGTATTTGGCTGCTGCAGAGCCACGACCTGTCCCGTCACCAATCAAATAACTGGTGTCAGTGATATTTGATAAGACGTGAGAAAGCATCCCTGTTGTCGAGGTTTTTCCGTGTGCTCCGGCAACCCCCATGCTGACGAAGTCACGCATAAATTCACCAAGGAATTCATGGTAGCGTTTATAAGTTAGGCCATGCTCATCTGCATAAGCAATTTCCACATTGTTATCTGGACGGAAAGCATTCCCGGCAATGAGGATCTTGTCGCCTTCCAAATTTTTCACATCAAATGGATAAATTTGAATTCCTACTTGTTCCAAGCCACGTTGCGTAAAGTAATACTTCTCAACATCTGACCCTTGAACCGTATGTCCCATTTGGTGAAGCATGAGGGCTAAAGCACTCATCCCTGCTCCTTTAATTCCAATAAAATGGTATGTATTAGACATGTTTTCTCCTTATTCTTGATCTAGATGGGTTAAATCCAATTCTTGTTTGATTGGCTGTGGTTTCAACTTGTGCTGATCTTTATTGTATATTTGGCTAGTCTTTAAGAAATCATAATTGTTTTTCTTTTCAGTCGGTTCTGCCACTTCTGGTTCTCCTGCAGATTCGAACTCTGCAAGGATCAACTGATCTTGTCGTAATCGTTTGCTATATTTCAATAATTCACCCGGATTTTCCTTTTGGAAGGGAGCCGTTGGCTGACCAGGTTTTCGTTCAGAAATAAATGGTTTTTTCCGTTTACTTGTAGTAGCTGCTGGATCCGTTGTCAGATAGGGAGCTGTGCGTTTCTTTTTCAGATCTTCACGAGCGCGCTCTCTCGCTTCCTCTGCATAACGATTGGCTGGGCTTTTTTTATCAATCGGCTCTTTAAAATCAGGTTTTCTTACTGGCCGTCTTTTCGGTAGGGGCTCTTCTAATGGTTGGTGGTAAGGATGCTTAGGTTTGGTATTTTCAGCAATCGGTTGCCATTCCAAATAATTTTTATCCACATAGTCGCCTGTAATGTTACTAATCAAGTCTGTTTCATCATACAGGTTCATGTGGGGCATCTCTGTTAACATCAACTCATTATCCCCTACTTGAGGAAAATATTTTTCTGTCATGCTTTCTTCCTTTCGACACTCCATTAATTATAAACTATTCACAGAATTTTTCAAGCTATTCTGACTGAATTCCAAGAATCTCACGAATTTCCTCAACCGATAAACTAGATCGTGTTTCCGTTCCGTCTAAAATCGTTGAGACCAAGTGTCTTTTGGAAGCTTGTAGTTCTTGGATTTTTTCTTCGATCGTACCACGAGTAATCATGCGGTAAACTTCAACATTTTGTTCCTGTCCCATTCGATGGGCACGTCCAATAGCCTGGTCTTCCACTGCAGGATTCCACCACAAATCGACTAAGATGACCGTATCGGCACCAGTGAGGTTCAATCCAACCCCTCCAGCCTTCAGAGAAATGAGAAAAGCATGGCGCTCACCTGCATTAAAAGCATTGGTCATTTCTTGTCGATCTTTAGCGGGAGTAGAACCTGTGATTTTAAAGGAGGTCATGCCAAGCTGGTCAATCTCCTGCTCTAGGATATCCAGCATGCCTCTAAATTGAGAGAAGATCAAAACCCGGTGTTCGCCATCCTTGATTTGACCCAAAAGATCTCGAAGGCTCTCCAATTTCCCACTATCTCCCTGATAGTCTTCCATAAAGAGGGCGGGGGTATCACAGATTTGGCGAAGGCGCATGAGACCCGAGAGAATTTCCACCTTACTCCGATTTAGTTCTTCCTCGCTAGAGCTTCGAACCCGATCTTGAATTTGTTTTAATTGAGCCAAATAGATCGTTTTTTGGCTTTCATCCAACTCATTGTGATAGGTTGTTTCAATCAAGTCCGGTAATTCTTGGAGCACTTCATCTTTTTTCCGTCTCATGACAAAAGGTTTGACAAATCGTGCAATGGTCTCAGGACTCAATTTTTGAAATTCTCTTTTAGCTGGGAAGAGCCCTGGAAGGACAATTTGGAAAATGGACCAGAGTTCACCCACATGATTTTCAATCGGTGTCCCAGATAGGGCAAACACATGCGGAACCTCAAAGCCACGTAAGTGTTGGGCAATCTTGGTTTGGGCATTTTTCATGACCTGGGCTTCATCTAGAATCAAGTACTCATACTGATTTTTCTGGTATTCCTCCACATCTTGACGAAAAGACGCGTAACTAGTGATAACTACCTGTGGATTGGTTGCGATGAGTTCATCTCGGTGCTGCTTGAGACCATAGACGACTGCCACTTCCATCTGAGGAGCGAATTTTGAAAATTCTTGTTTCCAATTGTAGATGAGACTAGATGGAGCTAGAATCAAGATTTTAGTTTCTTTTTTTGCGACACTGGTCAAGAAGGAAATAGTCTGCAGGGTTTTCCCAAGCCCCATATCATCCGCTAAAATACCACCAAAACCATAATGATTTAACATGGAGAACCATTTAACCCCTGTTTCTTGGTAATCCCTTAGGGTCGCTTGGATTGTCATCTGAGGGAGTTGGAAGTCTTCTGGATGAGTCAAATCATGAGCTAAATTTCGAAAGTCTTCTGAAAAATGAACATTGTCTTGATCTGCCAACAAATCAGATAGCTGATAAGCGGCAATCCGGCGGGCTTGTAGTTTCCCACCCTTGCTCATTTTCGCCCGCAGATCTGCTAAGGCTCGACTGATCTTCTTGGTTTCTTCATCAAAGACAAGAACTTTCCCTGTATGGCTGACAAAATAGTCTTTTTGCCCTACTAGAGCTTTGAGGACCTGGTCCACTTCGGCTGGATCCACACTTTCAAAGTCAAAACCGATCTCCAGTAGACTGCCATTGGTTTTAACATCAATTTTTGGACGCTCCACTTGATAAAGATCTAAAAGGCTATCAGAGAGGGTAACCTCTCCTAAGGCTTCAAAAGTCGGGATCTGTTGGTGAAAGAATGGATAGATTTGCTCACTTGATAAAGGACTTCTTTGGGAAGAAAAATCATCCGTAAAACCTGCTGCTAGCATGGTTGAAAAAACTTCTTGCTCCTTATCGAAATCACTAGAATAAGGAAGATTGAGAAGTTCCTCACGCGTGGTCACCACACGATCCTGGTATTGAAAGACAACATCCAGTAATACAGTCTGATCCTGTGCTAGATCAAAATGAAATTCCGGAGTGAAATCGTGGATTAAAAAGCTGGTCGGGGCTGTTATTTGTCCCAGTTTTTTGAACTCTTTTAAACTATAGGAAAGTTTGGTCTGATCCGTTGGATCAAAATGCAGGCGTTTTTTTCGATCTTGATCCATTGGTAAGTCTTGAATCGCCTTCCATAAGGTCCGCTGTTGGGGCGTCAGGTGATAGAAGACACCATTTCGAAACAGGTAAACAGCAGACTCGACAACCTTCACTTGTGGCTCAGTAATGATCAATTCGTAAAAATCACCATGGTCTTCCACCTGAAAATGAAAGAGATCTTCCTCCCCATGGACATCCTGAAAATAGACTTCAGAAAAATCATACAAGCTGTATTGCAAGAGGAAGGAATCCAAATTCATTAGTAATTCTACAGCTTCTTCAAAGAGAGTCGGTGGAAAATAAAGATGGCGCCCAGCATTGGGAAAGAAATCTTGCTCTTTCGAGCCACTATCTGTGACCAAGCCTTGTAGGAAATTGATCACATCCTGACTAGGCCCATCAAATTCTAAGTAAGAAATGGGTTCATAGTAACTTTTGCCAATTGCAAAGTGGCCTTCTTTCTGAAGGGTCTGCAAAAAAGCTAGCACATCTCTGATCACATAAGAACGCTCGTCTGGCAAGCGACGAATGCGAAGGGTCCACAAGAATTGACCAGAGTATTCATCCTCCTGCCCGACTGCTGATAAGACATAGCGAGTTTCTTTCTTTTCGATTTTTGGAAGGACCTGGTCTAAAAACAAACTTCCAAAAGAGACCTTCTCCTGCGTTTCTTCAGTCGCCGTGGCATCTTCTTCAAGGCTTGTAAGAGCTGCTTTCCCACTGTCATCATTCTTCAAAAAAGCTTCCACAGCTGCTAGATGTGTACAGAATTTTTTCTTTTGAAAGAAAGCACAGCTACAAAAAACAGCATCGTCGTCCAAACTGTACCGCAAGCTTTCTTCTTCCACCCGAAAATATAGGTATTTTTCTTTTACTTCCTGAAGGGAAACCTTCCCAGCTTCATAGAGAAGGCTCCCTTGTGAACGAACCTTCCCAGGAATTAATTTTGCCATGTTTACCACCTTAGATTAATCCCTTTATTATACCATATTTAAGCAAAAATTAGAAAAAATAGTCATCATCTTGAAAGGATTTTAGCCCGTTTTTTACCTGATTTCGTAACGCTCTCAGTTCAAACAGCTATCCCTAATATCTATCTGTTAACTGTTTGATCGAATAGCTAAACAACGGGAATAGCAAAATCCCGATTGCTCATAGAGAAAAGAAAAAACACGACCTTATTTTTTAATAAAATCCCCAGCAATAGGATCAAGAGCTCCAAGCTTACGATCGAACCGAGAAACAGGAGATACAGATAGATTTTAAATAATAAGTACACAAACCTAAAGCTCTCATGATGTTCATGAGTTTACTCTACTCATCCTTAAAAAAAGCATAAGGAATAAAGAATATCCGGACCATGATACTACGCATCTGACTATCCTCCACTTCATTTTACCAGCTTATTAAAAAAAGCAACGCTTATGCGCTACTTTTAGTTATTTTCATAGTTGGAAGAATGAGCGTTTTATCATTTGAAATATCCTTCTCCACTTTGATCCATTTGTCTCTTATTCCCTACTTCCGTTTTCGAGCAATCAAATGGATTGGAGTTCCTTCAAAAACAAAGGCCTTGCGAATTTGGTTCTCCAAGAAACGGAGGTATGAGAAGTGCATCAGTTCTTCTTCGTTAACAAAGACCACAAAAGTTGGCGGCTTGGTTGCCACTTGTGTCGCATAGAAGATCTTGAGACGTTTTCCTTTGTCGGTCGGCGTTGGATTAATGGCAATGGCATCCATAATCACATCGTTCAAGACAGCTGAAGGAATTCGTGTATTTTGACTCTCACTGATCTGTTTGATCATCTCTGGCAACTTGTGCAAGCGTTGTTTGGTTAAGGCAGAGACAAAAACAATCGGCGCATAAGAAAGGTATTGGAATTGATCGCGAATGTCATCTTCCCACTGCTTCATGGTATGGTTGTCTTTTTCAATGGTATCCCATTTGT
Organism: Streptococcus parasanguinis; assembly: GCF_016648925.1. Classification (GTDB taxonomy): domain Bacteria; phylum Bacillota; class Bacilli; order Lactobacillales; family Streptococcaceae; genus Streptococcus. The sequence goes on along the minus strand of NZ_JACLQX010000018.1, from coordinate 26,146 downwards.
TGACAACAATGATCATACCTTTACCAGCTTCATGAGCAAAGCCAGCGATCCGTTTGTCATACTCCCGAATCCCTTCTTCGGCATTGATAACCATCAAAACCACATCTGAGCGGTCGATGGCACGCATGGCACGCATGACAGAATATTTCTCAGTGTTTTCATAGATTTTACCAGATTTGCGCATACCAGCTGTATCAATCATGGTAAATTCTTGGCCATCTGCATCAGTAAAATGGGTATCAATGGCATCCCGTGTGGTTCCAGCTACTGGGCTAGCAATCACGCGGTCTTCTCCAAGGATTGCATTGATCAAGCTTGATTTCCCAACATTTGGACGACCAATCAAGCTAAACTTGATGATATCTGGATTTTCTTCTTCTGTGTCATTCGGAAGATTTTCGATGATGGCATCGAGAACATCCCCAGTTCCGATCCCGTGGACAGAGGATACCGGTAGTGGCTCGCCCAGTCCTAAGGCATAAAAGTCATAGATATCATTGCGCATCTCTGGGTTATCCACCTTGTTGACTGCAAGAATAACCGGTTTATGGGTCTTATACAAGATACGAGTGACATATTCATCCGCATCCGTGATCCCTTCTTTTCCAGAAACAACAAAGACGATCACATCTGCTTCGTCCATGGCAATTTCTGCCTGATGCTTGATTTGCTCCATAAATGGGGCATCTACGTCATCAATTCCCCCCGTATCGATGATACTAAATTTTCGATTCAACCACTCAGCTGTTGCATAAATGCGGTCACGAGTGACTCCTTCTACATCCTCAACGATGGAAATCCGCTCACCGGCAATCCGGTTAAAGAGTGTAGATTTTCCGACATTGGGACGGCCTACAATCGCAATAGTTGGTAGGGCCATGATTTCCTCTTTTCTAATGAAAGGCGAGACCTCGGTTCAAGAACGCCTCTCTTCATTTCATAATAGTTTGTGTTTTTCTAGTAGTTTTTTGGTCTCTTCTTGTTCAGGTTGACCAAATTGAGCTGCAAGACGCTCGCTCCAGCTGTCGGTTGCACGCGCTCCAGCATAATCTGCCTGAACCTTGTCATAGGCAGTCACAACTGATAGGTCTTGTTCTTGGTATTCTTCTTCAAAAACAACCTGCTCCAATGGCAAACGTGGTTTCACCGCATGTTGCTGGTTGGGTACTCCGAGAGCAATCCCAAAAACCGGATAGGTATAGTCTGGCAGACGGAAGAGTTCTGCGACTTCTTCTGAACAGTAGCGCAACATGCCGATCATCACTCCACCATAGCCGAGACTTTCAGCTGCCAATAGCGTATTTTGAGCTGCTAGAGCCGCATCCACTGAGGTGATCAGTAAGTTGTCCACCCCTTCAGGATGGAAATCCTGCTCATGAAGTTTGACAGCTTTTCCAGCGCGGTTTAAATCCCCAACAAAGAGGAGAAAGACGGCTGATTGGCGAATCGCTTCTTGAGGAAGAAAGTCGTAAAGAGCTTCTTTCTTTTCCTTGCTTTTGACCACAATAACAGAATAAGACTGAAAGTTTTTCCAACTTGATGCCATCTGCCCAGCTGATAAAATTTCCTTGAGGTCAGCTTCTTTGATGGCTTCTTCCTTAAAACGGCGAACAGAAAAATGAGATTTCATTAAACGGATGGTTTCATTCATCGGCGATTGACTCCTTCCAGATGGATTTCCTTGGCTAAAAATTTCACGCGCTCCATGACCCGTTTGGCCTGCCAGGTTTCATCTCCATTACGCGAAGCTGCAAAATGACGTTCCAGCTCTTCAAAATTAAAGTTAGAAGTAAAGAAGGTTGGGAGATTTTCCTGCATTCGGTGCTGCAAAATCACTTGTAAGATTTCATCTCGCACCCAGGCTGACATCTGTTCCGCACCTATATCATCGAGAATTAAAATTTCGGCTTTTTTCACCTGATCGACGGTTTCTTTGACCAAGCCTGAACTGATGGCATTTTTGACATCGATAGCAAAACTTGGGAAATGAAGTAAGGTGGTAGAGGCCTGGCGTTTTTCGGATAAATCATGAGCCAAGGCTGCCATCATGTAGCTCTTTCCTACTCCAAAATCACCATAGAGGTAGATCCCCTTTTGATATTCCGGATAGTTGGCCACAAAATTGGCTAATTCTTCAAAGGCCTCAAATCGCCCCTTATCATCGAGCTCTACCTTAGCTAGACTCGCCTCTTTCAAGGTTGAAGGGAGATTGATCAAGTTGAGACGTTGGTTGATCGCAGCACGTTTTTGGGCTTCGATCAACTCTGGTGTTTCCTCATAAGCGACATCCGCATAGCCCTCATTCATGGTGAGGATGGGTTTATAACCTTTGGCAATATAATCTGGATCTCCCAATAAGAAACGGTTGCGTTCACTAATGTATTGATTAAATTTTGAAATACTCCGTCGAATTTCTTGTTCAGACAAAGACTGGTCCTTGATAAAGGCAGACACTTCTTGGTCTGCCAAGATCTGTGTGACCAAATCCTCATAGTTAAATTGACGCGCACGGTTCATGTGAGACATGGTTTGACCTACACTTTCCATCTACTCACCTCCTTGATTCAGTTTTTCTAACAGGCGTTGTTTCTCTTTAGCAAGATCCACCTTTTCTGCTTGACTGGTTTGATTTTGATAATTTGGTTGGCTCCACTTGGGAACATTGCTGTGCTTGCTCTTGGCTGATGTAGGACTCGTCACCTTGTTTCCTTGAGCCTTAGCTTGTTCCTGGCGTTCTCGAACTTTTAAAATCGCTAGTTCTGCACTGTTGACCCCTTGATAAGAAAAATCATTTCCTACCTTCAAAGCATACTTTTCATTGAGATTAGCAGACTGGGTCTTATTAAAGGTCAACAATAAAATAATATTGATCACCTCATCTAGTAAGCCTAGATCAGCTAACTTGGATAAAGTCTTGCGTTCGCTCTGCGTAATGGTCGCATTGCGCGCCTTCTTAATCTCCGCTAGAAATTGTAGGCTGGATTTTGCCTTAGCTTCCCTCAGAATGGTTTCTTCCTGACGGCTATAGGACATGCGTGGTTGCTCTTGGCTCGCCTGAGCCAACTTTTGCTTCATTCTCTTTGGAGAGACAATCTGCTCTACAGCCGTTTCTTTTGCTAGGAGATAGGTTTCATACCAGGTCCATTGTTGTTCTTCTGCGATGGCAAAGAGAGCTAAGGTTGCTTCTCCTTCATCCGCAAAACGGAGTCCATCACGCCCCATCATTCGCTTAAACATTTCCATATCAAACTGCTGTTTCTTACTTGGAAGAACGGTCGCCTCACCAGCATCTAGTCCAAAGACTTGAGAGAAGGAAACTTGCCGTCTAGTTCCTAAAGAGCGTGCTGGGATCAGATCCTCAACAGCCTTTTCCCCAATCTTTTTTTCAAGCAAGCGTTTAAAAACAGCATTCGAAAAAAATTCTTCCGACGCAAGAGGAGCATGTAACTGGATGGTGATCCCAACTTCTTCCTCATAGAGATCGATCAACCCCATGGCAATTAAGCGATCAAAAGCCAGTAGCAACTGTGGAAATCCTATATTCAAATGATTGAGGATTTGAGCCAGTAAATATTGTTTTTCACCCTGATCATAAGAGGCCAGCAGATAACGATAAACCGTTACCGTTTCCATCTCCAAAATAGGCAGGTAATACTGCTCCAATGCAGCCCCTGCCGGTGGAAGAAGATTATTTTTTAAAAATGCGAAAGGCGTATTGGGCTTCATCTATTTTTCCTTTTTCTTCTTGGTTCCCTTCGTAATTTGTTTCAAGAGGGTCTCTAACTCACCGACATCCTTGAAACTCCGGTAAACACTAGCAAAACGGACATAGGTGATCTCATCTAGATCTGCTAACTCATCCATGACCAACGAACCAATATATTCACTGTTGATTTCATTATCACTTTGGCTGCGAACCTTTTGCTCGATCCGGTTTACAATTTCTTCAATTTCGTCACTAGAAACAGGCCGTTTTTGAGCCGAGCGGATAATACCGTTAAAGATTTTATCACGAGAAAATTGCTCGCGTGTCCCATCCTTTTTGACAACCACTAGGGTCCGCTCTTCCACTCGTTCGTAGGTAGTAAAGCGATAATGGCATTCTTCGCATTCCCTGCGACGACGGATGGTGTTCCCATCTTCAGCTTGTCGACTATCCACCACACTAGACTTACTTCCACCACATTTTGGACAACGCATTTGCTACCTCCTTAAACTGTTTTAACACTTCATTTTACCATAAATTGAATCGTAAAGAAAGCAGAAGAACAGGAGAATCCCCTATGCTTGCTCCTCATTGATCCATAAAAAAGAGTCGAAGGACGATTGAATAAAATCGTTTTCCTTTCGACTCTCCATTTATATTAAAGTGATAATTCAGCTTCTAAGCCATAGTGATCACTGACATGGGGTTTGTTTTGATCATCAAAAATGACATGTAGACGCTGGATGTCCCATTCTGGACTTGCAAAGACGTAATCGATTCGCAATGGAACTTGATTATCCGTCCAGCCATCGATTCCAGGACCTACAGTATAAGTCCCCTTTGTTTCTTTGGCTTCGATAAAACTATCTTGAAGTTTTAGCGAACTGGATAGAATCGTTTCATACCCTTCTTGACCAGCAGGATTATTGAAATCACCAGCTAGAATAAAGGGTTTGCCTACTTGGCTGAAGTAGTTCTCAATGCGTGGCCACTCAAATTGGAAACCTTTGTCCCACCAAGAAAGATGGACGCTGGCAACAGCAATCTCTTTGCCATCTACACTTGTATGGGCAACGGCTACTCGACGAGTATGGTAGTCCGTTGGATCATCCATATTGGATACCAAAATCTCATCCGCCTTCAAGGGTTGACGCGAAAGAACGGCCACACCCTCATTGAGGTGATCATAGCCAATATGGTTGTAGGCCCAAGTCCAGTAATAGTGAAGACCTTGAGCAGCCAACTCCTCAACCAATACGCGAACAAAGTGATCCTTGTGAATGGCTACAGCTGATGGCAAAGCTTGATAATACTCATCCGTTTTAACTGCTTCTGAGGCCATTTCTTGATTGACCTCTTGGAAACAGATCACATCATATTGTGCTTCTAAAATTTGCTCCTTGAGGGTCTCAAATTTTTGCTGGGCATTCTCTTCCATCCAACTATGGGAATTTAATGTTAAAAATTTCATCCCCTGATTTCTCCTTCTTTTCAAATCAAGAAACGGCAAGAGGCCGGGTACACTGCCCCAACCTCGTTTTCTTTGCCGACATCTCTTATAATTCTACTGTTGCAACAGGCGTATTTGCAGCCAATTTACCAGTATGTTCGACCTTAACAGATTTAATCGCATCTGCATTTGTGAAGACAACAATTGTTGAAGTTTCACGACCAGCTGCACGGATTGCATCAAGGTCTGCTTCCACCAAGAGGTCTCCAGCAGCCACTGTTTGACCTTCAGAAACTTTAACCTCAAATGGTTTTCCTTCAAGACTAACTGTATCTAGACCGATGTGAACCAAGACTTCCAAACCATTATCTGTTACCAAACCAAGGGCATGTTTGGTTGGGAAGACACTAGTAACTTTACCAGCAACTGGTGAAACGATGTGGCCATTTTCAGGCTCAACTGCAAATCCGTCTCCCATCATTTTTTGTGAGAATACAGGATCTTTCACATCCTCAATATTGATCACTTCACCATCTGCAACAGAGTGCACTTCATCAGTTACCCCTTTAAAGGTTGCTTCAGCCTTTTGAACTGCTGTCATTTGGCTAGGAAGTGTTTCAGGAATAACTTCACCTGAATCAAGAACGTCTTGGATATCAGATTTCAATACGTCAGCTTTAGGTCCGTAGATCGCTTGGACCCCTTGTCCTTTCATGACAAGACCCATAGCGCCTTCAGCTTTCCATTGTTCTTCTGTTCCGACTTTTTCAGCGTCTTTAACGGTTACACGAAGACGAGTCATACATGCGTCAACGTCGACGATATTGGCACGTCCACCAAGAAGGTTGATGATGTTAATGACTTGTGAGCTTGCTGAGCTTGTAGCAGCACCTGCTGCTGCACCATCTCCTGCAGGAGCATCATCATTTTGTTCATAGTTACCGTTACGTCCTGGAGTCGCATAATTGAATTTCTTAATCATGAAGTTGGCAATGAAGTACATGATAAATCCAAAGAGGACTGTTACCCATACAAAGTTAAAGATATCTAATGCCAAACCAGCGTTGATGGCCATTGGGGTACGTGTCAAGAATTCGATTGAACCGAATGAGTGAACTCGAAGGTTAACCAAGTCAGCCATTGCAAAGGCAGCCCCTTGAACAAGAGCATAGATGATGTACAATGGTGTAGCAATAAACATGAACATGTATTCAATTGGTTCTGTTACACCAGTCAAGAAGGTTGCAAGGGCAGTTGCAAAAAGCATCCCTTTGTATTTTTCTTTTTTATCTGGATCCACATTGCGGTAGATAGCAACCACAATCCCCATCAAAATACCAAATGATCCGATCATTTGACCAACTTTGAAACGAGCTGGTGTGTATGCATGAAGCAAGTGTTGGTATTGGCTAGGATCAGCTTTCTTCAAGTTGACAAGGTCTGTTACCCAAGCCAACCAAAGTGGATCTTGTCCAAATACAGTTGTTCCTTTGGCAGCACCTGTAAGAACTTGGTAGCTACCACCCAATTGAGTATAGTTGATTGGAATGGTCAACATGTGGTGAAGACCAAATGGCAAGAGAAGACGTTCCAAGGTACCAAACAAGAATGGTGCCAATACTGGAGCTGTTGATTGTGAGTTGGCGATCCAAACACCAAATCCATTAATTCCTGATTGAACTACTGGCCACAAGGCTGACAAAACCAAGGCTGTGAGTGCTGAACGTACGATAACAACGAATGGTACAAAGCGTTTCCCGTTGAAGAAAGAAAGGGCTTCTGGGAGTTTACGGTAGTTGTAGTATTTATTGAAGGCAGTTGCTCCAACGAAACCTGAGATAATCCCTACAAATACCCCCATATTAAGGGCTGGTGCTTCAAGAACACTGATGAAATAGTCCGCAACTTTAATCGATCCACCGAAGATTGTGTGAACCGTTGCAGTTTTATCAGCTAACGTTGCAGATGTCACTCCGAAAACTGCACCGGTAATGCGGTTAATCAAGATGAAAGAGAGACCAGCTGCAAAGGCACCCCCTGCACGTTCTTTGGCCCAGCTACCACCGATAGCAAGGGCAAAGAGGATGTGAAGGTTCCCGATAACCCCCCAACCGATTTGTTCGAGAATTCCACCTGTAATAACAAGTGGAGCTAAATTCGGGTTGATCATAGGGATTGATTTCCCGATTGAAATCATCAACCCAGCCGCTGGCATGACAGCGATAACGACCATCAAGGCCTTACCGAACTTCTGCCAGAATTCAAAGCTAAATAAACTTTTGAATGATCCTTTGTTCATCATTCAACCTCCTTATATTGTTTAAGGCTTTGTTTTAAGAAAACGTTTGCGCTTAATTTGTTTCTAGTATACCATATTTTAAAAATTTGTAAAGCCTTACATTCATTTTTTTCTCCAAATTTTATCTTTTATTATCTTTTTTAAGCCATATTCTTTTTAAAACTCATTCTTTTTCGACGCAAACGTTTCCCTTGAAGTATAGAAACATTCGAACCCTCTTAGGGTTCGAATATTTTATTCTAATGCGTCTTGCATGGCATAGCCAATCCCACGAACTGTCTTAATATAGCTTTTTTGACCGGGTAGATCAATTTTCCCACGGAGATAACGGATATAGACGTCCACAATATTAGTCTCACCTGTACTCTCGTACTTCCAGACACTTTCCAACAACTGATCTCGTGTCACCACCCCTTTGCTTCCCATCAGAGTCGCTAAGAGATCATACTCTCTGCGGGTTAAACTAATCATGTCTTTCCCACGATAGACGGTATGGTGTTCCACATCAATGCGCAAATTGCGGTATGATGTTGGGATTTTCATCTGGCTACAATGTTGGTCAATATAATCACGTCCTCTAAAAATCGCTGTGATCTTATCGACTAAATCGCTGATAATAAAGGGTTTGACCATATAGGAAACGGCAAAGCGCTGAATACTCTCTTTGTGCTCAGCAATTTTTTCGCGGCTATCCAAAACAATTAAAACAGAAGCTGGGCGAATCCGACTGATTTCCTCTGCGAATGTTTCACCAGACATATCTGACAAATCGTAATTAAACAAGATCAGATCATATTTGGTCGCAGCAATCAAAGCCAGACCCGCTTTTCCATCCTCGACCACATCAACTTGATACCCCTCTTTTTGAAGTTCCAAATCAATGAAGCGAGCGATTTGCTTCTCATTTTCTACTAGTAGAACTCGTTTGACCATAGAGCAAGATTATTTTTCGTCGTACCAAGAATAGTGGTAGGTACCTTCTTTGTCTTTACGTTGATATGTGTGAGCACCAAAGTAGTCACGTTGTGCTTGGATCAAGTTCGCTGGAAGATCCGCTGAACGGTAGCTATCGAAGTAAGTGATGGCTGCTGAGAAGGTTGGTACAGGTACACCTGCTTGAACAGCAAGAGCTACAATGTCACGAACTGATTGTTGGTACTTAGCAGTGACATCCAAGAAGTACTCATCCAATAGAAGGTTAGCAAGATCTGCATCGCGGTTGTAAGCATCTGTGATCTTTTGCAAGAAACGAGAACGGATGATACATCCATCGCGCCAGATAGATGCGATGTCCGCAAATGGTAAGTTCCAGTTGTTTTCTTTAGAAGCAACACGCAATTGCGCAAAACCTTGTGCGTAAGAGATGATTTTTGAGAAGTAAAGGGCTTGACGAATTTTTTCGATCAACTCAGCCTTGTCTCCTTCAAATTTGAATGCAGCTGGTTTTGGAAGAACCTTGCTAGCGTGTACACGTTCTTCTTTGTAGGCAGAGATGTAACGAGCAAATACTGACTCAGTGATGAGTGACAATGGTACACCAAGGTCAAGCGCTGATTGGCTAGTCCATTTACCAGTTCCTTTGTTTCCTGCAGCGTCCAAGATGTAGTCTACGATTGGTCCATCTTGACCTTCATCGTCTTTGCGTTTCAAGATATCAGCTGTGATTTCAATCAAGTAGCTGTCCAACTCACCCTTGTTCCATTCAGTGAAGATTTCAGCCATGTCTTCTGTAGAAAGGCCAAGCAAGTGTTGCATGAGGTCATAGCTTTCTGCGATCAATTGCATATCCCCGTACTCGATCCCGTTGTGGACCATTTTCACGTAGTGACCAGCTCCATCAGGACCGATGTAAGTCACACATGGTTTTCCATCTTCAGGCGCTTTTGCAGAGATTTCTTCAAGAACGTCAGCTACCAAGTCATATGCTTCTTTTTGTCCACCAGGCATGATAGAAGGACCTTCAAGGGCACCTTTTTCCCCACCAGATACACCAGTACCAATAAAGTTGATTCCTGAGTTCGCCAATTCTTCATTACGACGGATGGTATCTTTATAGAAAGTATTTCCTCCGTCGATCAAGATGTCACCTTTATCCAAGTGTGGAAGAAGGGCTTGGATAGTTGCGTCTGTACCAGGTCCTGCTTGAACCATGAGCATGATACGACGTGGTTTTTCGATTGAGTTTACGAAGCTTTCGATATCATAGCTTGGCACAAAGTTTTTATCAGGATGGCAAGCAATCACATCTTCTGTTTTTTCTTTACTACGGTTAAAAATGGCAACTGTATAGCCACGAGATTCGATATTAAGGGCAAGGTTACGACCCATTACGGCCATACCAACAACACCAAAGTTTGCTTTAGTCATGTGACACTCCTCTTTATAGTTTGCCTTTATTCTACCATTTTTCCTCCTCAAAAGAAAGCAGAAAATAGCTTCCCGCCTTCTCCAAGAGGGAGAAGATCATGCAAGTCATTTGATCTTAAAAACAAAAGTGCCCGAGAAACAGTTCTCAGACACTTCTTGATGAATGGCATTAATCTTCTTTAGAAGCTAACTCCTCTGCTTCAATGACCGGTTGTTCTCCTTCTTTGAGTTTATTGACCGTCATATTAACTCCAAGAGCTCCTGCTAGCAATTGACGAATATCAAATCCAGCTCCTTGAGAGACTTGGTCGATACTTTGCATAATATCGCCCACCATCTTAGAAGCATTGCCTTCCCCGTACATGGTGATCTTATCAACCTTGGTTAATGGTTCAGCGACAGCACGCGCAATTTCAGGCAACTTGTCAACGACCATTTCAGTAATGGCTGCTTCTTGCATTTTCTTCATCGCTTCGGCCTTTTGGTCCAAACCTTTGGCTTCAGCTTCCAGTTTCAAGCGAATGGCTTCAGCCTCGGCACGACCTTTGGCTTCAATAGCTTCGGCCTCTTGCAATTGGGCAAATTTCTCAGCTTCGGCTTGAGCTTTTCGAGCTTCGGCTTCTTTTTGTGTTTCGAAGAGTTCTGCTTCCGCCTTGCGTTGGCGTTCGATCAATTCTGCTTCTGCAGCTTGTTGACGCGCATATTTTTCAGCTTCAGCTTGTTTGCGGATATTGGCATCCAATTCTTGTTCACGAACCTTAACTTCGCGCTCTTTGACTTCTGCTTCTTTTTCTTGCTTCATGATATTGGCTTCGGCTGCCACGCGCTCTTGTTCACGACGTTGCACTTCTGCCTCAATCCCTTTAGCGGCATCTGCTTTTGCTTGGGCAATATCTGCTTCTTGCTTGAGGGCTGCTTGTTTGAGTTTTAATTCATTTTGTTTTTGCGCGATTTCAAGATCGGCAGCGACCCGTTTGTCGTTAGCCAATTTATCTTGTTCTGCTTCGACTTCCTTGCGTTCGCGTTCTGCTTTGGCTTTGGCAATCAAGGCATCTTTCTTAATGGTTTCAACATTTTCAATCCCGAGGTTATCGATGACTCCCCCTTCATCAGAGAAGGATTGAACCGTAAAGGCGATGACTTCTAGACCCATTTTAGCCAAGTCTGGCGCTACGTTGTCTTGCACTTTTGAGGCAAACTCTTGACGGTCATTGACCATCTTACGGAGCTCCATCTGACCGATCACTTCCCGCAGGTTTCCTTCCAAGACATCTTGGACAGAATTGGAAATATCTGTCGTATTCCAGTTCAAGAAGTTTTCTGCAGCCCGGGCAATCATTTCATCGGTTGTACCAATTTTTAATTTAACAGCCGCATCGGCACGGACGTTAATGAAGTCCAGTGTTGGGACTGCTTCTGACGTCCGAACATCTGTCGAGAATTGCTCAATATCAAGATAAGAGCGTTGTTCGACAAAGGGAATCATAAAGCCTGCTTTCCCACGCAAGTGACGTTGCTTCCGAAGACCGGTAATGACCACGACTTCGTTGGGTTTAGCATTGACATACCCTTTGACCAACAAGATCAATACAAGAATGGCTACGATTACAAAAGTAATCAACCAACCTGGAATAAATAAAGTATCCATACTTTTTCTCCTTTTTTAGAGGTCTCCCCTCTGTTGTTTATTAATCCTAGTATATCAAAAGAAGGCCTTTCCTCAAAGAAAAGACCAGTATTTATGTCTAAATTTATCAAATGCAATCTCTAGCTTATTCTTCGTCAAACAAGCCATTTAGACCAGCGAAAGGACTGTTTTCTTCTTTCTTGATCGCTTGAGAGGCTTGGTATTCTTCTTCGGATAGGATTTTCCAATCATTGCCTTCGATAAAACCTTGTCCAGCCTCTTCTTCTGGAGTGAGAATCTTGAGAGGAATATTGAGTAGAATATTATCTGCTACACTCTCACTCAGGTCAATCTTCCCGCCTTCGATTGGAAGGATCAAGTCTTCCTCTAGGGCCTCGATATCTGCGTCAGACTGTACATCCTCCGCAAACACCTCTGTTACAGGATAGCTCTCTTGAAGCTCGACAGGGTCCATGCTTCGGCTAGATGCCAAAACGATGGTGTAGGTCAACTGGTAATCCAAGATATAGAGGCCTGTATCATAGGCTACTCGTCCTGTCGCTGTCACATTCTTTAAATCAAGAATTTCTGGATTACGCTTTTGCAATTCCTTAAGCAAATCCAACTCTTGATCAAAAGCTAGTCCTTCAGGATTTTTACGGATTTCTTGTGTAAATAAGTTCATTCTTTTGTCCTCAAATCTTCTAGATACTACTAGTATATCATGAAGCTGCCCCTCAACCAAGAAGTCTCCTCAAAAATTTGTTATAATCATGAAAAAAGATATAGAAACTAGGCCAATTGGTGTTGTACACAGGGTCCCACCATCTCTTGGAAAAAAGAGGTTCACTTGCTAGGGCATTGTTAGATAGAGGAGAATTCATGAAAGAAATCGGAGCAGTTTTTCGGCAGATACGTGAAAGTCGCCACATTTCTTTAGAGGAGGCTACGGGTGGCGAATTTTCGCGCTCCATGCTATCTCGATTTGAAAGAGGGGAAAATGACCTGACCACGCAACGTTTTTTTCAGGCCCTTCAACAGATCAAAACGAGCCTCAGTGAGTTTTCCCATCTAGCTGGAATCGATCAGCACTCTTTTATTCCCAAATTGTTGAAAGAGCACTATGAAAACATGAGCTTGGAACACGATCAAGCCTTGTACCAAAACTACCAGCTAGCCTATCAGAAACATCACAAAAAAGAAGACCTCTTAGCCAGCATTATTCTCAAGGCCCAAATGCTTGGCTTCTATCCTGAGGTGGAGCTCACCGCTAGCCAAGAGGAACTGGATTTCCTCCATGATTATCTCTTCTCTGTCATGATCTGGGGAAATTTTGAATTGAACCTGTTCTCTCTGACCTCTCCACTTTTCTCTAGTCGCCTCTATCGACAATACACAGAGGAGTTGGTCCAACGGGAGGATTTCAAGCTTCTCCTAGACTCTTCTCGTTCTGCCCTTAACTCTATTTTTCTTAATGGCTTCTTTCTGGCCACTAGTTCGAATGAATTTGAAGACGCGATCTATTTTGATCAGTTGATCAAGGACCACTTTTACGCTGAGAACGAAGCCTACCTTCGGACGGTTTATCTCTATGCCAAAGGAGAATTTCTCTATCGAAAGGGTGAAAAAGAAATCGGTCTTGAAAAGATGGAACAGGCCATCCAGGTTCTCTCTATTCTGGATTGTAAGGACAGTGCCGACTACTACAAACAGGGCCTGCAAGAACTGATCAATAAATCCTAAAAACTCACAGATCTATCCTGTGAGTTTTTGTTGAAAATATGCAACATTTATTTTTTCTTGCTTTTTAGGTTTACAATAGGACTATCAAGTAAAGAAAGAAGGTTCTTCCCATGATGACCAAACTAAAAAGCCACTTCCTCCATCTTTTTCTCTCACATACCAGCGTCTATCTGAAGGATCAGGAACTAGCCCTCTCTGAAGAGGAGAAAATGGACCTCTTCAAACAGATCTTTCGATCCATCAAACAAGTCCTAGCAACTGATCACGTGAAGGAGGAAGGCTCATGAAACTCTTAGCTCGTAATAAAATTTTTGCCTTACTTAGTCTTTCTCGCTTTTTGAATACCCTTGGTGCTGCCATCTACAATCTGGTCTTTGTGGTCTTTGCTGCCAGCATGCCACAGCCGAGCCTAGCAGTTGGAATTGCTAATCTCATTGTATTTATTCCTAGCCTCTTTACCATTTTTGTCGGGATGAAGGCTGACCGCACGAAGAAAAAAGCTAACTGGTTGATCCGCATTGGCTATCTTCAAGCCATCCTCTTCATCCTTATTGCTCTCATGACCAAGATTCCGGGTTACCTAGCCTTTTCGATTGTTTGCTTTTTAAACATTGTTTCAGATTGTTTGAGTGATTATCGCGGAGGCTTGCAACTCCCCATTATGCAGAAGAACATCCCTAGCGAGGATTTGATGGAGGCCTATTCCTTCAACCAACTGCTTAGCATGGTCTGTTCGATTTCTGGACAAGCTCTAGGAGTTTGGCTGCTAGCTATCAGCCATCAAAATTTTGCTATGGTCGCTTCGATCAATGCCGTGACTTTTCTCCTGTCTTCTACTTGTCTTCTGATGAGAAAAAAGCAGCTGACACATGCTCCCGTCATTGAGCCCAAAAGTAAGAAATCTTTGGTACACGATTGCCAAGAGATGTACCAGAACGCCAAAAGTATTTTTGCAGATGAGGAGGTTCACCACTTTGGCAAGTTGCTCTTCTCATTGGTTCTCATCAATGCCCTTGGGGGATCCATCTCAGGTATCTACAATTTGCAACTGCTTCACTCTCCCTTCTTTCAGTTGAGCTTTAGCCAATCCCTCTTGATCTTAGAGGCAGTGACTATTTTAAGCATGGTCTGGGCTAGTTTGACACCCCACGATTATTTTTCCAAGCAATCACTCCACCATATCCTCCTTTGGATCGCAGGTGGGCTGACCATGCTTGGGCTCACAAATATCCTGGTACACTGGGACATTCTTTCCCTTCTACTCATCACTTTCCTTGGTTATCTTGTAGCAAAAATCAACCCAAAAGTTTCCAGTCTTTTAATGAGCAAATTACCCGCTGAAAAATTAGCTTCTACCTCTAGCTTTTTGGGACTGATGGTCAGCTTTGCCATGCCACTTGGGACAGCTCTCTTTTCTAGTCTAGCTATCTGGAGCCTTTCCCTAGCGTGGGGGATCTTTGCCATCCTTGGTTTCACTACCCTCCTCTTAACTACCAAATAAAAAAACCACCGTTTGGTGGATTGAGATTTAGGACAAAGTCATCTTAAAAACTTTCCTTAAGTGAGTACGGACGTCAGCGAACTTCGAAGAAGTTCCATGACTTAGTTTTGGACCCAAGGTTCCAAAACTCCCGAGTGCTAGAAACACAATTGTTTCTAGCACTTTTCTCACGGCGGAAAGTTTCAATAGATGAGTTAATAATTCTAAAGAATAAATTTTTTATTCGTATAGAATTTATTAGATTTATAAAGAAAAACAGTTTTCCCACACTCTCAATCCTGCTAGCGATGGATTTACTTTACATGTTTCTTAATCTTTCAACCCGCTCAGCAATGGGTGGGTGGGTATAAAAGAGTTTTTGCAATCCGGATTCTTTTTTTGGATCGTTGATAAAAAGAGCACTGCTCGCATCATCGACATGTCGTTGCATTGGTTCGCTATTGTCTAGTTTTAACAAAGCATTGATCATCCCTTGAGGATTCCGCGTCAATTCAACACTTGAAGCGTCTGCTAGGAACTCCCGTTGACGAGAAATAGCTAACTGGACCAAGGTCGCTGCTAATGGTGCTAAAACGATGGCAAGCAAGGAAAGGATCAACATAACAATCTCCAAACCACCGCTACCTTCTCGATCATCGTCCCGGCTACGACCACCGCCCCACCACATCATCCGGCCACCAATACTAGAAAGCATCGAAATGGCACTGGCAAGGGCCACTGCAATTGTAGAGATACGAATATCGTAATTGCGAATGTGGCTGACTTCGTGTCCGATAACTCCCTCCAATTCCTCACGGTTCATCACAGCTAGAAGGCCTGTTGTCGCTGCAACAGCTGCATTTTGAGGATTAGACCCTGTCGCAAATGCATTCATCGAAGGATCATCCACAATATAGACCCGAGGCATGGGGATCTGAGCTACCATAGCCATATCTTGTACAATATGGTAGAGCTGAGGGGCTTGCTCTTCCGTCACTTCACGCGCCCCATTCATCCGCATGACAACTTCCGTGGATTGGAAAATCATGCTAAAGGCATAGATACCACCAATGATTAAGGCGAGGATAACGCCACCAAGGGAGGAACCTAACCAGAGGTAGCCAACGGCTGCTCCGATGAGAGCCAAGAGTATGAAAAAAGCAATAAGGAGAATCCAGGTTCTCCTTTTATTGCTTGCAATTTGGTCAAAGAGCATATTAGTCTCCTAATCCGCTAAAGTCCACCTTTGGTACTGCTTTTTCTTCTTCAGGCACTTGAAGAAATTCAGCTTGTCTGAAGCCGAACATTCCAGCAATTACGTTTGTTGGGAAAGTTTCCAACTTGACATTGTAATTGCTTGTGACACTATTGTACAATTGACGAGCATAAGAAATTTTGTTTTCTGTGTTGGTCAATTCTTCTTGCAATTGCATGAAGTTGGTGTTGGCTTTCAAGTCTGGGTAATTTTCAGCCACCGCAAAGATGCCTGCTACTTGGCGTGAAAGAGCATCACTGGCTGCCATTGCTTCTGCAGGTGAAGAAGCTTGCGCTACTTGTTGGCGAAGTTGAGTCACTTTTGCTAGTGTATCTCCTTCGTACTTGGCATAGCCTTTAACGGTTTCGATCAAGTTTGGAATCAAGTCATTCCGACGTTTCAATTGCACATCAATTTGACTCCAAGCTTCGCGAGTTTGCATGCGGCTTTTCACCAAACCGTTGTAAACTCCTACTACAATCAACACAAGGACCACAATGATCCCAAGAATAATCCAAATCATTTTATTGAATTCCTTTCATTTCTTTCTACCAGTATATCAAATTTCCCTTATTTTGTGGTAAAATAATAGCATGAAACCAGAAGAATTTTATGTCCGTTTAGCCGATCTCGGCTTCCCATTAACTGATCGACAAAAAGAGCAATACGAACGCTATTTCGAGCTCCTCGTGGAATGGAATGAGAAAATTAATCTCACTGCCATCACCGAAAAAGACGAAGTCTATCTCAAGCATTTTTATGACTCTATCGCACCCATTTTGCAGGGCTTGATCGAAAACCAACCCATCCGTCTCTTGGATATCGGAGCTGGCGCCGGCTTTCCGAGCCTACCTATGAAGATTCTTTTCCCTGAGCTGGATGTGACCATCATTGATTCTCTTAATAAGCGGATCAATTTTCTCCACTTGCTGGCTGAAGAGTTAGGTTTGAGCGGAGTTCATTTCTACCATGGACGTGCGGAGGACTTTGCGCAAGACAAGAATTTTCGTGCCCAATTTGATATCGTAACTGCCCGGGCTGTTGCGCGCATGCAGGTCCTCTCTGAACTGACCATCCCTTACCTGAAAGTAGGGGGACGTCTTCTTGCTCTCAAGGCTAGCAATGCTCCAGAAGAGTTGGAAGAAGCCAAAAATGCCCTCAATCTGCTCTTTAGCAAGGTTGAAGACAATCTACAGTATGAATTGCCAAATGGAGATCCACGCTATATCACTCTTGTCGAAAAGAAAAAAGAAACCCCCAATAAATACCCAAGAAAAGCAGGCATGCCTAATAAGCGGCCATTGTAGTAAGATACAAAGGGCTAAGAGGATAAAGTCAAATAAGAGGCTGGGACAAAAGTCCTGGCCTCTCAATTGTCTTTAGATTGTCGAGCAAGACGCAGTGGTTGAGTGGGCTCTACTACGCTGATTTCATCAGCTTTTACAGCCCTACTCAACTGTGCGGAGGTGGGACGACGAAATCGAATTCTAATGAATTACCGATTTCTGTCCCACTCTCTTTTTTATTTTTGTTTCAATTCTGTTCGCAGGGCTTCTTGCTGCTCTTTTGTCAGATGAACCCCCTTACTTGCAACAATCTGGCTAGATACTTTGTTGGCAAATCTTAAGGCTTGCGCAATGTCTAAGCCTTCTAAACGGGCGGATATGAAGGCTCCCACATGGCTATCTCCAGCGCCTACTGTATCGACGACTTCTGTTGGAAAACCGTCTGCCTCATACCAGTTGTCATCATAGGCAACCGCGCCTTTTTCACCCAAGGTGACAATGACCAATTGCCCCGTTCTCTGATACAAGTATTCGATGGCTGGCTGGATCTCTCTACACCCTGAGAAAGCCAGTGCTTCAGCCTCATTAACATGGAGAATCGGATGCAGATCATAAATTGCTTCCAGTCGATCCTTTGGAATCAAGAGTCCACGTGGCCCAGGTGCGAAAATCACCTGGCCTTCTAGTTGCGAAACAGACTGGACCAATGCAAGACCAGTTGGCTCCTCGACTTCAAGGCCACATAAGTAGATGTAATCAAACCGATATGTCTCAATCTCTTTTAGCCACTCTGCTTGAAAGCTATACTCCACTCCGTGGTCTGATAAGAAGGTCCGCTCACCATCAGACTCTACAAAGCAGTAACAGCAACCATTGGCCCCTTCTAATGAGATGCTAGAGGAAATCCCTAATTGTTTCAACTCTCTCCGAATAAAATCACCATACATCCCAGAACCGACTGGCGAGACAAACTGGTAGGGTTGCGACAAAAAATGAAGGATATTAACGACATTAAAGGCACAACCTCCCACAGACCATTGCTGGTGATCAATATGGGCATCTCCTTCACGACTCGGCAAACGATCCAAGTAAATCATCACATCACAAACTGTAGAACCAATAATTAACGCAGCTGTCATCTTTTTCTCCTTACTTTGCCTTCTATTATACCAGAGGGAAGATAAAAAACAACCAACCCCTTGTGGAGTGGTTGCTTCTCTTTTTAATCACGATAAACGGGTTGAGGACCAAAGGTTTGGGAAACCGGCATGATTTCAATCCGGTTGACATTGACATGCTTGGGCTGTTGGATCAACCAAGCTACTGTGTTGGCAATGTCTTCAGGCTGAATGGCATGGGCATTTCGATAGAGGGCTTCTACCCGTTTTTCGTCTCCTTTAAAGCGAACAGAAGAGAACTCTGTCCCTTCGCAAAGACCAGGTTCAATATTGCTGACACGAATCTTCTTGCCAGCTAGATCTGCCCGAAGATTGAGGGAGAATTGCTTGACAAAGGCCTTGGATGCCCCGTAAACATTGGCCCCTGGATAAGGTACAGTTCCTGCTGTAGAGCCCAAATTAATAATATAGCCGTCATTTCGTTCCACCATCTGGGGCAAGATTTTCCTTGTCAGATAGGTCAAGCCGACAATATTGGTCTGAATCATGGTCAGCCAGTCTGCGACCTCTGCTTCATAAGCTGGGGCGAGGCCTAGGGCCAAGCCAGCATTATTGACCAAAACATCCACTCTCTCCCAAGTTTTTGGCAAACTGGCAAGTGCATGATCTACCTGAGAAAGATCCGTCACATCCATTTGCAGGGGATAAAATGCTTCTCCCAGCTCTTCTTGGAGAGCCTGTAATTTTTCGATGCGTCTAGCTGATCCGATCACACGGTATCCATCTGCTACTAAACGACGGCAAATCGCTTGACCAAAACCAGCTGAAGCTCCTGTTACTAAAATCGTTTCTGGCATATCATTACCTCCATGGATTGTAAAAACGTCCCTGATTGAGAAAGATCAGGACAATACTCAAGACCAGAACAGCTAAGGCTGATAGAATCATCCCATAATCTTTCATTTCCATGGCTTGATGAGAATACCAGGTCCGCTTTTTATTTTTACCAAAGCGACGTAATTCCATAGCCGTAGAAATGCTGTCAATCCGCTCAAGTGAGCTAAAGATTAAGGGAGAGATGATTTGCAAATTGCCTTTGATCCGCTTGATCAGCTTGGCCTTTTTGGACAACTCCACCCCTCTGGCTTCCTGAGACAATTTAATCGTTTGATATTCTTCTTGTACGTCAGGAATGTAACGCAAAGTCAAGCTGACAGAATAGGCAATCTTGTAAGATACGCCAATTTGGTTGAGGCTTGAAGCAAACTGACTAGGATGGGTCGTCATCAAAAAAATCAAGGCTAGAGGTATGGTACAGACATACTTAAGAGCTAGATTAAAAAGATAAAAGAGTTCCTGCAAGGTGATACTATAGGAGCCCCACCCCTTCATCAGTACTGTCTTTGCCCCGTAGATCTCTACACCATACTGGGGGGCAAAGAGATAGACCATGACAACATTTAACAGTGCAAAAACAAAAGCAAATGCAAGTACAAATGAAATATCCCGAAATCGAATACGAGCTGTAGAGAATAAAAGCAAGGCGCCCACACCAATTCCTAGAAGGAGCCGAGTATCATAACTCAACATGGCGGCAAGAGATACAAAAAGAAGAAAGAGTAACTTACTCGCACCTGAAAGGCGATGAAGAAAACTCGTCCCCTCATGGTAGCCGACTAATCGATGATTCATGACCTGCTCCTTTCTGTTGCATATAAAACTGCGTTAACGCCAAGGGATCCATTCCTAATCGATTGGCTAAGGCAAAAATCGAAGTCTCTTTGAGATTAGCCTCTTGTAAAATATCCGGATGAGTGAACAGCTCTGCAGGTGAGAGATCTGCTAGAATTTGTCCGTCTGATACTACAAGGGCACGATCAGAATAATCCAACATCAGTTGCATATCATGGGTAATCATGACAATGGTATGGCCTTTTTCTTGCAAGCTATCTAGAAATTCCATGATGTCAGTGTAATTGCGCTGGTCCTGACCTGCTGTCGGCTCGTCCAAGACCAAAATTTCTGGTCCTAAAACTAGTATAGAGGCGATGGTCACCCGTTTCTTTTGCCCATATGAGAGAGCAGAAATCGGCCATTTACGAAACTCATAGAGACCACAAGTTTTCAGTGCTTGATAGACACGCTCTTTGATGTCTTCTTCAGCGACACCCCGCAAGCGCAAACCTAGAGCAACTTCGTCAAAAATCATATTGGTCGAAATCATTTGATTGGGGTTTTGTAGGACATAACCGACTCGCTCAGCCCGTTCCTTGACACTCTCCTGCTTGATATCTTCACCTCTAGAGGTGTATTGCCCTTCTGTGGTAATGAAGCCACAGATGGCTTTCGCAAGAGTTGATTTTCCTGCCCCATTCTTCCCGACAATCGCTAAGCGCTGCCCCTTAGGTATACTGAGGGATATATTTTTTAAGATCGGATGATTCTCTTGATAGGCAAAGGAAATCTGCTCCAACTTCAATAGTTCTTCCGTCTCACCAGTTTTTGTAAAGGTCGCTTCTGGAATGGAACGATTCACACCAGTAAGCTCGATATCTTCTAGACGATCTAGATGCTCCAATTGATCGATATCCTGCCCTAGCTGGCGAAGAGTTGTTAAATACAGAGGTTCACGAATCCCATTTTCAGCCAGCAGTGTCGTCCTCAACAACTCATCTGGTCGACCATTAAAGAGAACTTGACCTTGATTGATCAAGATTACCCGATCGACAGGACGGTAGAGTACATCCTCTAAACGGTGTTCGATAATAATGGTGGTCGTCCCCTGCTCTTCATGAATCTGATCAATCAGATCTATGATATCCTGACCCGACTTGGGATCTAGATTAGCCAGTGGCTCATCAAAGAGCAGGATCGGACTTTCGTCAATCAGAACACCTGCTAAGCTCACTCGCTGTTTTTGCCCACCGGACAAATCTTGTGGCCGATGATCCAAGAGCTTCATCAAATCTAAGCGTTCTGCCCAACTCTGCACACGCTCTTTCATCGTTCCCAGATCCACCATGTCATTTTCAAGGGCAAAAGCCAAGTCTTCTGCGACACTCAAACCGATAAACTGGCCGTCTGTATCTTGCAAAACCGTACTGACCAAATGAGATTTCTCATAAATACTGAGATCAAAGGCTTCTTTCCCCTGAATGAGGAATTGCCCACTACTGGTTCCCTTATAGATATTGGGGATAATCCCATTTAAGCACTGGCCAATGGTTGACTTCCCAGAACCAGATGGCCCAACAATCAGAACCTTTTCCCCCTTATAAATGGTAAAGTTGAGATTTTTCAAGGTTGGTTCAGACTGTGCCTTGTATTGGAAGGAAAAATCCTTCAGTTCAATCATTGCTTCTTTCATTTAGTTTGCCTTTTCCCAAAAGAACGCAAATTGGATGGCTAACTCCGCGATTCGATCCTTGCTATCTAAATCCTCATGACTAGATAAGGTTCGGATATCCCATTTTTCTTCCGAGAGGTGGTCTGCTGCGTAGAAGAAATGGCAGAGCTCTAAGCCCCTATAAGCTGCTAAGGCTGCCACTGCCGAACATTCCATATCCACACAGATGGCTCCCGCTTCCTTTCGTCGCTTCATCTTGTCGATGGTTTCCCGGTAGGGTGCATCTGTCGTCCACACTTTTCCTGACTGATAGGAAACCTTATGACTGTCCAGAAAGGCTTGGAAGAGAGGGAGGGTTTTCTTGTTTACTTCCACTTCATCACTAGCCGGAAGATAGTGGTAACTAGTCCCCTCGTCGCGAAGAGCAGCTGTTGGAATGATAATGGAGGTTGCTTCGATATCACGGTCTAAAACCCCACAGGTCCCAAAGAGCACCAGTTTTTCCATCCCAAATTGAATCAAATCCTCTATAATCCCCACACAGGAAGCAGCCCCAACTGGTGCATTAAAGGCAGCAATTTGTTGGTCTCCAATAGTGATCCCATAGACCAGGACTTCAAAATTGGCCATGGAGGTTCTTGCAATGACCTCATGGTCATAATTCTCAAGGAGGCGCGCAAAAGTTACTCTTGAAAAGCAAGAGATGACTACTTTGGGAAATCCTTCAATTGGTTGGTGTAAGTCTTGTGGATTGATAATCGCCTGTCGATTGGCATCAAATTCTTCTAACAGCATTTCGTGCACCTCTTTCATTCTACTTCTAGGCCCCTATTATACCATAATTAGCCTAGTCATTGGTTTTTGATCAAAGGAAGGGCATAAAAAAGAACCGCTCCCAGACGTTAGATTTTTCGGATCAAATGTCTGAGCGACAGTTCACTGCGATATTGTTACTTGTTTTCCAATTGCGCTAATTCTAGCAACCGCTCTTTGGACAATTTTTTGATTTCAATTTGACTAGCATCTAGCAGCTGGAATTCATCTGGCTCTAGCGCTTCTATAAATTTCTTCAGAGCAAGAGAGCCAATTGGATGGTAATTTTTTGGCTTATCCGGATCTCCATCGATCGCCACCAATAGAACTCGCCAATCAATGATACCCGCTAAGCCCACAATTTCTACATATTCTGCAGGAACATGTGGCACGCTTGGCAAGACCGTATCCGTATCTTCTGTCAAGCTATAGCTGGCTAAGAATGCTCCTGTCTCCTCCTGTTGATAAAAACGGACTTGACTGAAATAAGCTACACTATATTGAATCTTCTTGATAAAGGCAGAGTAGGCTTCTAGTGGATGGACATGGTTCAAGACTTCCTGCACTGTATCCCGATCCAAATAGACTGGATGAGCGAAGCCTTGTACTTCAAACTCTTTTAGATCTTTTTCTTTCGTCACATTACCCAGCGTTTCTAGGATAACGACTTCATAATCAAAATGGAAAATAGAATCTGGAGTATAGCTCACGCCGTCGCTAGCCACAATCTCCGTTCCTAATACTTCTCCTAGGCGACTAAGCCATCGAAGGGCCAACTGCCAATCTTCTTCTATCGCAAAAGAGGGCACCTGAATCTGATAAGACTCTTCCTCATCAAAATAGCGTAACTGCAGAGGAAGACCGCTCTTACCAAATACGATACAGTTCAAGCCTTCAAAATCATTTAAGGGACGATGAAGGGTAGCAGGATCATAGTTGTAGGTTGTCAACCCTTCTACCAATTTAAGAACTTCCTGTGCTGCGAGTACTTTCTGATAGCCAAATAAGCTCTTTTTATTTTTGATTGAAAACACGATACTCATTTGTTTTCTCCTTTGTGAAATCGCTTACCTAAAGTATAGCACAATTTTCAATCAATTTCCATATAAAAACAGCCTGAGCTTTCAGACTGTTTGTTTCCATTATGCAGGTGCTCCATCAAGCGTCTCACCGATGACTGCTAAACGCTCACGAACTTCTGCTTGTGACAAGTTGTGTTCTTGGACATAACGATTGCGAGGGTGAACCCGGCACTCATGCGAACATCCGCGAAGATACTTGTCTTCGTTTTCTTCTGAGGTCAAGATCCGACGGTTACAGAAAGGATTTCCACAGTTGACATAGCGTTCGCATGGTGTTCCATCAAACCAGTCTTTTCCGACAACACTTGGATCGACATGGTTGACATCGACTGCAATCCGCTCGTCAAAGACGTACATTTTCCCATCCCACAGTTCGCCTTGAACTTCTGGGTCTTTCCCGTAAGTGGCGATTCCGCCGTGCAATTGACCGACATCTTTGTAGCCTTCACGCACCATCCAGCCAGAGAATTTCTCACAGCGAACTCCACCAGTACAGTAGACGACAACGCGTTTGTCCATAAATTTTTCCTTGTTATCACGGACCCATTGTGGCAATTCACGGAAATTGCGGATATCTGGACGAATAGCGCCACGGAAGTGACCAAGATCGTACTCGTAGTCGTTTCGAGTATCAAGGACAACGGTATCCTCGTCGAGAAGAGCTTCTTTAAACTCTTTTGGTGACAAGTAAGCACCTGTTGTTTCAAGAGGATTGATGTCATTATCGAAATTATCATCTTCTAAACCAAGGTGGACAATCTCTTTCTTATAACGTACAAACATCTTCTTGAAAGCTTGCTCTTCTTCCTCATCGATCTTGAACCAGAGGTCTTCCATCCCTGGAAGGCTGTGAACGTAGTCCATGTATTTTTGCGTTATTTCGTAGTCACCAGATACGGTTCCGTTGATTCCTTCGTCAGCGACTAGGATACGACCTTTAAGGCCGATTGATTTACAGAAGGCCAAGTGATCAGCCGCAAATTGTTCTGCGTTTTCAATGGGGGTATAGAGGTAGTAGAGTAATACGCGAATAGGTTTTGCCATATCATTCTCTTTTCTAAGATTAAATTATCAGAATTTTTCATTCAACTATACCAGTATACTCTCCCAAGAAAACGAATGCAATTTATTTGACTGAAAAATAAAAGCCTGGGATACCAGACTTTTACACGATGAAACCAAGTTACTCTTCTTTTTCCAATTGATCCAGATAGGCTTCATAGCGTTTTTTCTCTACTTTTGCAAGGAGCATTACAAGGGTATTCATCCCCCATACAATCGGAAGATTCAGGAGAAATGCGATAGGAAGCACCAGCAAAAATTTTGAATGGAAGGGATTGGCCTGATAAACAGCTTGGTTTAATTGAAAATTTTGAGCCCAGATGAACAAGGAGAGAATAGAGGTTACTGCTACAATTCCCGTCACATTTAGATAACTATAACTGATAAATCTCACACCCAATCGTTGACAACGAACAGAGTAATACAATCCTGAGACGATGAGTAAGGCTACCACCATGATTGGACTGAGCCCCACCTTAGATGTAAAAATGGATCCTACACTAAAAACAGTTAAGGCAAGGAAAAGAAAACCAGCCGTCTCAGCACCAGCCTTATTAGCTAAGCCTTCTTCTCGTTCATCTATGATTTGTTTGTTCAGCAATTGTAATCACATCTCTTCCTCCTTATTCTTCATCCTCTAACTCTGCCTCGATCTTCTCTTGTTTTTTCCGATTGATAAGAGCAAGTGGTTTTTCAAGCAGATCTGTCAGGATGGCAAAGACGAGAATTTCTAATAAAATTTTGACCAGATACTTGGGACTCAAGATAAAGCTCATTGCTTCTCTCTTTCCAATCACATCCATAGCTGTCACAAGCACAGCAAAGAATAGACCTGACCCAAGGCGACTCAACCAGCTATCTTTTTCTAACATATCTCGGATATCAATCCCTGAACTGATCCTTCTCACAAAGGCATAGGCTCCCATGGCAATCAGAAGGAACATCTCAGGGAGATAAGCGACTAGGTCTAAGTCCAGGATACTGGATTTCACAAAGGCAGATAGGGCAATAAAGCAGGTCATACCAAGGACAAGTTCTCCTGCGATTTTTCCATCAAGTAGCATGGTCCGTTCATCTTTTACAATTGGTTCTTTCTTTTGTTTCATATGTTTCCTCTTTCTATTATTAAAACTGTTACTCCCAGAACAGTTGATCCAGCGTCTTATCCAAGGTCTTACAGATGGCAAGGCAGAGACTGAGGGTTGGGTTATACTTTCCCGCCTCAATCAGACCGATGGTCTGGCGCGTCACTCCAATGGCATCTGCAAGATCACCCTGGGTCATATCATGCTCGACCCGGGCCATTTTTAATTTGAGATTTTTCGCCACAGGCTTTTCCTTTCTTGTTTTTATAGCTTTATTATACACTATATTTTCTATTTTGCAATATATATCTTGCATTTTGCAAAAAATATTTTTGATAAAACAAAAAAGCGGCTGGGACAAAAGTCCTAGCCTCTCAATTATTTTTGGATTGTCGAGCAAGACGCAGTGGTTGAGTGGGCTCTACTA
>NZ_JACLQX010000017.1:0-48159 GCF_016648925.1 Streptococcus parasanguinis | reverse complement strand
CTCCCCTCCCGCTTTTTTTTTTTATGATAAGTCGACCACCGATATCTACACTATCCTTTTCGTCTGCATCGTAATATTTGTATAAGATACAGTTTTAAAAAGAAAATCTCTTAAATCTAATTTCCTCTTTCTCTTCATTTTTTATCCTTCCTATAAATTTTTTATCCCTGCAATTGAGTGTATATTCCGATACTAATTGTTAAAATATTTAAATACACTAACATATATTGCAAACTACATTCAAAATTCGAATCTTCATTTTGAATGGTCATATCTAAAAAACCAAATAATTTTCTAAACCATGATCCACAAAATAGTGGCAAAAACATCAGAATAAAATAATAATAACGACCTTGTACACCACCTACAGTAATATCACCTTTGTGGTATACCCTAGGATCTCCTGAAATAGCAATTACTATTAATGAGGCAATACCTGCAAGTAAAAGAAGACAGTAATATTTAAAAAATGTTGGCATTTCAATTTTATTTTTTAATGCAATGACAAACATAGCAAAAAAGAAAGTAACTATCGAAATTGCAATTAAAAACGGAGACGATTCTGAAACATATTTCAATGGTTCAGAAACAAAATCATGAATAATACCGTATGGCGCTAAAAGTAAAGTTCTAATTAATGGTAATGGATGTGTTACAAAATATAATAGTCCTGGTCCTTTGCCTGACAAAGCATTGTCTGAAGCAAACAATTTAATGATTCCAACGTATGTAAAGGAAATGAATAAATTTAAACCAAACAGGATTGAACTGAATTTTCTTACTGATTTATCCTGATAATACTTATTTGGCAATATTGAAAATAGACTTCCAATTAATACAAACGGAAATTTTGCAAATGAAAATAGTAATGTAGAGCATTGAAATACAAAAGCATATTTTCTATCAATTTTACGTTCACCTGATAGAATATTTGTCAATATAGCAAGACTAATTAAAGTTGCTCCAAAATATAAATAATCATAATGATAACCTGCTATAATGTACAATACTGCAGGGAATGTAGAAAATAAATATATCGCTTCTCTATAAACTTTGCTGATTTTTAATGCAATAAATACTAGAATGGCATATGCTATGACTTCGAAGATTCTTCCCAAATAATAGGAAACAAACACTTTTTTAGAGATTAATCTACCTATATTCCATCCAATTGCACTAGGAATAAAGGCTGGATTATCAAATCCAACTCTTACTCCTTTAATTTTACTTTCCTTATGCTCAACATTGAACCAATAATTTTTATCTTTTTTACTAGGATTTCTTAGTGCATCATATTTAAAAACTGAATTATAATCTTCCAATTTCTCATTAGAATATTTAAAAATAGGACTATCCGAAATACTGATTACGTTTGGCAAATGAGACTCTTCATCTAATCCATATTGGACTGGTTTCACTACTGAAATGACACTACCGAAAATAATTATCAGAAAAAAAGCATTAATTGGCAATTTCTTTTTATCTTTTGGATCAAAAAGAATAAAATAAATTACAATACTAATAATTAATAGTATAATTTTGAGATTGATAGTAAACTGAAATAAACTGGCCAAAAACACTCTTGAAAATAATACTAAAAATATAGCGATTAAAATATTTCTAATTTTAGTCTTATCAATAACTCCCATATAATTTACTCTACTTTCTTTTTATCATTCTTTTTAGTATATATTTCACAGCTCTTGCAGGACCAATTACGATATACTTCAAGGCTCCTTTTATCCCCCCAATTTGATTAAAGTCTACAAAGGTATGGGGTTGAAGATCTTCACGATTGTTCAATTGCTTATTATCAATAAATGGTGTCAGAACATGTGGGTTTTGAGAGATCCTAAAGTCATACTTTTGATCCCAAGCAATGTAGATCAACAAACGTTCGATCGCATGCAATATCGAATTTTGAGGAAGAGGTTCTGCTGGAACATCTGCTGCTGTCAAATTCAAATCAAAGAGTGGTTTCAAAGCATCATATTTAAACCAAACAAAGGTCCCATAACTCATAACAAAAGTATTGAGATTTTTGAAATCAATTGTCTTGGTAGCTCCCATCCGTTCCCAGAGCTTATTCATCTCTGGTGAAATAAGAGCCTCATTCCAAGCAACCACTATTCGATTGTAACGGAAGAAAGTTGGAATATCTGCGATAGTGATTCCGACTTTTGGATTGGCTTCCATATTGGCTAGGATTTGATCAGCCGGTTTGACCAGCATCTCGATCAATTCTTTGCGCCAAGATTCACCTGCCCAGAAATCTGCTTCTTTGGATTTCTTGGTATGGAAATGGCCTACATAGTCATAACGAGAGAGTTGCTCTTTTAAGAGCAACAATGGCAACACATCTCGTCCAATATTTCCAGTCACCACAACCGTCGCATCTTCTGCTCGATTAGAAAGAATTTGCTCAATATTCCGCTTCTTCTCTTCAATATCTGTCGTAATCCATAAGTCATAAGCGAAATGAAAAGCTTGGAAAGCATCTAGAAATTCTTCCAAGAGGTCCACATAAAAGACATGAAGATGAACCGCAACTTTTTTACCGAACTCTCCAGCTAATTCCTGGTTTTTCAAGTACTTACGAGACAAGAGATAAGGATAGTCCGGACGATCAATCATAGACATGTGGTTGAGGATCAAGTCTAATGGATAGTTCGATACACGCTCCAACTCGTCAAAAATATAAGGCATAATTCCTTCATTATTTGCAATGGTTTTGACTTTGATGAAAGGAACCTTATGATTGAGAATCGCTGTAGGATTATAGTAAGAAAAGTCTGGATAGAGCATTCCTGTGGTGTCTTCATGAATGGTATCAAAGACCGTCTTATAGTGAAAACCATCATCCAAGAAGTTCGTTGTGACCTTGGTCTCGTAGTTATCGATCACATCCTGAACATTGGTAAAGTCTTGAACTCCCTGCCAAAATTCATGGAAAGTACTTGATTCAATAACCTGTTTTTTAAAGCTGAGATAATAACTCTGAATATGCTCGTTAAAATCCTTGTCTTTCCGGTAATTGGTCATTCCCCAGAAATCAACCTCATCATCATTCTCAAATTTTTGGTAGATTGGTTCTAGATCCCAAAGAGGTCCAAAGCAGGTATCATTCATGAGGGTAACCGAATCAAAATGAGCCAGTTGGTCAAAGCCAACTGTCTTCATTCCATCCCGCCAAGCCGCAAAGTCAAAGCCACTATTTTGGCGCTCTAGAATATCGTCTACCAGATGCTGTGCTACTAAATTAGACTTCACATCTTCTGGTAGTTGACTATTGGAGATAAAGACCACCCGTGAATACAAGGGACGAATGTTTTCTAATTGGTAAAGTACATGTCCACTAATAAAATTAAACTTATTATAGTGAACATATAAAAGTAAACGTTGCATATTATTTCCTTATTCTAAAGAATTTCAAGATCTTTGTTGGAATGGTCCAACGGCGAGAATGGATGACTGTATTATATGCTTCTTTCGTAGCTTGTAACTCTGCCTCAAGATTTTTCAAACTATTTTGACAATCTAACATTTCGGCAGCAAAAACTTTTCCAATATAATCCGGTGCAGAGGGATTATCTATAGAAATCATTTTATAGCTCAGTTGATACACACCTTCTTCTTCAACTTCATAAATCAATTGAGGATCTGGTTCACTAAAAAGAAACAAATTATCTGTAACGATACCATTACTATAAACTGGCGAGCAAACCTTTCCGTTAGAATCTCTCAATTCAACATCAGAGTAATAACTTGGACTTTCAGACAGATCAACTCGGATAACAGAAGTTCCCTTCGGAATTTCGATTGCCAGACTATCTTCTTTTTGAAGAAGTTTGGTCATGGTACGATCTTCCGAATAAGTATTTTCTTCGTCACCAAAATAAATTGTAACAGACTCCATTCCGATGTGTGAAAGAGAATCCATTGGTTTGGAAAGACGAATCTCATAAGTATTATTACGATCTAAAAGGATCTTCGTCATCTCTTTATAATCGGCATTTGGATATTTATCAAGATACTCAAGTTGTGTTTTCAACAACTTATGAAATCGGCGTTCTAGTTTTCTGAAATCAGTTGGACGAGAATCCGATCCTTGATTAATGGTATAAGCAACTGTCGCTTCATCCAGATAGGCTAAAGAAGTCCGTTGAAAGAGTTCCAATTGAAGGTTGAAAGTATCATCTGATGTCGTTAAGTCTAACTCTTGATTAACTTCTACCATCAGATCTCTATCAACTAGCCATGTAGAGGCCATGGTAAAACCTCTTGTTGCAAGCATCTTTTCATAGGTATCTGCTAATGGAATCGTATGATTAGCAAAGCCAGCCTTAGAAACGAGAGTTCCTTTTTCATCATAAATATCAAAATCTGTATTGGACCATTTGCAATCGGGTTTACTTTTTAACAAGTCAACCTGTTTCTGAAGTTTAAAAGGGTCAACCCAAAAATCATCTCCGTCACAGCGAGCAATGTATTGCCCCCGTGCTTCCTTACAGATAGCTACCCAGGTTTTGGCGATTCCCTGATTCTCATTCTGATAAAAGGCACGGATCAGATCAGGGTAGTTGGCTTGATAATCCTGAATGATAGAACGAGATCCATCACTTGAAGCATCATCCACCAGGATAATCTCATAATCAAACTCAGTTTGTTGGGCTAAGAAGCTATCAATCGTCTTCTTTAGCCAGGGCTCTTTATTAAAAACCGTACAGATAATCGAAACAAAAGGCGTCGTTTCCATATTTCCCTCAGTCTAGTCAGTCATTGACCATGTTCCATTGCGTTGGATTAAGCCACTTGCCGAATCCATTGCTGATTTATCATCCAAAGCGATATCATCTCGATTGATAAAGATCAGTGGGGTCTGGGTGGCGTCTGAAAAGGCCAACATCTGCCCTTCCTCATCCCTTACTGTCACTTCCAATTTCATTTTTAAGTCATTTACAGTTGGCAGTGAACAAGTATAATGAACCGTTTTATGTCCAGTTCCACTCATCAGTTGATTCATAGAATTATCATTATAGATCCAAATGTTCCGATCAATATCCGTTAAAGACAGAGCGATATAGGTCTTGATATCTTCACGAACATCAAAATCAATCTGGAACTGAATAGGATCTTGAGGACGTAATTTGTTTGAGCTTAACAACTGAAGCTGAAAATTTTCAACCAAGACATTTTCTTCCTGGTTTGAATTACCTGCTCCATTAGCTTCTCCTCCCTGTTGCAAAGGAGCTGTATTATCAAAACTGTACTGATTGGCAACATTTTCTGGACTCCCTAAAGCCTTCACCAAACCATTTTCAATCAAAACAGCCTTGTTACAATATTTCTTGACGGCTCCCATATCATGAGTAACTAGGATAGTGGTTTTTCCTGATTTCTTACGCTCTTGGAAGTAATCGTTACACTTGCGCTGGAAGGCCTCATCTCCTACTGCGAGGACCTCGTCCAAAATCAAGATATCCCCTTGGGCCTTAATCGCGACCGAAAAGGCCAGCCGAACCTGCATCCCTGATGAGTAGTTCTTGAGTTTCTGGTTCATGAAGTCATGCAACTCAGCAAAGTCTACGATGTCATCATACATGGCATCAATTTCAGCTGTTGAGAAGCCCAGCATGGCCCCGTTCATATAGACATTTTCTCGACCAGTCAGTTCAGGGTTAAAGCCCACTCCAAGCTCGATAAAGGACACCAGTTTTCCATCAATAGTGACGGTACCTTTTTCTGGCACATAGATTTCAGAAATAATTTTCAAGAGAGTCGATTTCCCAGAACCATTTCGACCGAGGATCCCGAAAAAATCACCTTTTTCTACTTCAAAAGAAATATCCTTAAGAACATGTTGTTCTTTGTATCCTTTGATTCCTTTGAAGCGATTGACCAGGGCAGTTCGAAGACTATTGGTTGCTTCTGTTGGCAACTTAAAGTACTTGCTGACATGATCTACTTTTACTGCAATTTGTTTATCTGTCATTAGAGAATCTCCGCAAATTTCTTAGCATGTTTGTTAAAGTAAGCAAAGCCAGCGACAAAAATAAGAATGGGCAAGACATAAGGAATCAGAACCAAGAACTTATTTTCCACCAAAAGCCAGACAGGGGTGTTGGCCTTATCAATCAAGAAATAACGCATGTCTTGAATAATTTGAGCCAAAGGATTCATCATGACCAACTTAGCAGCCCATGGATTGCGGTCTGCAATAAAGGTAATCGGATAGATAATTGGCGTCGCATACAAGCCTGCTTGCAAGAGTACTTCCCAGACTTGTCCAAGATCGCGGAAACGAACAAAAAATGTCGCTAAGATCAAGGCGCATCCTGTCGCCATCAAGAACAACTCAAAGAACAACGGAATGACCATCAAAGCTGTCCAAGAAAATGTCACTCCATTAAAGAATGAAAAAATCAAGACCACTACAAGGTTAATAACAAAGTTGATGGCTGCTCCTGAAATCGCAGACAAGACAATGATATGTTTGGAGAAGTTCAACTTCCGCAATAGGTCGCCTCGACTAACGATCGACACCATCCCCATAGATGTGGCTTCTGAGAAGAAGCCCCAGATTACATTGGCCAACAAGAGGGCAACTGGGAAATGGGGCACATCTCCACCCAAGCGTAAGAATCGGATGAAGACAATATACATGATCGTAAAAGTCATCAGGGGCTTTAAAATCGACCAAAGATAACCGA
Source organism: Streptococcus parasanguinis (assembly GCF_016648925.1). Taxonomy (GTDB): domain Bacteria; phylum Bacillota; class Bacilli; order Lactobacillales; family Streptococcaceae; genus Streptococcus. The sequence goes on along the minus strand of NZ_JACLQX010000017.1, from coordinate 41,449 downwards.
TTGCTGATCCTTGGTAGCGTAATTTAAAGTCTGTTTTGATTAACTCTCGTAATAAAATTCGATTTTTCTGACTAAAAACGTCAAACATTATTTTTTACCTCGATATGCAAACTTTGTCAGAATCAAGCTGGTAAACACAACCGTGTGAAAAGTCCGGTTCTTCCGATAACCATACTGACGAATCCGTCTCAGACGTTCTCTCAGTGGAACATCCATAATGGTGACAAAGTTTTCAATGATTTCTTTAGTTTGGGAACTGACAGGCAGATCCAATAAATTTTTTGCTTGTTCTTGACTGGACTCGATGAGATTCCAATATTTAGCAAACAGAATATGAGGGCGAACCCAATTTTTAACCCGTTTTCTAAGGGTACGAGCCCCCAGAACGTTGCTACTGTGCTGACGGTACAACTCTGTCGGTTGATCAATATAGATGAGCTTCCCAAAAGCAGTTGCCAACAATGCTAGGTACCAATCATGCATGAGAAGCGCATGCTTTTCTTGACCTGTCCATAAGTCAGCCAGGGCATGGTTAATCATGGCTACTCCACCAGTTACCGTATTTTCTGTTAATTCTTGAATCAGTTCCGTATTGGCATGATCAGACTGGGTGCGAATCATACTTTCGTGCTGCACATTCAAGTTTTCATCGACCACTTTTAAATCTGTGTAGACCAGCAAAGGCTCCTCTTGCGGATGTTTCTCTGCTTCTTCCACTTGTAGGGCAATCTTTTCAGGAAGCCAGACATCATCTTGGTCACTAAAGCAATAAAGATCAGCCTTTTCATATTTTAAGAGTGTGTGAAAACTCTTGATGACACCCAGATTTTCGATGGCTCCTTGATTGATAAAGTGGATACGCTCATCCTGAGCCACCAGCTCTTGAATGATTTCTACCGTACCATCTGTTGATCCATCATCTCGGATCAAGAGTTGCCAGTTCTGATAAGTCTGGTCTTGGATACTTTTGACCTGCTCTTTTAGATACTGTTCACCATTATAGGTGGACAACAAGATATTTACTTTCATGATAAGAATAATTCCTCGTACTCACCTACAATTTTTTCCCAGGTAAAGTTATGCTTCATATTGGCCTTGGCTAATTGACCCCATTCAGATACATCTTCTAAAGAATCAACCTGGTCAATCAAATGCGCCAAATTCCCAGTTTCTTTGGTCCAATATTGGGCTGTGTCCTTTGCGACCGTTTGGTTAAAGGAAACACCTAAAACCAAATTCAAATCCGTCTGAGCGAGAGCCTCTAGGAGACCTGGATTGGTTCCTCCCACTTCATGACCATGAATATAGGCGAAGGCTTCTTTACGGATATACTTCAACAGGTCTTGATCGTAGACCGTTCCTACAAATTTTACACGTGGGTCCTGATCAAAGCCCGTTCGAGCTCGAAGCTCTTCAAAATAGGGATTGTCTTCATGGTTACAAATGATTACCAAATCCCGCTTGGTAGAAGAGGCCATGAATTCACGAATGGCAGTCTCGTAATTATTTTCTGGAACAAACCGACCCAAAATCAAGTAATAGTTTTTCTCCTGTGTCTGCCATTTCTGATAGAGTTCTCTGACCTTCCTATCCTGACTGGTCAGGAAGGTCGGAGATAAGTCCGTCCCATAGGCAATATAGGTCGTCTTGGACCAAGGGTAGGCTTCTTTGATATAGGACTCGATTCCTGGGTTGTCAGAAATCACCAAATCTGCGTGGCGCGTCATGATCTTTTCAGAATACTTGAGATAGGCTTGGATCGGTTTAGCCCACTTGGCCCGCTTCCACTCCAGTCCATCTGGATTGATATAAAATCGTCCGCCTATCTTATGGATCTTGCGCGCAAAAGGCGCCACAAAGGCTCCGATTGTATTGCCCAAGACGTAAAAAATCGGCTGTTCAATTCCTTGTTTCTTAATAAGCTTCAAGGCATAGTTGATGGCCATCATATCATAGGCGATGACACGCGCAGGCCCAAGCTTAGGGGCTTTAATGGTAAAACAATCGACACCCTTGTAGTCAAAATGTTGAAAAGCTTGATCATTAGAAAGGCAGGCAACATGGTACTGGATATCTGGAGACACTTGATACGAAACCAATTGGTCCACAAAAGTCTCAAAACCGCCATATTGAGCCGGAAGTCCACGACTTCCGATAATAAAAACATGTTGCATAGAGTTCCCTTTCAAATCATTCACAGTCTTTTCAATTATATCATTTTCTAGGCTTTTTGCCTAATCCAAACAGAAAAGCGACCCTTGAGGGTCGCTTCTATTGATCTTATTTCACTTCTTGTTTGTAAAATTCTTTCAAGGCATCTTGCCAAGTTGGAATGACGAACCCTGTAGCCTTAGCCTTAGCCAAGCTCATCGTTGAGTTCAGTGGACGTTTCGCTTTAGCTGGGAATTGGCTGGAATCCACTGGCTTCACTTCTACATCCGTATCTTTGAGGATTTCAACTGCAAAGTCATACCAAGTTGTATCTTCTTTCGCATCGTTAGACAAGTGGTAATAACCATATTCTTTACGATTTTCAGCCAAATAAGTCATAAACTCTGCGAGAGTACGTGTCCAGGTTGGACGACCATGTTGGTCGTTGACGACTGTAAGTGTTTTGTGAGTCTTCGCAAGATTTTGCATGGTGAAGACAAAGTTCTTACCGTAGTTTCCAAAGACCCAAGCTGTACGGACAATATAGAAGTTAGACACATGCTTCTCAACCAATTCTTCCCCCATACGTTTGGTACGACCGTACTCTGTTTGAGGATCAGGTTGATCGTCTACTTCCCATTCTTGTCCCACTGGTTTTTTACCATCAAAAACATAGTCTGTTGAGATATAAACCAAGGTTGCACCGTGTTTTTCAGATGCCTTTGCTACATTTTCCGTACCAGTCACGTTGATGGCATAGTCCAACTCTTTTCCTTCATCTTCAGCAGCATCAACAGCTGTGTATGCAGCACAGTGATATACCAAGGTTGGTTTGACTTCCGCAAAGACCTCGTCTACTTTCTCTGCATTTGTGATGTCCATTTCAGCTACATCAACAGCTACATATTCTTCATTTCGTTCATCTAACAAATGGCGAAGCTCCGTTCCAAGTTGACCATTTGCACCTGTAATTAAAATCATGTTAAATTCCTTTCAAATGCTTTTTCCCTATCATTATAGCAAAAAAAGCAGAAGTTTTCTGCTTTTTACTTGCTTTTCTCTTTGATAACATAGATTGGACGTTTCTTGGTTTCCATGAAGATCTTACCGATATATTTCCCTAAAATCCCAATGGTCAATAATTGGAACCCTCCCAGGAAAAGAATCACTGTCATAAGGGATGGCCAACCTGAAGTAGGATCCCCAAAGACTAAGGTACGGATTACAATCAAAATCATCATGATAAAGGCCAAAATCCAAGATAATAGCCCACCAATAAAGGCAATGTTTAATGGGGCATCCGAGAAATTGACAATCCCTTCAATCGAATACTTAAAGAGGGACCAAAAATTCCAAGACGTCTCTCCTGCCACGCGCTCTACATTTTTATATTCGAGGTATTCTGTCTCAAATCCTACCCAAGCAAAAATTCCTTTTGAGAAACGATTGTACTCCGAGAGCTCAAGAATCGCATCGACCATAGGACGACGCATCAAACGAAAATCACGCGCCCCGTCAACCATTTCCACTTGACTAATATGATTGATCAATTTATAAAACATCCGTGCAAAGAAAGAGCGGATCGGTGGTTCCCCATCACGGGTTACGCGTCTCGTTCCGACACAGTCTAAATTCGGCTGTTCCTCCAACTTCTGCTTCATTTCGATCAATAACTCCGGAGGGTCCTGCAGATCTACATCCATGACGGTCACGTATTCACCACTAGCACGCTCAAGTCCAGCATATAGTGCAGCCTCTTTTCCGAAATTTCGAGAAAAAGAAAGGTAGTGCACATTTGAATCTGTAAGATGTAGCTTTCGAAGAACGGATAGCGTACCATCTGAAGAGCCATCATTTATAAAAATATATTCAAACTTTTCTCCCATCTTCATCCGAACACGTTCCATTTCTCGATATAATAATGGAATCGATTCTTCTTCGTTAAAACATGGGACTACAACTGATATAACCATTCATTGCTCCTATTAACATCTGCTACTAACTTATCAGTAAACTGTATATCTTCTAACTACCCTTTACAATACAGTTTTGCAAACAGTTTTAATAAACCGAGCTTTTCAATCAAGTTCATTGTAAAGATAGCTAGTTTAACCATAAACCTCTCATCTCTAATTTCTCGATCAAAAACAGAAAGAGTGGACTTCATTCCATTTATCCTGATCCAATCATTAATTTCTTTATATTGACGTAAAAACTCTGCACTTGTAGAATGTCTCCCACCGTCCAATAACCAATAAAGAGTAAATTTTTTTATAAAAAATTTAATTAATTTAGTTTCAGAAAAATCTTTAGGGATAATCGCTGCAATTTTATCAAGTACATTCTTGATATCCAAATTTGGGTTAAATCCTTTATTTAATGTATTAGAGGCACTATTCTCATTATAAAACCAATTATATCCACAATATGGGATAGTTCTTATATTTTCAGATTTTGTATATACCGTTAAGCTGAATAACAAGTCCTCAGCCAGCGGAATATCTGGAAAAGAAAGTTCGTGATCTACTAAAAATTTTTTTCTATAGATGCGAGCACATGGTGAAATCGATCTATATTTCGACCATTTATCTTTACCCAATTGGATAGAAAATAGTTGTTTACCATCTTGGTTTACTCTCTGAAGACCACCAATAACTGCATCATCTATCCCACTTGATATTTCATCATAAAACACCTGCAAGTAATCTGGGTTTATATAATCATCACTATCGATAAACATGATGAATTCACCTTTTGCAAGCTTGATGCCTTCATTTCTAGTATAGGCTGCACCTTTATTTTCTCGACTCAAAGTTCTAATATTTGGAGAAAATTGTTGGTATTCATTCAATATTTTAAACGAATTATCCTTTGAACCATCATCAATTGCAATAATTTCAAATGATTTAAAACTTTGATTCAAAACGGAATCTATACATCTTTTGAGATATAATTCTGCATTATATACTGGAATAATGACACTAATCTTAGGCGCTTCTTTCACAATCTTATCCTTTATATATTTTTATAGAACCCATAGTTTTGCAAATAATTAAGATATTCAAACTTTTATATTTTTATCAAACCTCGAGCACGCAATCTTTAACCATTCGTATCCTGACTCTTTTTATAAAAACGATTTAAACATTTCGCTAATCCGTTTGGCCAAAAGAGTTTAAACATCATGTAATCTTCCTTTGTTCGAGTATTGTCACTAATGGTATTACTCGTTTCAGAGTCTTCATGAATACGATGACACATTAATTTCTTTGGAACATATACAAATCTGCCATCAAATTTAGCCAAATGGTACCAGGCAAGCCAATCTAGACTAACTCTCCATTCCTCATCAAATCTAAAGCCCTTAACCAATTCTAAATTATAAGTTACAGCAGGGCAACAAATTGGATTTCCAAAAGCAAGAATCCGATTTCTCCACCACTTAGTTTTAGGGAATAATGAGATTGTTTTTAACATTAATGATTTGATTTTTAGATTTGAAGTCGGTTTAATGACCTCTCCATTTTTTTCTTCAAAATAATCAGAATAAAGAATGATAGCATCTTGATGCTTCTTTATCCTCTCTTGAATTTCCATTAAATAGGTTGGCTCATAATAATCATCTTGATGGGCTATTGTAGCATATTGGGTAGTAACAAAAGATAAAGCATTATTCCAATCTTTCCCAATCCCGCCACCTACAGTTGTATTAAACGGAATGGCATATTTTTGGCAAATACTTTCGATAAATACACTTGGAGTAGAAGTATACAAAATGATATTACTTTTTACGGTTTGGCTTAATAACGAGTTTATACAATCCTCTAAAAAAGGACTATCCCCATAAGCACAGATTACAAATGTATGATCATTCCACTGATTCATATTTTTGAATCTCCTTCCTTCTCATAATTACAAAGACAATCCAACTAGCAATGGTGTAAAACAACATAACAATAACAAAACTAAGCCCTGCTCCAAACAAGCCAAACTCCCTCATCGCTATAGGCGTAAGAATATTCGTCAATAACGCCATTGCGACATAAACATAGAGTAGATAGACTTGTTTCCTCAATATAATTAAAAAATCACCTATGACAGAAGCTATAGAATATAAAAAGCCGGAAAGCACTAAAATAGTAAGTAATAAACTATAATTTGATAAATCAATACCACTTATAATATTCAAAATAGGAATCCCTATCAAATAGGCCAGTATTGATACTACTAGTCCCAAAATCATAAGCAATAATAAAATCTTACGAATCATAGCATTAAATGTATAAAATCTTTTTTCTGACCATTGTTTTGCCAAATCGGTTATTAACGGTCTTAGTGCTAATACAAATAAACTCATAAAGAAAACAGGCATGAATAGAATACTGAAATCCCTTTGAGCACCTTCACGTAATACGCCCTCTACTAGCAATTTATCAATCACTTGTTTTGGATAATTCAATACATATACCAATAAAAAGCCGTTGACAAACAATGGAAGGCAAGTTTTCATGATGCTAATTGATCGCTTAAATGTAGCAGATGAAATCTGATTAAAAGGTATCGTTCTTATTTGTTTGGATTGGATGTAATCACCCCCAAAAACAAAAAGAACATTAAAAAAACATAAACAAATTAAAGAAAAAATTAAAGAATTTGAAAGTAACAAACTAATTAGGAGAATGATTGTGCTTAAACTATAACGAAGCACCATTAATTTCCCTGCAATATCTAAACGTTCATGTTGTTGAAATAATCCTTGGAATAAATCAGAAAAAGCATCACATGAACGATAAATAACTGTTAGGATGATAATTAAAAATAAATCCCCTTTTCCAACATTATTTCCACTAAAAAATAAATACGGAAATAGTGAAACTAACATTAAACAAACTGTAATAACCCTAGTTAGCCAATATTCCAAATACGAGTACGTTTCTTTCAAATCAGTCGCCTGATAATTTCTAACTTGAAAAATACCAATGACAACCCATAGGTTTCCAATTGCATAAGCCAAACTAAAATTATCAGCATCACTTGCAGAAGTATAACGAGAGACAATAATCAAATACAATATTGAGACTGCAGCTGCTGCTATATTTCCTGCAAAATTCCAAAAATAAATACTCCTATTTACTTTATTGTTCATTTTCATTCTCACTTCTTAATAAAGCAATCGTTTGTGACAATTTCTTAATCTGTACTGATTGTTTTGATACAGTACGAGTTAATGAAAAAATTAAAAATATTAATAAAAATGTACTTAATAAAAAAATAAAGTTACTTAGCGTTTGAATACCAAGAAATAAAGATATTGCTCCAATCAAATTAGGAAACCAAATGACTGGCAACGATAGCAAACAAAGAATGAGCCAAGAAATGACATTTCTCAGTTCAACGACTTTCTTTGCAACTAGGCGTAGAATATAAACGATAAAAATAATTACAATAAGGGTTAACCAAATATTTAACATGTTATTTCTTATATCCTCCACCAATTCTAGCCAATAGCATTGCCATTGTCACTTTGATCATATAGTAAACAGACTTACTGAATGTAATCGATGATTCTCCGTGTTCTCGCTCGTTCATCAAGACCGGTACTTCTGCAACGGAATAACCTGAGGTTAAGAGGGACACAATCGTCTCTGGTTCTGGATAATCACTTGGATATTGTTTAGCAAATTCTTCAATCACTTTTCGATCGGCCACCCGCAATCCTGATGTAGGATCTGTTACCTTTTGACCGGTTAAAATCTTAATTAATTTTTCAAAAAATGAAATTCCAATCCGTCGCGCGAAGGAGGATTGGAAACCTTGATTTTCAATGAAACGAGAGCCAATCACCATGTTCACATTCTTCTCTTGAAGGACTTGCAGCATCTTTCTGATAAATTCAGGATTATGCTGACCATCTCCATCCACTTGAACAGCATATTGATAGCCATTTTTAACTGCATATTGATAACCAGTCTGAACAGCACCACCAATTCCTAAATTAATCGGTAAATCGATAACGTTAAAGTTGTTATTGCGACAAATTTCAAGTGTATGATCTGTAGAACAATCATTGATAATGACATAATCAAATTCAGGTGTATGTTCTTCAATCATCTTGATTGTTTTTTCAATATTTCCACTCTCATTATAAGCAGGAATAATGATCAGTAATTCTGAATTTCTCAATCCTATGTTTTCCCTTCTAAGCATATCACTTCATTATACAATAATCAGTGCATATTTTCTACTTTATACTGTCCCCTCCCCCTTTTCATGGTATAATAGAGTGAATCGATGACGGAAGGACACCTTATGTTAAAGCTGGGAATTATTGGTACGAGTTGGATTTCACATGAATTTATTACAGCTGCTCATCAGACGGGCCACTATCACTTGCAGGCTGTGTATTCGAGAAAGATGAAGACTGCTCAAGAGTTTTGTGAGCCTTATGGAGCAATCTCTTGCTACACGGATTTCATTGACTTCTTAGACAGTGAACTGGATGTGGTCTACATTGCCAGCCCTAATTCTCTTCATTTCGCTCAGGCCAAGCTTGCTATTTTAGCAAAGAAGCATGTCATCATTGAAAAACCGGCTGTGACCAACCCTTCTGAATGGAAAGAACTGGTCAAGCTCGCTAAGGAGCACCAGGTCTATCTCTTTGAAGCTGCCAGAAATTACCAAGAAGCGGCCTTTCAAGTAGTTAAAGACTTCCTCTCTAATCAGGAAATACTGGGCGCCAACTTCACCTTTGCCAAATATTCTTCTAAATTGCCGGCCCTTCTTGCGGGTGAGATGCCCAATATTTTCTCAGATGTCTATGCAGGGGGAGCCTTGATGGATCTGGGAGTCTACTGCCTCTACTTGGCCATTGGCTTCTTTGGAGAACCGATATCCAGCCGCTACACCGCTCAGCAATTACCCAATTCGGTTGATCTCTATGGTCAAGGTGTCTTGATTTATCCAGAGTTTCAGGTTGCCATTCAGGCAGGGAAAAATATCACCAGCCATCTACCTGCTGAAATCTACACCAAGACTGGAACACTAACTCTCAATGCTGTAGCAGCCATCAACCAGGCTCGCTTCGTCAGCCATTCTGGGGAAGTCATCGACCTTCCGATCCAGTCCTGCCCACACCAAATGCAAGATGAGGCGGAAGCCTTTGCCCTTGCCATCGCTCATCAAAAGCCAGCTGCTTATCTTGAATGGTTACAAACAGCTGAGCAGGTCCATGAAACCCTCTACCAGATGCGTCAAAGCGCTGGAATACAATTTAAGGATGAAAAAGAATGAAAGAACAATTTCCACAAAGCTGGAAAGACCAGTTAGAAACACTTGGATTTGATACATTCACTGAAATTCAGGAACAGATCTTCTCCCCTATCTATGAAGGAGAAAATGTCCTCGGGATCAGTCCTACCGGTACAGGTAAGACACTCGCCTATCTCTTTCCGAACTTGCTCAAACTCAAACCGAAGAAGGCCCAACAACTCTTGATTTTGGCTCCTAATACAGAATTAGCAGGACAAATTTTTGATGTCACCAAACAATGGGCAGAGCCTCTCGGTCTCCAGACACAACTCTTCCTTTCAGGATCTAGTCAAAAACGGCAAATCGAACGCCTCAAAAAAGGACCCGAAATCCTGGTTGGGACGCCTGGTCGGATCTTTGAGCTGATCAAGCTGAAAAAGATCAAAATGATGAATGTAGAAACCATCATTTTAGATGAATTCGACCAATTACTGAGCGATTCTCAGTACCACTTCATCGACAAGATCAGCCACTATGCTCCCCGTGACCACCAATATGTCTACATGAGCGCCACAGCTAAGGTCGATCCAGACCAGCTAGAGGAAAATACTCTTCGCGTTACGGTTAATGGAGTTTCTTTGGACAATATCCAACATTTTTATATGCGAGTGGATAAGCGGGACAAGGTCGAATTGCTCCGCAAACTCGCCTACGTCGAAGATTTTCGTGGTCTGGCTTTTTTCAATAGCCTGTCTGATCTGGGTAGTGCTGAAGAAAAACTACAATACCGGGGTGTTGAGGCCGTATCGCTCGCAAGCGATGTCAATGTCAAATACCGCAAGGTCATTCTGGAACGCTTCAAAGACCATCAGCTGACCCTCTTGCTGGCCACCGATTTAGTCGCTCGTGGAATCGACATTGAACATCTTGAGTGTGTGATTAACTACGATATTCCTCGTGATGTGGAGACCTATACCCACCGTGCCGGTCGAACAGGACGAATGGGGCGTGAGGGCTATGTAATCACCTTTATCACCCACCCAAAAGAACTCAAATCCTTAAAAAAATACGCTTCTGTACGTGAACTGGTTTTAAAAAATTCCGAACTCTTTTTAAATGAATAAGAAAATCCTCTGCTAGTGAATGAACTGCAGAGGATTTTTACGTTAATTTCCATTGTAATAAATGCGATGACTTTCAAGTTGATAATCCAACAATTCATCCACCGTTACAAAGGTATAGCCTTGTGATTTGAGGTAGTCAAGGACGGTCGGTAGAGCGTCAATCGTGGTTTGATGGATATCATGCATGAGGATAATCGAACCCGGTTTGACTTCTTTTTTCACTTCATTGAGAATAGCCGTCGTATTATGCGTCTTCCAATCTAGGCTATCCACATCCCACATGATGAAGGATTGGTCGACACCGTATTGGATGGCACTATTGATGGCTCCATACGGAGGACGGGTAATCTTGGTCTGCACACCTGTCGCTTTTTGAATAGCTTCTTGGGTATCCAAGATTTCTTTTTTAGCATTATCCAAGCTCAATTTTGGCAACTGAGGATGATCCCAGGTATGGTTCCCGATTTGATGACCTTCTTTGCGAACTTGCTTAGCAATATCCGGATTCGCGCTGACATTTTTTCCAACCATAAAGAAGGTAGCTTTAGCATTGTATTTCTTTAAGATGGCCAGCGCCTGAGGAGTCGTGGTTGGATCTGGTCCATCATCAAAAGTCAGAGCAATCATCTTACGGTGGCGTTCTTCTATATAGGATTCGTAAGAAGCTAGATCATCAGGAAGCAAGCGCTCTGAATCGATCACATCATAGAATTTAGACAAGGGAACAGTGAAGGTATCATCTCCCTTAACCTTGGTTGGAAATGGAATGGTGAAATTTCCTTTTTCATATTGGAATTCCCATTGGCTCAAATCCAACTCTGAGAAGTGGGCAACCATTTGATCAATGCTTTCCTCGTCCAGCTGACGAAAGGCTAGATTTCCCCGCAATTCCTCCAAAAAGATCTGCTTGGCTCCATCTGGATCCGCAAAAACTTGGCTCAGGGTCAGAGGATTGTTCTCATCATCCAAGTAAAAGAGGGGCAACTTCACCGTCTCATCTTTGATGAATTTCCCTTTTTTGTACTGGTATTCAGCCCGTTTGATTTGGATAGGGTGATAACCAACAAAAGGCGCTTCTGCTTCTTCACTATGGTAGAAGGTCAAATGCTTTGGTTCTTTGGTTTTTTCATCGGATCCTAGACGCTGAAGGTCTTCTTGGATCTTCTCTTTCACAATCTCAACAGGCTGTCCATCCTTAGTAGGATAATAAGCCGTCACATAAGAAGTTCCTAAAATCCCTTCCTGAACTTGAACATCTTTCCCTTTTTCAGAGCTTTTCTCGAGTTGGGTGACCTTGGCAAACTGATCCTGATAGGCTTTTTGTTCACGAACCCTTTGAATCTTTTGATAGCTGATATACAAAAGACTTAGTAAAAGGAGATTTGTAATGATTAATAAAATAGTTTTCGTGTGTTTGAATCTCATAACTTTATTATAGCAAATTTCTCTCGAAAAAACATTCCTTTTTTGTAAATGGTTTCATAAAAAGAGAGAGTGGGACAGAAATCGGTAATTTGTAAGAATTCGATTTCGTCGTCCCACCTCCGCACAGTTGAGTAGGGCTGTAAAAGCTGATGAAGTCAGCGTAGTAGAGCCCACTCAACCACTGCGTCTTGCTCGACAATCCAAAAATAATTGAGAGGCTAGGAATTTTATCCCAGCCTCCTATTTTTAGTCCCTCTTATTTTTCGCGAATGACTTCTACTTTATACCCATCCGGATCTACAACGAAATAGTAATTCGGTTGCGTCCCTGGAAGACCTTTTGGTTCTGTCACTTCATAGCCTTTAGCCTTGTGTTCCGCATTCAAACCTTCTAGATCAGGAGTACTCAAGGCAACGTGAGCATAGCCATCTCCGATGACATATGGACCATGATCATAATTGTAAGTCAATTCCAGCTCATAGTCATCTCCAGGCAAGGCCAAATAAACAATCGTGAACTTGTAGTCTGGAAAATCTTTCCGACGTTTTTCTTCAAAACCAAAAGCATCTTGGTAAAAAGCGATTGACTTTTCTAAGTTTTCCACACGAAGGCAAGTGTGCAACATTTTTGAACTCATAGGTTTTCCTCTTTTCTATTTTTAAAAGATTATGAACGATTTTTTTTACGACTTTCCGTCTTAATGGATAATTTCACTTCAAAGATGGTCCCTTTTGGTTTATTATCTTTGACTTGAATGGTCCCTTTAAAGGCTTCTACGATTTGCTTAGCGAGGGATAACCCCAAGCCAAATCCACCTTTTTGACGGGTTCTGGCCTTGTCGACCCGGTAAAAACGATCAAAGATCCGTTTCTTATCCTCATCTCGAATCCCTGGACCATTATCCAGCACTCTCAAAAGAAGATTTTTATCCTTCAATTGAACTTCAAACTGGATCTCACCATCTTCATCGGTATACTTCAAGGCATTGTCATAGAGAATGGTCATCAATTGCTTGAGGAGCGTTCTATCAGAACAAATGACTTTGTCCACCTGATTGTCTCCTCGGAAGATTTTGCCATTTTCTTCTGCAATGATCTCAAAATTCGAGAAGGTCTGATCGAAAAAGCTTGGTTCGATATCTTCCATCTCCGGCTTCAAGCCGTCATCTCTTCGAGCGATATTAAGAAGGTTGGTGGTCAAGAGCTTCATATTTCGAACTTCATCCAAACTGGATGCAATATTCTCACTCGATTCCATAATGGTCGCTTCAGGCTTTCTAAAAAGCGTTTCGAGGCGATTTTGCAGAACTGCTAAAGGCGTCCTCAACTCATGGGAAGCATTTTCCACGAAAGCCTTTTGCTTTTGCATACTCTCAAGAAGGGGCTTGACGCTGAGACGTGCTAAGAAGAGACTAGCGAATAAAGAGATTCCCCAGAAGCAGATCATGACAAGGGCAATTTGACTTTCGTGCTCTTCACTGGTCTGCTCTAGCTGACTGATATTGGTCATGACAACCGCATACTTGATATCACTATCACTTTCATCATCAGATAAACTCAACTCTGCCATATAGGCCCGGTAACTTTCTTTTTTCCCATAGCTATTTGTAATTTGAAGTTGGGAAACCTTGTTGAGGAGCTTTCGACCAAACGTCACGGTTTTGAAGTTTAAAAACCCATTACCGGTTGTCAAGTTTTCATATTTTTTATTGAGCAAAACAACAGTGGTATTGGATGTGACATCCCCTTTAGGTTCTGATTTATCATGATCTGGGATCATCATCTCATGATCATTATCATCTCCTTTGGTATTTGACTGTCGCTGGTCTCGATAAGCAATCGCTACAAGCGAGTAGGGATCCTGACTGAGAGTCTTGAGGTTTTCATCGACCGTTGTATAGAGACTCGAGCGCATGACCTGGATGATAATCAGGGTCATGGCTGAGAATATCAAAGTAAAGAGCCCAAAATATCGGATGAAGTAGGAAAAATCATCTTCCCCGACGGTTTTCTTAATTCTGGTTAGCATCTTTTAAGATATACCCCACACTGCGCAATGTTTGCAAGTTCTCAACGAAATCAGTACCTTTTAATTTCTTACGGATTTTTGAAACATAGACTTCAACCACTGAGATGGTTGTGTCACTATCAAAGCCCCAGAGACGATCGAAGATCTGGGTCTTTGGAAGGATGACATTTTGGTTTTGAAGGAAATAGACCAAAAGATCAAATTCCTTCCCAAGAAGTTCCACTTCTTTCCCATCCACATAAGTCGAATTGGTAGATAAATTGACCTTCAAATTGCCATAATTGAGGGTATTTTCATTGACCTTTCCTGAGCGCTTCAAGAGGGCTTGAATCCGCATCTTGAGTTCTTCTAGGTAGAAAGGTTTGGTGAGGTAATCGTCTGCCCCTAGCTCAAATCCGTGTCCCTTGTCATCCAGACTTTCTTTGGCTGTCATGATCAAAACAGGGGTTGTCACGCCTTTTTCACGCAATTCTTTCAAGACATGGAAACCGTCTTTTTCAGGAAGCATGAGGTCCAGCAAAATCAAATCATAGATCCCGCTTTCTGCTTCGTAAAGGCCTTCTTCTCCGTCAAAGACCTGCATGACATCCGCAAAATCATCTAAAAAATCAAATACTGAATTTGACAAACCAAGGTCATCTTCGACCAATAGAATTTTAATCATTATCGTATCCTCTTCTCTTTCGTGAGCGAGTCTTTCTAATCTATTCTTAACCATTATAACACGACTTGCCTTCATTTCCTATAGTTTAGAACCTGGTTTTATGATCAAATTCAGCCTGCCTGAGGAAGGCTAATTCTATGAGTTTGTCGTGTTTTCTTTGTTACTTTGACTATCACTCGTCTTGTTTTTATTTTTTGAATTCTTCTTGTTGGACTTTTTAGAGGAACCCTGGTTCCCTTCTTGTCCGCCAGATTGGTTCATGCCGTTATCTGGACCATTCCCTTGTGGGCCACCATTGCCTTCCTGTGGCATCTGACCAGGTCCGCCACCTTGTGGGCCGCCTTGTCCTTGGCCACCACCTTGTGGACCACCGCCTTGAGGACCGCCATCCTGTGGGCCACCAGTTTGCTGGTTTCCTTGTGAAGCATGGCCATTTTGACTATTTTGTTGCTGATTAGATCCTTGGTTCTGACCCGTTTGGACCGGTTGAGAAAATTGTTGATTATTGGAAGATTGTGAGGCGATGACACCGACACCAAAGCCACTTCCAGCACCAACCAACAATCCACCAACGGCTGCCATGCCAATCCACCACTTAGGACTTCGTTTGAGGACAACCATTTTTTCTTTGGATTCTTGCGTTTCGACTACTTGTTTTGTTTCTTTTTGATTCATCTTTTTACCTTTTATCTTTTTGTACAAGTACTTTTCTTTTAAAATTTAAAGGGAGCTCGATCCTTTAGTAAGGCGATTATACTTTAGGAGTCTTAAGCCTGCCTAAATTTTTACTTAAAAAATCCTAAAACAAGCGTGGGCTATTGACAGGTTGAGCTCCTTATTGTAGAATAGTTACCATAGAATAAATACGAGGTTAACTGTTATGAAGAAAATCTTTCCCTTAGTTCTCATCTCCATTGGAGTGGCCATGATCTCCGTCCTATCTCAATTCACCATTCCATTTGGTCCGATTCCTTTGACCCTACAGACACTCATGATCGGGATCATCGGGACCATCTATAAACCCAGCCATGCCTTTGTCACAGTCTGCCTCTACCTGCTTTTAGGCTTCTTAGGTTTTCCAGTATTTGCCGGAGGTGCTGGTGGTGCTTCGCATTTCCTTGGTCCTACTGCTGGTTTCCTCCTCTTCTTCCCATTCCGAGCATGGATCACGTCTCTATTTACCAATGCTAAATCCAGCATTTTCACTATCTTTTTTGCCAATCTCCTCAGTAGTGCTCTCCTCTTTGTGTCAGGAGCTATCGGCTTTATGCTGGTCACGCATACCGATCTCCAAAAAGCATTTACTTTGGTCGTTGCTCCCTTTATCCTTGCTGACCTCATCAAACTGGTCATCATCACGATCACCAGCAAGGCGATTTTTGCCAGCCTCAAACACCACTGGTATTTCAAATAATACACAAAGGGCTTAGCGGATATATTAAAAAAGAGAGTGGGACAGAAATCGGTAATTCGTTAGAATTCGATTTCGCCGTCCCACCTCCGCACAGTTGAGTAGGGCTGTAAAAGCTGATGAAATCAGCGTAGTAGAGCCCACTCAACCACTGCGTCTTGCTCGACAATCCAAAAACAATTGAGAGGCTAGGACTTTTGTCCCAGCCTCTTTTGTTATAGGCATACATTTGTAAATCTCTTCAATTAAACTACTTTTAAATGGATTACTGTTTCGAAGAAGAACCTTCTATCTCCCCTCCTTCCTTTATTTTTCCTTATAAAGAACTCTCAAGATCAGTAACTGTGTTAGCAAAATCCAGATGATCAGAATAGTGAAGTCAAAAAATGAGACGTGACCATGACTATAGACACAAGCTCGTAGGAGGTTGACAGAAGGGACAAATGGAAGAACATGATAGAGATGGTTTACCCAATCTGGAAGACGACTCGCTGGGTACATGATTGGAGAAAACATCAAACCAATCATGAGAATCAACTGAGACATCAGCGTGACAATATTGGGAGAAAAAGTATAAGCAATGGCAAATCCAAGACTGATCATCGTAAGACAGATCAGAAATAGGATGAAAACAGCCAGAACAGATACATTTAGGCGGACAGAAAAACGAAAATAGCCCAGTATAACAGAAATGAACACTCCAGGCAAAATAGCAATCATCCACATCCAAAGATCTGCTAAGGAAATCAGAATTCGAGGTATTGGAAGGGCTCGTACGTAGTCTACATGTCCTTCTGACTTCGCATTTGCTATAACAGGGGATGAGATAGTACAGCCAATAGAAATGATTCCTATCAGAACTGAACCAGAAGAGAGATAGTAGGCAGCTGTCGTATCAATCTCACCGATCACTAGTGGATAACCAAAAAGAAGTGAAATGGACAACAGAACCTGAGCTAGCGTAAAGAGTAGAAATAGATCTTTTTGACGAAGATAGTTCCAACGAAGTAAGTAAAAAAATTGAGTCATATCAGTTTGTCAACTCCTCTCTATAAAGATCTGAAATGGATACGTTTTTCTGAGCAAGTGACAGATTAAAAATATTCTTTCTATCCAATTCCTGTGTTATTTTTGGTAGCAGTCTCGTTAACTCCTTCTCTTCTATTTCAATCTGGCAAATCGAACCATTGATAATGGTATAATCTTGAAATAGAGCTAAGCTATCTGCATTCCTAAATTCAAAAGAGATTTGATACTGTTTTTGATAGGTTATTTGCTGAACTGGTCCTGATTTGATTAACTTCCCATGGTTAAATAATGCATAGTTGTCTGCATATTTTTCAACTTCCAACAAGTTATGTGTCACAATAATAATGGTATGCCCTTTATGCGCCAACTTCTGTAATAATTGCCACTGTTTTTCACGACGTATTGGATCGACATCGTTCGTCGGCTCATCAAGAAGAATGATGGTCGGAGATCCGATTAAAGCCATTGCAAAAGAGGTCAGACGCTTTAAACCACCTGAGAGATCCTTTCCTTGTTTTGCCCGATAGTCCTCAATTTCCAACTCGGTTAAGAGCTGATTCATTTCTTTTTGTAAATCTATGGTGTTTAACCCTCTCATTCTTCCAAGCATTTCTAAGTTTTGTTCCACCGTTAATTTTTCAAGTGGTGCATACTGTTGAGACATATAGCTCATCATTGAGCGAGCTTGTTTACGATTCTGTACAAAAGAAATGTCTCCATAGCTAACGTCTCCTTTATCAGGTTTGGTAAAACCAATCATTTGATTTAAGAGGGTGGACTTACCAGCACCATTGTGTCCTAAAAAAGCTGTAATTTTAGCGGCTTCTATTTCTAAGGAAATATGGTTATTAGCAAAATGTTGCTTATCAAATGATTTTGTCAAATCTCTAATAGTCAGTGTTGCAAATGTCTTCATCTCATCACTCAAGACTGAGAAGATTTTCCCAGCTTCCTTCATTTTTGATAAGATTATTGTATAATAAACATATGACTTTCCTTGGTTTACGTCATGATTTACCATTTTAGTGTCATAATTAGCCAACTCAATTTGATAAGGGGGACTTATGTTAAACGTCGTTATTTGTGATGACTCAACTAGAGATGCTAGTCAGTTAGAACAGTATTTACTTTCTTACGACAAGGTTCCTGTAGAAACAAAACTATATACAAATCCACAAAAAATGCTAGAACAGTTAACAAGGGATACACATTGTGTTTTTTTGGATATTGATATGCCACAAATTTCTGGAATTGACCTTGCACGTGAAATTCGTCAGTTCAATCCTTTTATCCCCATTATTTTTGTGACCAGCTATCGTGATTATATGGAACAAGTATTTGAAGTACAGACTTTTGATTACTTAGTAAAACCAATTGAACCTCAAAGGCTAAATAAGGTAGTAGACAGAATTTTACGTTATTTAGATTTAGGACAAACCATCTTTAACTTCTCATTTGGAAAACAAAGTTACTCTATTCCTTTAAGTGACATTACCTATTTTGAGAAAGATAAGCGTTCCGTTTTTATTTACACACTAGCAGATACCTATAAGTCCTTACTGAAAACTCAAGAAATTTTAGATAAACTACCTGATTATTTTATTCAAATTCATGCTTCTTATATTGTAAATCCCAAATATATCAAAGATTTTGATGCGAAAACAGTAACTATTTTGCTAAATGGAACCGAGGAACATTCACTTCCAATTAGTCGTAAGTTCCAGTCTTCTTTTAAAGAAAAATACTATAACTATCTCAGTGAAAGGAATTTCTAATGCTAATAGGATTGCGGATCATTAGTATCTTGTTTGACTTATTTCTAGCAAGTGTTTTATTTTATGGGCCAATATCCAAAAGTAAACATTCAAAAGAGACACTTTTAGTCCTTTGTTGTTGCTTTCTTTTTCATGTGGCTCTAGTGTTTCTATTTTTAGAAAGTCGCGTTTTTTTAGTCAGCAATCTCCTTCTTAGTATTTTAGAATCCTCTCTTGTAGGACTCTATTTTGGCTACTCCTTTCGTGATTCTTCCTTTTGGATATTCTTACAAACAAGCCTGACATTATTAGCCGGAGCTGTCCTCAATCAAGCTATCCAACTATTTCTTCCACTATCAAAAGTATCGAAAAATTTAGGAATGATTAGTGGTTACCTTGCCATCAGTTTTCTTTTTTCAACTGTGATCACTCTTGTTCTTCGACAGCTATTTCGAACACATCAAAAGTTAAGCATGGCAACATCTAGAAGAAATTGGCTTTATCAATTTATCGTGCCGATTTTATCGATTATTTTTGCCTTTACTGTATCTGCTATTCAAGGGCAAGTATTTGGACCAGATTATCTTTCTGTCATTTCACTCTTGTCTCTTATTGTATTGTCGTTTTCCTCGCTGTATTTTACCTTACATCTTTCTCAACAACAGCACGCTTATTATCAAAATAAATTAGATAAAGAACAACTTCAATTCCAATTAAGAGAAACACAGCAGTCTCAAGAAGAATACCAACGATTGCAAAGTCTTCGGCATGACTTAAAAAATAAACATTTAACCCTCTTGGCACTTCTAGAAGAAAATCCTGATGAGGCTAGAGAGTACCTTCAATCGTTAACCGATAGTATTTCAGGAAAACAAACCTTTTACTCCAAAAATCCAACGGTTAATTATTTACTGAATCAAAAACTGCACGATGTGGAAGATGAAATTGAATTGGATATTAACTGCTTTATCCCACAAGAACTATCTATTCAGCCAGATGTTCTAGCTGTTATTTTAGGAAATTGTTTGGATAATAGTATTTCAGCCTGTCTTCGATTGACTGATAAATCAGAGAGAACATTGTCTCTGAATATACGTTATTTTCAACAAAATCTATTTATTTCGATCAACAATACCTTTAATGAACAGGAACAAGAGACTCGTAAAACACGTCAAAGAGATGGTTGGGGCTTGCGAAACGTTGATGCCCTAGTACAAGAATACCAAGGAACTATCAAACGATTCAAAGAAAATGGCCATTATCGAACGGAGATCCTCTTACCAAGTCCAGTAAACTAATGATCCTTCTCCTTTGAGGTCTTATTCAGGTCATTTATAAAAAAGAGGCTGGGCAAAATCTGTCCAGCCTTTGATGTTAGATAGAAATAACAGTTTGACACATTGGTTGATTGCTCATAGCACTGCTTTGAGGTGACGCAAACAGTATTTCCTTTATCTGCAACCTCCAACACTCTTCCAGACTGTTGTATCTATGCGAGGGTGGAAAAATTGAAAAGAGAGGACTTCTTTCCCACTCCATTAGGATGTAGTTAAACTATCATTAACCAACCTAAATGATGCCCCAAAAATTAAAATAATATATTTTTTAAGTCTCAATCAAATATACACTGAAACTTTCCGCCGTTAGAAAAGTGCCTGAAACACAATTGTTTCAGGCACTCGGGAGTTTTGAGACCTTAGGCTCAAAACTAAGTCATGGAACTTCAAAGAAGTTCGCTGATGTCCGTCCTCACCTAAGGAAAGTTTCAAAGATGACGTTGTCTACATTCTAAGATGCTACAGAATGAATTCTGTAGCATCTTTTTTCAATCTATTTTGTCGCAAGGATAGCGGCTTCTACTGCTGCTTTCTCCCGCTCGATAAGATCAATACGAGCTGCAATTTCTTTAATTCCCATCTTGATATTACGGCTGATCGCCATATCATCCAATTGAGGCTCAAAGAAGGCCTTGTATTCATTCAACCGTTCACGGGTCTTGAAACAGTTAGCTGGGTAGATGACAAACTTATCAAAGCTCATATCACCACCGAGGGCTTTCTTGATCCAATCCCAGTTTTCACGCGCCCAAGTCCAGGTTCTACCTTGGGTAAAGTCATCATGCAAGAAGTTGTAATACCAGCTCATAGCCAAGTCCTGAGGTTTCACCACATCCTTGTTCTTCCACTCCTTCAATAGAGCTTCCAAAGTTTCCTTATCCTTGGTATAAGAAAGTGCAGCCGCCAACTGGCGTTTAAAGTTTCCATCAACTGTCTTAACATAAGTATCCAGGTATTGTTGGCTAAGCTCCTTGGTTTCCTGGTGCTTGATTTGGTTGACCAAGATTTGCAAACGGATGGCCGCTGGAAGTTTTTCCAAATCATCTGCATGCGCTTCAAAGATAGCGCTCGCTTGAGCTTTTGCAGCTTCATCATTGGCCTTGATCATATTAGCAATCATTAGTTGACGAACTTTTTCGTCTTCTTCTGTTTCACCAGGCTTAGCTTCTAGACCCAAGCGTTCAAAGTTGTAACGGTTCAGGCGTTTCAACAACTCATGGAAGGCCGCTTCTGTTTCAGTTCCTTCATCCACAAAGAGACTGATTCCAGCTAAGACGCTCGAAACAGCTGAAACAACCAAGTAGGAACTTTCTTCTGTCAAGTGTTCAATCACTGGCAAGAGGCTTGCATAAGAAATTTGACCACTTTCCGCTAAGAGACGGCGTTCTTGAACCACTTGTAGTTTCGAAGTGCTATCCAAGCTAGCAAGTTCAGCAAGGATGTCTTCCAACAATTCCCCACGGTAGTCACTGATATAATGAGCTGTATTTTCTGTATTGAAGCGAAGAGCTCCGCTGTTAGCTGCTTTCAAGGCACTGTAGTTTGGAATTTCTAAGACTTCAGTTTCCAAAGTATCTGGAATACCTGTCCAGTTGCTATTTAAAGGAACAACCCACTTGCGACCTTTTTCTTCTCTTTCTCCGATGAAGAACTGCTCTTGACGGATGATCAAGGTATCGTTCTCCACAGAAGCTGAGACAACAGGGTATCCTGGTTGCTCCAACCATGAATCCATAAAGGCTGCGACATCACGACCTGAAGCCTGCCCAAGAGCATCCCAAAGGTCACGACCGATGGTATTGCTGTATTGGTGTTTTTCAAAGTAGATCTTCAAGCCTTTACGGAAGGCGTCATCGCCTAACCAACGGCGAAGCATGTGCATGAGACGGCTACCCTTGGCGTAAACAATTGCTGGGTCAAAGAGGGTGTTGATCTCATCAGGGTGTTTGACTTCCACATGGACGGATTGAACGCCATCTGTAGCATCGCGTTTCAAGGCAGCAGGCACACCGGTTGTTTGGAAGTCTTCGAAGATATTCCAGCTTGGTTCGATAGCATCCAAGCTGACATATTCCATCATATTGGCGAAGCTTTCATTCAACCAGAGGTCATCCCACCATTTCATGGTCACCAGGTTTCCGAACCATTGGTGAGCCAACTCGTGAGCCACCACTAAGGCTACTGTTTGACGGCTTTGGGCAGTCGAATTCTCATCAACAAGAAGGTAGACTTCACGGTAGGTTACCAAGCCCCAGTTTTCCATCGCACCTGAAGAGAAGTCTGGAAGGGCGATATGAAGAGATTGAGGGATTGGATACTTCACGCCATAGTAGTCTTCGTAGAATTCAATAGCACGAACGGCAATATCTAAAGAGAAATCTAAGTTTTCTAATGGGTGAGCTTTTGTTGAATAGACTCCGACAAGGGTTCCATTCTTAGTCTTAGCTGTCACTCCTTGAAGATCTCCAGCTGCAAAGGCAAGGAGGTAAGAAGACATCCGTGGAGTCGTAGCAAATTTCCAAATTCCTGTTTCTTTGCGGTTTTCTACATCGATTTCAGGCATATTTGAAAGGGCAATTTCACCTTCTTCTTGGTCAAATTTCAAAGAAAGATCGAAAGTTGCTTTGGCTTCAGGCTCGTCCACACTTGGAAAAGCTTCACGAGCAAAATGGCTCTCAAACTGAGTAGAGAGGACTTCCTTCTTCACGCCATCAATGCTGTAGTAAGATGGGTAAATCCCAGTCATATTGTCTGTGATCTTACCAGAATAGGTCAGGGTAACTGTCACTTGACCTGTGCCTTCCAATTCAACATAAACTGCTTCATTGGCATCATCAACCGTAAATGGACGAGCTTGACCTGCTACTTCTACTGTTTCGATGGTCAAATCCTTTTGGTGAAGCGAGATACGAGTCTCTTTTGCTTCTCCGTTAATGGTCACTTTCCCTGAGAAAGTTTTACTAGAGCGGTTCAAATCCAAGAATAGATCGTAGTGCTCAGGTACAAATGTATCAATAAAATGTGCAACTGCTTGCATAATTTCCTCCTTTTTATTTTCCATGCTTTCCAATCAAAAGCCCTAATAAAACTATTTTATCACAAAGTCAAAATAAAAGAAAAGACAAGCATGAGAATGCCTGTCTGAGATCGGAAAGACGTCCTGATCTTACATTTCGATAATTTTACCTGTTTCAAAGTAAACTACCCATTCACAGATATTTTTTGCATAATCTCCGATGCGTTCCAAGAAGTTGATCACTTGGAAATAATCACGACCAGTCACGATGGACTCTGGATTTTTCCGAATTTCTTCTGTTGCTAATTCTTGGATGCTATCGAAGTAATGGTTGATGACTTCATCTCGTGAAGCAACTTCATAGGCCAAATCCACATCGCCTTTGAGGTAAACATCTAGTGTCGCTTCGACAAAATCTTTGACCTCACGGCCCATCTTGCTGATTTCTTCCTCAACAGATTGGATACGGACTTCCCCTTTCATGCGAATCGTTGCCTTGGCAATCGATACTGCGTGGTCCCCCATCCGCTCCAAGTCAGAGACTGCTTTTAAGACGGTCATCACGACACGAAGGTCTTGTGAAACGGGCTGTTGAAGGGCGATAATCTCAAAAGACTTACGCTCTAGCTTCACTTCGTATTCGTTGATCTCCGCATCATCTTCGATGACCTGACGGGCCAATTCACGGTCATGGGTCACGAAAGCACGAACCGTACGGTTGATCTGACTCAACACTTCATTTCCCATTGCATAAAACTGGTTATGCAACTTTTCTAAATCTTCTTCAAATTGAACTCGTAACATTTTATTTTCTTCCTATCCAAATTTACCAGAGACATAGTCTTCTGTTTCTTTCTTAGTTGGGTTCAAGAACATTTCATTGGTATCATTGTACTCAATCAAATCGCCATCCAAGAAAAAGGCAGTTTTATCGGAAATCCGACTCGCTTGTTGCATGGAGCGCGTCACCAAGAGCATGGTGTAACGGTCTTTTAGTCCATACAAGGTTTCTTCAATCTTCCCAGCTGAAATCGGGTCTAGCGCTGAAGTAGGCTCATCCAAAAGAATAATCTTTGGACTGGTCGCAAGAACCCGCGCCACACAGACCCGCTGCTGCTGACCACCGGAAAGCCCGATAGCTGAATCATGCAAGCGATCCTTGACTTCATCCCAGATGGACGCGCGTTTCAAAGAGGTTTCAACTGCTTCATCCAAGACAGCCTTGTCCTTGACACCATTAATCATCAATCCATAGGTCACATTATCATAAATGGACATTGGGAAAGGATTGGGCTGTTGGAAGACCATTCCGATTTCCTTACGCAATTCGACCGTATCGGTCCGTGGTCCGTAGATATTATGTCCATTGTAGAGGATGGTTCCTGTTGTGGTGACCTCATGGTTGAGGTCGCCCATGCGGTTAATGGCTTTTAAAAGGGTAGATTTCCCTGATCCTGAAGGACCAATCAAGGCTGTAATCTCCTTTGGAGCAAAGTCCAAGGAGACGCTATTTAGAGCCTTCTTTTTATTGTAATAAACCGACAAGTCCTTGACTTGCAAAATTGGTTCTGTCATTCTATTTTCCTTTTTGTTGTCATTTTACTTTATCCAAAGTGACCCGATACATAATCGTTAGTCGATTGCAATTTCGCATTTTGGAAAATATTCGAAGTCTTATCGTACTCGATGAGGTTTCCAAGGTAGAAGAAACCAGTATAATCACTAGCACGGGCTGCTTGTTGCATGCTGTGGGTCACGATGACAATGGTATAATCCTTCTTCAACTCAAGCATGGTTTCTTCTAATTGCGCTGTCGCGATCGGATCAAGCGCTGAAGCTGGCTCATCCATGAGTAAGATATCTGGCTTCACAGAGATGGCCCGTGCGATACAAAGTCGTTGCTGTTGGCCACCTGAAAGTGTCAGGGCTGATTTATGAAGATCATCCTTGACCTGATCCCATAGGGCTGCCTGCTTCAAAGAAGTTTCGACCAATTCGTCCAAAATCTTCTTGTCTTTCACCCCAGCGCGTTCATGCGGGAAGGTAATGTTTTTATAAATCGATTTGGCAAAAGGATTGGGCCGTTGGAAAACCATCCCAATGTGCTTGCGCATTTCATAAACATTGATATCTGGACGATTAACATCGATTCCTTCATACCAAATTTCACCCGTTACACGCGCAATATCAATGGTATCATTCATCCGGTTCAAACTACGGAGGTAGGTTGATTTCCCAGATCCTGAGGGACCGATCAAGGCTGTAATCTTATTCTTTTCAAACTGCATGTCAACGCCTTTAATGGACTCGTTCGTTCCATAATAGACATGCAAATCTTTGGTCGATAGGACCACCTTTTCTTCAGGAAAAGTAATGATGTGTCTCTCATCCCAATTGTATTTTGACATTTCTTCTCCTTTAAGCAGATGTTAGTTTTTTATGGAGGTAACTTCCGAGTTTGCGCGCTCCAAAGTTAAAGATCAAGATAAAGATCAAAAGAACTGCGGCAGAACCGGCTGAGACTTCGATCGAGTCTGGAATAGTTCCTTCACTGTTGACCTTCCAGATATGGACAGCCAAGGTTTCAGCCTGACGGAAGATCGAAATCGGACTGGTCACACTAAAGATATTCCAGTTTGACCAATCAAGGGCTGGAGCCGATTGACCTGCAGTATAGATCAAGGCAGCAGCTTCCCCAAAGATCCGTCCTGAGGCTAAGACGACCCCAGTGATAATACTTGGAAGAGCTTCTGGTACCACGACATGAATCACAGTTTCCCAGCGAGACAAGCCCAGTGCTAGACCTGCTTCGCGCTGTGTATGGTGAACGTGCTGCAAGCTATCTTCGATATTGCGGGTCATCTGTGGCAGGTTAAAGACGGTCAAGGCCAAGGCCCCTGAAATGATCGAAAATCCGTATTTGAACTGGACAACGAAGACCAGGTAACCAAAGAGACCTACAACGACAGATGGCAAAGAAGACAAGATCTCAATACAGGTACGAACCAAATTGGTCAAACGACCTTTTTTAGCGTACTCAGAGAGGTAAATCCCAGCTCCAAGAGAAAGTGGGAAGGAAATCACCAAGGTAATGACCAAGAGGAAGAAGGAATTATACAATTGAATTCCGATCCCTCCTCCTGCTTGGTAAGAAGAAGATTTCCCAGTCAAGAAGTGCCAAGATACATGGGGCAAGCCACGGACCAAGATATAAAGGATCAATGAGGCAAGAATCGCAACGATGATCCCTGAAATAGCATACAGCACTCCTGTGGCAATTTTATCCATTCGTTTAGCGTGCATAGTTCTTCTTACCTCTTTCTTTCGTAATCAGTTTAATCACACTGTTAAAGGCAAGACTCATGAGGAGCAATACCAAGGCAAGTGACCAAAGAACATTGTTATTGACCGTACCCATGACGGTATTTCCGATTCCCATGGTCAAAATAGAGGTGAGGGTGGAAGCTGGTGTTGTGAGCGAGGTTGGTACCACTGCAGAGTTTCCGACTACCATCTGGATCGCCAAGGCTTCCCCAAAGGCACGCGCCATGCCAAAGACGACCGCTGTAAAGATTCCAGAGCGGGCTGCCTTAAGCGTGACATGCCAAATGGTTTGCCAGCGGGTCGCTCCCATGGCCATACTAGCTTCCCGATAATGACGGGGTACAGCTCGGAGGCTATCGGTCGTCATAAAGGTAACAGTTGGTAGGATCATAACAAAGAGGACAAAGACCCCTGAGAGGATCCCAAAACCAGTCCCTCCAAAGAGACTACGGGTAAATGGGACGACCACTTGAAGACCAATGAATCCATAAACAACTGAAGGAATTCCCACCAAAAGCTCAATCGCTGGTTGCAAGAAACGAGCTCCTTTGGGGGAGACTTCTGTCATGAAAACTGCTGCACCAATGGCAAACGGCGTTGCCAAGAGGGCAGAAAGCAAGGTTACAATAAAGGAACCTAGAATCATGGGTAGGGCTCCAAATTCCTTTGCAGCAGGATTCCAAGAGCTCCCAAATAGAAAACTAAAGATATTGACTTTATTAACAAAGAAAGTCGATAAACCTTTTTGGGCCACGAAAATCAAAATCATGGCAACGACGACAACAATCAAACTCATACATAGAAAGGTAATGGTCTTCCCAAATTTTTCTAGGCGGGAGTTTTTTGATTTCGTCAGCATTTTTTTTGCTACTTCGTTCATTTTTTACCTAATTCTTTTATTTTTTTGTCACATTCCCTTTTAAATCACGGGTAACTTTCATGTCATTGATCGGGATATAACCCATCTTGCCAACAACTTTTTGCTGAACCTCATCGGTCATCATGTAGTCAATGAATTTTTTAGACAACTCATTAGGTTTTCCCTTAGTATACATGTGTTCGTAAGACCAGATTGGCCAGTTATTGTTGACGACATTGGCTTTAGTTGGTTGATAGCCATTAAGCTTCATGGTTTTAACACTGCTATCCAAGTAGGTAAAGGCTAGATAAGAGATGGCTCCTGGCGTCTGAGAAACGATGTTTTTCACCATTCCATTAGAGTCTTGCTCTTGGGCCTGCTTGGGCTGTTTGCCATCCATGATGATGGCATCAAAGACAGCACGGCTACCAGAACCAACCGCTCGGTTCACAATCGTGATTTCAAGATCTGGACCTCCCAATTGCTTCCAGTTGGTATATTCACCCGTAAAGATCTTTCGCAATTGCTCTGTTGTCAAATTATCTACTGAGATATTTTTATTGGCAATGATGGCTGTCCCTGCTACGGCTACCTGGTGATCGACCAGACTAGAAGCATCAATCCCAGATTTTTCCTCTGCAAAAAGGTCACTATTTCCGATATCAACAGCGCCTGATTGAACTTGTGAAAGTCCTGTACCAGAACCTCCTCCTTGTACATTCACAATCTTACCAGGATGTTCTTCAATGTAGCGATCTACTACTCCTTCAACCAAGGGTTGTAAGGCAGTCGATCCGACAGCAGTGATGGATTCTCCGCGATTGATCCAAGACGCACAAGCAGATAAACTTCCTGCTAATGCGATCGTCGCTAGTCCTAGGATCAGCTTTTTAGACTTTTTCAAATCATGTCTCCTTGATATTTCACTATTTCACTTATGATTTTGACAAGTTTTTTTCAAAAAAACCTGTACTTCCACTATATCATAGAACGGGTTCTTTGCCCAGCATTTTACCTAAAACGAAGCCCCTTTGGATAGAAATTTTTCAGGGTCTGTCCGGTCACTTTGGCAAAGCCCAAACCATTGCCTTCAACCAGGACCTGGTACCATCCATTTGGATGCGTTTCCTTTAATTGAACCGTCTCTCCCGCCACATAATGAACAAAGTCTTCAGGCGTGATCGAAACGGTCTCTTTGACCTCACTCGGTTTTAGAGCAAGGCCAAGGGCAAAACTAGGTTCAAATCGATTTTTCTTGAAGGTGCCTAGATGCAAGCCATTTCGGGCGATTTTTACTTTTCGCAAATCTGGTAAACCAAGTGGAACCAAGTAGAGTTCGTCCCCAAAGGTTTCGAGGACACCTTCTAGAGTGATCTTCAAGTGTTTCTTAGCAAACTCCTGCCACCATTTCTTTTGTTCTGCAGATAATTGGTCCTTTTTGGAAGGGATTTTGGCAGGTCGATTCTCTCCTAGATAACGGAACTTAGCAACAAATTGTCCCTCCCCTTTAAAGAGATGAGGATACATGCGCGCCGTTTCTGGATAGTCAATGCCTTCTGCCATACCATTGATCTTCTCGATCGTTTCCAGCTTCAGATCATAGTTTTCCAAAAGCCAGGATACAATTTCTTCATTTTCCTCTGGAGCCCAGGTACAGGTTGAATAAACCAAGGAACCACCTGGAACCAACATCTTGAGGGCATCCTCCAGAATTTCTCTTTGAATAAGACTACACTCTCGAGGATATTCGACAGACCAATAGTCCATGGCATCTGGTTGCTTACGAAACATCCCCTCACCCGAACAAGGAGCATCTAATACAATCAGATCAAAAAAGCCTGAGAAAACTTTTGCCAGGCGATCGGCTGACTCATTGGTTACCAATACATTTCGGGCACCGAAACGTTCGACATTCTCTACGAGAATTTTCGAGCGTCCCTTGTGGATTTCATTGGAGACCAAGAGTCCTTGATTGTCCAAATAAGACAAGAGTTGGGTGGTCTTTCCCCCAGGAGCTGCGGCCAAGTCTAAGACCTTCATTCCTGGCTTAGGCTGGGCGACTTGGGCCACTATCTGAGCTGCTGGCTCTTGCGAATAGACCAAGCCCGTTGCGTGCTCGATGGATTTTCCTGAGACCTTTCCATAATGTCCCCAAGGGGTATTGGGAATCGGATCATCAAATGCTTTTTGAGTTTCTTTCAAAGGATTAGTCCGAAAGGCCGATACTGCTTCTTGCTCAAAGGTCGCAAAAAAAGCAGCAGCATCCTCACCTAGAAGATGCTGGTATTTTTCTTTAAAACCATTGGGAAAATTCATTTAACTTCTCCCTTTCTTAAGATAGGTTTGAATTTCTGTTAACTTCACTTTTGGAACCATCATAATGGGTTCCACTGACTGGTAATTAGGTTTATCTCCATTTAGATTTAAAACGGTATAGCCCAACTGTTCCCCCATGATCGCAGCTGCGGCATAATCCCAAGGCCAGATATAGCTAAAATAAGCTAGAATCCCACCTGAGAGAATTTTTGAAAAACTAATACCGGCACTTCCGTAGACCCGAATGCCAAGAGAGTCCATACCAAGATCGGCCATGCCCCAGTCATTTTTCTCAAGCATGCCGACATTTGAAGCAATCAAAAGGTTTTCCAGAGGTTGGTCCACAAAGGGCGTCAGTTCAACCTCATTGCGATAAACAAGGAATTCTCCACCCCCGTAAAAAAGGTGATCCCGCATCACATCGTAGATCAGGCCAAACTGACCAATTCCGTCTTCAAAATAGGCCACCATCACCGCAAAATCTTCCTTTTGGGTCACAAAATTATTGGTCCCATCAATTGGATCAATCACCCAAACAGAACCTTCTGAGATCGGCGAACGAAGGCCATCTTCCTCCGCAAAAATCCGATCTTCTGGATAGCGACTTGTGATTTTTTCAACCAAATCCTTTTGAACCTGTTGGTCCATCTGGGTTACTAAATCTGTCGGCCCAGTCTTTTTTGAGATCATCAAGTCATCATGAAGATGAAGACGCAAATAGTCTCCAGCTTCTAAAACGATTTGTTTGGCAAACTCTAATTTATTCTTCAAGAGAAAACCATCCTTCCTCTTTTTGCTTTGCAGCCTGGGTCGCACGATAGAGAGAATAACCACTCACTTCTTCGAACTCCCGCCCAAGACGCTTTTCTTCTCCGATACTAGGCACGACCTTCTTAAAAGCGCGGTAGGCTTCCATGTATTCTTTGGCCTCTACCTTACTTTCATAGGCTTCTTCAACTTTATTGAAAAAAGAAAGCACTGAAGCAAGCTCTTCAGTGCTCCACGATAAGTCCAGTGGGTAACTATAATTTTTTTGCATTCGACATACTTCTTAGTTTATTTCTGCTCTTAGAGTGGCAGAGCGTAACTCTTGTTTGCGATAACTCCGTGGCAAGAAGGCCCGAATTTCATCTTCGTTAAAGCCAATCTGCATGCGTTTGTTATCTAAAATAATCGGTCTCCGCAAGAGACTAGGATTTTCCTCAATCAGATGGATCAAGGCTGAGATGGATAAATCTTCAACATCAATATCCAATTTTTGAAAAATTTTTGAACGAGTTGAAATAATGTCGTCTGTTCCGTTTTCGGTCAAGGCCAATATACTTGTCAACTCCTGTTTGCTCAAAGGACTTGTCATAATATTGTGTTCTTTAAATGGAACATCGTGTTTTTTTAACCAAGCCCGAGCTTTTCGACATGATGTACAACTCGGCGATAAAAATAATGTAATCATGTGGTTCACTTCTTTTTTTATATATAACTATCTGACTCTATTATACAAAAAAAATAGGTGCTTGAAAAGCGCTTTTTTGATTTCTAGACGATTTTTCTGAATTTCAGTGGAAAAAAGAAATCCCTTTCATTTTTCCCAAGAAGAGGCCCGAAAAAAGAGAGTGGGACAGAAATCGGTAATTCGTTAGAATTCGATTTCGTCGTCCCACCTCCGCACAGTTGAGTAGGGCTGTAAAAGCTGATGAAATCAGCGTAGTAGAGCCCACTCAACCACTGCATCTTGCTCGACAATCCAAAAACAATTAAGAGGCTAGGACTTTTGTCCCAGCCTCTTGGTCCAGTTTCGTGAAATTGCTTCATCTTCTTTCAATTGAGCCACTAGTTGATCGATCCCATCGAATTTGACCATTTCTCGTATCTTATCCAACCAATGAATGGTCAGGGTATGACCATAGATATCTCCTGTAAAATCAAAGAGATTGACTTCGAAACGAAGCTCTTTTCCATCAAAGGTGACATTTTTTCCGACAGAAGCCATCCCACGGTAGGTCTGCCCTTTAAAATCGACATCGACTACATAAACGCCATCTGATGGGAGATAGGTCCGATCAATCGGCGCTAAATTGGCAGTAGGATAGCCAATGGTGCGTCCACGCGCATCCCCATGCACGACGATTCCTCGACTGGATAAAGGGTGACCAAGTAGACAGGCAGCTTCTTGGACGCGTCCTTCTAGGATAGCTTGACGAATGCGGGTTGAACTAATCTTTTCCCCCTGATCCAATACAGGAGAAATGACTTCCACTTGACCATCAAAATAAGCAGCTAAGTCAGAGGCCTTTTTCTTATCAGAGCCAAAACTATAATCAAATCCAGCAATTAAAACTCGGGCTCTCAAGGCTTTGACAAATTGATCGACAAATTCTTTGGCGGTTTTAGAAGCAAAATCGGTCGTAAAATCAATGAGGAAGAGCTCATCCACTCCTAGTTCGTTTAATTTTTGGAACCGATCCTCAGGACTCTGCAAATGAAGCAGTAATTCTGGTTGGTAGCGAACAAAGGCTAACTTAGGAGATTCAGGAAAGGTTAACAAAGCGACCTTCAAGCCTTTTTCATCCGCGATCTGACGCGCCTTTTTAAAGAGTTCTTGATGCCCCAGATGCAGGCCATCAAAGTAGCCCAGAACCAAAACTGTCTCATTCTCCAAATGGATCTGGTTAGCAGTAGTAATCGTACGAATATTCATGAATTTATTGTAACACACTTTCTGTTAGAAAGACTTTTCGAGGTTTGTAAAGTTCTTCTCTTTTTTCTAAAATGGCTACCAATTTTCCTTGGTAAAAAGCAGCTAACTCTTTGGAGTCACTCTCAACTGGAATAAAGCGTCCCACTTGAACTTCGCCAACCTCTTCTACTGTCAGCTCTACTTTTTCCAGATCCCCGGTGCCAATTTCAAGTGGGTGAAGGAAGCTCAAATCTCCTTGTGCTACTTTTTCAGCCACTTCTTCTAAGGTCAGGGAATCTTCCAGTGACAAACCGGCAGCACTGGTCCGTGTCAGATGAGACATATGGGCTGCATAACCCAGTTTTTGACCCAAATCC
This sequence comes from Streptococcus parasanguinis, assembly GCF_016648925.1. Lineage (GTDB taxonomy): Bacteria > Bacillota > Bacilli > Lactobacillales > Streptococcaceae > Streptococcus. The sequence continues at coordinate 8,709 of NZ_JACLQX010000017.1, read as the reverse complement.
ACCGACAAGGTCCGGATATAGGTGCCCTTGCTGCATTTAACCCGGAAGCGAAAACGGGCTAGTCCTTCCTCGTAGCCAATCTCACTGGTACGCGTGAATTCATAAATCGTCACCTGTCGGACAGGGCGTTCCACTTCTTCTCCTGCCCGTGCATACTCATAGAGCTTACGCCCATTGACCTTAACCGCGGAGTACATAGGCGGTACCTGCTCGATCTCTCCCACCATTTGGGCAATCATGCGATCGACCTCTTCTGCATCTAAAGGCACTTCCACTGGGGTCCGCTCCACGACATCCCCGCTGGCATCCTCCGTTGTGGTAGAAAATCCCAGAGTGATTTCTCCTTCATAGACCTTGCCTTCATCTTGCATGAATTCGACCATCCGGGTCGCCTTGCCAACTGCTATTGGAAGCACTCCCACCACATCCGGATCCAGCGTTCCCCCATGGCCGATCTTCTTAGTTCCTAAGATTTTTCGCAGTTTAAATACCACATCATGTGAGGTCATGCCTGCTTCCTTTTTTACATTGATAATTCCGTCCATCTGATTTGCTCTTTCTAACTGATTGTGTGACCATCCGGTCCACCGACCCTTTATTATACCATGAAACAAGACTTCTTGTCCCTCTTTCCCCCTTCTCATGAGCTCCTAAAAAATCCCGTAGCAGATTTCAGACTTTTTAAAATGGATTTGATACAATAGAAAGCGAAAGAAGGTGTAACATATGTTAATGTATGATGTTATTGTGATTGGATTTGGTAAAGCTGGTAAAACACTCGCAGCGAAATTATCAAGCCAAGGAAAAAAAGTCGCTCTGATTGAAAAGAGCAAATCTATGTACGGTGGTACTTGTATCAATATCGCTTGTATTCCCACCAAGACCTTGATTGTTGCAGCAGAAAAAGGCTTGGATTTTGAGCAAGCCATGAATGAGAAAAATGCAGTCACTACTCGTCTCAATGGTAAGAACTACGCAACGATTGCTGGAACTGGTGTAGACATTATCGATGCGACGGCTCGTTTCGTTTCTAACAAGGTCATCGAAATTCAAGCTGGTGAGGAAAAGGAAGAATTGACAGCTGAAACCATTATTATTAATACTGGTGCTGTGCCAAATGTCCTTCCGATCCCAGGATTAGCTGAAAGTAAATTTGCCGTGGATTCAACCGGTATTCAACGTTTGGAAAACCTACCTAAACGCCTCGGTGTCCTTGGTGGTGGACCAATCGGATTGGAATTTGCCCACCTTTACAATACCTTGGGCAGCCAAGTAACGGTACTAGACGCTTCTGAAGCATTCTTGCCACGGATCGAGCCAAGCATTGCAGCTCTTGCAAAAGGCTACCTTGAAGAAGATGGCATTCAATTCTTGCAAGGCGTTCATACCCAAGAAATTAAGGATGGCGAAAACAGCTTAACCCTTGTAACCGATAAAGGAAACTTCGAGTTCGATATCCTCCTCTACGCAACAGGACGTAAGCCAAATACAGCTGGTCTTGGTCTTGAGAACACAGACATCCAAGTCACTGATCGTGGAGCGATTCAAGTCAACCGTCATTTGGAAACCAGCGTCCCTGGTGTCTTTGCAGTTGGGGATGTCAATGGTGGTCCTCAATTCACCTATATGTCCCTCGATGACTTCCGCATCGTCTTCAACTACCTCACAGGCGATGGTAGCTACAATCTCGAAACACGCGGAAACTATGCGACAACACTCTTCATTGCTCCTCCTTTGGCCCAAGTCGGCTTGACCGAGCAAGAAGCACGCGACAAAGGGCTTCCAGTTGCTGTTAAAGAATTGTCAGTTGCTGCTATGCCACGCGGACACGTCAATGCAGACCTTCGAGGTGCCTTCAAAGCCGTGGTCAACCCAGAAACTAAAGAAATTCTTGGAGTGACGCTCTTTGGAGAAGCTGCAGGCGAAATCATCAACCTGATCACCATGGCGATGGACAACAAGATCCCTTATACTTACATCGCAAAACAAATCTTTACCCACCCAACCATGGCAGAAAACCTAAACGATCTCTTTGCGATTTAACTAGAATAAAAACGCTGGAATTTTTCCAGCGTTTTTTAGTTTAAGAATCCACAGACAGCCTCTTGAAATGCTTTATTTTCTTCATAAAGAGCATGCCCAGAATGCTTAAGAATGAGGAGTTGACAATCCGAAATCGCTTTTGCTAGTTCCTTGGATCCGTCCACACCAATCACATCATCTTCAAGCGCACCAAGAACAAAGGTTGGACACTGAATTTCCTTTAAGACCTCAATGCTATCGTGAGTAAGGCAAGACTGAGACTGAATGGCAATTCTATTTTCATCTTTGATTCGCCCCAAGCGACCCATGATATTATAAAGGAACCGCCACTTTTGATAGCTCTTTTGCGTATAGGAGTGCTTTGCGATATCCAGCATGAGATGCTTAAAAGTTCCAGATTGACTAAGCTTTTGCCAATGCTCAATTCGCTCTCTAGCAAGTTGACTAGGTTTTGCAGTAGTCACGGCTAAGATGAGCTTTTGAACCTTTTCAGGGAAATCCACCACCAACCATTGGGCAATCATTCCACCTTGCGAAATCCCCATAACATAAGATGTATCTAAGTTCAGCGCCTCCATTGCTTCTGCTACATCTGCTGCCATATCCCGCGTTGTATAGCCCTGTCTCAGCTCATTGATTCGAGAAAAAACATAGATTTTGTAACGTTTGGCAAGTATACGGTATGTGATTGAAAAAGGCATAGCCATACCTTTAACCGTCTGCAATCCATCCCCCAATCCTGGTATGATCACTAATGGCTGTTTACCTTTTCCAAATGTTACATAGTCCATGCTCTTTTTGTTCAAATATAAGGTTTTCCCTTTTGTTGAAGACATTACTTCGTTTTCTCTCCTATTTTATCATGTTTATTCATGTTGAGTTTTTAAATACAGAGCAAAGCCGGCAGTTACTTTTTCAAATCCAACTGCCTGATAAAACTGATGTGCAGCATTTCGTTCAGCGGTTAATCCACTATTTAGAGCCAGCGCCTTAACCCCTTCTTTTACCGCTTGTTTTTTCAATTCATCGATTAGCCTACTAGCAATTCCTTGTCGTCTTGTTTCTTTTGCAACTGACAAAGCTAAAATTCGATAGTAAGACCCATCTGCTTCAAAAAAGAAGAGCTTTGCATAACCTAAGAAACCTAAAATTACTCCGTTTCTTTCAGCTAGAAGACAGCCATAATGTGGCTGAGAAAGTATCATTTCTAAACGTCGAGACAGCTTAGAAGCGGTTGTTGGATAGCCCAAGTCTTCGTATAAAGACAGTAGGGCTTCAGCATCTTTTATGGTTGCTTTTCGTATCTGCATAGGAGCCTCCTAGTCTTCCTTCAAGGCATCAAACTTAGCCTTCATGGTTGGATTCTTCCGAGTCAATTTTTTAACGGAAACATCATCCAACTTGTTGTTAGCGAGGCGGAGTTGGTTTTCTGACGTAGTCAAGAATTTCTTGACTTCTTCCATCCGTTTGATGGCCTTGTCGATTTCATCGATAGCCTTGCCAAAGTTGACAGAAGCCGAATTGTAGTTCTTAGCAAAGGCAACTTTAAATGCATCCAGGTCTTCTTCAAAGTGGGTGATGTCAATATTTTGCTCACGGATAAGTGCTAGTTCTTGCTTGTATTTTAGAGAGTTAAGAGCCGCATTGCGTAAGAGACCAATCAACTGGATAAAGAACTGAGGACGAACGACGTACATCTTCTCATACTCGTGGCTAACATCGACAATCCCTGTGTTGAAGTAGTCATTATCTGCTTCAAGCATACTTACCAAAACAGCATACTCACAGTTCTTTTCCCGACGGTCTTTGTCTAATTCTTTGTAAAAATCAGCGTTCTTATGCTTCTTCTCAGTTCCATCTGCTTCATTTTTCATCTCAAACATGATGGAAATGAATTCCAGCCCATTTTCATCAAAGTCACGGAAGATAAAGTCCCCTTTAGACCCACGTGCAGAGACCTTGTTGTCCTTTTCAAAATAGGCATTAGGGAAGGCAAAGCTACGAACCTTGTTAAACTCACTCTCCGCATACTGCTCCAGACTTTCCCCAATGGCCTTGGTTGATTGTTGGGCCTTGAAATTCTTGTAAAACTCAACTTGCTCATTGGCCGCTTTAAGCTGGGCTTCATAGTTTTGTTTCACCGAAGTCAGAGAAAGCTCGTTTTCTTTTTCTTGTAAAAGGAGCTGATTTTTGATCTGGTCTCTTTCTTTCTCTAGGTCAGAAAGCGTCTTTTGCAGTTTGTTTTCATGCTCCAAGCGCAAGGTCGCCAGCTGATTCTCAAGTTGTTGAACTTCTTTTTCTTTCTCTAGCAGACTTTGGCTAGCGGTTTGCTCCACCTCTTTTTTGGTCAATTCTTTTTCGGTATCAAACTGTTGAATCTGGTTCTGTAACTGGGCAATTTCTTGGTCCTTCTTAGCTAACCTCTCTTGCTGCTCATTTAGGGCCTTTTGCTCTGCCAAAGCCAATTCTTGCCGAATCCGCTCATGAATTTCCTTGTCAAACTCAGCTGTCCGTACCTGTGACAAGAGCTCGCTGTATTGACTTTCATTAACTGTAAAAACTTCCCCACAGTTGGGGCACTTGATTTCGTTCATAGCCTGCCTCTTTCTCTATTCTTAGTATATTATATCATGTCACCTGTAAAATCAAAACCAGCAAACGAGGCTTGCTGGTTTTAACTGAATATTCATTTCTCTATAGAGACTTTCCTTAAGTGAGGACGGACGGTAGCGACTCCCGTTGGGATTCCATACCTTAGATTTGAGCCTTACGTCTCAAATCTACCGAGCACCAGAAACTAATGTGTTTCTGGTGCTTTTCCTCACGGCGAAAAGTCTCAATCTATTTTGCACTAGTTACAAAATATCTATTTCAATAGTCTCATTCAGTAATAACTTAAGATTGCTGGATAGAGGTTGATTGTTTATAATCTGAAACAGTGAACTTAGCTTCCTGATCTCCACTTATTTCTTCTCAATCGGCGCGACACTGGCCAAGAGTTTCTTGAGACCCACTTCTGGGAAGTTAATCTTAAGCTCTTGGGTATTGCCACTGCCTGATACTTCAAGCACGGTTCCTTCTCCCCACTTCTTGTGAATAGCAATATCGCCAATAGACCAAGCGACGCTCTCTTTGTCACTAGAACGGTTGCTATTGCCAAAGGGGAGGCTTGATGATGTGAGGGCACTTGGAGCTGCTTGTCTCTTGCGCTCTTGAAGGGCTTGTGACAGACTCATGCCTTTTCCAAAGGTCGTTCCGCCACCATTGCTATAAGAAGCCTTAAAGCTAGTGTTGGCCGGACGCGCTAATCCTTGGTAGGTTAACAAATCTGAGCTAATTTCATTGATAAAGCGCGTCGGACGGTTGTAGCTGGTCCGCCCAAAGAGCAAACGAGAATTGGCATTGGTCAAGAAGAGAACCTTCTCTGCCCGCGTGATCCCCACGTAAGCCAAACGACGTTCTTCTTCCAACTCATCCGGATCCTCTGCCGCTCGACTAAGAGGAAAGACGTTTTCGTCCATCCCAATCAAGAAGACCACTGGGAATTCCAAACCTTTGGCCGCGTGAAGGGTCATCAAGGTGACTTCTGAGGTCTCTTGCGCTCCATCGTCTGTATCGGCAATCAAGGCTAAGTCGTTCAAGAAACGACTCAAGGTGTCCACACCTGATTCGTCTTCAACAGAATCGCCATTTTCATCAAAATTCTTGGTAACAGATAGGAACTCTTGGATATTCTCGATGCGGGCCTGACTTTCCAGATTTCCCTGATTGGTTAGGGCCGTCATATAACCTGTATTGTCAAGGACTTCTTCGACCAACTCTGTAATGGTCAGCTGGTCCAATTTTTCTCTCAAATCAAGAATGAGATTGGCAAAGTCCCAGATAGACTGAGCTGCTTTTCCTTTAATGCCAGAGAGCATGATATTGGCTGAAGCATCCAGAAGTGAGGTCCCTTGCATTTGGGCAAAATCACGAATCTTATCCACTGTACCTGGCCCGATTCCACGCTTGGGTTCATTGATAATCCGCTCAAAACTGATATTGTCACTGAGATTAGCAATCAAGTTTAAATAAGCAATAACATCTCGAATTTCCTTCCGGCTGTAGAACTTGGTGCCCCCTACCATGGTATAGGGAATATTGGACTTGAGCAGTGCTTCTTCAATGGTCCGTGACTGGGCATTGGTCCGGTAGAGAACCGCAAAATCACGATGCTTATAGCCAGCTTCGCGACTCAGCTCTTCAATGGTTTTGGCAACAAAGACCGCTTCATCCTGCTCATCATTGGCCCGGTAATAAACAATCTCTTCCCCGTCTTCATTTTGGGTCCAAAGATTCTTCGGACGGCGGTTCCGATTGTTTTTGATCACATCGTTAGCTGCTTGGAGGATGGTTTTAGTGGAGCGATAATTTTCCTCTAACAAGACGACCTTGGCATCAGGATAATCCTTCTCAAAGTCCAGGATATTCTGCATATCCGCTCCCCGCCAGCCATAAATAGACTGGTCCGCATCCCCAACAACACAGATATTTTTAAAGCGAGAAGCCAAGAGTTTGACCAATTGGTATTGGGCATGGTTGGTATCTTGGTACTCATCTACATGGATGTATTGGAACTTCTGCTGGTAATAAGTCAGTACATCTGGATGCTGATCAAAAAGACGCAAGGTCAACATGATCAAATCATCAAAGTCCACCGCTTCTGACTGACGGAGTTCCTTTTGGTAAGCCTCATAACACTTGGCGACGATCTGGGTATACATATCTCCCGCTTGGGCAGCATAGGCCACTTCATCGATCAAGTCATTTTTGGCATTGGAAATAGTTCCCAAAATGGTTCGTTCATTCCATTTCTTAGGATCTAAATTCAAGGACTTCAAGATCCGCTTCATCAAGGTCCGTTGCTCACCTGGATCGACAATGGTAAAATTGCGATTGTAGCCAATATGATCCGCATCTCGACGGAGGATACGCACACACATGGAGTGGAAGGTGGCAATCAAGCAATCTTGAGTCGCTGGGTTTAACTGATAGGCCCTCTCCTTCATCTCCCGAGCGGCTTTATTGGTAAAGGTAATGGCCAAAATATTCCAAGGATTGACCATTTTTTCATCGATCAAGTAAGCGATCCGGTGGGTCAGGACACGTGTCTTACCAGAACCAGCTCCCGCCATGATCAAAAGGGGACCTTCTGTCGTTTGGACCGCCTCTGCCTGGCGATCATTCATACCATTCAATAAAGGATTCATCTCATACTCCTCATTCATTCAATCGTTCTATTATACCACAAAAACCGGTCTAGCTTCTTTTAAAAAAGGACTCATTTGAATTTCCCTTCCAAAAACGATATAATAGTAGCTTAAAGAAAACAGGATTTCATCCGAGGTCTAGGAGGATATTTTGGATAAACCATACAGTAACTTAAAACTGGCCGAACGTGGCGCTATCATTAGTATTCTAGCCTATTTATTGCTCTCTTCAGTAAAATTGGCTACCGGCCATCTACTTCATTCATCCAGTTTGGTAGCCGATGGATTTAACAACTTATCTGATATCATCAGCAATGCTGCCCTGCTCATCGGGATTCGTCTCGCTCGCCAACCAGCTGACCGTGATCACAAGTTTGGTCACTGGAAAATTGAGGATCTAGCTAGTCTAGTCACCTCCATCATTATGTTTTATGTCGGTTTTGATGTCTTACGCGATACCCTCCAAAAGATCTTCAGCAATGAAACAGTTAGCATTGATCCACTCGGTGCTGGCGTCGGAGTGGTTTCAGCCCTTGTCATGCTAGGCGTTTATTTCTACAATCTTCGCTTAGCAAAACGGGCCAAATCAAAAGCCTTAAAAGCAGCCGCAAAAGACAATCTTTCAGACGTCGTCACATCTCTTGGAACGTCGATCGCGATCGCTGCTAGTGCTTTTAACTATCCAATTGTCGATAAAATCGTAGCCATCATCATCACCTTCTTTATCCTCAAAACAGCCTACGATATTTTTATGGAATCTTCCTTTAGTCTTTCAGATGGCTTTGACGATAGTCTCCTCGAAGATTACGAAAAAGCTATTTTAAAACTCCCTAAGATTGCGCGTGTGAAATACCAACGCGGACGGACCTACGGAAGCAATATCTATCTGGACGTTGTCTTGGAGATGAATCCCGATCTTTCAGTCTATGAAAGCCATGCGATCACAGAAGAAGTCGAGAATCTCCTAAAAGAAGAATTTGGAGTCTTTGACATTGACGTCCATGTGGAACCTAGCTCAATTCCTGAAGATGAGCTGATCGAAAACGTTGAAAAGAAACTCTTAACCTACGAAAAACGCCTCTATGCTAAGCAAGAGTTTGATACATTGCTAGCGGATAATTATACCTTGATTGACGATACCGGTCACGAACACCACAAGGTAGAATTAATAGAGGCTCTCGCAAGTGACCAAGTTCAATTCCAAAACTTTGAACTAGAGTCCATCAGCCAAAAGACCAAACTTATCCGCTATGAACTAGACGGTCAAATCCATACCAGTATCTGGCGTCGCCATGAAACGTGGCAAAAGATTTTCCATCAAATTACTAATAAAACCGACTAAAAGAGGCTGGGACAAAAGTCCTAGCCTCTCAATTGTTTTTGGATTGTCGAGCAAGACGCAGTGGTTGAGTGGGCT
>NZ_JACLQX010000016.1:0-53489 GCF_016648925.1 Streptococcus parasanguinis | reverse complement strand
GTAGTAGAGCCCACTCAACCACTGCGTCTTGCTCGACAATCCAAAAATAATTGAGAGGCTAGGACTTTTGTCCCAGCATCGTTGTTTTAGACACTTTTTCCAGAGTGGAGACTAACGGGCAAGAAATAACCGGTAGTCGCTACTTTTTTTCCTTCGATCTTTTGGAGTAAAAGATCTACCATGAGGATAGCAATGTCTTCGAGGGGTTGTTGGATGGTTGTCAGTTCAGGTGTATAGGTCTCAATGAACTGGGTTCCATCATAACCAATCACTTTCAAATCCTGGGGAATCTGAATATCTAATTCTCTAGCGACTTTCATGATCAAGATCGCCGTCAAATCATCGGAGGCGAAAATGGCATCTGGTTTGTGGTGGGTTAAAATCTGTTTGATTTCCATTTCTTTGCGAATAGGGGAGAAATCACTGGAAACATTAATGATCATGGACTCAGGTAGAACCGATGCAAACCCCGCATGACGCAAGCCTGTTGGGGAGTTGGAGTTGTCATTCCCTGTGATCATGATAATCTTTCGGGCTCCGGTTTTTACTAAAGTTTCTGCTGCAAGCACCCCGCCAGCGTAGTTGTCTGAAGAGACAACCGGAATTTCTGGGGAGAGGTTGCGGTCAAAAGCAATGATAGGAGCAGTTACCCGGTTGTAATCTTCAATGCCCAAATTATGACTTCCTGAAATGATGCCATCTACCTGGTTAGCCTCCAACATCTCAATATATTCGCGCTCTTTTTCGGAGTCGTGTTCACTATTGCAGATGATGGTTTTATAGCCGTGTTTGAAGAGTTGGTGCTCTAGTTTGTCGATTAATTCAGCATAGAAAACATTGCTGATGTTGGGAAAGATCAAGCCGACTAACTTGGCTGATTTTCCTTGGAGGCTACGAGCAACATTGTTAGGTTTATAGCCCAATTCTCGCATGGCTTCTTGGACTTTTTGGATCGTTTTTTCAGACAGGTATCCCTTTTTATTGATAACCCGTGAGACAGTAGTAGGGCTGACACCGGCGAGTTTAGCGACATCAGTTAGCTTTGCGACCATAATCAAGTTCGTAGTATGTTCCAGTAGGGGTTCCAGACTTGATCAAGATTCCATTTTGATCCGCATGTGGGTAGACCCGACCAGAAAATACTTTTTCTCCTTTATTGATAAAGATTTCAAAAATTGAATTGTCAATGAAAATATTAGCGGTTGTGGCTTGGTTAGCGATTGGGCAGCTACGGCTCGTACCGAATTCTTGGGCATATTGCTCACCTGCCTGGCTACGATCGACTGTGACTAATCCCTTAGAGAGATCGAATGAGAGAGCTAAGCCCTTTCCTTCTGCATCTGCAAAGAGGACGATTTCGTTTTGGCTATCTTTTTCAAACTGCAATTCCAATTCATAGCAGTTCTTGGTTTGTGCCTTGTTGGCAAATGCCTCACACTCAGCGCGCAAGTCTTTGATCGCTTCAACTGGGTATTGGTAGAGCTTGCCGTCTTTGATGGTTAATTCTTTGACCAGTGAGAGAGCTCCTTGGTAGTCATAGGAATCTGTTGGATAAGAAACATCAGGAAGACCTAGCCAGCTAACAGCATAGGCGCGTCCATCGGGTGCATTAAATCCTTGAGTCGCATAGGCTTCAAAACCATAGTCGAGATTATGCAATTCGGATACATCAACCATTTTGGCCTTTTCTGGGTCAAAGCTTGCCCCGATCTTGTACATATTTGGATAGATATTGTCATAATCGAGGACCGATTTATCTAAGCCTTGAGGACAGTAGAGGAGAACGGGTTGATCTCCAACAAAGACTAGGTTGGGACATTCCATCATATAAGCTGTCCGATCGTTTGCAAAATCCAAGTCACCGACTGTAACCCAGTTGGAATAGTCATTATCTACAGCCTTATAGAGACGGATGAATCCTTTCTTCTCAAGGTCTTGACCACCAACGATAGCGTAGAATTGACCTTTGAAATTAAAAATCTGTGGGTCACGAAAGTGATCCGTAGAGTCAGCCGGTTGATCAATCAAGATTTTGTCAATTTTTTCAATCTTGCCGTCTTTATCCATCAAAGCACCGACTTGGTAAGGATGACGAACCCATTCTGCATCACGAACATTTCCGGTGTAGAATAAGAATAGTTTGTCACCAAACTGCATGGCTGATCCGGAATAAGCTCCATGGCTATCCAGATCTGTGTCTGGAAGAAGCGTTACACCAGTTTCTTTGAAATGAACCAAGTCTTCACTTTCTGTTTGTACCCATGATTTTAACCCATGGGCTGCACCAAATGGGAAATTTTGGTAAAACAAGATCCATTTTCCATCAAAGTAGGAAAAACCGTTAGGATCATTTAAGAGACCAGCTTTTGGCTCAACATGATAGTGTGTATGCCAAGGAGATTTGGCCATATGATCTTGGATGGCTTGCTTTTCCTCTTTTGTCCAGTCTTCGTAACGTCTGTAACGACGTTCAGTTGTCCATTCCATTTTATTCCTCCGAATTTTTTCTTACTTCCATAGTAACGATTTCCTATTAAAAATGCAAGCGATAAATGAAAAAAATGGCAAAAAATGTCAAACGCTTGACATCTATTTTGTGCCTTGGAGAAAAGAGGAGAAGTTGAAAATCCATGAAAAAATGAAAGAAAATGAAAACAAAAGACTGAATCAAAGCGCTAAAAAGCGTATTATAGGTCTGTTTTAAAATGAAAATAATTTCATGCTGTCAAAAGGTGTCAAAAAGTCCAAAAAAGTTTCAAAAAAATCCTGTAAAACGCTTGACATATTTTCAATACGTGGTACAATTAAAAACGTAGAAACGATTTAACCGTTTACATTACAAAAAATAAGGAGATTTACTTTATGGATTACAATAAAGTAGCCAAAGAGGTTATCGAAGCAGTCGGTAAAGATAACCTTGTTGCGGCAGCACACTGTGCGACACGTCTACGTTTGGTATTGAAAGACGATAGCAAAGTTGATCAAGCTGCACTTGATAACAATGCTGATGTCAAAGGAACCTTCAAATCAGATGGTCAATACCAAGTGATCATCGGACCTGGAGATGTAAACTTTGTTTATGAAGAGCTGATTAAAGCGACTGGATTGAAAGAAGTATCAACAGATGATTTGAAACAAATCGCTGCAAAAGATAAGAAATTCAACCCATTGATGGCCTTGATTAAACTCTTGTCTGATATCTTCGTTCCAATCATTCCTGCCTTGGTTGCAGGTGGTCTCTTGATGGCCCTTCGGAACTTCTTGACTTCAGCTGGTTTGTTTGGACCTAAATCATTGGAAGAAATGTACCCAGCTATCAAGGGTCTTTCAGCCATGATCCAATTGATGTCAGCTGCACCATTTATGTTCTTGCCAATTTTGGTTGGTATTTCTGCAGCCAAACGCTTTGGAGCAAACATCTTCTTGGGTGCTGCGATCGGTATGATCATGACCACACCAGATCTTGGTGGGGCTACTAAATTCTGGGATATCTTTGGCTACAATGTAGCACAAACAAACTATGCCTACCAAGTTATTCCTGTCTTAGCAGCGATCTGGATCTTGGCACATTTGGAAAAATTCTTCCACAAGAAATTGCCATCAGCTGTTGACTTTACTTTTACTCCATTGCTTTCTGTGATGATTACTGGATTCCTTACCTTTACAGTGGTTGGTCCAGTGATGCTTTTGGTGTCAAACGGAATCACAGACGCTATTGTATGGTTGTATAACACAACAAGCTTTATCGGTATGACAGTCTTTGGTGGAACTTACTCATTGATCGTTATGACAGGTCTTCACCAATCATTCCCAGCCATTGAAACACAATTACTTTCAGCTTGGCAAAAAGGTGCGGGACATGGAGATTTCATCTTCGTTGTTGCATCAATGGCCAACGTAGCGCAAGGTGCTGCAACTTTTGCCATCTTGTTCTTGACGAAGAGCGAAAAAACCAAAGGTCTTGCATCTTCTGCAGGTGTGTCAGCCCTTCTTGGTATTACAGAACCAGCCCTCTTCGGGGTTAACTTGAAATACAAATTCCCATTCTTCTGTGCCCTTATCGGTTCAGCTGTGGGTGCCCTCTTTGCGGGTCTTCTCCAAGTAGTTGCTGTTTCACTTGGATCAGCAGGTTTCCTTGGATTCCTTTCAATCAATGCAACATCTATCCCATTCTACCTCTTGTGTGAAGTGATTGCCTTTGCGGTAGCCTTTGCATTGACTTACTTCTATGGTAAGACAAAAGCAGCAGCTGTATTTGCGGCTGAAGGAAATGTAGCAGCAGCAGAAACTTCTGAAAAAGCAGAAGCCAAAGAAGTAGCAGCTGCTTCTGAAGAAGTTGAAGCAACACTTGCGGATGAAGTGATTGTAACTCCTATCGTTGGTAGTACAGTAGCACTTGCTGATGTGAATGATCCTGTCTTCTCAAGTGGAGCGATGGGACAAGGAATTGCCATCAAACCAACTGAAGGCGTTGTCTATGCACCAGCTGATGCTGAAGTAACCATTGCTTTCGCAACGGGTCACGCTTACGGTTTGAAAACAGCTAATGGTGCTGAAATCTTGATCCACGTTGGGATTGATACAGTATCAATGAACGGTGAAGGATTTGATCAAAAAGTAGCTCAAGGCGATAAAGTGAAAGCTGGTGATGTCCTTGGTACATTTGATGCAGCGAAAATTGCCGCAGCTGGTCTTGAAGACACAACCATGGTGATTGTCACTAACACAGCTGACTTTGCTTCTGTCACACCTGTTGCAACTGGATCTGTTGCGAAGGGTGATGCAATCATCGAAGTCAAAGCTTAATCGAAACAATAAGTTCTCAAGGACTGGTCTATTATCTCCAGTCCTTGAATTTTATTTCTCAAAAAAGTGTGTTTTTTCTTTAGAGAAGAGAAAAAGATTGACTACAAAATATGCTATAATAAATACAGGATATTTTTCATAATAAAAAAGGAGCCAACATGACAAAATTATACGGAAGTTTGGAAGCTGGCGGTACAAAATTTGTTTGTGCGGTTGGTGATGAAAACTATAATGTTGTGGAAAAAGTACAATTTCCAACAACCAAGCCAATTGAGACGATTGATAAGTGTATTGAATTTTTCTCAAAATTTGAGGATCTAGTTGGGCTTGCGATTGGTTCATTTGGACCAATTGATATCGATCCAAATTCAAACACTTATGGTTTTATCACAACGACTCCAAAACCAAATTGGGCTAATGTAGATATCGTTGGGGCTTTCCGTCGTGCCTTGAATGTACCTATCTATTTCACGACAGATGTGAATAGCTCTGCCTATGGAGAAGTGGTCGCACGCAATAACGCGGGTGGTCATATCGAAAACTTGGTTTACTATACAATCGGAACAGGAATCGGAGCTGGTGTCATCCAACGTGGCGAGTTTATCGGGGGAGCTGGACACCCAGAAATGGGACACTACTATGTGGCTCAACACCCAATGGATGTGGAAAAAGAATTCAAGGGCGTTTGTCCTTTCCACAATGGCTGTTTGGAAGGTTTTGCGGCTGGTCCAAGTCTTGAAGCTCGTACAGGTATTCGTGGGGAAAACATTGAACTCAACAGCAATGTATGGGATATTCAAGCCTACTACATCGCACAAGCAGCAGTGAATGCGACAGTTACCTTCCGCCCAGACGTCATTGTCTTTGGAGGTGGAGTCATGGCTCAACAACATATGTTAGATCGTGTTCGCACGAAATTTACTGCCCTCTTGAACGGTTACCTCCCTGTACCTGATGTGAGAGATTATATTGTGACACCTGCAGTTGCTGGCAATGGTTCAGCGACCTTGGGGAACTTTGTCCTTGCAAAAGAAGTGAGCGAGAAGCTTAAAAAATAAGAAGTAATTGTCTCTTAGAGGTTAGAAACAAGAGCGAGGAGGCTGGGACAAAAGTCCTAGCCTCTCAATTGTTTTTGGATTGTCGAGCAAGACGCAGTGGTTGAGTGGGCTCTACTACGCTGATTTCATCAGCTTATACAGCCCTACTCAACTGTGCGGAGGTGGGACGACGGAATCGAGTTCTAACGAATTATCGATTTCTGTCCCACTCTCTTCTTTCGTCTATCTATCAAGAAGTGAGGAAGGAATGAAAAAGAATATTGTAAAAGATGTCTTATTCTTGGGTCAAAAGTCAGAAGAAGCGACACCTGAGGATCGCACCTTGGCTTTGGATTTGCAGGACACCTTAAATGCTCATCTCCTTGAGTGTGTCGGTTTAGCGGCTAATATGATCGGGGTGAAAAAACGGGCGATTATCATTCGAATGGGAAGTGAAAATTTGGTCCTGTTTAATCCTGTTCTCCTTGAAAAGAAAAAGCCTTACCAAACAGAGGAAGGATGCTTGTCCTTGGTAGGGAGTCGCCCAACAACTCGTTATGAGGAGATGACAGTGGCCTATCGAGATGTGAATTGGAAAGCAAAAACGATTCGTTTGTCAGGTTTTCCAGCCCAGATCTGTCAGCATGAAATGGATCATCTGGAAGGCATTATTATCTAAAAGTCATGAATGGAGTCTATTCGACTCCATTTTTTAGTTCCTATAGAAACTTTTTTCTTGACAGGGATCTTTTTTGTGCTAAAATAGTTCTCATAATAACTTTAAAGTTCCTAAGAGAACTATTTGGAGGAATGATGGAAAAGCCTTTACAAGAATTTAAAAAAATCGGTCATCTCATTCATCTCATGGTAGAAAGAGAGGCCAAAAAGCGTGGTTTTGAATTTAGCGCAGGACCACAAGGTCAGGTATTGATCTTTTTATCCCATCGTGAAAAAGAAGGAAAAGTGACCTTGATTCGGGATGTTGAACAGGAACTTCATATCACAAAATCCGTGACCAGTAATCTGATCAAGCGAATGGAGAAAAATGGCTTTATTTATTTAGAGCCTAGTCCGACCGATAAACGGGCCAAGTATGTCTACCTAACAGACAGTGTGAAAGCCAATTTGAATGACATGAAGCAATTCTTTGAAGAGGTAGAACGGAGTCTAGTAGCGGGTGTATCAGAAGATGAATTGGCTATCTTTTTCAAGGTTATGCAGCAATTTTATGAGAATATGAAAAAAAGGAGCGAGGAATGATCAATATATTTCGGCGCTTAACCGCCAAAGAATGGGGCATGATTGCCCTTAGTACGGTCTTTATCTGTCTGGCAGTTTGGATGGATTTAAAGACTCCTGAATACTTATCCGATATCACGACCCTCTTGGCTAAGGAGGGGACCAAGGTTTCTGATATCATGGAGCCAGGGAGTAAGATGTTGCTCTTCTCTTTTGGAAGCTTTTTGATGGCAGTTCTTGTGGGCTTTTTGGCTTCACGAGTCGCTGCCAGCTTTACGACGCGGCTTCGAGGAGAGATTTTCCACCAGGTGATGGATTACTCTGATGCAGAGATCAAGAAATTCTCCGTTCCCTCTCTCTTAACTCGTACAACCAATGATTTGACCCAGTTACAAATCATGATTGTCATGGGCATGCAGGTCGTGACGCGTGGGCCTATTATGGCGATTTGGGCTTTGACTAAGATTTGGGGCAAGAGCAGTGCCTGGACAACGTCTGTTGGGATTGCGGTCTTGATGGTCTTGATTCTGCTCTCTGTTCTGGTTCTGATTGCCTTTCCGCGCCAGCAAAAGGTTCAAGGTTTGACCGACGCCTTGAATGCGACGACACGGGAGAGTTTGACTGGGGTGCGGGTCGTTCGCGCCTACAATGCGGAAGCGTATCAAAATGAAAAATTCCAGGCTGAAAACAAGGGCCTAACCCGTCTAAATCTCTTTGTTTATCGTTTGATGTCTCTGATGAACCCTGTCATGACAGTGGTATCAAGTGGGTTGACCCTTGCTATCTACTGGATTGGGGCGCACTTGATCAATGATATCACCATGCCAACAAATCCTACAAAGCTTGCGGTGAGTTCTGCCTTAGCGGATCGGACCAAGGTCTTCTCAGATATGATCACCTTCTCTTCTTACGCTATGCAGGTTGTCGTTGGCTTTATGATGATGGTGGCCATCTTGATTATTCTTCCTCGTGCCTTGGTATCCGCAAAACGGATTAATCAGGTCTTGGCTCTAGAACCGTCTGTAGCCTTCCCAAGTGAGTCAAAAGAAAAATCAGACCAAGCAGGTACAGTAGAATTTCAAGATGTTTCCTTTAGATATGGACGGACTTCTCGTGCTGTGATTGAGCACGTGACCTTCTCAGCCCAAAAGGGACAAACCGTTGCCTTCATCGGGTCGACTGGTTCTGGTAAATCCACTTTGGTCAACTTAATTCCACGTTTTTACGATGCGACAGAAGGAAAGATCTTAGTGGATGGCGTCAATGTCAAGGACTATAGCCACCAAGAATTGAACAATAAAGTCGGCTACATTCCCCAAAAAGCAGTGCTCTTTAGTGGCACGATTCGCTCCAATATGGAATTTGGAGAAAGTAGCCAAGGAAAATTAGAGGATGAAGCCATCTGGAAAGCTCTTGAATTGGCCCAAGCCAAAGAGTTTGTTGCCACAAAAGAGAAGGGCTTGGATACAGAAGTAGCGCAAGGAGGAAGCAACTTCTCTGGAGGTCAACGTCAACGTTTGGCCATTGCGCGTGCCCTGGCACGCAAGCCCGAGATCCTCATCTTTGATGATTCCTTCTCAGCCCTAGATTACAAAACGGATCGTATCTTGCGCCAAGCTCTGAAAGAAGAGCTGGCAGATACGACCAAATTGATCGTTGCCCAACGCATTTCGACCATTATGGATGCAGATTTGATTTTGGTTTTGGATCAAGGGAAGGTCGTCGGTCAAGGCACCCACAAAGAATTGCTTGCGACCAATGAAGTCTATCAAGAAATTGCCTATTCACAATTGTCTAAGGAGGAGTTGGAACATGCATAAAACAAAACAAGATTCGTCCCTTTGGAGACAACTTTCTCCCTATTTGAAGGGCTTCCACCTATTTTTCCTAGTTGCTATCCTCTTTTCAATCGTATCGAGTATTATCACGGTTATTGGACCGGATAAGTTAAAAGAAATCACGGATACCATCACAAAAGGGATGGGAGGCGCCATTGATATTGACAAAATCACTTCGATTGCCCTGACCTTAGCCATCCTTTATGGAGTTGGAGCACTGGTGTCCTACAGCAGTAGTTTCATTATCTCAACAATGATTCAGCGCTTCGCAGAACGCTTGCGAAATGCCATCGCTGAAAAGATCAATCGTGTACCTCTCCAATATTTTGATAGCCATGAACAAGGAGATACCTTGTCTCGTGTGACCAATGACGTGGATTTGATGACCCAATCCTTTAACCAAAGTTTGGTTCAAATGGTCTCCTCTATCGTCTTGTTGATTGGATCTATCTTTATGATGTTTAAGACGGACTGGCACTTAGCTGTCACAGCGATTGTATCCGTCTTTGCCGGCTTTGCTCTTTCCAGCATCATTATGGTCAAGAGTCAGCCTTTGTTTAAACAGCAACAAGATAATCTTGCCAAAGTTTCAGGCTATGTTGAAGAAATCTATAGTGGACATAATGTTGTTATTTCCTACAATGGCCGTCATCAAGCCAAAGATCATTTTGATGCCATCAATCAAGATTTGTATCAAAGCATGTGGAAATCCCAATTCTTCTCTGGGATTATGATGCCCTTGATGCAGTTTGTAGGGAATTTTGGTTATGTCATGGTCTGTATCGTAGGGGCTGCCCTCACCATTAATGGGGATATTACCATCGGGACCATTGTGGCCTTTATGACCTATGTCCGCATCTTTACCCAACCAATTGGTCAAATGGCCCAAGGAATTACCCAATTGCAATCAGCTAGTGCTGCTATGAGGCGTGTCTTTGAATTCTTAGACGAAGAAGAAATGGAAGACGAATCCCAAAAAACACGTCAATTGGAAACAACAAAAGGTCATGTCAAATTTGAGCATGTTCGTTTTGGCTATTCACCAGATAAGACTATTATCCATGACTTTACAGCTGAAGCGAAGCCAGGACAAAAGGTCGCTATTGTTGGTCCAACAGGTGCTGGTAAGACCACCATGGTCAATCTCTTGATGCGTTTTTACGACATTCAAGCTGGTAAAATTACCATCGATGGTGTGGATACTAAGGCCATGAGTCGCGAAGAAGTTCATGATGCTTTTTCGATGGTCTTGCAAGATACCTGGCTCTTTGAAGGGACCATTCGGGAAAACTTAGTCTTTAATCAAACCGATATTTCAGATGAAGCAGTCGAAGCAGCAACCCGAGCGGTTGGGGTCCATCACTTTATTCGGACCTTGCCGAATGGCTATGATACTGTATTAGATGATTCAGTGACCTTGTCCGTTGGTCAAAAGCAACTCTTGACCATTGCGCGTGCCCTCTTGAAGGATGCCCCGCTTCTTATCTTGGATGAAGCAACCTCATCTGTCGATACCCGAACAGAAGAGTTGATTCAAAAAGCCATGGACAAACTCATGGAAGGCCGAACTTCCTTTGTCATTGCCCATCGCTTGTCCACTATCCGTAATGCGGATCTGATTCTCGTGATGAAAGATGGAAATATTATCGAGCAAGGCAACCACCAAGAACTCATGAGCCAAAATGGCTTCTATGCTGATCTCTATAATAGCCAATTCACAGAAGAAGTAGCGTAACAACAAGATACAAAGGGCGTAGCGGATACAGTCAAAATAGGGAGTAGGACAGAAGCTATGCGATTGTGGACGATTCGTCGTCCTACCCCCACAAGGCTGATTAGGATTCTTCCGAGCTGATGGGCGAGAGAAGAATCCAATCAGCTACTGTGTCTGGAGGTTAGTGCTAGTATAGTTAGCGTTTTTCACCCAGCATTTAGGGCGTGTTCAATTCGTGTAATGGCAAGCACAATGGTGCCTTGCCGACACGACTCACTAACTCCTCAGGTGGATGGTATCGATCCACCTTCGTCCTGTCGCAATTCCAACAAGATACAAAGGGCGTAACATACAAAGTGAAAAAATGAGAGTGGGACAGAAATCGGTAATTCGTTAGAATTCGATTTCGTCGTCACACCTCCGCACAGTTGAGTAGGGCTGTAAAAGCTGATGAAATCAGCGTAGTAGAGCCCACTCAACCACTGCGTCTTGCTCGATAATCCAAAGACAATTTAGAGGCTAGGACTTTTGTCCCAGCCTCATTTTTTTATCGATAATAGTAATGGAAAAGACGTTTCTTGGAGACAGGAAAATGATAAATCATCAGATTTTAGTGCTAAATCATGTGAAAAAGAAGGAAGAAAAGATAAAAAAGAAGCCTGGCTTGACAGGCTTTCTTAGGATCGCGTATACTAGTAGTACAAAAATGAGATGATAGACAGGAGTGCCAACATGAAGCCCAATCTTCAAGATTATCCGAAATTTTATCGTTGGCTAACCCTGCCTTTTACGAGAAAGCCACATCGTGTGCAGGTCCTTCAAAGGACGAATCGAATCCTGACGTTCGCCATGCCAGGCATCTACGGCCTGGTCTTTTGTTGGCTATTTTTAAAGAAAACTTCAATGGGAGGCATCTGGCCTTTTATCTGGATTCCAGCTTCGGGCTTTGTCTTGTTTAGCCTCTTTCGTCATTGGGTCAATGTTCCGAGACCTTATGAAAAATGGGAGATTCAACCCTTATTAGAAAAAAATTCATCCGGTCATTCCTTTCCTAGCCGACATGTTTTTTCGGCGACCATTATCTCCATGTGTGTCTGTCAGTTGTCTCTTCCGCTAGGAATGTGCTCCATGCTCCTATCTCTTCTATTAGCCCTTGTTCGAGTTCTTGGAGGGGTTCATTATCCCAAGGATGTCCTCGTCGCTTGGGGGCTGGGACTCGTCTGGGGAGGACTCTTTTTGCTGGCTTGAATGAACAAATTGCTGAAAATTGACCTTTGTCTAACAGCGTATCATAGTGTATACTGGAAAGTGGACTTAGAATAGGAGAGAAGATGAAGTACAGAAAAGCAGAAAAAGCAGATCTGGATCAGGTGGTTCGAGTAGCCAGTACAGCCTTTGAGGACTATCTATTTTTAAAAGTTATCAAGGATTTGGTTCGGGATCCCAAGCAATACCCAGCCTTTGTTGAGGCAATGATGCGCATCCTGGTAAAGGTTTTTCTTAAGCACCATATTTGCCTTGTGGCAGAAAAAAATGATGAAATTTATGCAGTTGCCTTGTTGCAAAAGGGACCGATTCCTTTTCGGGCCTATCTCTTAAATGGGGGATTCGGTTTGCTCAAGTTTATTTCCTTGAAGAATATGTTGGCCTACTTTAAATTTATGGAGGACACGGATAAGGAATTGGAGCAAAATGTAGACTTTGATTGGTATTTGATGCTTCTCGCAGTCGCCCCTAAACACCAACGGCAGGGCTATGGCAGTCGCTTTATGACAGAAGGAATTGAGCCTTTCTTGGAAGGGATCAAAGGGGAAAAACTAGCCTTTTATACCAATACCAAAGGAAATGTCTATTTTTATACCAAAAATGGCTACAAGGAAGTCTATTCAAGTGAGATTAGCTTTAACCAAGTAGAGATGGGTAGTTGGTATTTCTTGAAGGAACTAAAAAAACACTAAGGTTACAACCTTAGTGTCAGATTGATGACAAAGTCATTTTAGAAACTTTCCTTAGGTGAGTACGGACGTCAGCGAACTTCGAAGAAGTTCCATGACTTAGTTTTGAGCCTAAGTTCTCAAAACTCCCGAGCTCTTGAAACTATTAAGTTTCAAGAGCTTTTCTCACGTCGGAAAGTTTCAGTTGATGATTGAATAATTCTAACGAATAAATTTTTTTATTTTTATAGAAGTTAATAGATTTGTATAAAATAGCAATTTGTATACACCCTCACACTAAGGATACAACCTTAGTGTTTTTTTCATTGTAGCTGTGAATCTGCTTGAACACCGAATTTTTCAAAGAAAGCAGTTCGTTCTTCTATGATAGCATCGGTCGGATGTTTGATATTCCGTAAGAGCTCAACAAGGTCCGGCGTGACTTCACGAAGCAGTTGCCCTAAGGACCAGATAGCCGTTGCAATATGAATCTGATTTTGTGAAGTTTCGATGATGTTCAGGAGCTTAGGGATGGCCGAGCGGTCATTGGCATTGGCTAATGCAATGATGGCATTGCGCTGGAGGATGTTCTTGCCTCGCCAACTTCCAGCAACATGTCCGAATTTTTCCTTAAATTGTCCGTTGGACAGCTCGATAAAAGGAATCAACTCTGGATGAGCCAGATCAGGATCGATTTCTGTTGCCAAGGGATTATCTAGCCCTTTGTTATAAGGACAACTAATCTGACAGATATCACATCCATAGATGACCGTTTTAATTTTCTTGCGAAATTCTAGGTCCATCATGCCCTTGTCTTGGGTTTGGAAGGACAGACAGCGTCTGGCATTCATAGAGCCATCCCCGATTAAACAGGAGGTTGGACATGCATCTAAACAACGTCGACAGTCTCCACAACCATAGTCGACTGGCTGATCTGGTTCGATTTCGAGGTTGGTAATCAATTCCCCCAGAAACATGTAAGAACCGTATTCTTTTGAAATGACCAAGCCATTTTTCCCGATAAAGCCAATCCCTGCTCGTTGGGCGACGGCTGTATCAACCAGTGCTCCAGTATCGACCATGCCCTTGTATTCAAAATCTTGCGTCATTTCTTCAATCCCAGCAGCTAAGCGGTTGAGCTTGTCTTGAAGAACATAATGGTAGTCTAACCCCCAGCTGTTGGGCGTGAATTTTCCTCTTTTATAAGCTGTTTTTTGAGGTTGCTGCTTGAGTTTGTGGGGGTAGGCGACAGCGATTGAGATGATGGTCTTGGCAGAGGAGAGACTTAATTTGGGGTGGATGCGCTCTTCAATATTCTTATGCTCGAATCCAGAATTCCGTCCTTCCTCAACGGCCAAGCGGAGCGATTTTTCCAAATAAGCGAAGTCATCAGCAGTTGTAAATCCAATTTTTGATATCCCAATAGAATGCGCCAGTTGGATAATGTTTTCTTTTAGTGTCATCCCTTTCATTATACACAAAAATAAAGTTTCTGGCGAGAGAGGAAAATAATGGAAAGGGCTTTCAAAAGCTTTCTTTTTTTTGTATAATAGAAACATGAAATGCGAGGAGGATATTATGGGACAACCATTATTTTTACATTCAGTCATGCAGGAAAAAATTTGGGGAGGAACTCGTCTGAAAGAAGAATTTGGTTACGAAATTCCGAGCGACCATGTCGGGGAATTTTGGGCGATTTCAGCCCATCCACATGGAGTTTCTAAAGTAGCCAATGGTCCATACGAAGGAATGGGATTGGATCAGCTCTATCAAGAGCACCGGGAATTATTCGGTAATCGTAAAGAGCCTGTCTTTCCTTTATTAACAAAGATTTTGGATGCCAACGATTGGCTTAGTGTACAGGTGCACCCAGATGATACCTATGCGATGGAGCATGAAGGAGAACTTGGAAAAACCGAGTGTTGGTACGTGATTGCGGCCGATGAAGGATCCGAGATTATCTATGGACACAATGCCAAGTCAAAAGAAGAACTCCGCCAGCAAATCGAAGATAAAAACTGGGATGCCTTGCTGACAAAGGTTCCTGTCAAGGCTGGAGATTTCTTCTATGTGCCAAGTGGAACTATGCACGCCATTGGTTCTGGAATTTTGATTCTTGAAACCCAACAGTCGAGTGATACCACCTACCGGGTTTATGATTTTGACCGCAAGGATGCTCAAGGAAACTTGCGGGAGCTTCATCTTGAAAAATCAATTGATGTCTTGAACATTGGAGAGCCTGCCAATAGCCATCCAGATACAGTTGTGATTGATGATCTTCGTATGACCACCTTGGTTGCCAGTGATTTCTTCACCGTTTATAAGTGGGAACTGACTGGAAAAGCTGATTTTGAAAAGACCGCTGATTACAGCTTGTTGAGCGTCTTAGCCGGAGAAGGAAAATTGACGGTCGATGGAAAGGATTATCCAATTCAAAAAGGAAGTCACTTTATCTTACCGAGCGATGTTGAATCTTGGATTTTGGAAGGGCAAGGTTTAGAATTGATCGTGAGTCATCCATAAAAAAGAAAGGGTTTGAGTTAAAAGCTGTGAAACAACTCAAGCCTTTTTTATCTGAAAACTATTTTTATGTTAAGCCTTGACTCTGACCTAAGGGGAGGGATTATACTATCCTTGTAAGGAGGAAATCATGTACCATATCAAAGAAGCTGCAGAGCTGTCGGGTGTCTCTGTCAAGACCTTGCACCACTATGACAAGATAGGACTTCTCGTCCCTGTGAAATCTGAAAATGGCTATCGGACATACAGTCAAGAAGATTTAGAACGATTACAGGTGATTCTCTACTACAAGTATCTAGGATTTTCCTTAGACCAAATAGCAGAACTCTTAGCCGAAGAAAAATCTAACTTATTGCCCCATTTGACCAAACAGTTGGACTATTTGACTCAAGAAAGACAACGTTTGGATACCTTGATTTCTACCTTGCAAAAAACCATTCAAGAACAAAAAGGAGAAAGAAAAATGACCATTGAGGAAAAATTTACTGGATTTAGCTACCAAGATACTCAAAAATACCAGCAAGAGGCGGTAGAGAAGTACGGTCAAGAAGTCATGGACCAAGCGCTTGAACGTCAAAAAGGTCGAGAAGAGGAGGCGACAAGAGCCTTTAATCAAGTCTTTCAAGCCTTGGCGAAAAACCTCCAAGCAGGTTTGCCAGTAACAGCATCGGAAAACCAAGAAGAAGCCGCCAAACTTTTAGACGCGATTCGAACGTATGGATTTGACTGCTCTATAGAGGTTTTTGGCCATATCGGCAAAGGCTATGTCTATAATCCAGAATTCAAGGAAAACATCGACAAGTTTGGAGCTGGCACAGCCCAGTACACTTCGGATGTCATTGCCTTTTATGTTGAAAATCAAGCAAAATAAAAAAGTGAGAGTGGGACAGAAATCGGTCATTCGTTAGAATTCGATTTCGTCGTCCCACCTCCGCACAGTTGAGTAGAGCTGTATAAGCTGATGAAATCAGCGTAGTAGAGCCCACTCAACCACTGCGTCTTGTTCGACAATCCAAAAATAATTGAGAGGTTAGGATTTTTGTCCCAGCCTCGTTTTTTGCTTGGATCAATTTGAAAAGAAGCTGGCTGATCTAAGAGAGCTTGAATGAATGAACACAATGAAAGCTTTACGAAAATTTCACAATTTTAGTTGACAGTCTTGAAAAAAAGGAGTAGAATAACCCCTGTTTTATGAAAAAGAGGCAGGGAATTCCCGGCCTCATGATCTTTTTTCAAGGAGTTTTTTATGTTTTCAACATTGAAAAAATGGTTTATTGGCCGTCCGTTGAAATCTGGTGCAGAAGGTGAAGGCGGATTGCTTGGGAAAATGCAGGCCTTGGCCATGCTCTCTAGTGACGCGCTTTCTTCTATCGCCTACGGTCCAGAGCAAGTTATCCTGGTCTTGATGACTGTTTCAGCGGGAGCCATTTGGTGGTCCATTCCGATTGGGATTGTGGTCCTGGTTCTCCTAGCCAGTTTAACGATTTCTTATCGCCAGGTCATTCATGCCTACCCTCAAGGGGGAGGGGCCTATATGGTGACTACGGAGAACTTGTCTCCCAAAGCGGGTTTGATCGCTGGTGGTAGTCTCTTGGTTGACTACATGCTGACAGTAGCAGTATCTGTGTCTTCCGGTGCAGATGCCATCACGTCAGCGATTCCATCTCTTCATCCTTATAATCTTCACATTTCCATTTTATTGGTCTTGATTTTGATGCTGATGAACCTTCGGGGGCTACGCGAATCAGCTACATCCTTGATGATTCCGGTCTACCTTTTCATTGTCAGTACCATTGCCTTGATCGGCTATGGTGTGATCCAAATTTTGACGGGTCACTTGGCCTATAATGCAACTGCTCATGTGGGTCAAACCATTTCAGGGGTTAGTGTCATTCTCTTATTGCGGGCCTTTACGAGTGGATCCGCTTCCCTAACAGGGGTTGAAGCCATCTCCAATTCGGTTCCTTTCTTTAAGAAACCAAAAGCAAAGAATGCAGCCTCTACCTTGACCATTATGGCTTTGATTTTGGGGATCATGTTTGCAGGGATTACCTTCCTCAATTACTGGGTGGGTGTCGTTCCGGCTAAAGGGGTAACAACTCTAGCCCAAATGGCCCAAGCCATCTTAGGGAATTCCCCAGTCGGTCAAGCCTTCTTTTACGTCTTCCAATTATCAACAGCCTTGATCTTGGCAGTTGCAGCTAATACCGGTTTCTCAGCCTTTCCAATGTTGGCCTTTAACATGGCTAAAAATAAATACATGCCACACATGTATATGGAAAAAGGGGATCGTCTGGGCTATTCTAATGGGATTTTGACCTTGGCGATTGGTGCCATCGTCTTGCTCTTGATCTTTGATGGGCAAACAGAAAGCTTGATTCCGCTGTATACCATTGGGGTCTTCATTCCTTTTGCCCTTTCTCAAACAGGGATGGTGATCCACTGGAAACGCCAATATCAAAAAGGATTTCTTAAGTATTCCCTTGCCAATATCCTGGGGGCAGCCATCTGTTATGGGATTGTCTTGATCCTCTTATTATTCCGTTTGGGTGAGATCTGGCCCTTCTTCCCTATTATTGGTCTCTTGCTTTGGATGTTCTTGAGCATCCGTAATCACTATGATAAAGTTGCGGCCCAATTGCGCTTGGGAGGTCAGATCGAAAAGACAAGTTATGCGGGCAATACCGTGATTGTCCTTGTTGGGAATGTCACTCAGGTAAGTGTGGGAGCTATGAGTTATGCAAATAGCCTAGGAAACGATGTTATAGCGATGCACGTCTCAACGGAAGAAACCAAGGTCAAGGACGCTGAGGTAGCAGAAGAATTTAAGCGTTATTTCCCTCATATTCGCTTTGAAAATGTCATGACCAGTTACCGGGATATTATCCAGCCAACAGTTGAATTTGTCTCAAAAGTAGCTGAGGAGGCCAAGGAAAAAGGCAACACCGTTACAGTCTTAGTCCCTCAATTTATCCCTAAAAAACACTGGCAAAATATTCTCCACAACCAAATGAGTTTGAAATTGAAGTATGCACTTCGTTGGCATGAAGAAGTAGTTGTGGCAAGCTATTCTTACCATTTGTCTGAATAAACACCGTATATAGAAAAGATGTCTGCTTGAGCAGGCATCTTTTTGGATTTTCTCACACGAAAAAAACCACTCGAAAGTCTTGTAAGATACAGCCTTGATCTTGAAAAAATGTTTAAAAAATGCTAGAATAAAAAGAACATTTTAGATTTTGAAAAATTCAAAGTAAGGAAAAAAATGGCAAATTTATTAAAAACAATTATTGAAAATGATCGAGGCGAAATCAAACGCCTTGAAAAAATGGCTGATAAGGTCTTTTCTTATGAAGACCAAATGGCAGCTTTGACGGATGACGAATTAAAAGCGAAAACAGTTGAGTTTAAGCAACGCTACCAAGATGGTGAGTCTTTGGATGATCTCTTGTACGAGGCTTTTGCAGTTGTTCGTGAAGCTGCAAAACGGGTTCTTGGTTTGTTCCCATACAAGGTTCAGGTCATGGGGGGAATCGTCCTTCACCATGGTGACGTTCCAGAGATGCGTACAGGGGAAGGAAAAACCCTGACAGCCACCATGCCGGTGTACTTGAATGCCTTGTCTGGCAAAGGGGTGCACGTTGTTACCGTCAATGAATACTTGACAGAGCGGGATGCAACAGAGATGGGAGAACTTTACTCATGGCTTGGCCTTTCAGTAGGGATCAACCTTGCAGCAAAATCTCCAGCTGAGAAAAAAGAAGCTTACCTCTGTGATATCACTTACTCAACCAACTCAGAGATTGGTTTTGACTACTTGCGTGACAACATGGTTGTGCGTGCAGAAAACATGGTTCAACGTCCATTGAACTATGCCTTGGTCGATGAGGTAGACTCCATCTTGATTGACGAAGCGCGTACTCCATTGATCGTTTCAGGTCAGACAGCTTCTGATACGAGCCAGCTCTACCACATGGCGGATGCTTATGTGAAGACTTTGACAGAGGACGATTACATTATCGATGTCCCATCTAAAACCATCGGTTTGTCTGATTCAGGAATCGATAAAGCAGAAAGCTACTTTAATCTTGAAAACTTGTACGATATTGAAAACGTAGCTTTGACTCACTTTATCGACAACGCCCTTCGTGCCAACTACATCATGATTTTGGATATCGACTATGTGGTCAGCGAAGATCAAGAAATCTTGATCGTCGACCAATTTACTGGTCGGACCATGGAAGGACGTCGTTATTCGGATGGTCTTCACCAAGCGATCGAAGCCAAAGAAGGTGTTCCAGTTCAAGAAGAAACCAAAACATCTGCGTCGATTACTTACCAAAACCTCTTCCGTATGTACAAGAAGTTGTCAGGGATGACAGGGACAGGGAAAACTGAAGAAGAAGAATTCCGTGAAATTTATAACATTCGCGTGATTCCAATTCCAACCAACCGTCCGATTGCCCGTATTGACCATCCAGACCTTCTCTACCCAAGCTTGAAATCAAAATTCAAGGCTGTTGTGGAAGATGTCAAGTCTCGTCATGAAAAAGGTCAACCAGTCCTAGTTGGTACCGTTGCCGTTGAAACCAGTGATTACCTTTCTCAATTGTTGGTTCAAGCAGGTGTCCCTCACGAAGTTTTGAATGCGAAAAACCACTACAAAGAAGCGCAAATCATCATGAACGCTGGTCAACGTGGTGCTGTTACTATCGCGACTAACATGGCCGGACGTGGTACCGATATCAAGCTTGGTGAAGGTGTTCGCGAACTCGGTGGACTATGTGTTATCGGGACAGAACGTCACGAAAGTCGTCGGATCGATAACCAGCTTCGTGGACGTTCAGGACGTCAAGGGGATCCAGGTGAATCTCAATTCTACTTGTCTCTTGAAGATGAATTGATGCGCCGTTTCGGTTCTGAACGGATCAAAGCAGTGCTTGATCGCTTCAAGTTGAGCGAAGAAGAATCAGTGATCCGTTCAAACATGTTCACCCGTCAAGTAGAGGGTGCACAAAAACGGGTTGAAGGAAACAACTACGATACCCGTAAACAAGTCCTTCAATACGATGACGTGATGCGGGAACAACGGGAAATTATCTACGCTGAACGCTATGATGTCATCACAGCTAACCGTGATTTGGCGCCTGAAATAAAGGCCATGATCAAACGGACCATCAAACGGATTGTTGAAGGAGCCAGCCACTCAAGTAAGGAAGAACGCGTTGAAGCGATTCTGAACTTTGCCAAATACAATTTGGTTCCGGAAGATACGATTTCTGCAAGCGATATTGAAGGAAAATCTGACAAGGAAGTCATCGATTACTTGTATGCACGTGCAGAAGAAATCTATGCTAGCCAAGTAGCGAAATTGCGTGACGAAGAGTCTGTGCAAGAATTCCAAAAAGTCTTGATCCTTCGCGTGGTGGACAGCAAGTGGACGGACCATATCGATGCTTTGGATCAATTGCGAAATGCGGTTGGACTCCGTGGGTATGCGCAAAATAACCCAGTGGTAGAATACCAATCAGAAAGTTTCCGTATGTTTAACGATATGATCGGATCGATTGAATTTGATGTGACTCGTCTCATGATGAAAGCCCAAATTCACGAACAAGAACGTCCACGTACGGAACACAGTATTTCAACAACTGCGACTCGCAACATTGCAGCGCAACAACAAGATATTCCAGCAGATATTGACTTGTCACAAGTGAAACGCAACGATTTGTGCCCTTGTGGTTCAGGCAAGAAATTTAAAAACTGTCACGGACGTAAATTTTAAGAGTTCCTCTGAAATAGAAAGAGGATGGGTCTAGCTAGCATAAGGAGGCTGTATGGTATTCATTACGAAGAGCAATAAGATTGATGAGCAAGAGATCACTTCGCTTTACCGCTTGGAAGGTCCAGCCTTGGAGCGCAAAGAAGCGCGTGATCGAGAATTGGAAGCTATTATCAAAGGAGAAGACCAACGGATCCTTCTTGTGATCGGGCCTTGCTCTTCTGATAATGAAGAAGCTGTGATGGACTATGCCCGTCGTTTGGCAGACTTGCAAGAGCAAGTGAAAGATCAGATTTTCATTGTGATGCGGGTCTATACGGCTAAGCCTCGGACCAACGGGGATGGCTATAAAGGCTTGATGCACCAACCAGATACACATGCAGCACCAAGCTTTGTGGATGGTTTGAAAGCGGTCCGGCATCTCCACTACCGTGTGATTACAGAAACTGGTTTGACAACTGCGGATGAGTTGCTTTATCCAGCAAGTCTTCCGTATGTTGAGGATTTGATTTCTTATCATGCCATTGGAGCGCGTTCGGTTGAAGACCAGGAGCACCGCTTTGTATCTAGTGGGATCTCTGCTCCGACAGGCATGAAGAATCCAACCTCTGGAAATCTTTCTGTCATGTTTAATGCGATTTATGCAGCCCAACATCCCCAAAACTTTTTGTTCAATGCCCAAGCAGTGGAAACATCAGGAAATCCTTTAGCTCATGCGATCCTTCGTGGAGGCTTGGATGCAAGTGGTAAGAATATTCCAAACTACCATTATGAAGATTTGCTAGCGGCAGCAAAACGCTATAGCGAAATGGGCTTGCAACATCCCTTCATCCTGGTGGATACCAACCATGATAACTCTGGCAAACAATTCGAAGAGCAAGTACGCATCGTGAGAGAAACCATGATGAACCGTGCTTGGAACAAGGATTTGGCAACTTTAGTTCGTGGTTTCATGATTGAATCCTATCTAGAAGATGGCCGTCAAAATGAACCAGTGGTTTATGGTCAATCCATCACAGACCCTTGCCTAGGTTGGGAAAAAACACAGGCCTTGGTCAAAGAAATTGCAACGATGAATAAGTAAAAGGCAGGGGCGGAAGGAGTGATTCTTTAGCCCCTTCTCTTTTGTCAGTAAAACGATACTGAAACGATAAATAAGGATAAAACAAGATGATCAAAGGACATGGCATCGATATCGAATCGATCGCTGCGATTGAAAAAGCCTATCAGAAGAATACTCGATTCGCTGAAAAAGTCTTAACCGGGGCTGAGCGAGAGCGCTTTGAGGAATTGTCTGGAAAACGGAAAATGGAATATTTAACGGGCCGATGGTCCGCCAAAGAAGCCTTTTCAAAGGCAATGGGAACAGGGATTGGACCAGTTGGTTTTCAAGAGTTAGAAATTTTAAATGATGCCCACGGAGCTCCCTATTTTTCCAAGTCTCCTTTTTCTGGGAAGGTATGGATTTCGATCAGTCACAAGGGAGACCTAGTGTCGACCAGTGTCATTTTGGAGGAAGAAAATGAAAGCAAGTAAACATAGACCAACTGTTGCAAGAGTCGATTTGGATGCCATTGCCTTTAATGTGCAACAAGTCAGTGAGCATATTCCGAGTCAAGCCTTGAAATATGCAGTCGTCAAGGCCAACGCCTATGGTCATGGGGTCGCTGCAGTAACCAAAAAATTGGCACCTCAGGTTGATGGCTTTTGTGTATCCAATATGGATGAAGCCCTCGAAATCCGTGAAGAAGGCTTGCAACACCCTATTTTGATTTTGGGAGTTGTGCCAAGTGAAACAGTGAATCTGGCCAAAGAGCATGGCATCCGTTTAACGGTGGCTAGTCTTGCTTGGTTGGACCAATTGCTTGGACAAGAAGCAGATCTTTCAGGATTGAAGGTCCATATCAAGGTGGATTCAGGAATGGGGCGGATCGGATTCCGAAGGATCGAAGACATCAAAGTGGCTGAACGACTTCTCTTAGCAGCTGGAGCTGAAATTGAAGGAATCTTTACTCATTTTGCGACAGCAGATGAAGCAGATGATCGAAAATTCCAAGCGCAATACCAGTTTTTCAAAGAAGTATTGGCTGCTCTTGAAACCCTTCCTCCCATTGTCCATGCTAGTAATTCTGCCACCTCTTTGTGGCATGCGGATACGATTTTCACGGCTGTGCGCTTGGGAGATGTCATGTATGGCTTGAATCCCAGTGGTTCTGTGTTAGCCTTGCCTTATGAAATCAAGCCAGCCTTGAGTTTGGTGAGTGAGTTAGTTCATGTGAAACAGTTAGAAGCTGGTCAAGATATTGGCTACGGAGCAACTTATACGACAGAAGAATCCCAATGGATTGGGACGATTCCTATCGGCTATGCGGATGGTTGGATCCGAGAGATGCAAAATTTCCATGTGCTGATCAAGGGTGAGTTTTGTCCCATTGTTGGTCGCGTTTCGATGGACCAGATCACGGTTCGCCTTCCTGAAGAATTGCCTCTGGGGACCAAGGTTACCCTGATTGGACGTGAGGGCGAGAAAGAAATCACAGCAACAGAGGTTGCAGATTACCGTGGTACCATTAATTATGAAGTGGTCTGTCTCTTGAGTGATCGGATTCCTCGTGACTATACAGGTGAAGAATAAGAAGAAGCAGGTGGGATTTTCCCGGATGGACCTGCTTTTTTATAAAAGAAAGGAGGAGAAATGAATCTACACCAACCCTTATCTGTACTGCCTGGAGTCGGTCCAAAATCGGCGGAAAAATTTAAAAAGTTAGGGATTGAAACCTTAGAAGATCTGCTCTTGTATTTTCCCTTTCGCTATGAAGACTTCAAAACGCGCAATGTTTTAGAGTTGGAAGATGGTGAAAAAGCTGTCATCTCTGGGCTGGTAGCAACACCAGCCAATGTCCAATATTATGGCTACAAACGAAATCGCTTGCGTTTTTCCATCAAACAGGGAGACCAGGTCATTGCGGTTAATTTTTTCAACCAACCCTATCTAGCAGACAAAATTGAGGTCCAGCAGACAGTGGCGATTTTTGGGAAATGGGACA
Organism: Streptococcus parasanguinis; assembly: GCF_016648925.1. Classification (GTDB taxonomy): domain Bacteria; phylum Bacillota; class Bacilli; order Lactobacillales; family Streptococcaceae; genus Streptococcus. Next base: position 29,572 of record NZ_JACLQX010000016.1, on the reverse strand, counting down.
AGGCTAAAGGCAGTTTGACAGGGATGAAACTCCTGGCTCAAGTGGAAGATGATTTGCAGCCGGTCTATCGAGTGACGCAAGGAGTCAGCCAAAACAGCCTGGTGAAATTGATCAAAATAGCGTTCGACCAGGGCTTGGACCAGCTTTTAGAAGAGAATGTGCCCCAAATCTTACGAGAGCGTTATCAACTCATGTCTCGTTCCCAAGCAGTGCAAGCTATGCATTTTCCTAAGGATCTGGCAGAGTACAAGCAAGCTCTTCGCCGGGTAAAATTTGAAGAGCTCCTCTTTTTCCAGCTGCAACTCCAAGTGCTAAAAGAAGAAAATCACGATGCCAGCCAAGGGATTTCCTTGGCCTGGAATCCAGAAAAATTAGCAGAACGAAAAAAACAGCTTCCTTTTGAGCTAACGCAAGCTCAAGAAAACAGCCTGAATGAAATCTTGACAGATATGGCCTCTCCTTATCATATGAACCGCCTCTTACAAGGGGATGTGGGAAGCGGGAAGACAGTCGTGGTCGGTCTTGCTATGTATGCAGCCTTAAGCGCTGGGAAGCAAGCTGCCTTGATGGTTCCAACGGAGATTTTGGCAGAGCAACACAAGGAAAGCTTGCAAAATCTTTTTCCAGATTTGCCAATTGCCCTTCTAACAGGAGGATTAAAGGCGGCTGAGAAACGAGAAGTCTTAGAAGAGATCGCCTCAGGAAAAGCCCAATTGATTGTGGGGACACATGCCTTGATTCAAGAGGGAGTTCACTACCAAGATCTAGGCTTGGTCATTATTGATGAACAGCATCGCTTTGGGGTTTCCCAACGTCGTATTCTTCGAGAAAAGGGACAAAATCCAGACGTCCTGATGATGACGGCTACCCCTATTCCCCGGACCTTGGCTATTACAGCCTTTGGAGATATGGATGTGTCCATCATTGATCAGATGCCTGCGGGACGCAAGGAAATCATCACACGTTGGGTCAAGCATGAGCAGTTAGAAGTGGTCCTCGACTGGTTAGTCAAAGAACTTGGCAAAGGTTCTCAAGCCTACTTTATTTCTCCATTGATTGAGGAGTCAGAGGCGCTAGATTTGAAAAACGCCCTTGCCCTCAAAGAAGAGCTAGAGACCTTCTTTGGACAGCGAGCACGCGTTTCTCTTCTTCATGGGAAGATGAAAAGTGAAGAAAAAGATGCTATCATGCAGTCCTTTAAAGAGCACCAAGTCGATGTTTTGGTGTCTACGACCGTTATTGAAGTAGGAGTCAACGTGCCCAATGCGACCGTTATGGTCATTATGGATGCAGATCGGTTTGGTCTTAGCCAACTTCACCAGCTTCGAGGCCGGGTTGGTCGGGGAAGCAAGCAATCCTATGCTATTCTAGTAGCCAATCCTAAGACAGATAGTGGCAAGCAGCGCATGAAAATCATGACAGAGACGACCAATGGGTTTGTTCTAGCGGAAGAAGATTTGAAAATGCGGGGTTCAGGTGAAATCTTTGGAACCCGTCAATCTGGGATTCCAGAATTTCAAGTGGCTGATTTGGTAGAAGATTATCCCATTCTGGAAGAAGCGCGGAAAGTCGCCAGCCAGATTGTAGCCACGCCAGATTGGCGCGAACACCCAGATTGGCATCTGCTCTCGCTTTATTTAGAAAAGAAAGAACATTTAGACTAGAGTATAAAAAGGGAGTAGAGTGGAAATTCTTTGGATTCCACTCTACTCCCTTTAAGATGGCATTTTACGGGCTTTGTATCTTATTAATTGAACACGGGCTGCGGATTGTGTCAAAAAGATGAATCCTCCTAGAATCTTTTGGATTCTTCGTCGTATTCCCTATTTTGACTGTATCCGCTACGCCCTTTGTATCTTATTTTACCCTTCGATATAGTCTTTGAGTTCTTGTCCTTTTAGGCCGGCATTGAGGGCGATGAGGAGTTTGATGCGCGCTTTGGGTGCATTTAATTCTTTGATGAAAAAGACACCTGCTTGATGGAGTTGGACGCCTCCTCCTTCATATGCGTAGACGGGTTCAGCGATTCCATTGAAGCAACGGGATACTAAAGCGATTGGAAGGCCTGCATCTATAAGCTCTTGGAGTTTATGTGCCGTTTCTTTAGGGATGTTTCCAGCTCCAAAGGCTTCGATAATGAGACCATCCAGCTTTGAAAGATCCAGCATGTCCAGCAGATCGGATTTCATCCCTGCGTAGGTAGCAATGATCGGAACGAAACCATCGATGGTATCGAGATCAAAGCGCACCCTTGGCTCGGCTGTTTTAAAGAAGAGGATTTCCTTTTTCATGACCAAACCTAGTGGACCGTGGGTTGGTGTCTGAAAGGTACTGACATTGGTGGTATGAGTTTTGGTGACGTACTTAGCCGCATGAATTTCATCGTTCATGACGACTAAGACCCCTTTATCGCGTGCTTTTGGATCGGCAGCTACTCGAAGGGCTGTCAGAAAATTATAGACACCATCGCTTCCGAGCTCATTGGAGCTTCGCATAGCTCCTGTAATGACCACAGCAATCTCTGGTAACTCCATGGTATCCAAGAAATAAGCCGTTTCTTCCAGCGTATCTGTCCCATGAGTGATGACGATGCCGTCGTAGTTGTGGGCTTCCTCTTTGATTTTTTGATATAGAGCTAACATGTGACGGGGGGTCATTTGAGGGCTGGGAAGGTTGAAGAAGTCCTCTGAGGTGACTGCAATCCCTTCAATTGGTGAAGTAACTTGGGTCATGGGATTGACTTCATTGGTAATCACTGCCCCAGAGTCATCTGCCGCCATCGAAATGGTCCCTCCGGTATGTAGTGCTAAAATTTTCTTAAACATGTGAAGCTCCTTGGAATATGTGATATAATTTATTTTATCATAAAAAGAAAGAAACAGTAGACATGGAAATAAAAGCAGTCTTTTTTGATATCGATGGAACCTTGGTCAATGATAGTCGAGCGGTCCTAAAATCAACAGAAAAAGCCATTCAGTCTTTAAAGGAAGAAGGGATCTATGTAGGTCTTGCGACAGGTCGGGGACCGGCCTTTGTCAAACCGTTTATGGAACGCTATGGTTTTGATTTTGCAGTGACCTATAATGGTCAGTATATTTTGACCAAGGACCGCGTGCTGTTTACTAGCCCAATCGATAAAAAGAGTCTGCACCAACTAATTGACTATGCTCGAGAACACCGTAAGGAAATTGCTCTCGGTACCAAGGATGGGGTATTTGGTTCTCGGATCATGAGTTTTGGGATGAGTCCTATTTCAACCTGGTCCAGTCGCTTTGTGCCCCGTAAAATGGCCCGTACAGTCAGTCGAGGATTTAACAAAGTGGTCAGCAAGGTCGTCCCACAAGATCAGGACACCCTCTATGCACTAGCGCAAGAACCGATCTACCAAGTGTTGATCTTATCGAGTCCAGAAGAGACTGCAAAAATTGAAAAAGAGTTTCCGGATCTGAAATTCACACGGTCTAGTCCATTTGCAGCAGATGTCCTCAACCCAGGCATTTCCAAGTTAGAAGGGATCCGCATCGTTGGTCAGGAATTTGGCTTTGACATCGATGAAGTGATGGCTTTTGGAGATTCTGATAATGACTTAGAGATGCTGTCAGGTGTTGGCTTGTCTATTGCGATGGGAAATGGGACGACCAGTGTCAAGGCAATTGCCAAGCATACCACGACCAGTAATGGCAAGGATGGCATTCAAAAGGCCCTGCAACACTTTGGTATTCTCTCAGAGAAAGAACTCTTTCTTTCTAAGGATGATCACTTCAATAAGGTCAAAACCTTCCATGGTGTGATGGATGGGGAAACCCAGGAGAAACCAGTTGTTTGGCAGCCTCAAGACGCCCTTTATCGAACCATGTTCAAGCAAGAGGAGTTGGTTGAATTTGTCCGAGCAGCTAGCACAAGTGAGGAAGAATTTGACCGCTCGGTAGCAGCTCTTCACGAAGCCTTGGATAAGGCTGCAGATAAGGTTCGGAGCAAGCATCCAGCTGAGATCTCCATGGTAGGGCAGGTTGATGCCTTAATTGATACCCTCTATCTGACTTATGGTAGCTTTGTACTAATGGGAGTTGATCCTGAAGAGGTCTTTGAGATTGTTCACCGGGCCAATATGGGCAAGATTTTCCCAGATGGAAAGGCGCACTTTGATCCAGTAACCCACAAAATTCTGAAGCCAGATGATTGGGAAGAAAAATACGCCCCAGAACCAGCCATCAAAAAAGAACTCGATCGCCAGCTCAAGGCCTACGAAAAACATGCAAAACAAAAAGAAGCAAAAAAAGACAACTAAAAAAGGTTTGGAACAAAGGTTCCAAACCTTTTTTAGAATGTAGACAAACTATTTTTTACTAAGATAAGTAAAGTGCTCTACAAAGAAGTCGAAATATGTTCTTATTTTTAAAATTTATAAAAAATATTGAAAAACTTTCCACCGTGAGACAAGTGCTAGAAACACTATTGTTTCTAGCACTCGGGAGTTTTGAGACCTTAGGCTCAAAACTTAGTCATGGAACTTCGAAGAAGTTCGCTGACGTCCGTACTCACCTAAGGAAAGTTTTCAATATAACTTTTTCTTTCTTACATGGTTTTATCCTTATCACGTACTACTAGTAAGTCTACTTTGGCGTGGCGAAGGATATATTCTGAGGAGGATCCGACCATTAAACGTTCGAAGGCATTGAGTCCGGTAGCCCCGACCATAATAAGGTCAACCCCTTCCTTACTTGGGATATCATTGGCTAAGAGGACTTTTGGATTTCCCATTTCTACAACAGTCACAACATTTTGAACGCCGACTTTTTCAGCACGTTCCTTGTAGCCCTTGAGCAATTCGTTGGCTTCTTCTTGCAATTCTTCGTAGACCTCAGCATCAAAAGTTGAGACGCTTTGAAGGGCACGGGTATCGATGACGTGGGCAATAGTCAATTTAGAGCCGTTGCGAAGAGATACATTAACCCCTTTTTCAAAGGCTAATTCTGCTTCATGGGAACCGTCGACAGCGACCATGATGTTTTCATATTTTTGAGACATAATCCTACCTCCTTATAGCTTGAAAACATGGATAGAATAGAAGGTAACTCTATTCCTTATACACTTATATTTTATCCCTTTTAGGCTAGAATGTAAAGGTAAAGTCTCGCTTTTTCTAGTATATTTTTGCTGAATTTTTAAAGTCCTCGGTTTGTACTCTATTTCAACTAGTGGTATAATAGAGATAATTTCGTGAATCGAGGCAGAATATGAAGGAATATAATAAATCAAGCAAACTCGAACATGTCGCTTATGATATTCGTGGTCCAGTCTTGGAAGAAGCCATGCGCATGCGAGCAAATGGAGAAAAAATTCTCCGTTTGAATACAGGGAATCCTGCTGAATTTGGCTTTACAGCTCCAGATGAAGTTATCCATGATTTGATCATGAATGCGCGTGATAGTGAAGGCTATTCAGACTCAAAAGGAATCTTTTCAGCCCGCAAGGCTATCATGCAGTACTGCCAGTTGAAAAAAATTCCAAATGTGGATATTGATGATATTTACCTTGGGAATGGAGTGAGTGAGCTGATCGTCATGTCCATGCAAGGACTGCTCGACAATGGGGATGAAGTCTTGGTTCCCATGCCGGACTATCCTCTTTGGACAGCAGCCGTCAGCCTAGCTGGTGGGAATGCGGTTCACTATCTTTGTGATGAAGAAGCAAACTGGTATCCAGATATTGAAGATATCAAGTCGAAAATCACCTCAAACACTAAGGCTATCGTTGTCATCAACCCGAATAACCCAACAGGTGCCCTCTATCCAGATGAGATCCTGCTTGAGATTGTAGAGATCGCTCGTCAAAATAACTTGATCATCTTTGCGGATGAAATTTACGATCGCTTGGTCATGGATGGTGAAAAACACACGGCTATCGCAAGTTTAGCGCCTGATCTCTTCTGTGTGAGTATGAATGGCTTGTCAAAATCTCACCGGATTGCCGGTTTCCGTGTTGGTTGGATGGTTCTGTCCGGACCAAAGCATCACGTGAAGGGCTATATCGAAGGCTTGAACATGTTGTCCAATATGCGTCTTTGTTCAAATGTCTTGTCTCAACATGTTGTGCAAACCTCTCTTGGAGGCTACCAATCCGTGGATGAACTTTTACTTCCAGGTGGTCGAATTTATGAACAACGGAACTTTATCTACAAAGCCATCAATGATATTCCAGGCCTCTCAGCTGTTAAGCCAAAGGCTGGTCTCTATATCTTCCCTAAGATTGATCGGGACATGTACCGCGTGGATGATGACGAGCAATTTGTTTTAGAGTTCTTGAAGCAAGAAAAAATTCTCTTGGTTCATGGCCGTGGCTTTAACTGGAAAGATCCAGATCACTTCCGGATCGTTTACCTTCCACGTGTCGATGAGTTAGCTCAAATTCAAGAAAAAATGACTCGTTTCTTGAAGCAATACAAACGTTAATTAGATAAAGGATTGAAGAGGAAAGTCTTCAATCTTTTTTTTGATTCATTTTATAAAATCCATGTCATCGAAACGACATTTTTCTGAATTGCGCATAATTGTAGAAAAAATAAATAATTTTCAGATAATTTGTTTGAAATTCCCACACTTATATGATATACTTGAGCTGACTATATGCGAGGTTTATTATGGCAAACTTATTAGAAAAGACACGTAAAATTACATCCATCTTGAAACGGACTGATGAACAGTTGCAGTTCGAGATGCCTTATAATGATATTGCCCAGCAATTAGCGGATATTATCCACTGTAATGCCTGTATCATTAATAGCAAGGGAACCCTTCTTGGTTATTTCATGCGTTACAAGACCAACAATGACCGGGTAGAAGCTTTCTTTCAAAATAAAAAATTACCAGAAGATTATGCCAAGGCAGCTAGTTTAGTCTACGATACAGAAGCTAATTTAGATGTGGACCATGATTTGAGTATCTTTCCGGTCGAAACCAAGTCTGAATTTCCTGATGGCTTGACCACCATTGCGCCTATTCATGTTTCTGGGATTCGGTTGGGTTCCTTGATCATTTGGCGCAATGATAAACAGTTTGCGGATGATGATTTGATCTTGGTTGAGATTGCGAGTACCGTGGTAGGAATTCAAATGTTGAACTACCAACGCGAGGAAGACGAGAAGAATATTCGTCGTCGGACAGCGGTGAATATGGCTGTCAATACCTTGTCTTACTCGGAGTTGCGGGCTGTTTCTGCCATCCTTAGTGAATTGAAAGGAAATGAGGGACAGTTGACTGCTTCTATCATCGCGGATCGGATTGGCATTACTCGCTCTGTGATTGTCAATGCACTCCGGAAATTGGAGTCAGCTGGTATTATTGAAAGCCGTTCTCTTGGAATGAAGGGAACCTATCTCAAGGTGTTGATTCCAGATATCTTTGAGGAAATTAAGAAAAGAGATTACTAATGACTAAAGCCTTGATTTCAATTGACTACACTGTCGATTTCGTAGCAGATGATGGTAAGCTTACGGCAGGTGCTCCTGCACAAGCCATTTCTGAGACCATTGCTCAGGTGACCCAATTGGCCTTTGACCAAGGAGCCTATGTCTTTTTTGCCATTGATGCGCATGACGTAGAGGATCCATTTCATCCTGAAAGCAAGCTCTTCCCACCTCATAATATCATTGGGACCAGTGGACGTGATTTGTACGGCCCTTTGGCAGATTTTTATCAGGAGCATAAAGCGGATCCACGCGTCTTTTGGATGGATAAACGTCATTATTCTGCTTTTTCAGGAACGGACCTAGATATCCGCCTGCGGGAACGCCATGTAGATACCGTTATTTTGACAGGTGTCTTGACTGATATCTGTGTCCTTCATACAGCGGTTGATGCCTACAATCTCGGCTACCAGATCGAAGTCGTAGAACCTGCAGTGGCGTCGCTCACTCCTGAAAATCACCAGTTTGCCTTGAATCATTTTAAGCATGTCTTAGGGGCAAGCTTGGTAGACGACGCACTAGCTGTATTAGAAACTAAATAAGAAAACATTGTAAAAGAGGTCATAGACATTTGTTTAGGCCTCTTTTTTGGGGCCTAGAAATTGTCTTCCTCTCTTGAAAATGGTATTCTAATGGAAGAAAATAAGGGGGAGTTATGAGTAAAAAAGCTGTCGTGTTTTCAGCCAATCTATCTTATATGGAAAAATTGGAAACCGCTATGAAGTCACTGTGTGCCCATCAAGACCAGTTGAAAATTTATGTCTTAAATGAAGATCTACCAACGGAGTGGTTTGCTATCATGAATCAGCGCTTGCGCCAGTTGGATTCAGAAGTGATTAATTGTCGGATGTCTCCCGAGCAATTCCAATCCTTCTCGCTTCCAAGTGACCATATTCACTATGCGACCTATTTCCGTTACGCTATTCCAGAGATGGTGGAGGAAGAGCGGATCCTCTATCTGGATTGTGACATGATCTTTACACAGGATTTATCGCCTTTGTTTGAGGTTGATCTAAAAGATTATGGACTGGGTGCAGTGGTCGATAAGCCAACGACGACAGATGGCTTTAATGCGGGACTTTTGGTGATTGATAAGACTTGGTGGCAAGAGCACCAAGTGACAGAGGCACTTTTTGATCTTACTCGTAAGTATCATCAACAGGTCTATGGAGATCAGGGAATTTTGAATCTGTATTTCAAAAATGCGTGGTTTCCATTACCTTGGACCTATAATTTACAAGTGGGGTCTGATAAGGATCAGTACCTCTATGGGGACTTGGATTGGTATGAGGCCTTCCAAGGGATTCCTGCGGTCATTCATTACACCTCTCATAATAAACCATGGACCTCCAAACGCTTCAATCGTTTTCGTGAATTATGGTGGTTTTATTATGCCCTATCTTGGGAGGAAATTTTGCTTCGAAAACCGATTTTGAAGCAAACTTATCAAGATCTAGTGGGAACTTTTCCTTATCATGCGGCTATTTATACTCATACAGCAGATATCCACGAGTTGGAGACGTTGTTAAAAGAGTTGCCAGATGTCGCGATTCATGTTCTTGCCCATAGTCATTTTGGTTTTAACTTGGTGCAATTGGAACGCTACCCCAACCTCTTTCTTTATCCCTCTTTTGATCCCTTGACCAGTCGAAAGGTCCTAGAAAAATTGGATTTCTATCTGGATATCAATCCCTATGATGAGGTCGATCAAATCACGCAAACACTCAGTCAACAAGGCCTTCCGATTTTCTCTTTTGAAGGAACCAATCATGTAGAGAATGGAGAGAATCAAGTGTTTGCGGATGATCAGGTGCAGGCGATGCTGGCAGCGATTCGCGATTATTTAAAGAGAAATGAGAAGAAGCATGGAAACAAATGAAGTAGTGAGTATCATCATTCCCATCTATAATGTAGAAGCTTATTTGAGACAATGTTTGGAAACGGTTGTCCATCAGACTTATCCTCATTTGGAAATTATCCTGGTCAATGATGGTTCGCCAGACCAATCAGAAGAGATCTGTAAAGAATTTTTTAGGAAGGATGCGCGCATCCGCTACGTTCGCCAAGAAAATGGGGGCTTATCTGCTGCTCGGAATACAGGGATTGAGCTAGCGACTGGTGATTACATTACCTTTATTGATCCAGATGACTGGGTGACGGAGGACTATGTAGAAGTGCTCTATCGCCAACTTCAAAAGTATGATGCGGATGTTTCCGTAGCCAACTATAACCTCTATGATGACAGTAGTAGCAAATACTTGATCAAGGTAACGGACGACGATTATTCAGAGACCCTTTATGAGGGGAGAGAGATCATGGACCACGATGCCATCCAGGAGACCAGAGATATGGCCTGGGCTTGTGCCATGATGAAGCTCTATAAGCGTAACTTATTTGAAGGGCTTCGTTTTCCAGTCGGAAAAAATGTCGAAGACAACTTCCTGATGTACAAGTTATTCTTAAAAGCCCATCGGGTAGTTCATACGGAGAAATGTATTTATTGGTATCGCGTGGGGCGTGCAGATACTCTGTCCCAGGTTTGGACAGAAAAGAGAGTCGTCGATGAGATGGAAGCTAAGCACGAGAAGTTGGCTCTACTGGGGATGTTGGGCTATGATTTGACCTGGCATCGCTATATCTACAAAACGCGCTTGAAACGAACCCTTGAAAAATTAGAGGAAGCAGGCCTGCAAGGGTCAGAAACCTATGAGCGCGTGGTGACCAACCTCCGTTTTATTGAAACGATGGACTAACCCCTTATTGATGAGAAAGGATCAGCATGTTCATTATTGCACCAGAGCAGACAAGAGAGCTGGATCGTTTGCAAAAATACTTGGACAAACTTGGCCAGCCCTACCGAGTATTTGTGACCAATTTGGAAACAGATTTGGACCAACAGACAGAGAGTCTTGCGACCTTTTTTACCCAAAAAGACCCAGTATCAAAAATTGGAAAACCTTTATTTTTCAATGATCTGGAAGTTCCAGAATTATGGGAATGTTGGACCTTGGGGATCACGACCTATCTTTTTGATGGGGAGGAACGTCGTGCAAATGTGGTTTTGCGAGGGGACATCTTGTCCCGAACGGTTGACAGAGTGGAGTGGTTTGGTCAGGGAGAAGAGATCGTATCCATTGATGTCTACAACCGCTATGGCTGGAGAAGCAAACAGAGTCTCCTGACGGAAACCGGTCAACCATATTTAGACATTTATTTGAACCCTCAGCAAGAAGAAGTCTTGCTTCACTTTGTCTCACAAGGAGTCTTTTTGCATCAAACTCCTAAGGGACGGGATCGCCTGTATGCCAATAAGAAAGAGCTGCAAAGAGCTGTCCTAGAACAAGTCTTGCCAGAAGATGAAGCCGTTCTTTTGATGGACAAGGCATTGCTAGATGTTGTGAAAGAGAAACCAAAGGAAAGACTCGCCTACTGTGCCAGTGACGCGCATGATCTAGACGAGATCAAAGAACAAGTCAGTCAGATTTTGTTGGTAGAAGATGGTCTGTTGAGTGAGAAAATAGACGGAATCACAGTCTTGTCAGGGCTGGTAGATGTGGAGCAGGAAAGTTTTCAACCAGAAGCCCTGGTCATGACGGCTTCTCAGGAAGTTGAAGGCTTATCTAGCCTGGTCCACCAATTCCCACAAGTGACCTTTCACATTGCTGCTTTGACAGCCATGGGTCCGAAATTAACAGACTTAGCGGCTCGACCAAATGTACGCCTCTATCCAGGTATTTCGCTGGGAAATTATGAGAGTTTATTAGCTAGATGCTCTATTTATCTAGATTGTAATCAAGGAGAAGAAGTGTGGAGTAGTAGTCTTCATGCTCTTGAAAATGGGCAAGTCTTATTTGGTTTGAAGAGCACGGTGCATCAGGAAGCCTATAAAGACTTGAGCACGATCACAGATACAGTCGAAGAAATGGAACAGCAACTAGATACCTTGCTCCAGCAGCCAGAAACCTATAAAGAATTGGTAAGAGAGCAAGCACGAATCTTGAAATTACCTGAAAAAGAAGCTTTGGAAGAGCTGTTTAAGCGATTAGAGGGAGGGACCGCATGACCATTTATACCTTTAATCTATTAGTGGGATTTGAACCCAATGGGGTCGATGTTGCACAGGCCTCTCGGGCAAAGATGCTCCGGGGTCTGGGAGTGGCAGCGAAGTTTGTCTTTACCACTTGGCCCACTCCAGAAAAATTGGCCTATTACCTCTCATTGGGGCACCGGGATGAGGAACTGCTTTTTGCCCATTTAGCTTTTACGGATCAACAGACTACGGTCCCTCAAAAGTCGGTAGGGGCCTTGCAAATGGAGTTTCAACTGACGCGTCTGGATGTTGTTGAAAAAACGGAAAGAGTCATTCGCTACCAATTTGCGGATGGAAACGCCCTGACCTTTCATCTGGATCCCTATCATCCAAACTGTGTCCGCTATGTAGACTATCTTTTGGCTGGAAATAGGATCAAGCGAGAGTATTATGGAGCTTGTAAACTTGTCACAGAGTATTTTCAGTATGGTAGTGTTGTCAGACGGACCTATCACCATCAAGATGGGACTATCGCTTTTGAAGAATCGAGGTTCGGTGGAAGCTGGCTCTATAAACTGGGGCCTGAGATTTTAACCAACCATACAGAAGTGATGAGACGTTTTTTGTCGCAGCTGTCGTTAAAAGAAGAAGATCTGATTTTGCTTGATCGGGCTTCGCGCATGGATTTTGCCCGTCCTTTGTTGGAGAAAGCTGCTCCTTCAAAGCTCGCTATGGTGTTTCATTCGGAGCATGAATTTGAAAATGGCCATCTCAATTATGAATATTATTATGTGTTCAAGTATGCCAAACGCTTCGATTATTTTATCACGGCAACGGATCTTCAAAAAGAAGTCTTGGAGCAGACACTTGCTAAACAAGGATGCCAAGGAATTCCAATCTATAGCATTCCAGTAGGGCATTTGGAAACATTGACGGAACCACAAGGAGATCGGCCTCACTTTAGTGTGCTCACAGCTTCCCGTTTGGATCCAAGAAAACGCATCGATTTGGCCATTCGAGTAGTGGCCAAAGCTCATGAACAACTCCCAGCCCTTCAGTTTGATATTTATGGGAAGGGTGGAGAAGCGGACAACTTGCGCCACCTGATTCAGGAGCTTGCAGCACAAGATTATATTCACCTACGCGGTCATGCGGATCTTCAGCAGATCTATCCTTGCTACCAAGCCTACCTCACCACTTCTCAGTGGGAGACCTTTGGTTTGACTTTGATGGAGGCGGCTGGAGCAGGTTTGGCCTTGCTGGGCTTTGATGCCCGTTATGGCAATCCGACTTTTATAAAAGAGGGTGAAAATGGCTTTTTGGTACCTTATAGCGAGACAGTGCCAGAAGAAGAGCTGGTGAAAGAGTTGGCGGACAAGCTGGTCCAGCTCTTTGAAAGCGACCTCGCCCCATTTCATCAGGCTTCTTATGAGTTGGCCTCTTCTTACCTCGCTTCTAAGGTCCAGGAAGTCTGGAAAGAGACTCTAATGGAGATGGGGCAATTAGGCGGAAAAGAAATATAAAATGAAGAATCTGTAGCGACAAAAAAGTCCTACAGATTTTTTCTAAGGCAAGCAAATTGGGCTAAATTATGGTAAAATAGAGGGTATTGAAAAATCATCATTTCACGAAAGGAAGCAAGATGAAAATAACGCAAGAAGAGGTAACCCACGTTGCCAATCTTTCAAAATTGAAATTCTCTCCAGAAGAGACAGCTGAGTTTGCGACAACCTTGTCTAAAATTGTCGACATGGTGGAATTGTTGGAAGAAGTGGACACAACAGGCGTTGCTCCAACAACGACCATGGCGGATCGTAAGACTGTATTGCGTCCGGATGTTGCTGAAAAAGGGACTGACCGAGACCGCTTGTTTAAAAATGTACCTGAAAAAGATAACTACTACATCAAGGTACCAGCTATCCTAGAAGATGGAGGAGATGCCTAATGTCATTCAACCATAAAACCATTGAAGAGTTGCACGACCTCCTTGTCTCTAAGGAAATTTCGGCAACCGAATTGACACAAGCTACGCTTGAAGATATCAAGGCGCGTGAAGAAGCGGTTAATGCCTTTGTAACGGTGGCCGAAGAAGCAGCTCTTGCACAAGCCAAGGCCATTGATGAAAAAGGAATCGATGCAGACAACCTCCTGTCAGGGATTCCACTCGCTGTCAAAGACAATATCTCAACAGATGGTATCTTGACAACTGCGGCTTCAAAAATGCTCTATAACTACGAGCCAATCTTTGATGCGACAGCGGTTGCCAATGCCAAAGCCAAAGATATGATTGTCATCGGAAAGACCAACATGGATGAATTTGCCATGGGTGGATCTGGTGAAACTTCTTACTATGGACCAACCAAGAATGCATGGGACCACAGCAAGGTGCCTGGTGGATCTTCTAGTGGTTCAGCAGCTTCTGTCGCTTCAGGTCAAGTCCGTTTGTCCCTTGGTTCAGATACAGGTGGTTCTATCCGTCAACCGGCTGCTTTTAATGGGATTGTTGGTCTCAAACCAACTTATGGAACAGTTTCCCGTTTTGGTCTCATTGCTTTTGGTAGCTCACTCGACCAAATTGGGCCGTTTGCACCAACGGTTAAGGAAAATGCGCTCTTGCTTAATGTTATTGCCAGTGAAGATGATAAAGATTCAACTTCAGCGCCAGTGCGCGTAGCAGACTATACTTCTAAGATTGGTCAAGACATTAAAGGCATGAAGATTGCCCTTCCGAAGGAATACCTTGGGGAAGGGATTGACCCAGAAGTCAAAGAAACTATCCTTAAAGCGGCCAAACACTTTGAAAAATTGGGAGCAACTGTCGAAGAAGTCAGCTTGCCTCATTCTAAATACGGAGTTGCCGTATACTACATCATCGCTTCATCTGAAGCTTCTTCAAACTTGCAACGTTTCGATGGGATTCGCTATGGTTTCCGTGCAGAAGATGCTAAAAACTTGGATGATATCTACGTGAACACTCGTAGCCAAGGCTTTGGTGATGAGGTCAAACGCCGTATCATGCTTGGTACCTTTAGTTTGTCATCTGGTTACTACGATGCTTACTACAAGAAAGCTGGTCAAGTCCGTACCCTTATTATCCAAGACTTCGAAAAAGTCTTTGCGGATTACGACCTTATCCTTGGTCCAACAGCTCCTAGCGTAGCCTTTGATTTGGATTCGCTCAACCATGATCCGGTAGCCATGTACTTGGCTGACCTCTTGACCATTCCAGTCAACTTGGCAGGCCTTCCAGGGATTTCGATTCCTGCAGGTTTTGCGCAAGGTCTTCCAGTTGGTTTGCAGTTGATTGGTCCTAAGTATTCTGAAGAAACCATCTACCAAGCTGCAGCTGCCTTTGAAGCTACGACGGATTACCACAAGCAACAACCCCTTATTTTCGGAGGTGACAATTAATGAACTTTGAAACAGTCATCGGACTTGAAGTCCACGTTGAATTGAATACAAACTCAAAAATTTTCTCACCAACCTCTGCTCACTTTGGGAACGAGCAAAATGCCAATACCAATGTGATTGACTGGTCTTTCCCAGGGGTGCTTCCTGTCTTGAACAAGGGTGTTGTGGATGCTGGTATCAAGGCTGCTTTGGCGCTGAATATGGATATCCATCAGCACATGCACTTTGACCGGAAGAACTATTTCTACCCTGATAATCCAAAGGCCTACCAAATTTCGCAATTTGACGAGCCAATCGGTTACAACGGTTGGATTGAAGTGCAATTGGAAGACGGCTCAACTAAGAAAATTGGGATTGAACGGGCCCACTTGGAAGAAGATGCTGGTAAGAACACCCACGGAACAGACGGTTTCTCTTATGTAGACCTCAACCGTCAGGGAGTGCCGTTGATCGAAATCGTTTCTGAAGCAGATATGCGTTCTCCTGAAGAAGCCTACGCCTATTTGACAGCCCTCAAAGAAGTTATCCAATACACTGGTATTTCAGACGTCAAGATGGAAGAAGGATCGATGCGGGTGGATGCCAACATTTCCCTTCGCCCATACGGCCAAGAGGAATTTGGTACCAAGACGGAGTTGAAAAACTTGAACTCCTTCTCAAACGTCCGTAAAGGTCTTGAATACGAAGTGGAGCGCCAAGCGAAAATCTTGCGTTCAGGTGGGGTCATTCGTCAAGAAACACGCCGTTATGATGAAGCTAATAAGAGTACCATTCTTATGCGTGTTAAAGAAGGGGCAGCGGACTATCGTTACTTCCCAGAACCAGACCTACCACTCTTTGAAATCTCAGATGAGTGGATTGAGGAAATGCGTACGGAGTTGCCAGAGTTTCCAAAAGACCGTCGTGCTCGCTACGTGGCAGAGCTTGGCTTGTCTGACTATGATGCCAACCAATTGACAGCGACGAAAGTTACTTCTGACTTCTTTGAAGCAGCTGTAGCCCTTGGTGGCGATGCCAAACAAGTGTCTAACTGGCTCCAAGGGGAAGTCGCACAATTCTTGAACGCAGAAGGCAAAACGCTGGAAGAAATCCAATTGACACCAGAAAACTTGGTTGAAATGATTGCCATTATCGAAGATGGAACCATTTCATCTAAGATTGCCAAGAAAGTCTTCGTTCACTTGGCGAAAAACGGTGGCGGCGCGCGTGAATACGTCGAAAAAGCTGGTCTGGTACAGATTTCAGATCCTGAAGTCTTGATACCAATCATCCACCAAGTCTTTGCAGACAATGAAGCAGCCGTAGCTGACTTCAAGTCAGGGAAACGGAATGCGGACAAGGCCTTTACAGGCTTCCTCATGAAAGCAACCAAAGGTCAAGCCAACCCACAAGTAGCCCTCAAGTTACTTGCCCAAGAATTGGCGAAGTTGAAAGAAGATAAATAAAAGGAACAGGTACCGAATGGTGTCTGTCAGATTAAGGGCAAAGACATCTTGGAAACTTTCCTTAAGTGAGTGCGGACGTCAGCGAACTTCGAAGAAGTTCCATGACTAATTATTGAGCCTAGGGTCTCAATAATTCCGAGTACCTGAAACAATTACGTTTCAGGTACTTTTCTCACAGCGGAAAGTTTCAGTATATATTTACATTCTAACAGGCACCTTTTAGTGTCTGTTTTTACTTTTTGAGAGGGAATGAAAAATGGAATTTAATTGACAAAGTCTTCTTAATTTAATAAAATTAAAAACAGACCGACGGTCTGTTTTTAAAGAAGGGGGAGTTACTTGAAACAAGAAATAAAATCAAAAAGAAGTAAAGATCAAATTATTCAAGCAGCCTTGTCCTTGTTTTCAAATAAAGGCTATAAAGAAACAACGATGGCTGATTTAGTAACAGTGACAGGATTGTCAAAAGGGGCTGTTTACCATCACTTCAAAAGTAAAGAAGAGATTCTACAACTCTTAATGGAAAAAGAAACGATTTCCCTCTCAACTTTTCTAGAAGAATTGTCAAAGAACGAAGGAGTTTCATCAACAGACCGCCTATTACAATTAGTTGATTATTTAATAGGCAATGAGAATATGAAACAACTTACGGGCATTGACTGGGCACAAAAGATACCGTTCGGCTTGTTGTTTTCTTTAAAAAATACGGTAAATGTTCTTTCCAAATATGTAGGAATAATCATTCATCAAGGAAATGAGAAGGGCGAGTTTTCTTGTAAATATCCTTTAGAGACAGCTACAACACTATCTCTATTAATTGATGTGTGGCTTGATCCAACTATATCAGGTGAAGAAATGATCTCATTCTCACAAAAATTAGACTATATTGCATTTTATTTAAATAGTAGCGGTGTTCCTGTTTTAACAGAAAACAAGTATCAAGAGATTAATCAGTTTTTTCTTAAAGGAGGAAGATGATGAATCGGCTATTGAGATTCTTATTTATTTTACTTATCATCGCCATGACTGGAGCGATTATCTTCCAGCTATTCTTTCCATCCTATATGGGAAGTCATTCGGGATATGGTGTTTCTGTCGGTTGGCAACGGGAGATTGGGATTTGGAATGTGGCGGTCCTTGTGATCCTGATTGCTGTCAATCTCAAATACGATTGGTTTTATCTTCGAACGGTTCTATTGGCTTTGATCCTAGGTGGGCTTGGGATCGGTACTAATCATCTCTTCAGTTATTTTCACTATCATCTGCCGGTCAATGGGATCGGTGCGCTTGAAAATTATCTCCTAGTCCTTGGTTGGATTGTTGGGTGGAGATTGGAATCTTCTCGGATCAAGAAGAAATAAGAAGGAGCAGTCAAAGGGCTGCTCTTTTTCATCTTCAGTTTTTCCTTGACAAACAAAAGGAAAACGTTTACAATTTTAAATATAAAGTTTCCTGAAAAGAAAACAAAAAAGGTGAAAACAAGGAGATCATCATATGGCTACTATGAAAGCAGCTCGCTGGCATGCAGCAAAAGACGTTCGTATCGAAGAAGTGGAAGTACCTGAAGTACAACCACATCAAGTAAAAGTGGCAGTTAAGTTCACAGGGATCTGTGGGACGGACTTGCATGAATATTTGGATGGACCGATCTTCATCCCAACTGAAGAACATGTGTATTCTGGTCAAAAAGCACCGGTTACTTTGGGACATGAATTCTCTGGTGAAATTGTAGAAGTCGGAAGTGATGTGACTCGTGTCAAAGTTGGGGATCGTGTGACGATTGAACCAATTTTGGCAAAACATAACTTAATCGGTGACTACAACCTCGATCCAAACTTGAACTTTGTTGGTTTAGCAGCAGATGGTGGATTTGCTAAATACTGTGTACTGGATGGGGATTTGGTTCACGTGATTCCAGATAGCTTGAGCTATGAACAAGCTGCGCTTACAGAACCTGCAGCTGTGGCTGTTTATGCCGTTCGTCAATCTGCATTGAAAACTGGGGATACAGCCGTTATCTTTGGCTTGGGTCCAATCGGTCTTTTGATTGTTGAAGCCCTTCGTGCAGCAGGAGCATCAAAAATCTATGCGGTTGAATTATCTCCTGAACGCCAAGCGAAAGCGGAAGAATTGGGAGCAATCGTTGTTCGCCCAGAAGAAGGAGAAACAATCGTCGAAGCCATCCATCGTTTAACAGGTGGTGGAGCAGATGTTTCTTATGAAGTGACTGGGGTTCCAGTTGTTTTAGGTCAAGCCTTGGCAGCTGTTCATAAAGCTGGGGAATGTATGGTCGTATCTATCTGGGAACGTGAAGCTAGCATCAATCCAAATGAATTCGCTATCCAAGAAAAATCTCTCAAAGGAATTATTGCCTACCGTCATATCTTCCCTAAAGTGTTGGAATTGATGGAACAAGGCTACTTCTCTGCTGAAAAATTGGTTACCAAGAAAATTAAATTGGAAAATATCGTTGAAGAAGGATTTATTGAATTAACACAAGATAAATCTCAAATCAAGATTTTGGTTCAACCTGAATAAGCGAATAAATTTATATGAAATATGAGGCTGAAACGTTTCGTTTCGGCCTTTTATGATACAATAAAAGTAAGGAACAGATTTAGGAGGGGACTATGTCAAAGACGATGAAAGGAACACTCATGACCTTGATCGCTGGGATCGCTTGGGGCTTGTCAGGAGCCTGTGGCCAGTACCTACTGGCTCATGGATTTACAGCAATTGGTTTGACAACGATTCGTTTAGTGTTTTCAGGGGCTGTGCTGCTGCTTCTTGCTTATCTAGCAGACCAGGAAAAAGTAAAGGCCTTTCTAAGAGACCGCTCGTCCTACCTTCCCTTGCTCTTATTTGCTTTTTTAGGGTTGTTAATGACCCAATTGACTTATCTAGAAGCGATTGATGCGACTAATGCAGGTACGGCAACTGTTTTTCAATATCTCTGTCCCATTGTAGTTTTGGCCTATTCTTGTGTTAAGGACCGAGTAGCTCCGACAGTATCTGAGGTCATTTCCATGGTCTTAGCGATCGCAGGGACCTTTCTCATTGCAACCCATGGTCAACTAAATCAATTAGCCATCACTCCTAAAGGACTAGTTTGGGGACTGGTTTCTGCCTTTGCCTATGCCCTCTACATTATTCTGCCGATTCAATTAATTCAAAAATGGGGAAGTATGTTGGTGATTGGTATCGGTATGCTCATTCCAGGACTTGTGATGATTCCCTTCACAGGAAGAAGACTCTTTCATGGCCAATATAGCATGGACAATCTGATGGGCTTAGTTGGCTTGGTGGTGATTGGGACCATATTTGCCTATACTGTCTTTTTGAAAGGAACGAGTCTGATCGGTGCAGTTAAAGGAAGTCTTCTTGCAGCTATGGAACCTATTTCAGCAGTTTTCTTTTCTTTTATCATTATGAATGAACATTTCTTTGCCATTGATTTTATCGGAATGGCTATGATCCTCCTTGCGGTCCTCTTGATTTCCCTCAAGGATCTCATGATTCAAAAAGAAAAAGGAATCTTGTAAAACCAAAACCAATCATATTTTAGTTAAAAGGTTGAGACGAAGGTCTTGGCCTTTTTGTAATCCTCGCCCTCTGAGGGAGAGTTATCACTATATAGCGTATACATCGCTAGAAAAAGATGTTAAAATAGAACAAAACTTTTTTAAGGAGATGAGGATGAAAAAGATTTTTAAATGGACCCTATTTGCTGTAGCGACCTTGAGTTTAGCGGCTTGTGGAATCAGTGCTCAAAAGACAAATTCGCAGCAAGCAAAGACAGAAAAAGCAGCGAAAAGCTCTGCATCTGACGGTCAAGTAGAGCTGAGCCTAAAAGGAGGGCAATACATCAAACCGCCTGTCCTCAATGACTCAGAAAACGGCACTTATTTGGCCCTTCAATTAGAATTTAAGAATGTTGCTAAAGAATCTATTAACGTGTCAGATTCAGATATCACCATTTACGATGCGGAGAATAACAAGGTCAAATTGCAGTCAGGAATTTATGACCAAACGGAAGCCTTCCAATTGCTCAAGAGTGATCAGTTGGCCCAGGATAAAAAATTAACCGGCTATATTGTCTTCCCAGTCGAAAAAGGCAAGAAGTACGAAGTGCAGTATGAACGAAAAACCTATAGCTCTGATAAAAAATCCAAGCCTTTAAAATTTGCGGTGGATTCTTCTCAGTATGAGGACAAGGTGGAAGCTTCCACTATTCTAGCAGATGAATACATCAATCAAGTTTACTTCAGTGGCCAACGAAAGGTCAAAAAGGATGACGCTTTTGTTTTGGGAACTGATTTGAAAAAGGAAGCCAGTGATTTTCGTGCGAAATTTGCGGCTGACTTTACTCGTAAACTACATGATTACCAATTCTCTGAAGAAGAAGTGAACCAGTTTATCGATGCTTATGAAAAGGAAAATGCTAAGCGCGCGAAATTAACCTATAAGGTCAAACAATACTTCCCAGACAAGGTAGTTATTAGCTTGAATCCTGAGACAGTCAGCATGGAAAAGACGATTTTAAACCACATGCAGACCTTCTATCAAGAACATCGAAAAGACTATCCAGGTATCATCGAGGCGAATCAGGCTCAAAATAAAGCCTATAGAGAGGAAATGATGGCTTCTCTTGCAGATCGTCCCTTGACGACGCCGGATCGGTACGACTACCAGTTGACCTTTGTTAAGAAAGATGGCAAATGGGAAGTAGAAAAAGCCTACAATAGTGATAGCTTTATGGAAAAATTCGAGGGAAATCTTTCTTAATGCTGAAGTTGGCACTCCTAGGATAGGAATCTAGGAGTGTTTTTGTCTATAGTTTGAAACTATATCAAAACCCAAGAAACAAGAATTAGACGGAAACACCTATTAGTGATAAAATAATTTTAAGTTTGAAAGGAGATGAAGGCTTGTGTCTTTTTCTTATGAAGAGTTAGCAGAGATTCGCCACTATATCCACCAACACCCAGAATTGTCTGGTCAAGAATACCAGACAACCGCCTTTCTAAAAGAGCGTTTAGAAGAGTTGGGGATTCGTATTTTAGAGAGTGGATTAAAAACTGGTCTGATTGCAGAAATTGGCTCCGGCCAACCGGTAGTGGCACTTCGAGCAGATATCGATGCCCTTCCAATTTTGGAACAAACGAATCTGCCCTACCAAAGTCAGAATCCAGGCGTCATGCATGCCTGTGGTCATGATTTTCATCAAACCAGTCTTCTAGGAGCAGCAGCTCTTCTCAAGGAAAAAGAAGATCAGCTTGAAGGAACCATACGCTTGATCTTTCAACCAGCAGAAGAAATCTCAGAAGGTGCTTCTGATGTTTTGGCAACAGGACTGTTGGAGGATGTTCAAGGAATTATTGGTTTTCACAACATTCCCCAGCTAAAAGCAGGGCAACTTGCCTTGAATGCTGGAGCTATGATGGCAGGGGTTGAGAAATTCAAGGTTACCGTGACAGGGGTTAGTAGCCATGCTGCGAGACCGGATTTGGGAGTTGACACTGTAACGGCTGTCACAACCATGGTTCAGAACTTACAATTATTAATTTCACGGACCGTTTCTCCTTTTGAAACAGCTGTTTTGTCCATTACGCACCTGGATGTGGGCTCAACCTGGAATGTGCTCCCAAAATCAGGCTATTTTGAAGGAACCATTCGTTCCTTTAATCCGAGTGTGCAAAGAGACTTGAAGGCACATTTTATTTCTATCATTCGACACATTGCAGAAAGTCTGGAAGTAGATGTGGCTTTTGAGTGGGGTGTGACCCCGCCCGTTACCTTTAATGATGAGGAATTGACGCAGGTGGTTTGGGAAGCTTCACAAGGTTTGGCTGAAGTGATTCCAGCAAATCCTTCTACTGCTGGAGAAGACTTCGCCTTTTACCAAGAGCGAATTCCTGGAGTCTTTGCCTTTATCGGTTCGAATGGAGAGCCGGATGCGCCAGACCTCCATCATGATCACATGACCATCGATGATGCAGCCTTTGAGGTATCGGTTCCCTATTATGTTGAAAATGCGCAAGCTTTATTGCGATATTTTAAGGCCAAAGAAGTGTGATAAAGAAAAACTATCACCTCCATAAAAAATATATATTAGGCAAGTAAATGCTTTTTTGATAAAATTAAAAAATACTTTTAAAATGGCGTTTTATGTGCCTGAAACGAATAAGGAGATCCTATGAATCTAAAAAAAGTGATTAAGTATTCTGCTTTAGGATTAGTTGCAGTCCTTGCAACCAGTGCTTTAGTAGCATGTTCATCTGGTAAATCAGCCAGTGGTAAGAAAACCATTGAAGTTGGGACTGTTGGAACAACCAAACCATTCTCTTACGAAGAAAAAGACGGCAAGCTAACCGGTTATGAAATCGAAGTTTTGCGTGAAATCTTCAAAGGTTCAGACAAATATGAAGTAAACTTTAACAAAACAGAGTGGTCTTCAGTCTTTGCTGGCTTAGATAGTGACCGTTTCCAAATCGGTGCCAACAACATTAGTTACTCAAAAGAGCGGGAAGAAAAATACCTCTATCCAAATCCATATGCTCGTAATCCATTAGTGTTGGTCGTACCAAAAGATTCTTCTATTAAATCGTTGGATGACATTGGTGGCAAGAAAACAGAAGTTGTTCAAGGAACATCTACTGCTAAACAATTAGAAGATTACAATAAAAAACATTCAGATAATCCAACTAACTTGCAATACACAGATGGAACCATTCAAACCATCATGGCTAATTTAGCGGATGGTCGTACAGATTACAAGATCTTCGAACGGATCTCAGTAGATACTATCATTCGTGATCAAGGCTATGACAACTTGAAGGTTATCGAGCTTCCAAGCGACCAACAACCTTATGTGTATCCAATTATTGCAAAAGAAGATAAAGACCTTCAAAAATTTGTCAACAAACGTATCAAGGAACTCTATGACAATGGAACCCTTGAAAAACTGTCTAAAAAATACTTTGGTGGAGTTTATCTACCAGAAGCAAAAGATATTAAAGAATAATATATAATTAAAGGAGACTTCAAAATGAAATTGAAAAAAATTCTTGGTTTAACAGCTCTTGCAGCTATTGCAACATTTGCTCTTGCAGCATGTGGTTCTTCAAAATCATCTAGCAAAGATGGTGAAACAACTGTAAAAGTGGGTGTTATGACTTTGAGCGACACTGAAAAAGCTCGTTGGGATCAAGTTCAAAAGAACTTGGATGACGCTAAAACAGGGATCAAATTGGAATTCACTCAATTTACAGACTACTCACAACCAAACGTGGCTGTAAAAGATGGTAGCGTGGATATCAATGCTTTCCAACACTACAACTTCCTTGATAACTGGAACTCTAAAAACGACAAGGCCCTTGTTGCAGTAGCAGATACGTACATCGCTCCAATCCGTCTTTACTCTGGTACAGAAAACGGTAAAAACAAATACACTTCAATTAAAGAAATTCCTAAAGGTGGAACAATCGCTGTACCAAATGACCCAACAAATGAAAGCCGTGCCTTGTATGTCTTGCAATCAGCAGGTTTGATTAAATTGGATACTAAGGATGGACAATTGGCAAACGTGTCAAACATCAAAGAAAATTCAAAAGATTTGAAGATTTCTGAATTGGATGCTTCACAAACACCATCTGCTCTTCCATCAGTAGATGCTGCAGTCATCAACAATACCTTCGTTCGTGAAGCAGGCGTTGATTTCAAAAAAGCTATCTATGTTGAAAAGAAAGACAACAACTCAAAACAATGGTACAACGTGATCGCTGCTAAGAAAGATTGGGAAAAATCTGATAAAGCAAAAGCAATCAAAGAAATCATCAAAGCCTATCACAAAGACAATGTGAAGAAAGTGATCGAAGAATCTTCAGAAGGAATGGACCAACCAGTCTTCTAAGATTTGATCTCAAGTGTATGAAGGAGGTGGAGAAGCAATTCTCTACCTCTTATCGTGTATTAGGAGGAATGCATGCCTTTTGCAACAGAAGCGGAACAAATCCGTAAATTTGAAAATGATGAGGTCGCACAACATTATTTTGAAGTGTTGCGAACCTTGATTTCAAAAAAATCTATCTTTGCCCAACAAGTTGGTCTCAAGGAAGTAGCCAACTATTTGGGGGAAATTTTTACAGCTGCAGGAGCCAAAGTCGAAGTGGATGATAGCTATACAGCCCCTTTTGTGATTGCCAAATTTTTCTCGCCAAATCCTGAAGCCAAAACCATCATTTTTTATAACCACTATGATACGGTACCAGCTGATGGAGACCAACCTTGGACGGGAGACCCTTTTACCTTATCAGTTCATTATGGGACCATGTATGGTCGAGGGGTTGATGATGACAAGGGGCATATCACAGCTCGTCTTACAGCTCTTCGAAAATACATTCGTGAAAGTGGTGATTTGCCAGTCAATATCACCTTTATCATCGAAGGGGCAGAGGAGTCTGCATCGACGGACTTGGATAAATACTTGGCCAAACACAAGAAACACTTGCGTGGGGCAGACCTCTTAGTTTGGGAACAAGGTACCCGAAATAATCAGGGTCAGTTGGAAATTTCCGGTGGTAGCAAAGGGATCGTCACCTTTGATATGGTGGTGGAGAGTGCAGAAGTGGATATCCATTCCAGCTATGGTGGCGTGGTGGACTCTGCTTCTTGGTATTTGTTAAATGCCATCGCCAGTCTTCGTGACAAAGAAGGCCGAATCTTGGTGGATGGGATTTACGATCAGATCCAAGAACCCAATGAACGCGAGCTAGCTTTGATCGACCAATATGCCAACAAAGGACCAGAAGATGTAGCAGAAACCTATGGTCTAACCCTTCCAATCTTGAAGGAAGACCGAAAAGAATTCCTGCGCCGTTTCTATTTTGAACCAGCCCTGAATATTGAAGGTTTTGGCTCTGGTTACCAAGGCCAAGGTGTTAAAACGATTCTTCCGGCAGAGGCACGTGCCAAGATGGAAGTGCGCTTGGTTCCTGGACTGGATCCCAAGGATTTCTTAGAAAAGATCAAGCAGCAATTGAAGAAAAATGGCTATGATCAGGTCGAATTGGTCTATACTCTCGGTGAAATGAGTTACCGAAGTGATATGAGTGCCCCATCGATTTTAAATGTCATTCGGCTGGCCAAAGACTTCTATAGAGAAGGAGTTTCTGTTCTTCCAACAACAGCGGGGACAGGGCCAATGCATACGGTATTTGAGGCTTTGCAGGTGCCGATGGCAGCCTTTGGAATTGGCAATGCCAATAGCCGTGATCATGGGGGCGACGAAAATGTGAAAATCGCCGATTATTACACCCATATTGAATTGATAAAGGAGTTAATAGCAAGTTATGAGTAAAGCAATGATTCAGCTGGACCACATTGATGTGACCTTCCAGCAAAAGAAACGTCAGATACAAGCCGTCAAAGATGTGACCATTCATATTAATGAAGGCGATATCTATGGGATTGTAGGGTATTCTGGAGCCGGGAAATCGACCTTGGTTCGGGTGATCAATCTCTTGCAAGTGCCTAGCGCCGGAACCATCACTGTGGATGGAGATGTGATTTATCAAGATCAGGTGACCCTAAAACCGGCTGCCCTTCGGGAGAAACGTCGGGATATCGGAATGATTTTCCAACACTTCAACTTGATGGCTCAAATGACTGTCGCAGAAAATGTAGCCTTTGCTCTTAAACATTCTAAATTAAACAAAGAACAAAAGAATGAGAAAGTGGCGAAATTGTTGGAACTAGTCGGTCTAGCTGACCGTGCAGAGAATTACCCAGCACAATTGTCTGGTGGTCAAAAGCAGCGGGTAGCGATTGCGCGTGCCCTTGCCAACGATCCAAAAATTTTGATCTCAGATGAGTCAACTTCAGCCTTGGATCCAAAGACGACCAAACAAATTCTAGCTTTGTTGCAAGAGTTAAACAAAAAACTTGGCTTAACCATTGTCTTGATCACCCATGAGATGCAAATTGTCAAAGATATTGCCAACCGGGTAGCTGTCATGCAAAATGGCGAACTGATTGAAGAAGGGTCTGTGTTAGATATCTTCTCGAATCCGAAAAATGCTTTGACGCAAGACTTCATTACCGTTGCAACAGGAATTGATGAAGCCATGGTGAAAATCAATCAACAAGCGATTGTGAAGAACTTGCCTGATGATTCGATTTTGGCGCATCTCAAGTATGCAGGTTCTGTGACAGATACAGCCATCATCAATGATATTTACAAGCAGTACCAAGTATCTGCCAACATTTTATTTGGGAACATCGAGATCCTTGATAACACGCCTGTTGGAGAATTGGTGGTCATCTTATCAGGTGAAAATCAAAATCTGGAAACGGCCAAAGCTGAGTTAGAAAATGCAGGAGTTTCCGTGACTATTGTGAAAGATGAGAGAAAAGCATGATCCAGTTAATTCAAACATATTTACCAAATGTCTATAAATTAGGGTGGTCTGGCCAGTATGGATGGGGCACCGCTATTTACTTGACTCTTTACATGACCGTTATTTCCTTCATTATTGGTGGATTTCTAGGTTTGGTGACAGGGCTTTTGTTAGTCTTGACCCGTCCAGGTGGTGTCATCGAAAATAGAATCGTTTTCCAAATTTTGGATAAGATTACTTCCTTGTTCCGCGCTATTCCTTTTATTATCTTGTTGGCCTTTATTAATCCCTTGACCTACTTGCTCTTGAAAAATACCATCGGTCCTACAGCGGCCCTTGTTCCGCTATCTTTGGCTGTCTTTCCATTCTTTGCCCGCCAAGTCCAAGTGGTCTTGTCCGAGTTGGATGGAGGGGTGATTGAAGCAGCACAAGCCAGTGGGGCAACCTTCTGGGATATTGTCGGAGTCTACCTGCGTGAAGGGCTTCCTGATTTGATCCGTGTAACAACAGTGACCATCATTTCCTTGATTGGAGAAACCGCCATGGCGGGTGCCGTTGGTGCTGGAGGATTAGGAACCTTGGCCATCAACTACGGGAAAAACATGTTTAACAATGATGTCATCTTTGTGGCGACCTTATTGATCCTGATTCTGATCGTTCTGGTCCAATTTATCGGGGACTTCCTTTCGAAGAAAATTAGCCACCGTTAGGATCAGTATCCAATGAATAGAATAAATGTGAATCAAATAAAACAAGTTGGAGCCTTCACTTTCCTCTATTTTCTTGCGATTGGACTGGGGGTCTTAGTTGGAAATCTGGTCGATCATCAAGGAAATATGTTTTATGCTCCTGCCTTTTCAGCCTTGTTTGGCGGGACGATCTACCGCTATTATCTAGAAAAAATAAAAGGAGTTGGATCTATCTTTATAGTTGGCTGCGTGATCGGATCCTTCTTTCTCTTTTCACGTCACAGCGCAGGTGCCTTTATTCCAGCCTTGATCGCCGGAAGTTTTGCGGAGATGGTCGCCTCAAGTGGTCGTTTTCGCTCGAATTTACGAAATGCCTTGTCTTTTGTCATTTTTGCCTTTGCGACAACAGGGCCCATTCTTATGATGTGGTTCTATCCAGCCAGTTACCGCATGTCGTTACTGGATCGTGGTAAATCGATAGACTATGTCAATCGGGTGATGGTATCACCAGATCTAGCGACCATCACTTGGTTTGTCCTCACGGTCATACTGGGTGCTGGATTAGGATGGGGACTATCGAACTTCCTTCTTCCATTATTGGTCAAAAAAGGAGATAAAGATGCACAATAATTTACTAGTTCTTCAGTCAGACTTTGGTTTGGTGGATGGAGCAGTATCCGCTATGATTGGGGTTGCTTTAGAAGAATCACCAACCCTTAAAATTCACCACTTAACTCATGATATTACCCCCTACAATATCTTTGAAGGGAGTTACCGTCTCTTTCAGACAGTAGATTACTGGCCAGAAGGGACGACCTTTGTTTCGGTGGTCGATCCGGGGGTCGGTTCCAAACGAAAGAGTGTGGTAGCTAAAACGGTGAAAAATCAATACATTGTCACTCCGGATAATGGCACTCTCTCTTTTATCAAGAAACATGTAGGGATTGTTGCTATCCGTGAGATTTCAGAGGTGAAGAACCGCAGGGCCAATACAGAGTTTTCTTATACCTTCCATGGGCGTGATGTATACGCCTATACTGGGGCTAAGTTGGCCAGTGGCCATATTAGTTTTGAAGACGTCGGACCAGAACTCAGTGTCGAACATATTGTGGAAATCCCAG
Organism: Streptococcus parasanguinis; assembly: GCF_016648925.1. GTDB lineage: Bacteria > Bacillota > Bacilli > Lactobacillales > Streptococcaceae > Streptococcus. The sequence goes on along the minus strand of NZ_JACLQX010000016.1, from coordinate 1,014 downwards.
TGGTTGAGACAGTTCTTGAGGACAATCTTGTTAAAGGTGCGGTTGACATTTTAGATGTGCGCTTTGGTTCTCTTTGGACTTCCATTACTCGGGAAGAGTTCAATCATTTGTCACCTGAATTTGGGGAACGTTTTGAAGTAACCATCTATAACAATGACATGCTGGTTTATCAAAACCAAGTAACCTACGGCAAGTCTTTCGCCGACGTGCGGATTGGACAGCCAATCCTTTATATCAATTCCCTTTACCGTGTTGGTCTTGCCATCAACCAGGGATCCTTTGCCAAGGCCTATAATGTAGGAGTTGGGGCTTCTTGGCATATCGAGATTAGAAAAATGGAAAATTAATAGGAGATATCATAATGAAACAGAAATCATTATTTTCAATTAAAGATGTTGTAGCTATTGGGGTTGGAGCAGCCCTCTTTGTCGTGATTGCTATGTTGCAAATCCCTGCACCTGCACCGAATACGAGCATTCAGTTGCAATATGCCCTTCAAGCTCTCTTTAGTGTAGTCTTTGGCCCAATTGTCGGCTTCTTAATCGGCTTGATTGGTCATGCCATTAAGGACGCTATGTCAGGTGGTCTTTGGTGGACTTGGATCATTTCAAGTGGTTTGTTTGGACTCTTTGTTGGTTTCTTCCGCAAACAAATCGGTGAATTCAAAGGGGAAGTGACAAAGAAAGAATTAATTGTCTTTAACGTTGTTCAAATCGTATCCAACCTTGTGATCTGGGGCTTGATTGCTCCGGTTGGAGATGTCTTGATCTACAAGGAAAGTGCCAATAAAGTCTTCCTACAAGGTGTTGTTGCGGGTTCATTTAATGCATTAACAGTAGCTGTTGCAGGTTCTCTTCTCTTGATTGCTTATGCACGGACTCAAACAAAAGATGGAAGTTTGACCAAAGATTAAATGTACAGAAGATAAGAGAGTGAAACAGAAATCGGTAATTCGTTAGAATTCGATTTCGTCGTCCCACCTCCGCACAGTTGAGTAGGGCTGTAAAAGCTGAT
>NZ_JACLQX010000015.1:0-55257 GCF_016648925.1 Streptococcus parasanguinis | reverse complement strand
CCTACTCAACTGTGCGGAGGTGGGACGACGAAATCGAATTCTAACGAATTACCGATTTCTGTCCCACTCTCTTTTTATTTACTAAAGAAGAAGGGTGGGGTGAATTCTTTTAATTTTTCAAAACAATCCAAAGCCCCTTGGTTGTCTTCGCAGATAACCAAACAGACATCATCTCCACAGATGGTGGCTACAATTTCTTGGAGTTCCAATGCATCTAAGATAGCTCCAAAGGATTGGGCCAGACCTGGAAGAGTTTTTACAACGACCTGGTTTTGAACGGGCCGTAACATAACTAAGGCATCTTCCATATACATCCGCAGGCGCTTTTCCCAACGGGAAGGAGCGATGGTGTTCATGGCATAGTAGGAACTATCCCCCTCGTTAATTTTTACCAAATTCAAGGATTTGACATCCCGTGAAAGGGTGGACTGGGTAACGAGAACACCATTGGCTTCTAAGGCTTCCTGGAGTTCTTGTTGGGTATGAATCCTACGCTCAGAAATGATCGAGCGGATCAAGCGATGGCGGCTTTCAATTTTATTCATGAGAGACTCCTTTACTTGATGAACATAGCATCCCCGAAACTGAAGAACCGGTAGCGTTCTTGAATAGCATGGTGGTATGCTTCGAGGGTTAATTCACGGCCGGCAAAGGCAGAAACCAACATGACCAGAGTTGATTTTGGAAGGTGGAAGTTGGTTGAAAAGGCATCGACGACTTTCCATTCATAACCTGGTTTGATAAAAATATTGGTCCAGCCTGAATCAGCTTGGATGTCTCCATCAAATTTGTTTCCAATCGTTTCAAGAGTTCGGATAGAAGTCGTTCCGACGGCTACGATGCGTTTCCCTGCAGCTTTTACCTGACGAAGGGTCGCAGCAGCTTCTTCAGAAAGTTGGTAGAATTCAGAGTGCATCTCATGGTCTTCAAGATTGTCCACAGATACTGGACGGAAGGTTCCTAGGCCCACATGAAGGGTCAAATAGACCAGGTGAACCCCTTTTGCTTCAATTTTTTGGAGCAATTCTTGGGTGAAATGAAGACCTGCCGTCGGAGCTGCAGCAGAACCATTTTCTTTGGCGTAAACGGTTTGGTAACGCTCGCGGTCAGCCAGTTTTTCATGGATATAGGGAGGAAGTGGCATTTCACCAAGGCTTTCCAAAACTTCTAAAAAGATCCCTTGGTAGTGGAAGCGAACGATACGGCCTCCGTGCTCTAATTCTTCCTCAACGGTTGCGGTCAACCGACCATCTCCGAAGCTGACTGTGGCCCCGACCTTTAAGCGTTTTGCAGGTTTTGCCAAGACTTCCCAACAGTCATCTTGCGTATTTTTAAGGAGAAGGAATTCGACGTGACCACCTGTTTCTGGTTTGACTCCATGAAGGCGGGCTGGTAGAACGCGCGTATTGTTCATGACAAGAGCATCTCCTGGCTCCAATTCATCCAAAATTGCATCAAAATGACGGTCTTGGAATTGCCCTGTTTTTCGATCGAGGATCAAGAGTTTAGAGGCATCTCGTTTTTCAAGAGGGGTTTGAGCAATCAGTTCTTCAGGCAAATCAAAGTCAAAGTCGTTGGTATTCATTTGCGCTCCTTTTATAATAAATTTGTGAGTAGATAGATGGTAGTCCCGACAGCTAAGAGCATCAGGCTGATTCCCATCAAAAAGATCAGGACCTTGAGAATCTTTCTTTGATGAATCAAGAAAGATAAGAGAAAGACAAGGAGTCCGATCAAAAAAATGATGAATAATAGTGATACAATCATACCTTTCATTATATCACGAATCGACTTGAAAATGAAAAAAATGCCAGAAAAAGATAGCGGTTTCACTTGACAAAAATTGGTCTATACCATATAATAAAAGCATAGAGAAATAGGAGGTCTATCCAATGAAAATTATTGAAGTAAAGGACCAAATTGAGGGTGGAAAAGTTGCCTTTGATATATTGAAAGAAACCTTAAAGGAAGGTGCTCAAACCTTAGGTCTTGCGACTGGAAGCAGTCCCCTTGAGTTTTATAAACAAATTCGTGAAAGTGATCTGGATCTGTCTAATCTAATCAGTGTGAACTTAGATGAATACGTAGGATTGACGGGAGATGATCCTCAATCTTATCGGTATTTCATGGAGAAAAATCTCTTTGATGCCAAACCATTCAAAGAAAGCTACCTCCCATCAGGTGTAGAAGAATCTGCCGATCAAGAAGTGATCCGTTATAACAAAATACTCGAAGAGCATCCAGTGGACCTCCAAATCTTGGGAATTGGACGCAATGGGCATATCGGTTTTAATGAGCCAGGGACATCCTTTGATAGTCAGACCCACTTAGTTCAGTTGGATGACTCTACCATTGAGGCCAATTCTCGTTTCTTTGATAAGATCGAAGATGTACCAACCCAAGCCATTTCGATGGGGATTGCCAATATCTTAGCTGCGAAATCAATTGTCTTGTTTGCCTATGGGGAATCGAAAGCCCAAGCGATCAAAGGTACGGTAGAGGGTGAAAGGACAGAAAAAGTGCCAGCTAGTGCCCTTCAAGGACATCCAAATGTGACCATTATTGCGGATAAGGAAGCCTTGAGCTTGTTAAGTCGATAAAAAACAGGACCTATCGCCGATTTATTCGGGCCAGATAGGTTTTTTTCTGCTTCAAAGTATGGTACAATACAAGTAATTATCTGCTGGGATTAGCTCTTTTCATCTACTGGGAGACAAGAGGAAAGGGCATGAGGGCTAGAAGCTTATTTTAGCCTCCAGCTAATTAGTCTGTTATAAAGGAAAAGTCTATGATAAAAAAATATTTGATCCATATTTGCCTCCTTCTGAGTCTCTTATGCCAGCCAATTCTAGCGAGTGCGGATGAATTGGTGGATATGGCGCAAAAGATGTATCCAAATGACAATGTCCAAGCCATTAACCGTCCACATTCTTCGCTTATTATTGACGGAAATACGGGCAATGTTCTTTGGAAAGACAATATCGATGAAGTCAGAGATCCTGCCAGCATGAGTAAGCTCATGACGCTCTATCTCTTGTTTGAAGATATGGCAAATGGCAAGATCAGTAAGGATACAGTGATCAAGGCGACCGCTTCAGACCAAGCGATCGGAAAGATCTATGAGATCTCCAACAATAATATTGTTGCTGGGGTAGACTACACAATTCCTGAGTTGATTACCATGACAGTGGTTCCATCCTCAAATGTATCGACCCTCATGTTGGCCAATCTTATGTCCAACAATGATCCAGATGCCTTTATCGAGCGCATGAATGCCAAGGCTAAGGAATTAGGGATGACCAACACGGTCTGGAATAACCCGAGTGGGGCGGCCATCTCCACCTTGCAAGGCTACTATCAGGTCAACAATTATCCAAATGATGCGGCCAACCAGACAACTGCGCGTGATTTAGGAATTCTGGTTTATCATTTTATTAATCAATACCCAGATATTTTAAACTATACCAATCAAGCACAAGTCACGGTCAAAAAAGGGACTCCATATGAGGAAACCTTTGATACCTACAATTATTCATTGCCAGGAGCCAAGTATGCCTTGAAAGGTGTGGATGGTTTGAAAACTGGTTCAAGCCCTCGTGGAGCTTTCAACTATATCGCGACCATCAAACGGGGCAATCAGCGCTTAATTGCTGTCATTATGGGCGTAGGAGATTGGGCAGACCAAGATGGGGAATATTACCGCCATCCGTTTGGCAATGCCTTGATCGAAAAAGCCTATAAAGATTTTGGCTATAAAAAATTGTTAGATGCAGGTGTCCAGAAGATTGACGGCAAGACCTATACACTTGAAAAACCCTTCTATGCAACGGTTAAAAAAGGGGCTAAAGAACCGACCCTTGCGGTAAAAGATGGCTATCTGACAGTAGATAATGATCTCTACACGTTGTCTGAAGGTATCCGAGATGATATGAAAGTGGAAGAAGGAGCCAAGCCAGAGCTTGTCAAAGAAACAGCAAGTGGGAAAAAGACAACGGCTAAGCACAGTAAATGGCTTTCGCTAGATCACTTCCTGATCTTGATTCCCATTCTTATTCTTGTCATCATTCTCTCGATTGAAAAACAAAGTCGTGAGAGACGCAAAAAAGAGGCTCAAAAGCGCTATAATAAAGAATAAAATAAAACCTAACTGATTGTCAGTTGGGTTTTGTCATTGTCTCATTCCGATATTTTTAGAAAGGATTTATATGAAAAAATTCCGAAATTCTTATGCGGCTTATATGCTACTCTATAGTTTTTATTTTATGTCCACATCTCTCTTTACGACCCTCATTTCCGTCTATTTGATGGGAAAGCACTATAGTGCAACTCAAGTGTCGACTTTGGTATCGGTTGCCTTTTTCTTATCCATGGTAGCCCAACCCTTCTTTGGGTATATCAATGAGCGATTTGGAATCGTAAAAATGACGACCCTCAGTCTGAGTGTGATCATTGGTGGTGTCTTAGGTTTTCTTTGGGCCCCCAATCTCTTTTGGCTGACTGTTTTTTATGGGATTGTTCTAGTCTGTTTGAATGGGACAGCTCCCATGATGGAAGTATTTGCAACGCAAAGTCCATACGCTTTTGGGAAGATTCGCGTTTGGGGAACCATTGGCTACTCGGTCGGTGTCCAAATAGCTGGCTGGGTCTATCATCAGTTTAGCCCCCAAGCAGTCTATTATACGGTTTTGATCACCATTGTATTGAGTCTCTTCTGCCTAAGTGCGGTTCGAATGAAGAAAAAAGAGACAGTCGTAGAAAAGGAAAAACACCCTGTCTCTATTAGTCCTCTTCTTCACAATGGACCTTATCTCTTCTTTATTGTGTTGATTGGGTTGGCTTCAGGGGTTGGAAATATTGGTCATACCTATATTCCTGAGCTACTCATGGATAGTGCTCTACCAGTGCATATTGCCTCAACAGTTGTGGCTATCTCCGTCGTAGTGGAAGCCCCCTTGATCTTTTTCTCTGATCGATTCATGGACCACTGGCCTTTACGGGTTTTGATCGCTCTTCCAATTGGAATTATTTTCGCTCAATATGCTGTCTATGCTCTTCCAAGTCCTGTCTTCTTAAAAGTGCTTTTGACTCTTTTAGCCAAGCATACAACAGGGATGGTTTTGATTATGGTCTCCTTACGGTTTATTGCCCAACAGGTGAATGGCAAAGACTTGGTTCTTGCCATGGCCATTGTCCAAGGAGCTCGTTATTTAGGAACCATTCTTTTACAACCCCTCGCAGCCCTCTGTATTGAAAGAGGCGGTTACCAAGTCATGAGTTTCTTTTTAGCAGGGGTTGTAGGGATCGTCTTTTTGCTGAGCTTTGCCTTAAAAATGCCCCAAGGAAGATCTCACAGCCTTTTTGGTGGCAATGTAGAATAATTTATTTGCTAGAATTGTACGACTAGCTATAGAGGAATTGGACAGAAACACTGATTTCATCGTGTTCTGCCCAATTTTTTTGCTATTATCAAGAACTAGTGATTAATTTGACAATCAAAGTATTCGGTGATAGAATGAGGTAAAATAAAAATAAAGGAGACCATTTTATGAAAAAAATGATCTTATCGACAGCTGCTCTTTTGACGATTGTTTCCCTAGCTGCTTGTTCAAATAAGCAAGAAACAAAGAAGGAAACTTCAAATAGTCAATCAACTACTAAAGTGACGAGCAAATCTGCCAACACTACAAAAAGTAAGGATACTTCAACAGATTCAGAAAAAGGGTCAACTTCAAGTGTCGTTACAGATGAGGACATCAGTAAGGCAAAAACAGTGGGCGACTTCAAAAAGTTGTATGCAAAATTAATGGATCAGACAGTTTCTCTTACGGAAGAAGCAGGCTCTTCAGTAACAGGTTCCGCAAAAGAACAATACGATGCAACGATTAGTGCCTTGAAGCAAGAATTAGAAAACCAAAAAGATATCTTTAATGAAGGTTTGGAAAGCATCGGTTCAGATAGCACGGTTGTCCCTAAAGAAGACCGTGAAGCTTTGATCGAAAGCTTGAAAGATGCTCGAGAAGAGTTGGAAAGTACTCGTAAAGAAATGAAAGATATGCAGAAAGAATTGAGTAAATCTCCTGTTGCAGATGACGACAGTGATGATTCAGATTCTGAAGAATAAAAGGAAGAAAAGGTTGGAATTTCCAGCCTTTTTCTTATTTTTTTTCGAATGATATAGATGAGGAGGTGGGGCTATGTTTATTGCCATGGATAAGAATCAAAAGCGGTGGAACTGTATCGAAGAGATCCCAGATGTGACAGAAGGTCCCTTCTATTGCTTAGCTTGTCATAGTCCAGTGCGTCTAAAAAATGGCTCGGTTCTACGGGCTCATTTTGCTCATGTAGAATTACAGTATTGTCCCTATCATCACGAAGCTGAGAGTTTTGAACATCTGGAATTGAAAGCTTGTCTTTATAACTGGGCCTCCAAGGAGTCTAATACAGAAGTCGAAAGTTATTTAGCAGATTTTCAGCAAATTGCAGATCTCTTAGTAGTAGATAAGAACTTAGCTTTGGAAGTGCAGTGCAGTTCCCTATCTTTAGAACGCTTGAAGGAGAGAAGCGATGCTTATCGATCCCATGGTTACCAGGTCTATTGGTTACTTGGTAAAAAATTGTGGCTCAAAAACAGACTAACAAAGCTGCAGGCTGGCTTTCTTTATTTTAGTCAGAATCGTGGGTTCCATCTTTGGGAATTGGATCTTTCAAAGAAAGAGCTACGTTTGAAATACCTCATCCATGAGGATTTACGAGGGCGATTGCATTATCAAACAGAAATTTTCCCTTTTGGCCAAAGGTCCTTACTAGAAGTCTTACGGACCCCTTATCTTTCGCAACCCATGCAGCAAATGGAAGTCGAGCTCGATCGGACATTTTTAACGTTTATACAGCAGCAGCTCTTTTATCGTCACCAAAAGTGGCTGAAGCTTCAGGAAGAACTCTATTTGCAGGGACACCATCTGATGGAACTGGGGCTGGATTTCTTTTATCCTCTTTGTCGTCCGATCCTTTCACAGAACTTGCTTCAAATTGAAGAGGATGTAGAAGATTACTACCAGCAGTTTATGACCTATTATCAGTCGCAAGGGATCCAACCTGTTCAGATCCTTTATCCCCCACGTTTTTATGCTCAGCAGAAAAGCTAACTTTCTAAGGTAGAAATCCTCCCGAAATGTTCATTTTTATGCTAAAATAGTACCATTGGAGGTTTAATCGAAATGGTAAAACAACGTAATGAAATTGATGAAAAATACCAATGGGATTTGTCGACAATTTTTGCGACAGATCAAGCTTGGGAAGAAGAAGCAGCTAGCTTAGCTTCAGATATTAAAGCAGCTAGCCACTATGCTGGCCATTTGTTGGATTCAGCGCAAACGCTTTTGGAGACAACCAATGCATATTTGGAATTGAGCCGTCGTTTAGAAAAGGTTTACGTCTATGCTCATATGAAAAATGACCAAGACACACGAGTGGCTAAATACCAAGAGTACCAATCAAAAGGGATGTCGCTTTATAGCTTGTTGGGTGAAACCTTTGCCTTCTATGAGCCTGAGTTCATGGCTATTACGGATGAGCAGTACAAAGCTTTTGTGAGTGAGGTTCCAGCCTTGGAACAATATGGTCATTATTTTGATCGTTTGCTAGAGAAAAAAGAACATGTCTTGTCCCAAAAAGAGGAAGAATTACTTGCAGGAGCTGGTGAGATCTTTGCTGCTGGTGGGGAAACATTTGAAATCTTGGACAATGCAGATATTGTTTTTCCAACTGTGTATGATGACAAGGGTGAAGAAGTTCAATTAACACATGGAAACTATATTTCTTTGGTAGAGTCAAAAGATCGTGCCGTTCGTAAGGAAGCTTATGAAGGTCTCTACAAGGTCTATGAACAGTACCAACATACCTATGCGAAAACCTTGCAAACCAATGTAAAAGTTCACAACTTCAATGCCAAAGTTCGCAAATTCTCATCTGCCCGTGAAGCAGCCCTTTCTGATAACTTTGTACCAGAAAGTGTTTATGATAGCTTGGTAGCAGCTGTGAACAAACACTTGCCACTCTTGCAACGTTACGTGCAATTGCGCTCAAAAATTCTAGGAATCTCAGACTTGAAGATGTACGATATGTATACGCCATTATCCGATACAGACTACAAGTTTACTTATGAAGAATCATTGGCCAAAGCAGAAGAAGTCTTGGCTGTTTTGGGTGAGGACTATCTTTCTCGTGTGAAACGTGCCTTTAGTGAACGGTGGATCGACGTGCATGTCAACCAAGGAAAACGCTCAGGAGCCTATTCAGGTGGTTCTTATGATACCAATGCCTTCATGTTGTTGAACTGGCAAGATACATTGGATAATCTCTTCACCTTGGTGCATGAAACTGGTCACAGTATGCATTCTAGCTATACCCGTGAAACCCAGCCTTATGTCTATGGGGACTATTCCATCTTCCTTGCCGAAATTGCCTCTACAACCAATGAAAATATCTTGACAGAACGTCTCCTAGAAGAAGTAGAAGACGATGCAACTCGTTTTGCTATTTTGAATCACTTCTTGGATGGCTTCCGTGGAACCGTCTTCCGTCAAACACAGTTTGCCGAATTTGAGCATGCTATCCATAAAGCAGACCAAGAAGGTACTGTTTTGACTAGTGAATTCTTGAACAACCTCTATGCAGAACTCAATGAGAAATACTACGGTCTTTCAAAAGAAGACAACCCTGAAATCCAATATGAATGGGCACGTATTCCTCACTTCTACTATAACTACTACGTTTTCCAATATTCAACTGGTTTTGCAGCAGCTTCAGCTCTAGCTGAAAAAATCGTTCATGGAACCCAAGAAGATCGTGACAAATATATCGACTACTTGAAGGCTGGAAACTCTGATTATCCACTCAATGTTATCCGCAAAGCAGGTGTGGATATGGAAAAAGAAGACTACTTGGACGCAGCCTTTGCGGTCTTCGAACGTCGTTTGAATGAATTTGAAGCCCTAGTAGAAAAATTAGGACTCGCATAAGATGGTAGAGTCTTATAGTAAAAATGCCAACCACAATATGCGCCGGCCAGTGGTTAAAGACGAGATCGTTGACTTTATGCGCACGCGTCAAAAACCGGTAGCAGGTGCCTTGGAGGAGTTAGAAGCATTCGCCCGCAAGGAAAATATTCCGATTATTCCGCATGAAACGGTAGCTTACTTTAGACTACTCCTGCAAGCCCTACAACCAAAGAAAATCCTGGAAATTGGGACAGCAATTGGATTTTCAGCGCTCTTAATGGCTGAAAATGCTCCCGATGCACAAATTACCACTATTGATCGGAATGAAGAGATGATTGGCTTTGCCAAGGAAAATCTGGCTAAATACGATCAGAGAAAACAAATCACCTTGCTTGAAGGAGATGCAGTAGATGTCTTGCAGGATTTAACAGAGACCTATGACTTTGTCTTTATGGACTCTGCTAAGTCTAAGTACATCGTCTTTTTGCCACGAATTCTCGAACTCTTAGAGGTTGGGGGAGTCGTGGTATTGGATGATATTTTCCAAGGAGGAGATGTTGCCAAGGACATCATGGAAGTGCGTCGTGGGCAACGAACCATTTACCGGGGGCTTCAGAACCTCTTTCATGCGACTCTCAATCATCCAGATTTGACCGCTAGTTTGGTGCCACTTGGAGATGGTATTTTGATGATTCGGAAAAATACAGAGACGGTAACCTTGCCAGATCCTAGCTCTTTTTAGGTAAATTTAAGGTATTCTCTCTAATTTGTGGTAAAATAGAAGAAGTTTAAAAAGGAACGGAGAATAATTTTTATGAAGAAAAAACTTGTAGCAGGTGCTGTGACCTTGCTATCAGTCGTAACACTAGCAGCGTGTGCCAATGGCACAAACAAAGATATCGTGACCATGAAAGGGGACACGATTACAGTTTCTGATTTCTATAATGAAATCAAAACCAACCAAGGTGCTCAACAAGTTCTTTTCCAAATGACCATCAATAAAGTCTTTGAAAAAGAATATGGATCAAAAGTTTCTGATAAAGAAGTCGATAAAGAATTGGCTAAACAAAAGAAACAATTAGGCAAGCAATTCGATGCTTACTTGGCGCAACAAGGCTTGACGGAAGAAACAGCGAAGAAACAAATCCGTAGCAATATGTTGTTGGAATATGCAGTCAACCAAGCTGCTAAGAAAGATATCAAAGAGTCTGACTACAAGGCGGCTTTTGAATCTTACACACCAGAAGTAACAGCACAAATTATCAAGTTAGATTCAGAAGATAAAGCAAAAGAAGTGTTGGAAGCAGCTAAAGCGGAAGGTGCAGACTTTGCCCAAATCGCCAAAGACAATTCAACAGATACTGCTACAAAAGACAAAGGTGGCGAAGTCAAGTTTGATTCAGGAACAGCAGATATTCCATCTCAAGTCAAAGAAGCTGCCTTTAAGTTGGATGAAAATGGGATTTCAGATGTGATCACAGTTTCAGCAGGTCAAAACTATTCTGCTAGCTACTATATTGTCAAATTGAATAAGAAGACAGAAAAAGGCTCTGACTGGAAGAAATACGAAAAACGTTTGAAAGAGATCATTGTTGATGGTCGTAAGCAAGATACCAACTACATCCGTAGCATTATTGCAAAAGCGATGACCAATGCCAATATCAAGGTCAAAGATGATGCTTTCAAATCAACATTTAACCAATATTTGCAAAATATCGGTGTTCAAACAAGTGATAGCAGCTCATCATCTAAAAAATAGTTGACGGTTCCATTTGGAACTTGTATAATGAAATAGTTGAGAATAAATCATTGTTACTCGGAATCAGAGAAGTGGCGGGGGTGCGAGCCATGGAAGAGAAATGATTTTGCTACTCGGCTGAGACAATTGCATATAAAATGAAGAATGACAAGTTCATTGAATGAAGGTGGTACCGCGGTTTTTCGCCCTTCGTTTAGTGGCTTGTCTTTTGTTTATGGGCAGTTGTCTGGAGCTTTTTAAAGGAGATCAAAAGATGCGAACCTATCAAGTGAAACAAAAATTTCGATTGGGTGGCGAGCGGTTCGATATCAAAGATGAGTTGGGAGATGTTGAATACCAGGTTGAGGGATCTTTTCTTAAGATTCCCAAGACTTTTACCATCTATGATAAGAATGGGAAAGAAGTGAGCCACATTACTAAAAAAACAATCAGCTTTCTTCCCAAGTTTGTGGTTGAGTTGAAGGATGGGGACCGCTTTTTTATCCATAAAAAGCTGACGCTCTTTAGAGACAAATACGATATCGAAGATTTGGGACTTCGGGTACAAGGAAATATCTGGGACCTAGAATTCAAATTATTCGATGATCGGGATCAAATCGTCGCTGAGATTAGCAAGGAACTCTTTCATCTAACCTCTACCTACCAAGTATCGGTCTATGAGGATGAATACGCTGATTTAGTCATCTCACTTTGTGTCGCCATCGATTATGTCGAAATGTTAGAAGCTGGCGCAAATTAATCTTAAAAAAATTAGGAGACAAATATGAAACAATTATCTAGTGCACAAGTCCGCCAAATGTGGCTTGATTTCTGGGCAAGCAAAGGCCACTCAGTAGAACCATCTGTTAGCTTGGTTCCAGTAAACGATCCAACACTTTTGTGGATCAACTCAGGGGTTGCCACTCTTAAGAAATACTTCGATGGAACCATCAAACCTGAAAACCCACGGATTACTAATGCTCAAAAAGCTATCCGTACCAATGATATCGAAAACGTAGGGAAGACGGCTCGTCACCATACCATGTTTGAAATGTTGGGGAACTTCTCTATCGGAGATTACTTCCGTGATGAAGCCATCACCTGGGCTTATGAGCTTTTGACAAGTCCGGAATGGTTTGATTTCCCTAAAGACAAACTTTACATGACCTATTACCCTGATGACAAGGATTCATACAACCGTTGGATCGCTGTTGGTGTGGATCCAAGTCACTTGATTCCAATCGAAGACAACTTCTGGGAAATCGGTGCGGGACCTTCTGGACCAGATACAGAAATCTTCTTTGACCGTGGAGAAGCCTTTGACCCTGAAAATATCGGTCTTCGTCTGCTTGCGGAAGATATCGAAAACGACCGTTACATCGAAATTTGGAATATTGTCTTGTCACAATTTAACGCTGACCCTGCTGTTCCTCGTAGCGAATACAAGGAATTGCCACACAAGAACATTGATACGGGCGCTGGTTTGGAACGTTTGGTAGCCGTTATCCAAGGGGCGAAGACTAACTTTGAAACAGACCTCTTCATGCCGATCATCCGTGAAGTGGAAAAGATGTCTGGTAAAACCTATGATCCAGATGGCGATAACATGAGCTTCAAGGTGATTGCTGACCACATCCGTTCGCTTTCATTTGCGATTGGAGATGGGGCTCTTCCTGGTAATGAAGGACGCGGTTACGTTCTTCGTCGTCTCCTCCGTCGTGCTTCTATGCATGGTCAAAAATTGGGGATCGAAGGAACCTTCTTGTATAAATTGGTTCCAACTGTTGGGAAGATCATGGAAAGCTACTACCCAGAAGTACTTGAAAAACAAGACTTTATTGAAAAAATCATCAAGAGTGAAGAAGAGTCATTTGCTCGTACCTTGAACTCTGGTCAACACTTTGCCCAAACCATCGTTGAAGACTTGAAAGCCAAAGGTCAAACAGTGATTGCTGGACAAGATGTCTTTAAACTTTATGATACATACGGATTCCCAGTAGAATTGACAGAAGAAATCGCTGAAGAAGCTGGAATGACAGTCGATCGTGACGGTTTTGAAGCAGCTATGAAGGAACAACAAGAACGGGCGCGTGCATCTGCTGTCAAAGGTGGATCTATGGGGATGCAAAATGAAACCCTTCAAAACATTACAGTTGAAAGTAGCTTCAACTACAATGCTAGCCAATTGCCTTCTAAGTTGGTGGCTATCGTAGCGGATAATGCAGAAGTAGAAGCTGTATCTGAAGGGACTGCATCACTGATCTTTGCAGAAACTCCATTCTATGCTGAAATGGGTGGACAAGTTGCGGACCATGGTCAAATCTTGGATGCTGCAGGAAACGTCGTAGCGACTGTGACAGACGTTCAAAAAGCACCAAATGGACAACCACTTCATACTGTTGAAGTTCTTGCTCCTCTTGCCTTGAACCAAGAATACACCTTGGCGATCGATACCAATCGTCGTCATCGTGTTATGAAGAACCACACTGCAACTCACTTGCTCCATGCGGCTCTTCACAATATCCTTGGTAACCATGCAACCCAAGCAGGATCTCTTAACGAAGTAGAATTCCTTCGCTTTGACTTTACTCACTTCCAAGCTGTGACTCCAGAAGAATTGCGTGCTATTGAGCAACAAGTCAATGAAAAGATTTGGGAAGCGATCGCAGTCGAAACGATTGAAACAGATATCGATACTGCTAAAGAAATGGGAGCTATGGCCCTCTTTGGTGAGAAATACGGTAAGGAAGTTCGCGTAGTCACTATCGGGGACTACTCTGTTGAGCTCTGTGGTGGTACCCACGTAGGCAATACTTCTGAAATTGGACTCTTCAAGATTGTCAAAGAAGAAGGGATCGGATCAGGAACTCGTCGTATCTTGGCAGTGACTGGTAAGGAAGCCTTCGAAGCTTATCGTGAACAAGAAGATGCTCTGAAAGCAGTCGCAGCAACCTTGAAAGCACCTCAACTCAAAGAAGTCCCTCACAAGGTGGAAGGTCTTCAAGAACAACTCCGTCAATTGCAAAAAGAAAATGCAGAATTGAAGGAAAAAGCAGCAGCAGCGGCAGCAGGCGATGTCTTCAAGAATGTTCAAGAAGCAAACGGCCACCGTTACATTGCCAGCCAAGTTTCTGTATCAGATGCAGGTGCCCTTCGTACCTTTGCCGATAACTGGAAACAAAAAGACTACTCTGATGTCCTTGTTCTTGTCGCAGCCATCGGTGATAAGGTAAACGTCCTTGTAGCCAGCAAGACAAAAGATGTGCATGCAGGAAATGTGATCAAAGAATTAGCTCCAATCGTCGATGGACGTGGTGGTGGAAAACCAGACATGGCCATGGCAGGAGGAAGCAACCAAGCGAAAATCCAAGAATTGTTGGATGCCGTAGCAGGTAAATTGTAATAATCGGAGAGGTTGGATGTTTGTCCAACCTCTTTTTTCAAAAAAAAGCAGATCCAATTAGAAAAAGATTGCAACAAAAAAACCTTTCCGTCTGGAAAGGTTTCAGATTGAAGATAAAGTCTTCTAAAAAACTTTCCTTAGGTGAGTACGGACGTCAGCGAACTTCAAAGAAGTTCCATGACTTAGTTTTGGACCTAAGGTTCCAAAACTCCCGAGTGCTAGAAACATGATTGTTTCTAGCACTTTTCTCACGGCGGAAAGTTTTTAATCTTCAAAAAATAAAAGTCACTTTTTGAAAATCATCTATCTGTTTTATGTAAAACAATAGGTTGTCTATATTTAAAAACCTTTCCATCTGGAAAGGTTTTTGTCTTATAGGCCGTAGTTGTAATCGTCATCCTGCATGGCTTCTACTTCACCGAGAAGGTAACCATTTCCGACTTGAGAGAAGAAG
This sequence comes from Streptococcus parasanguinis, assembly GCF_016648925.1. Classification (GTDB taxonomy): domain Bacteria; phylum Bacillota; class Bacilli; order Lactobacillales; family Streptococcaceae; genus Streptococcus. The sequence goes on along the minus strand of NZ_JACLQX010000015.1, from coordinate 40,663 downwards.
TCGTGGTTAGAGGTACCGGTTGAGATTCCGTTCATAACGATTGGGTTAACGTCATCTGCTGAGTCTGGGAAAAGCGGATCTTGTCCCAAGTTCATGAGGGCTTTATTAGCGTTGTAGCGAAGGAAGGTCTTGACTTCCTCAGTCCAGCCCACACCGTCATAGAGGCTCTCTGTGTAACCTTCTTCATTCTCATAGAGAGTGTAGAGCAGATCATACATCCACTCTTTGAGTTTTTCTTGTTCTTCTTCTGGTAATTCGTTAAATCCAAGTTGGAACTTGTAGCCGATATAGGTTCCGTGAACAGATTCGTCCCGAATGATCAACTTGATGATTTCAGCTACGTTGGCTAATTTGTTGTTTCCAAGATAGTAGAGAGGTGTGAAGAAACCAGAGTAGAAGAGGAAGGTTTCAAGGAAAACGCTGGCGACTTTCTTTTCAAGGGGAGTTCCATTGAGGTAGATTTCGTTGATGATTTCTGCCTTCTTTTGAAGGAAAGGATTGGTGTTGGTCCATTCGAAAATCTCTTCGATTTCTGACTTAGTATTCAAAGTAGAAAAGATAGAAGAGTAAGACTTAGCATGGACAGATTCCATGAATTGGATGTTGTTAAAGACAGCTTCTTCGTGTGGAGTACGAATATCCGCACGAAGAGCTTGAACACCTGTTTCAGATTGCATGGTATCTAGAAGGGTCAATCCCCCAAAGACTTTACCAACTAGGTCTTTTTCTTTATTCGACAACTTTCTCCAGTCATCCAAGTCGTTTGACAAAGGGATACGTGTATCCAACCAGAATTGCTCTGTCAGTTTTTCCCAGGTCGATTTATCGATGACATCTTCGATCGCATTCCAGTTAATGGCTTTGTAGTATGTTTCCATTTGCATCACTTTCTTTTTCTATTCATTCAATCGTTACTATTCTACCATAAATTGATAGAATACCGCACAAAAAGTCGGCGAACCGACTTTTGATAGCTATCTAGGATAGCGGATTAGATGACACAGCTTTCACATTGGTTGGCGCCAACTTCTCCACCATCATCTGTAAAGGTACGGACGTAGTAGATAGACTTGATACCCTTGTTAAAGGCGTAGTTTCGAAGGATAGACAAGTCACGAGTGGTTTGTTTGTTTTCAGTTTTCCATTCGTAAAGACCCTTTGGAATATCGCTGCGCATAAAGAGAGTCAGTGAAAGACCTTGGTCTACATGTTCAGTTGCGGCAGCATAGACATCGATGACTTTTCGCATATCCATGTCGTAGGCAGAAGTGTAGTAAGGAATCGTTTCCGTTGACAATCCTGCTGCAGGGTAGTAGATTTTACCGATTTTTTTCTCTTGGCGTTCTTCAATCCGTTGTGTAATTGGGTGGATAGAAGCAGATACGTCATTGATGTAGCTGATAGATCCATTTGGTGCCACAGCCAAGCGGTTTTGGTGGTAAAGACCATCTGCCTTGACTTTATCACGAAGTTCAGCCCAGTCTTCTGCACTAGGAATGAAAATGTCCTTAAAGAGTTCTTTGACGCGATCAGATTTTGGTACAAATTCTCCAGTCATGTACTTATCAAAGTATCTACCGTTGGCATAATCAGATTTTTCAAAATTGTGGAAGGTAACACCACGTTCGCGCGCAATGTTATTTGATTCTACGAGAGTCCAGTAGTTCATGAGCATGAAGTAGATACTTGTGAACTCAACAGACTCAGGTGATCCGTATTCAATCAATTGTTGCGCAAGGTAGCTGTGAAGTCCCATTGCTCCAAGTCCGAACGAATGCGCCAGTTTATTTCCGTGGTCAATGGTTGGAACGGCCACGATATGAGAACTATCGGTAACGAAGGTTAAAGCACGAACCATGGCACGAATCGAACGTCCAAAATCAGGTGAAGTCATCATGTTAACTACGTTGGTTGAACCAAGGTTACATGAGACGTCTGTTCCCATTTGGACAAATTCTTGGGCATCGTTGATCAAGCTTGGTTCTTGAACTTGGAGGATCTCTGAACACAAGTTACTCATGATGATTTTTCCATCAACTGGGTTGGCCCGGTTAGCAGTATCGATGTTGACTACATATGGATAGCCAGATTCTTGTTGCAATTTAGAAATTTCAGTTTCCAAATCACGTGCCTTAATTTTTGTCTTGCGGATGTTTGGATTAGCAACCAACTCATCGTATTTTTCAGTGATGTCGATGTAGTTGAATGGTACTCCGTATTCACGTTCCACAGAGTATGGGCTGAAGAGGTACATTTCTTCATTTTTACGAGCCAACTCGTAGAACTTGTCTGGCACGACGACCCCAAGTGAGAGAGTCTTCACCCGAACTTTTTCATCAGCATTTTCTTTCTTAGTTGAAAGGAAGGCGATGATGTCTGGGTGGAAGACGTTGAGGTAAACCACCCCAGCCCCTTGGCGTTGTCCCAATTGGTTAGAGTAAGAGAAGCTATCTTCGAAGAGTTTCATAACTGGAACCACTCCAGAAGCGGCTCCTTCATACCCTTTGATTGGTGCTCCAGCTTCACGAAGGTTGCTGAGGGAAATCCCAACCCCACCACCGATACGTGAAAGTTGAAGGGCAGAGTTGATGGAACGTCCGATCGCATTCATATCATCGGTTACTTGGATCAAGAAACATGAAACCAATTCTCCACGGCGGGCACGTCCAGCGTTTAAGAAAGAAGGAGTAGCTGGTTGGTAGCGTTGGTGGATAATTTCGTTTGCGATGTCTCGCGCGATAGCTTCATTTCCATCTGCAAAATAGAGAGCATTGAAGAAGACACGGTCTTCCATGCTTTCAAGATAGTATTCTCCATCATTTGTTTTCAAAGCGTATTGGTTATAGAATTTGTAGGCCGCCATGAAGGACTTGAATTGGAAGTTTTGGTCTTTGATAAATTGGGCCAATTCCTCTAAAAATTCAGGACGGTATTTCTCGATAAAAGCTCTCTCAATGTAATTGTGCTCGAGAAGGTACTGAATCTTGTCTGTAATCGAGTCAAAGGCTTTAGTATTTGGTACAACATTTTCTTTAAAGAATGCATCCAAAGCTTCTTTATCCTTATGAAGCATGATTTGGCCGTTTACTGGACGGTTGATTTCATTGTTAAGACGAAAATACGTCACATCTTCAAGAGATTTTAATCCCATAATAATCCTTTTCTAGTTCAAAAAAATGAAGAGGAGAAGTCCTCTCTTCCCAAGTAAAAAGTCTAGTGTTAGGTTGCTAACGCTAGACCCTATTTAAGCAAAATACTGTGTTTATTATGAAAGTTTCTTCAACTTAGCTGGTTGAAAACCAGAAAATACTTCATCCGGTGTTTGAATAACTGGAGCAGCATTGAAGCCAAGGTTCTTAACATGCTCTACAAATTCTGGCTGTTCGTCTAAGTTAATTTCGCGGTATTCCACATGATTGCTATCGAGGAATCGCTTGGTCATTTTGCATTGAACACAATTATTTTTTGAATAAATGGTTACCATTTCTTTTCCGTTCTCCTATCGAAATATAAATCTGTAAACAGTATAAACAAAATCCAGCAACTTGTCAACAAAATAAAACTAAATATTGTGCAAAGAGATGAAATGGAGTTTTCAAAGCACAATATATTGTGGTGAGTGAAAAGTGTGAAAATCGAAGAAATGGGATAGGAATAGGCTTTAAAGCATCTTTAATTAGTTATAATTTTTTGGTGAATCAATATCCTGTGGTTAAACAGCTTCTTTTCATTGAAAGCGGAGGAAAATGTTACTTATAATATAGTAGAAAATTGAAAAGATATTTTCTCTGTTCTTCAGTTGCTTCTTAAAATGTATCTAAATTGGGATTTTTCGCAGTCTTTTTCTGTAAGTCAGTGATAAAAATCTTGAAAAAAATTTCAAAAGATGATATAATACCAAATTGTAAGGGTTATCAAAAGGTAACTCAAAAACTATTTTTAAAAAGGAGAGTCAAACTATGGCTTCTAAAGATTTCCACATCGTGGCAGAAACAGGTATCCACGCACGTCCAGCAACTTTGTTGGTTCAAACTGCTAGCAAATTTGCTTCAGATATTACTCTTGAATACAAAGGTAAATCAGTTAACTTGAAATCAATCATGGGTGTTATGAGCCTTGGTGTTGGTCAAGGAGCAGACGTTGTAATCTCTGCAGAAGGTGCTGACGCTGATGATGCGATCGCAGCTATTTCAGAAACAATGACTAAAGAAGGATTGGCTTAAAAATATGACAAAAATGCTAAAAGGAATTGCAGCATCTGACGGTGTTGCCGTTGCTAAGGCATATTTGCTCATTCAACCAGACTTATCATTTGAGACTGTTTCAGTCGAAGATACAAGTGCAGAAGAAGCTCGTTTGGATGCAGCTCTTGAAGCTTCACAAAACGAGCTTTCTCTTATTCGGGAGAATGCAGTAGCAAGCCTTGGTGAAGAAGCAGCGCAAGTTTTTGATGCGCATATGATGGTTCTTGCTGACCCTGAAATGATTGGTCAGATCAAAGAAACGATTCGTACGAAAAAAATCAATGCAGAAGCTGGCTTGAAAGAAGTCACTGACATGTTCATTGCGATCTTTGAAGGAATGGAAGACAATCCTTACATGCAAGAACGTGCAGCAGATATTCGTGACGTTACCAAACGTGTCCTTGCCAACTTGCTTGGGAAGAAATTGCCAAACCCTGCTTCTATCAATGAAGAAGCAATCGTGGTTGCGCATGACTTGACTCCATCTGATACAGCACAGTTGAACAAAAAGTATGTAAAAGCTTTTGTCACGAATATCGGTGGACGTACCAGTCACTCAGCTATCATGGCTCGTACACTTGAAATCGCAGCTGTTCTTGGTACAAATAACATTACAGAACTTGTCAAAGATGGCGATGTTTTGGCTGTTTCAGGGATCACTGGTGAAGTTGTGATCAACCCTACTGAAGAACAAATCGCAGAGTTCAAAGCAGCTGGTGAAGCTTATGCTAAACAAAAAGCTGAATGGGCTCTCCTTAAAGATGCGAAAACAGTGACTGCTGATGGAAAACACTTCGAGTTGGCTGCTAACATCGGTACACCTAAAGATGTTGAAGGTGTGAACGATAACGGTGCAGAAGCTGTTGGTCTCTATCGTACAGAATTCTTGTACATGGATTCTCAAGACTTCCCAACGGAAGATGACCAATACGAAGCTTACAAAGCTGTTCTTGAAGGTATGAATGGTAAACCTGTGGTTGTTCGTACAATGGATATCGGTGGGGATAAAGAACTCCCTTACTTTGATCTTCCTAAAGAAATGAACCCATTCTTAGGTTTCCGTGCTTTGCGTATCTCTATCTCTGAGACAGGTAACCAAATGTTCCGTACACAATTGCGTGCCTTGCTTCGTGCATCTGTTCACGGTAAATTGCGGATCATGTTCCCAATGGTTGCTTTGTTGACAGAGTTCCGTACGGCTAAAGGTATTCTTGAAGAAGAAAAAGCTAAATTGCTTGCTGAAGGTGTTGCTGTGGCAGATGATATCCAAGTAGGGATCATGATTGAAATCCCAGCTGCTGCAATGCTTGCGGACCAATTTGCTAAAGAAGTTGATTTCTTCTCAATCGGTACAAATGACTTGATCCAATACACAATGGCTGCTGACCGTATGAACGAACAAGTTTCATACCTTTACCAACCATATAACCCATCAATCCTTCGTTTGATCAACAACGTGATCAAAGCAGCTCACGCTGAAGGCAAATGGGCAGGTATGTGTGGTGAAATGGCCGGTGACCAAACTGCTGTTCCACTTCTTGTCGGAATGGGCTTGGATGAGTTCTCTATGTCAGCGACATCTGTCCTTCGTACACGTAGCTTGATGAAGAAACTCGACACAGCTAAAATGCAAGAATACGCTAACCGTGCTCTGACTGAATGTTCAACCATGGAAGAAGTGCTTGAACTTTCTAAAGAATACGTGAACGTAGACTAAGAATGAATCAAATACTAAGACACATCTGTCTTAGTATTTTTTTTGATTTTTTTACTTTTTTTATAAAAATGTCCATTTCATTCGTAATAAACTAGTTAGTAATAAAAACATTGACTAAAATGTTCGGTTTTTTGTTTAAATTTCCTCGTATATATAGTATAATCGTAAGTAAGAAAAGGGGGATGACCAAGGAAGGATAGAAAAGGTTCGGGAAAGAAAATGGAAAAACTTTTCCTGATATTTTTACATGATTTTACAGGAATCAACTTGAAAATTAAGTGATTTTATAGTAAAATAATATCAAATAGAAAACGCTTTCAAAAGCAAAGAGGTGAGTATATGGATAGAAGCACAGACTTATGGACATTTGGAAGAGGGGATAATTTCCATCTTCAAGAGTACTTAGGAGCTCACAAGGAAACAAGGGGAGAACAAGAAGGTTTTACCTTCCGTGTTTGGGCTCCCAATGCTCAGGCTGTGGATCTGATTGGTGATTTCACTGATTGGGAAGACCGTAAAATTCCAATGGTTCGTAATGAAGGAGGCGTCTGGGAAGTCTTCTGTTCGGATGCAAAAGAGGGAGATATCTACAAATATTTGGTGACACGAAATAATGGTCATCAGGTTCAAAAAATTGATCCTCTAGCGTTATGGATGGAAAAACGACCCAATACAGGGTCTATCATTAAGACCATTCCGGAAAAGAACTGGAAAGACGGTCTTTGGAGAGCACGCCGTAAAAAACTTGGTTTTAAGGAACGACCTGTTAATATCTATGAGGTTCACGCAGGATCTTGGAAACGAAATGATGATTATAGTTCCTATACTTTCAAACAACTAAAAGAAGAACTCATTCCATATCTGGTAGAGATGAACTACACCCACGTAGAATTTATGCCAGTGATGGCCCATCCATTGGGATTGAGCTGGGGTTATCAGCTCATGGGCTATTTTGCCCTCGAGCAGACTTATGGTAGCCCAGAAGAGTTTCAAGACTTCGTGGAAGAATGTCACCTCAACAATATCGGAGTGATTGTGGATTGGGTGCCTGGCCATTTCATTATCAATGATGATGCCTTGGCTTATTATGATGGAACACCAACTTTTGAGTATCAGGATGAACATCGGGCCCATAACTATGGTTGGGGGGCTTTGAACTTCGATTTAGGAAAAAATCAAGTACAGTCATTCTTGATTTCTAGTTTGAAGTTTTGGATTGACACCTATCATTTAGATGGAATTCGGGTTGATGCCGTGAGCAATATGCTCTATCTCGATTATGATAGTGGTCCATGGACACCAAATATTGATGGGGGAAACCTCAACTATGAAGGGGTTCATTTCCTCAGACGTTTGAATGCGATTATCAAGAACGAACACCCAGATGTTATGATGATTGCTGAAGAAAGTTCTGCTGGTCAAAAGATCACAGGCCCAGAAGAAGAAGGTGGTCTAGGCTTTGACTATAAATGGAATATGGGTTGGATGAATGATATTCTCCGATTCTATGAGGAAGACCCGGTCTACAGGAAATTTGACTTTAATCTGGTGACCTTTAGTTACATGTATGCATTTTCTGAGAATTTCTTACTACCATTTTCACATGATGAAGTGGTGCACGGTAAGAAGAGTTTGATGCATAAGATGTGGGGAGATCGTTACAATCAATTTGCTGGACTTCGTAACCTCTTAACCTATCAGATCTGCCACCCTGGTAAGAAACTACTCTTCATGGGTTCAGAATTTGGTCAATTTTTGGAATGGAAGTCAGAAGAGCAACTGGAATGGGGCAATCTAGAGGATGAAATGAATGCGAAGATGCGTCGTTTTACTTCTCAGCTCAATCATTTCTACAAAGAACACAAGGAATTGTGGGAGATTGATGATAGCTTTGATGGCTTGGAGATTATAGATGCAGATAACCGGGATCAGAGCGTCTTGTCTATGATCCGGAAAAATCGTAAAGGCGATCTTTTGGTTTGCGTCTTCAATATGGCACCAGTAGAACGCAAGGACTTTACGATTGGTGTGCCTGTATCAGCGGTCTATGAAGAAATTTGGAATACAGAATTAGAAGAATGGGGAGGTGTCTGGAAAGAGCACAATCCGACAGTTCAGTCTCAAGATGGACTGTGGAAGGATTATGAACAAACTTTGACCTTTACTTTGCCGGCTTTAGGGGCTAGCATTTGGAAGGTGAAACGGAAGGTTCGCAAAACGAAATCTAAAACATCAGATAAAAAATGATGATCGGTTGACTCTAAGGGAGTCCAAGCTTTAAAAAGAGGAAGTAGTCAATGAAGAATGAAATGCTCGCTTTAATTCTTGCCGGAGGGCAAGGAACACGTCTTGGAAAATTAACCAAAAACATCGCGAAACCTGCGGTTCAATTTGGTGGGCGCTATCGGATTATCGATTTTGCTCTCTCAAACTGTGCCAACTCAGGAATTCACAATGTTGGTGTGATTACACAGTATCAACCACTTGCCCTTAACAGCCATATTGGGAATGGTTCCAGCTGGGGCTTGGATGGAATCAATACGGGTGTGTCTATTCTCCAACCTTATTCAGCTAGTGAAGGAAATCGGTGGTTCGAAGGAACTAGTCATGCGATTCTCCAAAACATCGACTATATCGATAGCATCAATCCGGAATATGTCTTGATTCTATCTGGGGATCATATCTACAAGATGGATTACGATGACATGCTTCAAGCACACAAGGATAATAACGCAAGCTTGACTGTTGCCGTCCTAGATGTTCCTTTGAAGGAAGCAAGCCGTTTTGGAATCATGAATACAGATGCCAATAATCGGATTGTCGAATTTGAAGAAAAACCAGCTGAACCAAAATCTACCAAGGCTTCCATGGGGATTTACATCTTTGACTGGGCTCGTCTGCGCAATATGTTGGTTGCTGCTGAAAAGAGCGATATCGATATGTCAGACTTCGGTAAAAATGTCATTCCAACTTATCTAGAATCAGGCGAAAGTGTTTATGCTTATGAATTCAATGGCTATTGGAAAGACGTTGGTACAATTGAGTCTCTTTGGGAAGCCAATATGGAATATATCGATCCAAATAATGCCTTGGATAGTCGCGATCGTCACTGGAAAATCTATTCACGCAACCTCATTTCTCCACCAAACTTCTTTGGGGAACATGCTCACATCGAAGATTCTCTTGTCGTCGATGGTTGTTCGGTAGACGGTACAGTCAAACACTCCATCTTATCAACAGAAGCTCAAGTTCGTGAAGGAGCAGTTGTCGAAGATGCTGTCGTGATGAGCAATGCCATTATCGGTAAAGGAGCTGTTGTGAAACGCGCGATTATTGGAGAAGGCGCAGTCATTGCAGAAGGTGTCGTGATTGATGGAACAGAGGAAGTAAAAGTTGTCGGTTACAATGAAAAAGTGGGGGTAGCAACAGATGAAGATTGATAAATATTCAGCCATTTTAGGAAATACAGTTGGGTATCATGATATGTCCACTTTGACCAGCCATCGTCCGGTAGCCTCCCTACCGTTTGATGGGAAATACCGCTTGATTGACTTCCCATTGTCTAGCCTTGCGAATGCTGGTATTCGTAGTGTTTTTGGGATTTTCCAACAAGAAAATATTAGTTCGGTCTTTGACCATATTCGTTCAGGTCGTGAGTGGGGCTTGTCTACTTTATTGAGCCACTATTACCTTGGAATCTATAATACTCCAGTTGAAAATACAACGGTAGGGCCAGAATACTACCAACAATTATTGACCTATTTGAAACGGTCTGGTTCCAACCAAACAGTTGCTTTAAACTGTGATGTTTTGATGAATATTGACCTCAATCAAGTTTTCCACTTGCATAATAGCGTTGACCGTCCGATTACAGTTGTTTACAAAAAGTTGCATCCTCAAAATATCTCTGAAGTGAATGCGATTCTACAGATTGATGAGACAGACCATGTTACGGAGCAAAAACTGTTTGACAGCAAGTCTCCTGATGAAGTCTACAACATGTCAACAGATGTCTTTATTGTGGATACCCCTTGGTTGATTGAAAAAATAGAAGAAGAAGCCAAGAAAGAATACCCACAAAAACTGCGCTATATCTTGCGTGATTTGGCGGTGGAATACAATGCTTTTGCCTTTGAATATACAGGCTACCTTGCCAATATTCATTCAGTGGAATCCTACTACCAGGCAAACTTGGATATGTTGGAAAACCAAAAATTCATGAAGCTCTTTTCACCAAATCAAAAAGTGTATACGAAAGTGAAGAATGAAGAACCAACGTATTATTCCAAGACTTCACATATTAAATCGTCTCAATTTGCTTCGGGTAGTATTGTAGAAGGAACCGTTGAACGCTCCGTTGTTTCACGTCGAGTATACCTTCATCAAGGTTCAGAGGTCCGCAGTAGTCTTCTCTTCCCTGGTGTTGTGATTCATGAAAATGCAATCGTCGAACATGCCATCCTGGATAAGGGTGTCGAAGTGGCTGCTGGTGTGACGATTCGTGGGACAGAAGAAGCACCTGTCGTGGTTAAAAAAGGAACGATTGTTACAGAGGATATTGTCTAATGAAACTATTATTTGTTGCAGCTGAAGGAGCACCGTTTTCTAAAACAGGTGGTTTGGGAGACGTTATTGGCGCTCTTCCTAAATCCTTAGCGAAAAGTGGTCATGATGTGCGCGTGATCCTCCCTTACTATGATATGGTAGAGGCCAAGTTTGGAGATCAAATCGAAGATGTCTTGCATTTTGAGACCAAGGTTGGCTGGAGAAGTCAATATGTGGGTGTGAAACGCATTGTGCGCGATGGCGTCACCTTTTACTTTATTGATAACCAACATTATTTCTTTAGAGGACATGTGTATGGTGACTTTGATGATGGTGAACGCTTTGCCTTCTTCCAGCTCGCGGCCTTAGAAACGATGGAACGGGTTGACTTCATTCCAGATGTTCTTCATGCCCATGATTACCATACAGCGATGATTCCTTTCTTGCTGAAGGAAAAATACCGTTGGATTCAAGCTTATCATGGAATTAAAACAGTATTGACTATCCATAATTTGGAATTCCAAGGTCAGTTCGACCCAGGAATGTTATGGGACCTATTCGGAGTTGGATTTGAACGCTATGCAGATGGAACTCTTCGGTGGAATGATTGCCTGAACTGGATGAAAGCTGGTATTCTATATGCTGACCGTGTAACAACCGTTTCTCCTAGCTATGCGCATGAGATTATGACTGCTGAATATGGTTGTGGCTTGGATCAGATCCTTCGAATGGAGTCTGGCAAGGTGACCGGAATTGTTAACGGGATTGATGCAGATCTGTATAATCCTGAAACGGATCCACTCTTGACGTATCACTTCAGTCTCTCAGATCTTTCAGGTAAAGCAGCTAGTAAACGAGCTCTTCAAGAACGTGTCGGTCTACCTGTTCGCGATGATGTTCCTTTGTTTGGGATCGTCTCTCGTTTGACACGTCAAAAAGGCTTTGACGTTGTGGTAGAAGAGTTGCATCAACTCTTGCAAAAGGATATTCAGATTGTCTTGCTCGGTACAGGAGATCCTGGATTTGAAAATGCCTTTGCTTGGTTTGGTCAAGCCTACCCAGATAAACTTTCAGCGAATATCACATTTGATGTCCAATTGGCCCAAGAAATCTATGCAGCGTCGGATGTCTTCTTGATGCCAAGCCGTTTTGAACCGTGTGGTCTTTCTCAAATGATGGCCATGCGTTATGGAACCCTTCCTTTAGTGCATGAAGTCGGCGGACTTCGAGATACGGTCCAACCGTATAATGCTGTTGATGGAAGTGGAACAGGCTTTAGCTTCAATAATTTGTCTGGCTATTGGTTTAACTGGGCAGTTGATGAAGCCTTGGCTGTCTACTACAATGACAAACAGGCTTGGTATGGTCTGCAAGAGCAAGCTATGACGCGTGACTTCTCATGGGATACGGCTAGTCAACGATACAATGATTTGTACCAATCCTTATAAATAGATCTATAATACAAACGCCTTTCGAGGCGTTTTTTGTGTTGCTTTCTTCCGATAAAGAAAACGGTTTATTTTTTTGAGTTATAGAGCTTGCTAAAATAGAAGAAAAAAGATAAGATAGGTAAAGGTAAAAAATCCCGGGAAGGTTCTTATTTCTGGAAAGGATCCCATCCTCTCTAAAAATAATCAGGTCCCTGCTCGAGGGTTAAATATTACTATATAGGAATTTTAGGATGAAAAAAGCGAAACAAACGTTTGAAAAAATGACCAAATATTCGATTCGGAAATTAACTGTCGGTGTTGGTCCGGTGGCCATTGGAGCCTTTTTATTAGGAGGAAGCCTGTTAGGGGTTCGTCCTGTCCAAGCAGATCAGGTGACCCTACCTGCTCATGTGCACTTAGGATATGTGACAGAAGAAGAGCTGACTGCTGAAGAAAAAGCACAGGTGATTCATGCAATCCCTGAAGAGTATCAAAATGAAGATACTTTCTATCTCGTCTATAAGAAGAAGGAAGCAATTCAGTCGGTTCTTCCTCAGACAGGAAGTCAGGAAGTCGCCCTTTTTGGGCTAAGTCTAGCCACAGCTTCCTTTGCGGTCCTCTTACTCTCTAAAAAGCACCGGAAGAAGGTCATGGGCGTCCTTTTGATTGGAGCCATGGGACAAAGTCTTCTACTTCCAGTTGAAGTCGCAGCCCTACAAAATCAAGTTTTGCGCGCCTATAATCAGGATCTTGCGATCGCATCGAGCAAAGATCTTGCAAATGGCGTGATTCAAATTGACGGCTATGACTATATTGGTTATCTGCGCTACCCGTCAGTCCAAAAGACGAGCTTACGAGAGCCAAAGGCTATGCAGGAAACGAAACCTTCTGTAGAAGGAACGATCAAAACAAGTACAGGTATTCCACAAGTGGAAGCACAAGCGCGTGTGACCCCAGAAGTCTCTCCAGCCTTTCCTCAAGTTGAAAAACCAAGCCTGGAAGTCTCTACTGAGCCTGTGCCATTTGAAACTGTCAAACAAGCTGATCCTACATTACCTAAAGGGCAAACCAAGGTGCTGACTGCTGGTCAAAATGGGGAGCGGACCCTATTGACAGAAGTGAGTGTGGTAGATGGACAAGAAGTTCGCAGAGTCGTTGAAAGCAAGGTCACTAAAGAACCAGTTTCACAAATTCTTGCTGTTGGGACAAAAGAAGATGCCCAACCAACCCCTCAACCCAGCCCTTCTCCAGTTGTAACGGCTAAGGGGACGCAAGAAGAAGGCCATGTTGGCGAAGCCCCTGTTCAACCAGAGAACCCAGCCTATACAGGTGTGGTGGAAGCCAAAGGGACACAAGAAGAAGGCCATGTTGGCGAAGCCCCTGTTCAACCGGAGAACCTAGTCTATACAGGCGTAGTGGAAGCTAAGGGGACACAGGAAGAAGGTCATGTCGGTGAAGCTCCTGTTCAACCAGAGAACCCAGCCTATACAGGTGTGGTGGAAGCCAAAGGGACACAAGAAGAAGGTCACGTCGGCGAAGCCCCTGTTCAACCGGAGAACCCAGCCTATACAGGTGTGGTGGAAGCCAAGGGAACACGGGAAGAAGGCCATGTCGGCGAAGCTCCTATTCAACCAGAGAACCCAACCTATCAAGTAACGGAAGGGACGGTAACAGAGACAGAAACGGTAATCCTTCCATATGAAACAGAGTATGTAACGGACGCCAATCGTTACACCGATGAAGAAAGCCTCCTTCAGAAAGGCGAGGCTGGTAGCCAGGAGATTCGTCGAGTTTATAAGACGGTCAATGGTGAGAAGATTGGCGAGCCTCTCAGTACGACCACTGAAACGGTAAAAGCTCCTGTGACAGAAAAAATTAGTCGTGGGACTAAGGCGATTGAAGACCAAACAGAGGATGTTTCGTATGAGGAAATTCCATTTAAGACGGTAACCGAACAAGATGCTACCTTGCTAAAAGGAACCGAAAGGGTTTCTCAAGCTGGTAAGAATGGGAAGAAGAAAATCACCAAGGTCTACAAGACCATCAAGGGGGTTAAAACGGCGGATGCTCCTACTGTTTCTGAGGAAGTAGTTGAACAAGCCCAAGATCAGATCATTCAACAAGGGACCAAAGAACTTGAAAAGCCTACCTTAACTTTGACCCAGGTTGATAAGGAAGAATTGAAGCGCAGTGCTAAAGCTACTTATCATTTGGATAAACCAGACGGTGTGACCATCAAGTCCATCCAGGCTGTATTGAAGAAGGGTGATCAAGTGGTGAAAACCCTGACCCTTTCAGAGACGGACTTGGCAGCTGCTTTAGCGGACTTGGACTACTACAAGGATTATACGCTCGCAACGACCATGGTGTATGACCGTGGAAATGGGGATGAAGAAGAAGTTCTCAAGGAAGAACCACTGAGAATTGATCTTAAAAAAGTTGAAATCAAAAACATCAAGGAAACCAGTCTGATTAGCGTGGATGACCAAGGCCTTGAGACCGATCGTAGCCTCTTGTCAGAAACACCATCAGATGTGAAGCCTTACTACTTAAAGGTCACTACCTATGATAATAAGGTTACAAAACTAGCCGTTGATAAAATTGAAGAAGTAACGGTAGATGGCGTGACCCTCTACAAAGTAACAGCCAAAGCTCCTGATCTCATTCAACGGACTGCGGACAACCAGTTCAGTGAGGTCTATGTCCACTATATTGCGAAACCCAAAGCACATGAAGGTGATATCTACTACAATTTCAACGAACTTGTAAAAGCTATGCAAGCCAATCCGACTGGTACCTTTAAACTGGGTAGCAATATGAATGCGGCTAATGTCCAGTCAGCAGGGAAATCCTATGTGACCAATGCCTTCAAGGGAATTTTGGAAAGTACGGATGGAAATACATTTGCCATCCATAACATTACAAGACCATTATTTGGGAACATCGAAGGTGGCTCGGTTAAGAATCTCTTGCTTGAAAATGTCAATATTGACCTACCTGGGACAGATCGAGTAGCACCAATCGCAGGTGTTATCAAAAACAATGCAACTGTTGAAAATGTTAAAGTAACAGGAAGTGTTGTCGGGAACAATGACGTAGCAGGGATCGTCAATAAAATTGATGGCAGTGGGAAAGTAAGTAATGTCGCCTTTATCGGGAAACTGCACGCCGCTGGGAACAAAGGTGGCTATCTAGCGGGTGTTGTTGGTGAGAACTGGAAAGGTGTCGTTGAAAAAGCTTACGTTGATGCTGAAATCACTGGGAACAAAGCCAAAGCTGCAGGTCTCGTTTATTCCTCTCAAAATGGTGGAAATAACCACACAGTAGGTAAAGAAGGGGTTCTCAGAAACTCCGTTGCTAAAGGTTCGATTGAACTCAAAGAAGCGGTTCAATCGGGTGGATTACTAGGGACCAACTGGGCCTTGGGGACTATTGAAGACAACATCACCATGATGAAAGTCAAAACGGGTGAGATGGTCTTTGGTCACTCAGATATTGACGCAGATGATTACTTCACCTATTCAAGAACCAAGCGCAATTACAGCGTGGAAGGCGTGAGTGAAGGGAAGAAATCCTTTAACAACTCCCGTAAAATCCCTAGCATCTCGCTGGCAGAAGCTGAGCAGAAAATCGAAGCAATGGGAATTACAGCTGATACATTCACCAGCAGCAAACCGATTGAAGACACGCTCAATCACCTTGTTAGCAAAGACGATCAATACAAGGCCATCACTGCTTACGATGCGACTCGTGAGCTGGCTTACCGTAATATTGCTAAATTGCAACCATTCTACAATAAAGAGTGGATTGTCGACCAAGGGAATAAATTGGCTGCGACGAGCCCTCTTTTGACCAAGGAAGTCTTGTCTGTGACCGCTATGAAGGGCAATGATTTTGTCACTGAACTAGCAGATGCTGATCACATCCTGATCCTTTATGCCGATAAGACCAAAGATGTCTTTAGCATGACACCGAAAGATTCTAAAGTCAAACAAGTCAAAGAGTACAGTGTGGCGGAGCTCGGTGAAGTAGTCTACACGCCAAATATGGTGGACAAGGACCGTAGCGATCTCATCAGTGCCATCGTAGAGAAATTAAGTCCTGTAGAATTGCAATCAGATCCAATCTACACTCACTTAGGTCGAACAGGACCTAACAAAGTCAATGCCATTAAGAACCTTTACCTCGAAGAAAGTTTCCAAGAAGTCAAGGATAATCTGACTCACTTTGTCAAACAACTGGTTGAAAACCAAGACCATCAATTAAACACAGATGAGGCTGCTAAACGTGCCCTTATCAAGAAAGTTGATGACAACAAGGCGGCCGTTCTTTTAGGGCTTTCTTACCTCAATCGCTATTACGGAGTGAAGTTCGATGATGTCAATCTTAAGCAGCTCATGTTGTTCAAGCCAGACTTCTATGGGAAGAATGTTGATGTCTTAGACCGTTTGATTGAAATTGGTTCAAAAGAAGACTACATCAAAGGAACTCGTACCCATGATGCCTTCCGAGAAGTCGTTGCGAAGTCTACTCTTTCTAGCAACCTAAATGACTTCCTGAAGTACAATATGGACCTCTTTACAACTGATACAGACTTGAATGATTGGTTCATCAAAGCAACCAAAGACAATGTCTATATTGTGGAGCCTGAGACGACCAATCCAGCTTTCGCATCTGCTAAGCATAGAGCCTATGAGGGCTTAAACAATGATGTTCACGGTAAAATGATCTTGCCACTCTTGAACTTAAAAGATGCCCATATGTTCTTGATTTCAACATACAATACCATGGCTTATAGTTCCTTCGAGAAATATGGTAAGAACACGGAAGCAGAGCGGAATGCCTTCAAAGCGGAAATTGACAAGGTGGCGAAAGGGCAACAAAATTATCTCGATTTCTGGTCACGTCTAGCAACGGATAAGGTTCGCAATCAACTCTTGAAGAGCAATAATATGGTGCCGACCCCTGTCCTTGATAACCAAAACTACAAGGGCATTAGTACAGACCGTTACGGCCATACCAACAGTGGCAAAGATGTCGCTCCAATCCGTGAATTGTATGGTCCAACCGATCGTTACCATGCGACAGATTGGCGCATGGGAGCTGTGGCGCGAATTTACGGAAACCCATATAAAGACGACTCTGTTTTCTTCATGGTGACCGATATGATCAGTGACTTTGGGGTCTCTGCCTTTACCCACGAAACAACGCACGTCAATGACCGCATGGTATACTTAGGTGGTTGGAGACACCGAGAAGGAACCGATATCGAAGCCTTTGCCCAAGGCATGTTACAAACGCCATCCGTATCCAATCCAAATGGGGAATACAAGGCCTTAGGTATCAACATGGCCTATGAACGTCCAAATGATGGGAACCAATGGTACAATACCAATCCAAATGATTTGAAGTCACGTGACGAAATTGATCGGTATATGAAAGGCTATAACGACACCCTCATGCTTCTGGATTACCTAGAAGGAGAAGCTGTCCTCAACAAAGGCAGTCAAGACTTGAACAATGCATGGTTCAAGAAGGTTGATAAACAATACCGAGGGGCTAACACCAAGAATCAATTTGATAAGGTACGTCCTTTGAGCGATGAGGAAAAAGCGATCACCTTACATTCAGTAGATGATCTCATCACCAACAACTTCATGACCAATCGTAGTCCTGGAAATGGAGTCTATAATCCATCTGACTTTGGCTCCGCCTATGTGACGGTACCGATGATGACAGGGATCTATGGTGGAAACACCAGTGAAGGGGCTCCTGGAGCCATGTCCTTCAAACACAATACCTTCAGACTCTGGGGTTACTATGGCTATGAAAAAGGCTTCTTAGGCTATGCTTCAAACAAGTATAAACAAGAATCCAAACAAGCAGGTCATGCGACTCTAGGGGATGATTACATCATTCAAAAGATTTCTGATGGGAAATTCAGTACCCTTGAAGACTGGAAGAAAGCCTACTTCAATGAAGTGGTAACCAGTGCCAAAAATGGACTTCAGGCTATTGAAGTGGATGGGACTACTTATAGCTCTTATGAGGACTTAAAACAAGCCTTTGCAACTGCGGTTGAAAAAGATCAGGCCAGTTTGAAGAATGGTTCTGTCAAATTTGACAATACCCTTGCCTTGAAAGAAAAAATCTTTAAGAAATTACTGCAACAAACAGACAGTTTCAAAACGTCTATCTTTAAATAATCGAATTCTCTCATCTGCTGAGCAGGTGAGAGTTTTTTAGAAGAAAAAATGAATAGAGGTGGACAAAGCGACTAAAAATTAAAAGAAATCAATCGTAGATAGGAAAAATTATCATATTAAAAAAATAACGTAATTTCACTAAAACGCTTACTTTTATAGGAAATATTTGACTATTATATCTTTTAGGAGTAAACTAAGGAAGTAAAATTTATAAAAGGAGAATTCATCATGAATTTAACATTTTTAGGTCTTTGTTTAGCCTGTTTTGGTGTATCACTGGCAGAAGGTTTGATGATGAGTAGCTTATTGAAATCTGCGTCTCGTCAACCAGAAATTATCGGTCAATTGCGTAGCCTCTTGATTCTTGGTGTTGCCTTTGTCGAAGGTACTTTCTTCGTAACCTTGGTTATGGCCTTTATTATCAAATAGACGCTTCTATTTTAGAAAAGGAGGTGTCAAACCTTGGAAGAAAGTATCAATCCAACGATTACTCTTGGACCTGTATCTTTTAATTTGACCCTACTTGCTATGACCCTGATTTCTGTTTTCGCCGTTTTTGGCTTCATTTATTGGGCCAGTCGAAAAATGTCGATCCGACCAAAAGGCAAACAAAATGTGCTGGAATACGCATATGACTTTGTCGTAGGCTTTACAAAAGGAAATATTGGGGAACATTACATAAAGGACTATTCCTTGTTCTTGTTTGTTCTTTTCCTATTTCTTTTAGTGGCCAATAACATTGGATTGATGGCTAAAATCGAAACGACCAATGGTTACAATTTGTGGACATCACCAACCGCTAACCTGGGTTATGACTTTGCCTTTTCATTTTTGATCACCTTAATCGCCCATGTAGAAGGAATTCGCCGACGTGGTGTGAAGGAATATTTAAAGGCTTTTGTGACACCTGGATTTATGACCCCCATGAATATTTTGGAAGAATTAACGAACTTTGCCTCCTTGGCACTTCGGATCTTCGGAAATATCTTTGCGGGTGAGGTATTAGCAAGCTTGCTCGTGAACTTATCACACCAAGCTTTCTATTGGTATCCATTTGCCTTTATTGGTAGCATGGCATGGACTGCATTTTCAATTTTTATTTCATGTATCCAAGCCTATGTGTTTACCATGTTGTCATCAATCTATATTGGTAAGAAAATTAATGGTGAAGAGTAAGTAGAGGAGGAGTAGAAGAATGCATGTATCAATGAGTGAAATTATTGGTAACTTTATTCTCATTGCTGGTTCCTTCCTATTATTAATCTTTTTAATAAAGAAATTTGCATGGAACAATATCAATGGAATTTTAGAAGCGCGTGCCAAAAAGATTACAGATGATATTGATGGAGCAGAATCAGCTCGTCAAAAAGCTGAGGAACTAGCAAGTAAACGTGAAGAAGAGTTGGCAGGTAGCCGCAAAGAAGCTGCGTCTATTGTCGAAAATGCAAAGGATACTGCAGAAAAGAACAAATCTCAGATCCTTTCAGAAGCCACTCAAGAAGCAGTACGTTTGAAAGAAAAAGCGCAACAAGAAATTGCGCATAACAAAGAAGAAGCATTGAACAGTATCAAAGGCGATGTGGCAGATCTCACTGTCAATCTTGCCAGCAAATTGTTGAGTCAACAGCTGGATGCTGAAGGTCAACGCCAACTGATCGATCGCTATCTTGATGAATTAGGAGAAGCCTAATGGACAAAAAGCAACTGATGGTGATTGAGAAATATACCCAGCCTTTTGTTCAATTGGTCTTTGAAAAAGGAGAACAAGATCTTGTCTTTGAAAAATTGACCCAAATCAAGGGCATTTTTGAGGAGACTGGACTTGCTAACTTCTTAGCTCATATCGGTGTAGAGGATGAAGAGAAAGCAAAAAGTCTAAGACTTTTTCAACCCTCTGATTCACAATTACTCGACCATTTGATTGAAGTGGTTATTCTCAATCATCGTGAAGCCTTATTTTATGACATTGTAACGATTTGTTTGGATCAGATTCAACTGTTGAGCAACGCATTTGTCGTCACTGTTACGACAGTTGCTGGTTTGGATCCTGTTCAAGAGCAAAAGCTAGTACCCATTATCGAAAGAAAATTTGGGATTCAAGTTCGCTCGATCCAACAAAAGATCGATCCAGATTTAATTGGTGGCTTTGTCGTGACAGCCAATCATAAAACGTTGGATACCAGTCTCAAACACCAATTGCAAGTTATAAAATCTAAATTGAAATAGAAAGTGGTGTGAATTTTGGCGATTAACGCACAAGAAATCAGCGCTTTAATTAAGCAACAAATTGAAAATTTCAAGCCAAACTTTGACGTCACTGAGACAGGTGTTGTAACCTACATTGGTGACGGGATTGCCCGCGCTCATGGGCTTGAAAATGCCATGAGTGGTGAGTTGTTAATCTTTGAAAATGGCTCATACGGGATGGCCCAAAACTTAGAAACAACGGATGTCGGGATCATCATCTTGGGTGATTTCACGGATATTCGTGAAGGAGACTCTGTCCGTCGTACAGGTAAAATCATGGAAGTCCCTGCAGGGGATGCCTTGATTGGTCGTGTTGTCAACCCACTTGGCCAACCAGTAGATGGTTTGGGTGAGATTGTGACAGATAAATTCCGTCCAGTTGAAACACCAGCTCCTGGTGTTATGCAACGGAAATCTGTCTCAGAACCCCTACAAACTGGTTTGAAAGCCATTGATGCCCTTGTTCCAATTGGACGCGGTCAACGGGAATTGATCATCGGGGACCGTCAAACAGGGAAAACTTCGATTGCCATCGATACCATTTTGAACCAAAAGGGTCAAGACATGATCTGTATCTATGTGGCGATTGGTCAAAAAGAATCAACAGTTCGTACGCAAGTAGAAACTCTCCGTAAATACGGAGCTATGGATTATACGATTGTGGTAACCGCTTCGGCTTCTCAACCGTCTCCATTGCTTTATTTGGCACCTTATGCTGGGGTTGCCATGGCAGAAGAGTTCATGTATAACGGTAAACATGTTTTGATCGTCTATGATGATTTGTCAAAACAAGCCGTAGCTTACCGTGAATTGTCCCTTCTTCTTCGTCGTCCACCAGGACGTGAAGCCTTCCCAGGGGATGTCTTCTATCTCCACAGCCGTTTGTTGGAACGTTCTGCGAAAGTTTCGGATGAATTGGGTGGGGGTTCTATTACAGCTCTTCCAATCATTGAAACCCAAGCAGGGGACATCTCCGCTTATATCGCAACCAATGTGATTTCGATCACAGACGGACAAATCTTCTTGCAAGATAGTTTGTTTAATGCCGGTATTCGTCCAGCCATTGATGCCGGATCTTCTGTTTCCCGGGTTGGTGGATCTGCTCAAATCAAGGCTATGAAGAAGGTTGCTGGTACCCTTCGTATCGACCTCGCTTCCTACCGTGAGTTGGAAGCCTTCACGAAATTTGGTAGTGATTTGGATGCGGCCACTCAAGCGAAATTGAACCGTGGTCGTCGGACAGTGGAAGTCTTGAAACAACCTGTTCATGAACCATTGACAGTTGAAAAACAAGTCGTGATCTTGTATGCCTTGACTCATGGTTTCTTAGATAGTGTTCCAGTAGACGACATTCTTCGTTTCCAAGAAGAGTTGTTTGATTACTTTGAAGCACATTATCATCAAATCTTTGAGACGATTCGTTCGACACATGATCTTCCAGCAGAAGAAGAACTGGATGCAGCCCTTACTGAATTTGTCAACCAGTCAAATTTCAAATAGAAATAGGAGTGGAAGATGGCAGTTTCATTAAATGATATTAAAAATAAAATTGCATCCACAAAAAACACCAGTC
The DNA here is from genome assembly GCF_016648925.1 of Streptococcus parasanguinis. Lineage (GTDB taxonomy): Bacteria > Bacillota > Bacilli > Lactobacillales > Streptococcaceae > Streptococcus. The sequence continues at coordinate 18,701 of NZ_JACLQX010000015.1, read as the reverse complement.
AAATCACCAATGCCATGCAGATGGTGTCCGCTGCCAAACTTGGTAAATCTGAGCAGGCAGCCAAGGATTTTCAGGTTTATGCTGCTAAGGTTCGTAAGCTCTTAACAGACTTGCTCCATGGACATGAAACAGAAAATACCAAGTCCCATCCGATGTTGGTGAGTCGCCCGGTAAAAAAGACAGCTTATATCGTGATTACATCCGATCGTGGTTTGGTTGGAGGTTACAATGCCTCCATCCTTAAAACCATGATGGAAATGAAGGCAGAATACCATCCAACTGGAGATGACTTTGAAGTGATCTGTATTGGAAGCGTCGGTGCGGATTTCTTCCGTGCCCGTGGGATTCAGCCGGTTTATGAATTGCGTGGTTTGCCTGATCAGCCTAGCTTTAAGGAAGTTCGCAAGATCATTTCGAAAACAGTCCAAATGTATCAGGAAGGCTTGTTTGATGAGTTGTACGTCTGTTACAACCACCACGTCAACAGTTTGACGAGTCAAATGCGGGTGGAACAAATGCTTCCAATTATTGATTTGGACCCCAATGAAGCGGATGAGGACTATGTATTGAATCTAGAATTGGAATCTAGTCGAGATGCCATTTTGGATCAATTGCTTCCTCAATTTGCTGAAAGCATGATATATGGTGCCATTATTGATGCTAAAACAGCTGAAAATGCTGCTGGGATGATGGCCATGCAAACTGCAACAGACAATGCCAAGAAAGTCATTGATGAATTAACGATTCAATACAACCGTGCTCGTCAAGCAGCGATTACACAAGAAATTACCGAAATCGTTGCGGGTGCTAGCGCCCTTGAATAGTTGTCGGATACAATTTTAAATACAAAAACAGATGCTTGAAAGAGAACTTTTGAGCAGTAGAAATTACTTAGAATAGGAGAATGACATGAGTTTAGGCAAAATTTCTCAGGTCGTAGGTCCCGTCGTAGACGTTGCCTTTTCCGTTGGAGATAAACTTCCTGAGATCAATAATGCGCTTGTAGTCTATAAAAATGACCAACAAAAATCAAAAGTCGTTCTTGAAGTAGCTTTGGAACTTGGTGATGGGGTCGTACGGACCATCGCCATGGAATCAACCGATGGTTTAACCCGTGGAATGGAAGTCTTGGACACAGGTCGTCCAATCTCTGTTCCTGTCGGAAAAGAAACCTTGGGACGTGTCTTCAATGTTCTTGGAGATACCATTGACTTGGATCAACCTTTTGCTGAGGATGCTCCTCGTGACTCCATCCACAAAAAAGCTCCATCCTTTGACGAGCTCTCTACTTCAGAAGAAATTCTTGAAACAGGGATCAAGGTCATTGACCTCTTAGCCCCTTATTTGAAAGGTGGGAAGGTCGGACTCTTCGGTGGTGCCGGAGTTGGGAAGACTGTCTTGATTCAAGAATTAATCCATAATATTGCCCAAGAACACGGTGGTATTTCTGTATTTACCGGTGTTGGGGAACGGACACGTGAAGGGAATGACCTTTACTGGGAAATGAAAGAATCTGGCGTTATTGAAAAAACAGCCATGGTCTTTGGACAAATGAATGAGCCACCTGGAGCACGGATGCGTGTTGCTTTGACTGGTTTGACCATTGCGGAATACTTCCGTGATGTCGAAGGTCAGGACGTTCTCTTGTTTATCGACAATATCTTCCGTTTCACCCAAGCCGGATCTGAAGTATCAGCCCTTTTGGGACGGATGCCTTCAGCCGTTGGTTACCAACCTACTTTGGCAACTGAAATGGGGCAATTGCAAGAACGGATTACGTCAACCAAGAAAGGTTCTGTTACATCCATCCAAGCCATCTATGTGCCAGCCGATGACTATACAGACCCAGCGCCAGCAACCGCCTTTGCCCACTTGGATTCAACAACCAACTTGGAACGTAAATTGGTACAATTGGGGATCTACCCTGCGGTGGACCCATTGGCATCAAGCTCACGTGCCCTTTCTCCAGAAATCGTAGGAGAAGAACACTATGCAGTAGCATCTGAGGTCAAACGTGTCCTTCAGCGTTACCATGAATTGCAAGATATCATTGCTATCTTGGGGATGGATGAATTGTCTGACGAAGAAAAGACCTTGGTTGCTCGTGCTCGCCGGATCCAATTCTTCTTGTCACAAAACTTCAACGTTGCGGAACAATTTACCGGTCAACCTGGTTCATACGTACCTGTTGCAGAAACTGTTCGTGGTTTTAAAGAAATCTTGGACGGAAAATATGACCATCTTCCTGAAGATGCCTTCCGTGGTGTTGGATCGATCGAAGATGTGATTGCCAAAGCTGAAAAAATGGGATTCTAAGAAGAGGTGAAAGATGAGTCAAATGAACGTCCAAATCGTTACACCGGATGGACTGGTTTATGATCATCATGCCGCATTTGTATCTGTCAAGACAATTGATGGTGAATTAGGGATTTTACCTCATCATATCAATACCATTGCGGTTTTGGCTGTAGACCAAGTAAAGGTTCGTCGTGTCGACGATGACAAACATATTGATTGGATTGCAGTCAATGGGGGGATTATCGAAGTAGCAGGTAATGTCATTACCATTGTTGCCGATTCTGCCGAACGTGCTCGAGATATCGACATTAGTCGTGCAGAACGTGCCAAACTGCGAGCTGAAAAAGCGATTGAAGAAGCCAAAGATCAGCATTCGGTTGATATGGAACGTCGTGCTAAAATTGCTCTTCAACGCGCCATTAACCGGATTAATGTCGGAAATCGTTTATAACATATTAAAAAATAAGGTAGAGGTCTTGTCCTCGCCTTATTTTTGTTGGGAGAGAATCAAAAGAAGAAAGTACGGACCAAATATGGTATAATAGCTGTATGATTCAAATGATTTTTAATCTTTCAAGCCATCTATTGTTTATCTTTTTTGCCTATTACCTATTGTTGAACCTGGTTCAATGGGAAAAGTTTTTAAAAGTAAGTGCTGAAAATGCGGTTAAAATCCGTTTTTTGATCTTGATGATCAGCGTCGGAATAGGCTATCTAGCCAGCTCATTTTTTATCAGTGTTTATGAGATGAGTCGGCAGATTTTTATTGGCCAATTCTAGCCACATTTTATAAAAAATATGGTATGATAGAAAGCGTGACTTTAAGAAATTGGAGAACAATCCCGTATGGAAAAAATAATCGTTAATGGTGGTCATAATCGACTGGTTGGAACCGTCAAAATCGAAGGAGCAAAAAATGCTGTCCTTCCTCTTCTTGCTGCAACAGTTCTAGCAAGCGAGGGCGTGACAACCTTGAAAAATGTACCTGTTTTATCAGATGTCTTTACAATGAACAATGTTGTTCGTGGGTTGAATGCACAAGTAACCTTCAATGAAGAAGACAATACGGTTGTCGTAGATGCACGAGAGAAATTGTCTGAGGAAGCGCCTTATAAATATGTGAGTAAGATGCGGGCTTCTATCGTTGTCTTGGGTCCTGTCTTGGCACGCAATGGCCATGCCAAAGTTTCCATGCCTGGAGGCTGTACGATTGGGAGTCGTCCGATTGACCTCCACCTGAAAGGTCTGGAAGCTATGGGGGCTGAAATTACCCAAACGGCCGGCTATATTGAAGCAAAAGCAGATCGTCTCAAGGGTGCACACATCTATATGGACTTCCCATCAGTAGGTGCGACACAAAATATTATGATGGCCGCAACCTTGGCAGATGGAGTCACTGTGATTGAAAATGCAGCTCGAGAACCTGAAATTGTTGACCTAGCTCTCTTGCTGAATAAAATGGGAGCTAATGTCAAGGGGGCAGGAACTGAGACCTTGACCATTGTTGGTGTGGAGAGCTTGCATGGTGCAAACCACAATGTTGTGCAAGACCGCATCGAAGCTGGAACCTTTATGATTGGGGCAGCCATGACTGGTGGAGATGTCTTGATCGAAGATGCCATTTGGGAACACAACCGTCCGCTTCTATCTAAGATGCAGGAGATGGGTGTAACGGTAACCGAAGAAGAAAATGGAATTCGGATTCAATCGGATATCAGTAAGCTCCGTCCAGTGACGGTTAAAACCCTTCCCTATCCAGGATTCCCAACCGATATGCAGGCTCAATTCACAGCCTTGATGGCCATGGCTAAAGGTGAGTCTACCATGATTGAAACGGTTTTTGAGAATCGCTTCCAGCATTTGGAAGAAATGCGTCGGATGGGCGTTCACTCAGACATTATGCGGGATACAGCTCGTATCGTTGGAGGGGAAAGCTTCCAAGGTGCAGAGGTCATGTCGACAGATTTACGAGCAAGTGCAACCTTGGTCTTGATGGGCTTGGTAGCAGAAGGAGAGACGAAAGTCAGCAAATTAAGTCACTTAGATCGTGGTTATTATCAATTCCATGAGAAATTAGTGGCACTAGGTGCAGACGTGAAACGTGTAGAGGAAGAAGACGATGAAAACTAATCTTCGCTATGTTGGAAAACAGCTAGGAATTGTCCTCCTGTTGGCTGTGATTGGAATCATCATTTTTGCAGTTGGTTTGGTCATTGGTTATGGAGTGATTGGAGATGGAAAAAATCCATGGTCCATTCTCTCTCCGGACACTTGGTCAGAGATCATTGGAAAACTAACAGGCAAATAAGCTTTTAACTAAAATTGAGTAAAAAGGAGAGCAGCGAATCGAGTCAGTGACCATCTAGCGCTGCTCTTTTTGGGAGAGAGGCATGACAAAACAAGTATTAACGAAACGAACCAAACAAACCCTAGCAGGTTTTGTGGTGGCAACGGCCCTAGCTATCGGGGGCTATTATTTTAATCAACCGACGGTAAAAGAAGCGACGGATCAGGTTGTTTCGGTGGTGACTAGTAGCCAACAAGAAACACCTAGTAAAGAGTTAGCTAGCTCTGTACTAACGAAATCGGCTCGTTCACAATTGGGAAATGACTTGGAATGGAATGGTGCTGGAGCCTTTGTAGTTAAGGGGAATCGCACAGATCTGGATGCCAGTGTGGCTAGTCAACCCTATGCAGATAACAAGACAAAAGAAGTGAATGGAAAGACCGTACCGACGGTTGCGAACGCTATTATGACCAAGGCGACTCGCCAGTATAGAGATCGGGAGGCAACAGGAAGTGGTCTAACCGATTGGAAACCAGCAGGTTGGCACCAGGTCCACAATCTGTCCGGTGAGTATGACCATGCTGTGGATCGGGGCCATCTATTGGGCTACGCCTTGATCGGCAATCTCAAAGGTTTTGATGCTTCGACGAGCAATCCCAAAAATATCGCTGTGCAAACGGCTTGGTCCAATCAAGCCAATGATCCTCATTCCACTGGTCAAAACTACTACGAGACCCTGGTTCGAAAAGCACTGGATAAGAACAAGAGGATTCGCTATCGAGTAACCTTGATCTACAACCAACCAGAAGATTTGATTCCATTAGGTTCTCAGATCGAAGCTAAATCGAGTGATGGAACCCTTGAGTTCAATGTCTTTGTTCCCAATGTTCAAAGTGGGATTAGCCTGGATTACCAGACAGGAAAAGTAACCGTTCATCAATAAGCTGGAAAGCGCAGTTATTTAAGTTATTTTTAAGAATGGGGTGTTACAATTGCATACCTTCTTTAAGAGAAAGGAGAATGTATGAGAACCATTTTTCGATTTTTCAGAGGAATCCTTCGCATGGCTTGGAGTCTTTTTTGGGGATTTTTCTGGACCATTGCCATCAGTTTTCTCGTTCTAGTGGGGATCATCTATTTTACAGATTCTCCTAGTTCTGGTATGGATGGATTTGGACGAGCTGCCCAAAAGGTTGTCTATCAAGTCGGCAATTTATTTGGAGATCAAGGCTTTGCATCGCGCTTTGGGATGGCACCTAGCTCACAGACTACGCAGACAGACAATCACGAGCATAGCGGTGCTCGCTGGGAGAAAGCGGAGGCCACGGTCTACCTGGATCCCAATATCAGTCAAACTTTTGTAAAAGCTTATCGGGATGCTATTGAGGCTTGGAACCAAACAGGCGCCTTTACCTTCAAGTTGGTTACAAATGAAAAAGAGGCTAATGTGGTCTTGACGGAAATGGATAACGCATCGGTTTCTGCTGCAGGAGAGACTGCCTCTCAGACTAACCTTTTAACCAACCGGTTCACCCACATCACAGTGCGTCTCAATCGCCATTATCTTTTAAATTATGTCTATAACTATAGTTATGATCGGATTGTCAATACAGCTGAGCATGAGCTAGGCCATGCCATTGGGCTGGACCACACTGATGGAGAATCGGTCATGCAACCAGCTGGCTCCTTCTACAGTATTCAGGATACAGATGTGGAAGCAGTCCGACAATTATACAAGGAAGAATAAGTTTTAAAATACTTTCGAAAGTTCTGAGCCTCAAGGGGCTCAGGATTTTTTTGATGGCTCGTCTTTCCTTGTTTAATCTGAAAAAAGATAGTAAAATAGGAACATGATTATTTTACAAGCCAACAAAATTGAACGCTCTTTTGCAGGGGAGGTTCTTTTTGATAATATCAGCCTGCAGGTGGATGAACGGGACCGGATTGCCCTGGTCGGAAAGAACGGAGCCGGTAAGTCAACACTCTTAAAAATCTTGGTGGGAGAAGAAGAGCCGACTTCTGGGGAAATCAATAAAAAGCGTGACCTTTCTCTCTCTTATTTAGCCCAGGATAGCCGCTTTGAGTCGTCCAATACCATCTACGATGAGATGCTCCACGTCTTTGACGATCTCCGTAAAACGGAGAAAACTTTGCGGCAGATGGAGCTTGAGATGGGGGAAAAAACTGGGGCTGACTTAGAAAAACTCATGCAGGACTATGACCGTCTCTCGGAAGAATTCCGTCAGGCTGGTGGCTTCACCTATGAAGCAGATATCCGCGCCATTCTCAACGGCTTTAAGTTCGATGAGTCCATGTGGCAGATGAAGATTGAAGAGCTGTCTGGTGGGCAAAATACCCGTCTAGCTCTGGCCAAGATGCTTCTAGAAAAACCAAATCTCCTGGTACTGGACGAGCCGACCAACCACTTGGATATTGAGACCATCGCCTGGTTGGAAAATTACTTGGTCAATTATAGCGGAGCCCTTCTCATTGTCAGCCACGACCGGTATTTCTTAGACAAGGTCGCAACCATTACTTTGGACTTGACCAAGCATTCCTTGGACCGCTATGTCGGCAATTACTCCAGCTTTGTGGAGCAAAAAGAACAAAAATTGCTGACCGAAGCCAAAAACTACGAGAAGCAACAAAAAGAAATAGCAGCTCTGGAAGACTTTGTTAATCGCAATTTGGTGCGGGCTTCGACTACCAAGCGGGCTCAGTCTCGGCGTAAGCAGTTGGAAAAAATGGAGCGCCTAGACAAGCCGGAAGCTGGGACCAAGTCTGCCCATATGACTTTCCATTCCGATAAGACATCTGGAAATGTCGTTTTGACAGTAGAAGAGGCGGCCGTTGGCTATGATGATCAAATCCTGTCCGAGCCGATCAATCTGGATATCCGTAAGATGAATGCGGTCGCTATTGTCGGACCAAATGGGATCGGGAAATCTACTCTTATCAAGTCTATTGTCGGGCAGATTCCTTTCATCAAGGGGGAAGCCCGTTTTGGGGCCAATGTCGAGGTGGGCTACTATGACCAGACCCAAAGTAAACTAACCCCTCACAATAGTGTCTTGGATGAGCTCTGGAATGACTTTAAACTGACACCAGAAGTAGAAATTCGCAATCGACTAGGAGCCTTCCTTTTCTCAGGGGACGATGTCAAGAAAACCGTCGGCATGCTGTCGGGAGGAGAGCGGGCGCGCCTACTCTTGGCCAAGCTGTCCATGGAAAACAACAATTTCTTGATTCTCGATGAACCGACCAACCACTTGGACATCGATAGCAAGGAAGTACTGGAAAATGCCTTGATTGATTTTGATGGGACCCTGCTCTTTGTCAGCCACGACCGCTACTTTATCAATCGGGTAGCGACCCAAGTCTTAGAACTCTCAGAAGAGGGCTCGACCCTTTATCTGGGAGACTATGATTATTATTTGGAGAAAAAAGCAGAGTTAGAGGCCCTTGCTGCAGCGCAAGCAGAAGCTGAGCCCGCTTCTTCAACGGAAGAAGTCACTAGCAATGACTATCACTTGCAAAAACAAAATCAAAAGGAACTCCGTAAAATCACCCGTCGCATTGAGCAATTGGAAGCAGAGATGGAAGAGCTAGATCAGAAAATCCAAGACATCACCGAAACCATGCATAGCACCAATGATGCAGCCGACTTGGTCCAACTGCAAAGCGAGCTGGATCAACTGACTGTCCAGCAGGAAGCGGTCATGGAAGAGTGGGCAGAACTGTCAGAGCAGGTGGAATAAATGGAAGATCTTGGAAAAGTTTTTCGTGAATTTCGAATCAGTAAAAATTACTCTCTAAAAGAAGCTGCAGGAGAAGCTTGCTCGACTTCCCAATTATCCCGTTTTGAATTGGGGGAGTCGGATCTAGCTGCTTCGCGTTTCTTTGAAATTTTGGACAATATCCATGTGACGATTGAGAATTTTATGGATAAGGCCAGAAATTTTCAACACCATGAGCATGTCGCCTTAATTGCACAACTGGTTCCTCTTTATTATGCAAACGACATTGCGGGTTTTCAAAAGCTTCAAGAAGAGGAACTTGAAAAGGCTAAACGTTCGACCAATCCCCTCTATTTTGAATTGAACTGGATTTTGTTACAAGGGCTGATTTGCCAGAGAGATGCCAGCTACACGATGAAGCAACGTGATCTGGAAAAGGTGGCAGATTATCTCTTTCAAACGGAAGAATGGACCATGTATGAGTTGATCCTCTTTGGCAATCTTTATAGCTTTTATGATGTGGATTATGTCACTCGGCTTGGTAGAGAAGTGATGGAGCGGGAAGATTTCTACCAAGAAATTGGTCGCCATCGAAAACTGGTCTTAATTCTGGCTCTGAATTGTTACCAGCATTGTTTAGAACACCGTTCTTTTGAAAATGCCAGCTATTTTGAAGCCTATGTAGAAAAGATTATCGGGAAGAGCATCAAACTCTACGAACGCAATGTCTTTCATTATCTCAAGGGATTTGCTCGGTACCAAAAGGGGCAAGCAGAAAGAGGGCGGAAGCAAATGAGGGAAGCCATGCACATTTTTGATGTGCTTGGACTGCCAGAGCAGGTAGCTTACTATCAGGAACACTTTGATAAATTTGTGAAAGATCAATGTTCCTAAATAGGACAGAGATAAAGGAGATTTTATGAACCGACATGCGGTCCAATTAATTAGTCGTGGAGCTATTAACAAAATTGGAAATATGCTCTATGACTATGGAAACAGTGTCTGGCTGGCCTCGATGGGGACTATAGGAAAGACGGTATTAGGGATCTATCAGATTTCTGAATTAGTGACCGGGATTCTCGTGAATCCTTTTGGAGGCGTGATTTCAGACCGTTTTTCTCGTCGCAAGATTTTGATGACGACCGACTTGGTTTGTGGTCTCCTTTGTATGGCGATTTCTTTTATCACAAATGATAGCTTGATGATTGCGGCTCTTATTTTTGCCAATATTGTTCAGGCCATTGCCTTTGGTTTTTCTCGACCTGCCAATAAAGCCATTATTACCGAGGTAGTAGAGAAAGAAGAGATTGTGACCTATAACGCTCACTTGGAGTTAGTCTTACAGGTTGTTAGTGTCTGTTCACCTGTTTTTTCTTTCCTAGTTCTACAATTTGCCAGTCTTCATATGACCCTCTTATTAGATGCACTGACCTTTTTCATTGCTTTTGTCCTAGTGTCTTTCCTTCCGAAAGAAGAAGCTAAGGTTCAAGAGAGAAAACAGTTTACCGGGAAAGATATTTTTTCTGATATCAAGGATGGGTTAGACTATATCTGGCATCAGAAAGAGATTTTCTTTCTCTTATTAGTGGCTTCTAGCGTCAATTTCTTTTTTGCGGCTTTTGAGTTTTTACTTCCCTTCTCGAATCGTCTATACGGGGTTAAAGGAGCTTATGCGACCATTTTAACGCTGGGAGCTATTGGATCTATTCTAGGAGCACTTGTTGCCAATAAAATAACATCAAGTATGAAAATTCTCCTGTTTTTACTGCTCATGGCAGGGGTCGGAGTGTTCATGATGGGCTTGTCTCTTCCACCTTATCTTTCTTTTTCGGGAAATCTGGTCTGTGAATTTTTTGTGACCATTTTCGACATCCACGTTTTTACCCAAGTACAAACCAAGGTGGAAGATGATTATCTGGGGAGAGTCTTGAGCACAATTTATTCCTTGGCTGTTCTCTTTATGCCTATCGCCAAAGGTTTGATGACTTGGTTGCCAAGCGTCCGTATGGAATCATTTCTTTTTATTGGAGCTGGAGTTATTCTCTTTTCACTCTTGGCTCAGCTAGTAGCTAAGTAGCTTCAATCAAAAGAACAGTAGGGATCCTTTGATAAATTTGCAAACCATTATTTTTCCCAAATAGGGGACAAAATGAAAACCTCTTTCATGAACTGATACAATAGTTTCAGAAAATGAAGGAGGTTTTTTTATGAATCGACATGCAGTCCAATTAATTGCTCGTGGAGCTATCGATAAAATAGGGAATATGCTCTATGATTATGGGAATAGTGTTTGGCTGGCTTCAATGGGTACGGTGGGAAAGACGGTGTTAGGGATTTATCAAATTTCGGAGTTGGTGACAGCGATACTAGCTAATCATTTGGTGGCGTGATCTCAGACCGTTTTTCCCGACGCAAGATTTTGATGACGACCGACTTGGTTTGTGGCCTCCTTTGTTTGGGAATTTCTTTTATCACAAATGATAGCTTGATGATTGCAGGCCTGATTGTTGCCAATATTGTCCAGGCCATAGCCTTTGCTTTTTCACGACCTGCTAATAAAGCCATTATCACAGAATTTGTAGAAAAAGATGAGATTGTGATCTATAATGCTCACTTGGAGTTGGTCTTACAGGTTGTAAGTGTCAGCTCTCCTGTGTTCTCTTTCCTTGTTTTACAATTTGCCAGTCTCCATGCGACCCTCTTACTGGATGCCCTGACTTTTTTCATCGCCTTCGTTCTGGTGGCATTCCTTCCGAAAGAAGAAGCTAAGGTTCAAGAGAAGAAAAAATTTACAGGAAAAGATATTTTTTCGGATATGAAAGATGGACTAAACTACATCTGGCATCAAAAAGAAATTTTCTTTCTCTTATTAGTAGCTTCCAGCATGAATTTCTTTTTTGCGGCTTTTGAGTTTTTGCTTCCTTTTTCCAATCGCCTTTACGGGGTCAAAGGAGCCTATGCGACCATCTTAACCATGGGGGCTATTGGCTCTATCATCGGAGCCTTGATCGCTAATAAATTTAAATCAAGCATGAAGATGCTTCTCTTCTTATTGATTTTAACAGGAGTGGGAGTAGTTATGATGGGCTTGCCCCTTCCGCCTCTTCTTTCCTTTTCTGGAAATTTGGTCTGTGAACTCTTTATGACAATTTTTAACATCCACTTTTTTACCCAAGTGCAAACCAAGGTGGAAGGAGACTATCTGGGCAGAGTCTTAAGCACCATTTTTACCTTGGCCATTCTCTTTATGCCCATCGCTAAAGGCTTGATGACCTGGTTACCAAGTGTCCGTGTAGAATCTTTTCTCCTGATCGGAGCTGGTGTCATCCTCTTTTCACTCCTAGCTCAAGTAGTCGCCAAGAAATTACAAGCAAAAGAAGGTACATCAGCATAAAAAAAGCACCAATCGGTGCTTTTTAGTTGTTTTCTTTTTCTTCTGTCTTGATTTATTTCTTTGCTTCTTCCAGTTGCTTTTGAGTGCTCTTGAGTTCTTTTTTTAGGGAGAAGCCCTTTGAAAAATTAATCAAGTTCATGACGAATGCACCTAAGAGGACACAGAGCAAGATCAGAATGATCAAGGGTAATTTAAATTGGACCAAGAGGAAATTTACGGTGACCGTTTGCATGTTTGCAAGGGAAATACCAGCAATCAATAAAATTAAAAGTAATAAAGCAATGTAGTGTAGATTATTTTTGTTCATCATTATCTCCTTATTGTTCAGCAGGGGCCTTGCTTTTCACATCAGCGTACTCTTCCGGTTGCTCTAGGCTTAGAATATCCTCATAAGCCGGTAGGGAAAGGTCCTTGCCATATTTATTTTTTAAAGCAGTGCTCACTAGACGATAGGCCAAATTGGCATTTCGGGACAAGATAGGACCGTGGAAGTAGCTTCCAAAGACGTTCTTGTAATGAACCCCTTCGCACCCATCTTCTTTGTTGTTCCCATTTCCATAGACAACCTTGCCCAGCGGTTTTTCATCCTCTGCCAAGAAGGTCCGACCTTGGTGGTTTTCAAAACCATAATAGGTTTCGTTAAATTCTTCGTTATGGATCTTGATATCACCGATATAGCGGTTGTTGACTTGGTTGAGCGTATAGTGGCCCATAATACCGAGCCCTTCAATGCGTTTGCCAGAAGCTTCAATGTAGTACTGACCCAGAAGCTGAAAGCCACCACAGATAGCAAGGACCACACCATCGTCATGAATGAAGCGTTCAAGATCTTCTTTTTTATCTGGTAGATCTTCTGATACAATGGTCTGTTCGTAGTCTTGGCCGCCACCGAAAAAGGCGATATCATAGGCATCAGGGTCGAACCGGTCTTTGAGAGAGACGATATCCACTGTGACATGGGCTCCAAGTTTTTCAGCAACGTACTTGAGCATGAGGATATTTCCATTGTCTCCGTAGGTATTCATTAAGTTGCCGTAGAGATGGGCAATGCGCAGGCTGTATGGATACTGTGCCTGATCAGAAGATTCTAGAGAAGTATAAGTCATTAGTGCATCTCCTTTTCAATCAGGTGTTCTTGGGCCAAGAGTTCACGGAATTCAAGCATGGCCGTATAGGTAGCTAAAATGTAAGCGTGAGGGGTTTCCTGTTGCTGGATGCGTTGGAAGACATCTTTTAATTCAGCCATTTCTGTGATCTTTTCAGCCGGATAGCCAGTGACCCGAAGTCGCCGAGCAATCTCAGAGTGGCGCACCCCACCAGCATTGATTTCTGGAATATCCATCTGGGTGATTTGCTCAAAGTCCGCATCCCAAATCCAGCTGGTGTCGATCCCATCCGCATAATTCGCATTGAGGAGGGCTGATAAGCTAAAGGAATAAGGAGCTAGTTTGATCATTTCAATAGCTTGGGTCGCACCAACTGGATTCTTAATCAAAACCAAGGTACATTCCTTATCCCCAATCTTAAAGGTTTCCTGACGACCAAAGACAGCGCGACTGCGATCAAATCCTTGCTTAATCACTTCAGGTTGAACTCCAAAGAATCCAGCAACGGAAACAGCAGCTAAGGCATTGTAGATGTTGTAAAGACCGCCGATATTGATGTGGTAGTCTTGGCCTTGAATCCGGAATTGGGAAGAGCGCTGGGTTAATGAGAGGAGGTCTGATACGGCATAAGTCAGAGGAGGCCTGTGGAAACCACAGTGCTCACAGATATAATCCCCAAGATTTGCATAGGTATTGAGCTTGTACTTGAGGATGTTGTGGCAATGCGGACAGAGGATTCCTTCCGTATTGTAATGAGCTAGTTGTGGCTCTGATTTGTCAGTATCAAATCCATAATATTGGATCGGATTGGATAAGGTCTGACTATTAAAGAGCGGACTATCACCATTTAACAAGACTGTTGCAGTTGGGACCTTGTGAATGGCATCCAAAATCATTTGGTAGGTCGTATAGATCTCTCCATAGCGGTCCATCTGGTCCCGGAAAATATTAGTGATCACAAAAAGGCTGGGCTTAATATAATCACAAATCCGAGAGAGGCTGGCCTCGTCAATTTCAAGTACCGCAATCGGTCGATTTGATTTCGAATGCTTAGCCCGTAAGAAGGTCGTTGTAATCCCAGAGATCATATTGGCCCCACTTGGATTGGTCAAAATAGGTCCAAAAGCTTCTTGGAGAATACCTACTGTTAGCGCAGTGGTCAGGGTTTTTCCATTTGTCCCTGTAATCACAACAATCTCATAGTTTTTTGCCAGTTGACTGAGAATATCTTTATCAAATTTGAGGGCTACTTTACCTGGTAGGGTTGATCCCCGCCCCATCTTTTCTAGAATAGAGCCGGAAAGCTTTCCTGCCAGAAGGCCCAAGGTTGTATTTATCTTCATAAATCATATTTTATCATAAAAAGCATCAGAAGGTTACAGAAAAATCTGTTGAAACGTGTTATAATAAGATGATGTCTTTTAGAGAAGTGGTAGGTATGAGAATATGAATATTCAACAGTTTTCAAATCCACAATTTTGGACCAGTTTGTTCCCGAATTGGTGGAGTGTTATTATCAATATCATCGATATTGCCCTGGTGGCTTGGTTGTTGTATTTTTTGATCAAGGCCATCGTCGGGACCAAGATCATGATTTTGGTGCGTGGGGTCATTATCTTTTTCTTGGCTCAATTTTTAGCCAATTTTTTGGGTTTAACGACTATTTCTTGGCTGATCAATCAAGTGATTACCTATGGGGTTATCGCGCTGGTTGTGATTTTCTCCCCTGAAATTCGGATTGGCTTAGAGCGTTTAGGTCGGGCGACAGAGTTCTTTACGACGAGTGAAGTCAGTCAGGAAGAGAAGATGGTACAGGCCTATGTTAAGGCAGTGGCTTATATGAGCCCACGTAAGATTGGTGCCTTGGTAGCTATTCAAGGAGCCAGAACCCTTCAGGAATATATCTCCACAGGTATTCCTCTGGATGCAGATATTTCAGGAGAATTGCTGATTAATATCTTCATTCCAAATACTCCTCTGCACGATGGGGCGGTCATTGTTCGCAATGATAAAATCGCTGTTTCTTGTGCCTACCTGCCCTTGACAGAAAACACTGGAATTTCAAAAGAGTTCGGAACGCGTCACCGCGCAGCCATTGGTTTGTCTGAAGTTTCGGATGCCTTTACCTTTGTGGTATCAGAAGAAACGGGCGGGATCTCTGTAACCTATAATGGAACCTTCCGACATGATTTAACCTTAGAAGAGTTTGAGGCAGAATTGAGAGCCTTCTTGGTCCCTGAAGAGAATAAGACGATTAGTTGGAAAGAGCGTCTATTTGGGAGGGTAACAAAATGAGATCGAAAAAAGAATTTCTTTATGTTTTCGCCTCCGTCTTATTGTCCTTTATCTTGTTTATCAATGCGTCATCCTTTAATTTTCAAAATAATAGCAGCGCTAGACAAGTGAGTTCAGAGACCTACACCAATACCTTGACCAATATTCCAATTGATGCCAAGTACAATGACAAGACATACTTTGTCAGTGGGTTAACATCAGAGGTAACGGTCTTTCTAAAGGGTTCAAACCGGGTCGCTCTAGCAAGCGAAATGCAACCGGGAACTCGGAAGTTTCGCGTGGTAGCGGATCTTCGTAAGGCCAAGGAAGGTACCGTCGAAGTGCCGTTGATTGTAGAAGATCTTCCAGCAGGTTTGACCGCAACCGTAGAGCCTCAGAAAGTTTCTGTAAAAATCGGGAAGAAAGCGAAAAAATCGTTTGCGGTCAGGGCCACGATCCCGGACAATCAAATTGTGGATGGAATAACGGTATCGGATATTTCTCTTGAAACCACCAAGGTAGAAGTGACCAGCGATCAAGAAACCTTGAGTCGCATTGATCATGTCCAAGCCGTCTTCCCATCCAGTGAGATCATTAGTGGAAATTATAGCGGAACCATTTCCTTAAATGCAGTAGATGCCCAAGGAAATGTTCTACCAGGTCTAGTAAATCCGAGTGAAACACGGATTCAAGTGACCACAAAGAGTAGCTCGTCTACGTCAAGCTCTAGCAGTTCGTCGTCGACCTCCTCCAGTTCAAGTAATTAGAAAGTAAAAAAGGTAATGAAGAATGGGTAAA
The DNA here is from genome assembly GCF_016648925.1 of Streptococcus parasanguinis. Classification (GTDB taxonomy): domain Bacteria; phylum Bacillota; class Bacilli; order Lactobacillales; family Streptococcaceae; genus Streptococcus. The sequence continues at coordinate 2,807 of NZ_JACLQX010000015.1, read as the reverse complement.
TATTTTGGAACGGACGGTGTCCGTGGAGAAGCAAATGTAGAATTAACGCCAGAATTGGCTTTTAAACTAGGCCGTTTCGGTGGCTATGTGTTGAGCCAACATGAAGAAGAAACACCCTTGGTATTTGTTGGACGTGATACGCGTATTTCTGGTGAAATGTTAGAGCATGCCTTAATTGCTGGGCTCTTATCTGTTGGGATTCGCGTCTACAAGTTGGGTGTGATTGCAACACCAGGTGTTGCTTATCTAGTTCGTACGGAAAAAGCCAGCGCCGGAGTGATGATTTCTGCTAGCCACAATCCAGCCTTGGACAATGGCATCAAATTCTTTGGTGGTGATGGCTTCAAATTGGATGATGATCGCGAACTTGAAATTGAAGCCTTGCTTGATGCGGCTGAAGATACGCTTCCACGTCCAAGTGCACAAGGTTTAGGAACGGTCATGGAATATCCAGAAGGCTTGCGTAAGTATCAAGAATTCCTTGTCTCGACAGGCGTTCAACTCGAAGGCATGCACGTAGTCTTAGATACAGCAAATGGTGCAGCCTCTACTAGTGCGCGTCAAATCTTTGCAGATTTGGGAGCTCAATTGACCGTCATCGGTGAAAACCCAGATGGTTTGAACATCAATGATGGGGTTGGTTCTACTCACCCAGAGCATTTGCAAGAGAAAGTAAAAGAAGTAGGCGCAGCGATTGGTCTTGCCTTTGACGGAGACAGCGATCGCTTGATTGCTGTTGATGAAAATGGAGAGATTGTAGACGGAGATAAGATCATGTACATCATCGGTTCTTATCTTTCAAGCAAAGGCTTGCTCGAAAAAAATACGATCGTCACAACCGTCATGTCTAATCTCGGCTTCCACAAGGCATTGGATGCGAAGGGGATTCAAAAAGAAATCACAGCTGTTGGAGATCGTTATGTGGTCGAAGAGATGCGCAAATCAGGATACAATCTTGGTGGTGAACAATCTGGTCACGTAGTCATCATGGATTACAATACAACTGGTGATGGTCAATTAACAGGCGTTCAATTGACTAAAATCATGCAAGAAACCGGCAAGAAATTATCTGAATTGGCTGCTGAAGTAACCATTTATCCACAAAAACTCGTCAATATCCGGGTTGAAAATAGCATGAAAGACAAGGCGATGGAAGTGCCTGCTATTCGTGAAATCATTGAAAAAATGGAAGCGGAAATGGCAGGAAATGGACGCATCCTCGTGCGTCCAAGTGGAACTGAACCCCTCCTTCGTGTGATGGCAGAAGCACCTACACATGAAGAAGTGGACTACTATGTAGATACCATTGCTGCAGTTGTTCAAGCAGAAATCGGACTTTAACCTTGTAAAAAACATGGCTCGCAAATAGGCGAGCAGAGGAGGTATATATGAAACAGGTCCGTCAAATTGTATGGTCACTTGTCTTAGTGCTAACGATTCTATTCACAGCTGGTTTGACTAAAACAATTCAGGCCGCAGAAGTCTCATCTTATACACAGACAGCAAGTTTAACGAAAGATGGCAATCCTTTAACGAATGGCAGCAAGGTGTTGACGAATGAAAAATTGTCAGCAAGCATTTCTTTGACCTTCCCTGATTCGCAAGCCATTCAAGCTGGTGATACTTTAACAATTAGCTTACCAAAAGAATTAACCCTCTACACAGCATTGGAATTCAATGTTCTTGAGGAAGGCCAATCAAATGGTCAAACTGTGGGGAAAGCTGTCGTTGATACAGGTAAGAAAACAGTGACCGTTACCTTTAATGATTATTTCGCATCTCATCCACTTAACAAGCGAGTTGCTCTTCATTTTGATGTAAAAGTAGACTCAGAAGTGGTTACAAAAACATCTCCAATCCAGTTTAAACTAGGAAATACAGATTTTTCATTGAATTATGAAAAGACTGATGGAGAAGCTGGAGACTATGAGATGAAATATGGCTACCAAGATAAGTCTGATCCAACCATTATTAAATGGCGAATTATCTTAAATGCCCGCCAAGATATGCTTCGTGGAATGGTCATTAAAGACCAATTTGGAGATGGTTTAACTCTAGTTGAAGGTAGCTTGCGTGCTGTTCGGTATAATCCTGTAGCAGGTGGCATCAAGAACGAAGCGCAGATTTTAAATCTTCCAGTTCTGGATAACTTTACTAAAAAAGCTGTTTTCGATAAGAATGCAGATGGAAAGATCATTGGTTTTACAATTGAATTTGGTGATAATTACAATTGGCCAATGTATATTGAATATTCTACAAAAGTAGCTCCTGGAACTAAAGTCGGTGATATTGTCCATAATACATTAAAATGGACGGCAACCAATTTCCCAGCACCGCGTAGTTTAACCCGTGAGGTGCGATTGGAAACAGGATCTGGCGAAGGATTAGGTGAGAAAGAACAAACCCCACCGACACCTAGCACAACATCCTCATCAAGTTCATCGTCTTCATCAAGTTCTAGCTCTTCATCAAGTTCATCGTCTTCATCAAGTTCTAGCTCTTCGTCAAGTTCATCGTCTTCATCAAGTTCTAGATCTTCGTCAAGTTCTAGTACTTCATCAAGCTCATCATCAACTTCTGTCAAAGAAGAAGCACCAAAACCTGGTAAGAAAAAAGTTCTTCCAAGTACAGGTGAGAAGATGACACCGGTTGTTCTTGTCATGGGTGTCTTACTGGCGGTTCTTTCTGTTAGTATTTTACGAGTAAGAAAAGATTCCTAAATCTATCCATAAAGAGGCTGGGACAAAAGTCCTAGCCTCTTAATTGTTTTTGGATTGTCGAGCAAGACGCAGTGGTTGAGTGGGCTC